>NZ_JASHGL010000002.1:0-350201 GCF_047460355.1 Streptococcus timonensis | reverse complement strand
ATTGTTGACGGAGTTGAAAAAGAACGTAAAGTCGTTTCAACAGACAAGGTTGATGCAGTTGATAAAATCATTGAAGTAGGAACGAAAGAACCTGCTGCTCCAGTAGAACCATCTAAACCAGCTGAACCATCTAAACCAGTTGAACCATCTAAACCAGCTGAACCATCTAAACCAGTTGACCCAACTAAACCAGTTGAACCATCTAAACCAGAACCTAAGGTTGTTGAGAAGGATGAAACTAAAGTAGAAATCCTTCCATTCAAGACTATCCGTCGTGACAATGCTAACCTTGCAAAAGGCACAGAGAAAGTTGTCCAAGAAGGTAAAGAAGGAATTGTTACAATAATCGAACACGTTGTCTTAGTAGATGGAGTCGAAAAAGAACGTAAAGTTGTCGTATCAAATAAAGTTGATGCGGTTGATAAGATTATCGAAGTTGGAACGAAAGAGTCAAGCAAACCAAGTGACACTCCAGTAGTACCATCTAAACCAGAAACTAAGATTGTTGAGAAAAACGAAACTAAAGTAGAAATCCTTTCATACAAGACCATCCGTCGCGATAACGCTAACCTTGAAAAAGGCACAGAAAAAGTTGTCCAAGAAGGAAAAGATGGTATTGTGACAACAGTAGAGCGTGTCGTTCTTGTTGATGGTAAGGAAGTGGAACGTAAAGTCGTTTCAAGCAACAAAGTGGATGCGGTTGATAAGATTATCGAAGTTGGAACGAAAGAGTCAAGCAAACCAAGTGACACTCCAGTAGTACCATCTAAACCTGAAGTTAAGATTGTCGAAAAAGATGAGACTAAAGTAGAAGTGCTCGCATATAAGACAATCCGCCAAGAAAATCCTAGTCTTGAAAAAGGCACAGAAAAAGTTGTTCAAGAAGGAAAAGATGGTCGCATCACAACAGTAGAACATGTCGTTCTTGCTGATGGTAAGGAAGTAGAACGTAAACTAGTTTCAATGACTAAGGTCGATGCAATCGATAAGATTATCGAAGTTGGAACAAAAGAGTCAAGCAAACCAGGTGACACTCCGGTAGTACCATCTAAACCTGAAGCTAAGATTGTCGAAAAAGAAGAAACAAAAGTAGAAGTTCTTTCATACAAGACTATCCGTCGCGACAATGCTGACCTTGAAAAAGGTAAAGAAAAAGTTGTCCAAGAAGGAAAAGATGGTCGCATCACAACAGTAGAACATGTCGTTCTTGTTGATGGTAAAGAAACAGAACGCAAAGTCGTTTCAACCAACAAAGTTGATGCAATCGATAAGATTATCGAAGTAGGAACAAAAGTGTCAAGCAAACCAGGTGACACTCCAGTAGTACCATCTAAACCTGATGCTAAAGTTATCGAGAAGTATGAAACTAAGAAAGATACAGTAGCATTTAAGACAATTCGTCGTGACAACGCTAACCTTGCAAAAGGTACAGAAAAAGTTGTCCAAGAAGGAAAAGCTGGTAGCATTACTGTAGTTGAACGTGTTGTCTTTGTAGATGGCAAAGAAGTAGAGCGTAAAGTTGTTTCAACAACTAAGGTAGATGCAGTTGATAAAGTTATCGAAGTAGGAACAAAAGAACCAGCTAAACCAGCAGATCCAGCTAAACCAGCAGATCCAGCTAAACCAGCTGACCCAACTAAACCAGCTGACCCAACTAAACCAGCTGACCCAACTAAACCAGTTGTTCCATCTAAGCCAGCTGACCCAACTAAACCAGTTGTTCCATCTAAGCCAGCTGACCCAACTAAACCAGTTGTTCCATCTAAGCCAGCTGATCCATCTAAACCAGTAGATCCATCTAAACCAGTACAGCCAACAAATACACCAGCCAAACCGGTAGAAACTAAAGCTTCATCTGGAAAAGAACAATTGCCAAACACTGGTACAGAAGCTAGTGGATTATCAGCTCTTGGAGTCTCACTAATGGCAGCAGCAAGTGCTCTGTTTATCGGTAAGAGAAAAAAACAAGATAATGAATAAAAAGGAGATAAATAATAATGAAATTTGAAAAACGTCAACGTTTTGCCATACGTAAGTTTAGTGTAGGTGTGGCATCTGTCCTTGTAGGACAGTTCTTCGTCGGGTCGATGGTTAACGCCCCACATGTAAGCGCCAGTGAATTTAAAGGGGAGGCAACTAAGGCAATAGAAGAAGAGCCGGTCAAGGAAACTATTTCTGAAGAAATCACTATTCCAGAACCATACCGTGCTCCTGCAACTCTTGCAGCACCATCTACAGAAAAAGAACCAGTTGCAGAAACAACAACTGAAACAACAACTACAGAAACAACTGTTGAAAAATCTAAAGAGCCTGTTGTAGCAACAGCTCCATCTACTGCACCAGTTGCAGAAGAAAAACCAGAACTTAAACTTGATAAAAAAGAAGTTCCAGCAGCAGAAGAAAAAGTTACTGAAGCTAAGCCTGCAGTTGACGAAGTTCTTCAACCACTTAAAGAGCAATTGAACAACAGCATTCTTGAAGCAAAAGCTGTTAATGAAGAAGCTGAAAAACAAGAAGCTAAACTTACTGATAGCGATGCTAAGAAAGTTCTTGCGGACGCTCTTCAAGCTTCAAAAGCTGAGTTGGCAGCAGCTCAACAGCTTTCTGAAAAAGCTCAATTAACGAAAGCTGATCTTGAACTTAGCATTGGACGCCTCCAATCTGCTATCGAGTCTGTTTACACAGAAATGAAGCGTGCAGGTCACTCAGGTTTCGTATCTTATATGTTGGCGGCTGAAACACCGTCAGAAGGTACTAAACCATATATGACCATTGAAAACTACAGTGGTTATACAAAAATTCGTAACAATGGTACTACTACAAAGTTAGTTTACAAGATGGGTCTTACCCGTATTACTCCAGACGAAGTTGATCTAACTCCAGATGCAAAAGCACTTGGCCTTACCTATGATAAGGTCGGCGAGTATGTTACTGGAGATATAGTACTTGATGGACGCCATGCTGGTCGTAAGTATGAAATTGGTCTTGTTTCCAAAACAGATCCAAATGTCAAAGCGACAATGATGCTAGAAATTGTTAATCCAAGATCTTTTGGTTTAACTACACTTTCAACAATGCCAGAATCTAGAGGTAGTTGGCAAAGAAATCGTGAAGCCACTGCCTCACGTGATGCTGATGGAGAATTAGGAAGTGATTATGCAACTGGAGATATGGGGGAAAATAGTACAAGAGTTAATAATTATTATATTCCTACAACACCTTTTGGCTATCATATTGCTAAAATTAATCGTCCTGAACCAACTACTGTTGCAGATGCAAAACCTGATACACCAAGATATTATACAGAGTTAGGACTTTATATTGATGATTCACCAAAAGTAAAAGACTTCCCTGATTCACCAGTAACCCTTAAGAAGTTTGAACGTTTAGATACAGTACCTGATGTTGAGTATGAACTTGTTACTGTACATGACCCAAAAATTAAGTATGATAGTGAAGATTGGGCAGTTCATAATTGGATGTATACACCATACCGTGTCCGATTTACAAAACTTCCAGCTCAACAAGGTAGCTTTGATATTAAGTTCAAAACTACTGATAGCGTTGGACAAACTCGTATCTTCAATGTTCATTTAACTACAGAAGAACGTTCACAGTCTGTTACTGATAATGCAGATGGTTTCAGTCTTACGAATGCGGATGTCAGGTTTACACCAAACACTGAAACTGCAGTCTTAAATAAAGAGGGTATTGTCTCTGTACCACGTTCTGCTGATGCACAGACAATTGGTAAGATTGAGCTAAACAAGGTTAATGCTACTATTAAACCAGTTCGATTCCCAGATGGTACAGAGTATGATGAAGCAACTCAAACGATCAGAAAGAAAGCTGGAGTCAAACTGTTACCTGGTAAGTATAACTTTGAAGTCCGCGCTATCGATGGACACTTTGGTGACAATGCGCCAAACCGTATCTTCGAATTTGAAGTAACTGACTTTATCAATCCTATCGACCACCAAGTATGGAAAGAAGGCGAACGCTTCCCAGGTGTACCTGTAACACTTGATGGTGGATCAAGAATTGCTGCTATCCGTGTCATTACGGAAAGTGGAGATAAGTATGCGACAGTCTCAGGAGACACTATCACTAATACTCTTGAAGGATATGGTGTACTGAAAACAACTGAAAACCAAAAGGCACGTGTGGAAGTTGACTACTACAATGCGGATGGTGGTGTTTCTACAACATTCACAGACTTTACCTTTGAAGTAAGACCACGTGATGGTGTTGGACTTGATCTTGATGTAACCAACCATGAACAAACCATCAAAGAAGGTGAAAAGTTCAAGGATATGGTGATCACTCATACTGACGGTGCTACACTAACAGTTGATACAAAAGCTCTTCCTAAAGGAACTCGCTTTACTAAGTCTACTAAGACAATCGCAGGTAAAGGTCTCGTTGAAGGTGTTTACAAGATTAAAGTTACTGCTGAAAAAGATGGACAAGTAGTTCAAAAATATGTAACTCTTACTGTCCTTCCTGGTGAACTTGTAGCAGAGAACTTTGAACGCGAAGTAACTGTTGGTGATACGATTGATCCTATCGAAATCGATCCACATCCTAAGGCTACATTCTCTGGGGACACATGGCAGTGGAGTGATCTTGGTCTTACCTATGATGATGCTACGAAGACTATTTCAGGTACAACCAATGAAGTTGGTGAAAGAACTTATACTTATAAACTAACTCGTGGTGACCAAGAAGCTACTGGTACTATCAAGATTAAGGTTAAGGAAAAACCAATCTCAGTTAAGGGTGGAGAAACTGAAGTTCAAGTACTTTCTCCTATGAACCCTATTAAAGTTGAGGCTTCTGAAGGTGCTACAATTAGTGTTGAGACTACTAACTACAATGCGGCTCCAGATCCTGCTACTGGTCAGTATCCAAGCTATCTCCCAGATGGAGTTACTTATGATGAGTCAACTCATACCTTCTCAGGAACTCCTACCAAAGTTGGTGTTTACCGTATCCCAGTTAAAGCTCAATATGATAACTACCGTAACAATCCAGTTGCAAATGCTGAAGTCGTAATCACAGTTACTGGTTCTCCAGTTTCTATCGACATCTCTAATAAAGAGCAAACTGTAACAGTTGGTGATGCTATCACTCCTGCAGTAGTAACTCACAAT
The DNA here is from genome assembly GCF_047460355.1 of Streptococcus timonensis. Classification (GTDB taxonomy): domain Bacteria; phylum Bacillota; class Bacilli; order Lactobacillales; family Streptococcaceae; genus Streptococcus; species Streptococcus timonensis_A. Next base: position 345,048 of record NZ_JASHGL010000002.1, on the reverse strand, counting down.
AATCTTTCTAAAGTTACTATGAAGACACCATATGGTTTGGTAGAAGAAGCAGATATCAATGAAGTTATCTCTGAATATGGATTAACATATGATGCTGCTACTAAGACATTTACTGGTACACCTACAAAAGCTGGTACATTTACAATCCGTATGCAAGCTACAAACCCAACAGAAATTGGTGGAGCTTCAGCTGTAGACACATTTACTCTTAATGTGAATCCTAAAGCTGATAAAGATCTTGACCTTACTGTTTCAGGTGGTCGTCAGCTTGTTCAACTAGGTAATGCAATCAATAATATCGTTCTTACTCACACACCAGGTTCTGACCTTACTCTCGATGAAGCTAGCCTTCCTGATGGTGTAACATATGATGCTGCTACTAAGACAATCTCTGGTACTCCAACTGCGGTAGGTAGCTACACAGCTAAAGCTACAGCAACTCTTGATGGTAAGTCTGTATCTAAAGATGTAGAGATCGATGTTGTCGATATCAAAAACGGTAAAGACGGTAAAGATGGTAAATCACCAGTCGTAACCGTTAAAGATAACGAAGACGGCACTCACACAGTTAAAGTTGTGAACCCAGATGGAACAACAACAGAAACAGTTATCAAGAACGGAGTAGATGGTAAGACACCTACAGTAACCGTTAAAGATAACGGTGATGGCACTCACACAGTTAAAGTTGTGAACCCAGATGGTGAAACAACAGAAACAATCATCAAGGACGGTAAGAACCCATCAGTCACAACAGAACGTGGTGAAGACTCTGAAGGTAACACAGGTACATGGGTAATCACTCATGACCCAGAAGGTACTGTAACAGGCCGTACATTCATCAAGGATGCCAAAGACGGTAGAGATGGTGTTGACGGTAAAGATGGTAAATCACCAGTCGTAACTGTTAAAGATAACGAAGACGGTACTCACACAGTTAAAGTTGTGAACCCAGATGGTGAAACAACTGAGACAGTTATCAAGAATGGTAAAGATGGTAAGACACCAACTGTAACCGTTAAAGATAACGGTGATGGCACTCACACAGTTAAAGTTGTGAACCCAGATGGTGAAACAACAGAAACAATCATCAAGGACGGTAAGAACCCATCAGTAACAACTGAACGTGGTGAAGACTCTGAAGGTAACACAGGTACATGGGTAATCACACATGATCCTGCTGGTACAGTAACAGGTCGTACATTCGTTAAAGATGGTAAAGACGGTAGAGATGGTGTTGACGGTAAAGATGGTAAATCACCAGTCGTAACCGTTAAAGATAACGGTGATGGTACTCACACAGTTAAAGTTGTAAACCCAGATGGTGAAACAACAGAAACAGTTATCAAGAATGGAGTAGATGGTAAGACACCTACAGTAACCGTTAAAGATAACGGTGATGGCACTCACACAGTTAAAGTTGTGAACCCAGATGGTGAAACAACAGAAACAATCATCAAGGACGGTAAGAACCCATCAGTCACAACAGAACGTGGTGTAGATGCTGAAGGTAACACAGGTACATGGGTAATCACACATGATCCAGCTGGTACTGAAACTGCTCGTACATTCGTTAAAGACGGAAAAGATGGTAAATCACCAGTCGTAACTGTTAAAGATAACGAAGACGGCACTCATACAGTTAAAGTTGTGAACCCTGATGGTGAAACAACTGAGACAGTTATCAAGAATGGTAAAGATGGTAAGACACCAACTGTAACTGTTAAAGATAACGGAGATGGTACTCACACAGTTAAAGTTGTGAACCCAGATGGCGAAACAACAGAAACCATCATCAAAGACGGTAAGAACCCATCAGTAACAACTGAACGTGGTGAAGACTCTGAAGGTAACACAGGTACATGGGTAATCACACATGATCCTGCTGGTACAGAAACAGGTCGTACATTCGTTAAAGATGGTAAAGACGGTAAAGATGGTAAAGACGGTAAATCACCAGTCGTAACTGTTAAAGATAACGAAGATGGTACTCACACAGTTAAAGTTGTGAACCCAGATGGAACAACAACAGAAACAGTTATCAAGAATGGTAAAGATGGTAAGACACCAACTGTAACCGTTAAAGATAATGGTGACGGTACTCACACAGTTAAAGTTGTGAACCCAGATGGCGAAACAACAGAAACCATCATCAAAGACGGTAAGAACCCATCTGTAACAACAGAACGTGGTGAAGACTCAGAAGGTAACACAGGTACATGGGTAATCACACATGATCCTGCTGGAACTGAAACAGGTCGTACATTCGTTAAAGATGGTAAAGATGGTAAGTCACCTGAAGCATCAGTTAAAGATAATGGTGACGGTACACACACAATCACTATCACTGATCCAAATGGTGTAACTACTCAAACTATTGTTAAAAACGGTGAAAATGGTAAATCACCAAGCGTAACTGTTAAAGACAATGGTGACGGTACTCATACAGTTAAAGTTGTGAACCCAGATGGTCAAACAAGTGAAACAATCGTCAAAGACGGTAAGAACCCATCAGTAACAACTGAACGTGGTAAAGATGCTGAAGGACGTACTGGTACATGGGTAATCACACATGATCCTGCTGGTACAGAAACAGGTCGTACATTCGTTAGAGATGGTATTGACGGTAAAGATGGTAAAGATGGTAAATCACCAGTTGTAACCGTTAAAGATAACGAAGATGGTACACATAAAATCACTGTTGAAAATCCAGACGGAACTAAGACTGAAACTATCATCAAAGATGGTAAAGATGGTAAGTCACCAAGCGTAACTGTTAAAGATAACGAAGATGGTACACACACAGTTAAAGTTGTCAATGTCGATGGTCAAACAACAGAAACAATTATCAGAGATGGTAAATCACCTCGAGTTTCTACTGAACGTGGTAAAGACACTGACGGTAACGATGGTACTTGGGTAATTACTCGTGATCCAGAAGGAAATGAAACAGGCCGTACATTCGTTAAGGATGGTAAAGACGGAGTAGATGGTAAAGATGGTAAAGACGGAGTAGATGGTAAATCTGCGAAGGTTACTGTTACTGAAAATGGTGACGGTACACATACGATCACTGTTGAAAATCCAGATGGAACTAAGACTCAAACAATCATCAAAGATGGTAAAGATGGTAAGTCACCAAGCATTACTGTTAAAGATAACGAAGATGGAACTCATACTGTAACTGTTATTAACGTTGACGGTCAGAAGGTTCAAACTATTATCAAGGATGGTAAGACTCCACGTGTAACAACTGAGACAGGCAAAGACAAAGATGGTAATACTGGTACTTGGGTAATTACACATGATGGTGACGGCAAAGAAACTGGTCGTACATTCGTTAAGGATGGTAAAGACGGTAAAGATGGTAAGGACGGTAAGACACCAACTGTTACTACTGAACCTGGTAAAGACAAAGAAGGAAATACTGGTGTTTGGGTAATTGTACGTGATTCTGAAGGTAACATCACTAGCCGTAACTTTATCCGTGATGGTATTGATGGTAAAACACCAAAAGTTCGTACTGAACCTGGTAAAGATAAAGAAGGAAATACTGGTGTTTGGGTAATCACTGAAGATGGTGATGGAAACATCACTAGCCGTACCTTCGTTCGCGATGGTAAGGATGGTAAGACACCAAGTATTACTACTGAACCTGGTAAGAACAAGGAAGGTCAATCTGGATACTGGATTATCATCAAAGATGGTGATGGTAAAGAAACAAATCGTATCTTTATCCGTGATTGTGGATGTCCTAAGAAAGAGGATCCAAAACCACAACCACAACCACAACCGGATCCAAAACCACAGCCACAACCACAACCAGATCCAAAACCACAACCACAACCAGATCCAAAACCACAACCACAACCGGATCCAAAACCACAACCACAACCAGATCCAAAACCACAACCACAACCAGATCCAAAACCACAACCAAAACCACAACCGGATCCACAACTTCCACCTCAACCAATCGAAGACAAGATTATCCCAATCAACAAGTTTAGAGATAATGAGCCTCAAAAAGAATTACCAAATACTGGTACAGAGGATCTTCCATTCCTATCACTTGCAGCGATTTCTGGATTGGCAACAGCTGGATATGCTTTGTCTCGCAAGAGAAGAGAAGAAAACTAAACAATCATCGCTTTTCTAACTGATAAGTGCTGAATTGAATAGTTTAAAAAGAGAGAACAATTGTTCTCTCTTTTTTGTTTTTAAATAATAATGAATCAATAACTTTTTTCTAAGAATGATTGAACGTAAAACTCTTATCTTTTGTTAATCGTTTAAGTAGAGCTTTTCCAATGAAACTGATGGCAATAATTTTTGCTAGATCTGGTATGATAAAGGGAATGACTCCGACAGCGAGTGCCTTATCAAAAGGCATCCCAGCTAGGAAGTGGAGACTGAGAATACCACCTACAAAGACAAGAGAATCACCCAAGAGATTCGCAAAGAAAATACGTAAGACGCCACTATTTGTGTGAATGAGATAGGAAGCAAGTCCAGCATAGACAAGGTCGAACCAAAGATAACCAGCACTTGGGCCTACCAAAACATGAAAACCAGCTCCTCCACTAGCGAAAACAGGAAGACCAATGGCGCCAAGTAATAGATATAGTCCAACAGAGAGGACAGCTTCTCTAGGTCTAAAAACAGTAGCTATCAGTCCAATAGCAAAGTTCTGCAGAGTGAAAGGAACGGGACCAATGGGAATACTAATCTGGGCTAATACTGCAATAAGTGCAGCTCCTATAGCAGGAATGGCATAGATATGTGCTTTTTTCAAAATAGTTAACCTCTTTTTTTATTTATAGTAACTATTATATAATCTTGTCAGATTAAGTCAACCGTTAATTTAGAAAAAGTTAACTCTTTTTGTGACGGCCGATTGAAATCAATAAAAAAGACCTAAATGGTCTCTTTTAATTGATTAACGCATAGTAACAAATTCTTCTGAACCTGTTGGATGGATAGCGACAGTAGCATCAAAGTCTGATTTTGTAGCTCCCATCTTGATAGCAACTGCGAAACCTTGAATCATTTCGTCAACTCCGTAGCCGATTCCATGAAGGCCAACTACCTTTTCGTCTGCACCAGCTGTAACGAGTTTAAAACGAGCTTCTTGGCGGTGACTAGTAACTGCAGAATACATAGAAGCGAATTTTGAAGTATAAACTTTGACGTTTTCTTGTCCATATTGCTTAATAGCTTCTTCCTCGGTCAGACCAACAGTTCCAATAGCAGGGTGTGAGAAAACTACAGTTGGAATAGTAGTGTAGTCCATTTTGGCATTGGTTTTTCCATTGAAGAGTCGTTCAGATAAAGTACGACCAGCCTTAATAGCGACAGGAGTCAGCTCTTTTTCACCAGTTACATCTCCAAGAGCGTAGATTCCATCAACGACCGTATTTTGGTATTCATCAACTTGGATAAAGCCGCGTTCATTGAGGGTGACACCAACTTTTTCGAGTTGAAGTCCTTCAACATTTGGACGGCGACCAGTTGCCCAGATAACTTGACTGGCAGTATGAGTGCTACCATCTTCGAAATGAATGGTAATACCTTGTTCAGTTTCTTCAAGTTTAGCAGGAACCTTATGTGTGTGGAGGTTTAGTCCTGTATTTTCCATTTCTTGAACTAGACTCTCAACGATATAGCTATCAAATCCACGTAGTGGACGTTCACGACGGACAAATAAATCTGTCTGAACACCAAGTGTATGGAGTACACCAGCTAATTCGACAGCAATGTAACCAGCACCCAGAATAGCTACTGATTCAGGCAACTCTTCCCAGGCGAAGACATCATCTGAGCTACCACCTAGTTCAGCACCAGGAATAGAAGGGATATGAGGATGAGCTCCAGTCGCAATCACAATATGCTTAGCGTGGATCAACTCACCATTAACTCTGACAGTATGAGCATCAACGAACTCGGCACGTCCTTCAATCAAATAAACTCCGTTACGCTTGAAGCTTCCATCATAAGATGAACGAGCACGGTCAATATAGGCTTCACGATTCTTACGAAGAGTTGCATAATCAAATTCGTTGTCAGTGATTGTGAAACCATAGTCAGGTCCATATTTGTGGATACTCTCTGCAATTTGAGCTCCATACCACATGATTTTTTTAGGGACACAGCCGAGGTTGACACAAGTTCCGCCTAATTTCTTTTCCTCAATAACTGCCGCCTTAGCACCATGTTCACCAGCACGATTCATGGTAGCAATTCCCCCGCTACCTCCTCCGATGGCAATAATATCATATTCTCTCATAAGAAAGCTCCTTTAGTTGTTTTCTAGTCATATTCTATCCTTTTTTGGAAGTCAATGCAAAAATCTGCTACGTTTAAATTTCTTAAGAAAATGCTTGCAAAAATAAAAAAGAAGTTGTATTATATAACTAACACAACAATAAAAGATTTGGCGATTGTTTTTGGATATTTAGAAAGCAATTGTCCATTTTTAGGACTTGTGCTATAATTTTAATATATGTTTATAAAAGAGGTATTGAAATGAAAAAGAAGTCAAAATCTAAAAAATGGCCTTTATATACAGCTATTGGCGTTGCGACAGCCCTTGTACTAGGAGCAGGAGCTATCCTACTGTTCAGACAACCGGGTGAGACAGTAGCTAGTGACGAACCAAGTCATATTGTCATTGCAAAAGAAGGGACAGTTGCATCATCAGTTCTCTTATCTGGTAGTGTAACTGCTCAAAATGAGCAATATGTTTATTTTGATGGCAGCAAGGGTGAACTAGATGAGGTCTTGGTTTCGGTTGGAGATCAGGTTAGTGAAGGGCAAGCTTTAGTAAAGTATAGTAGTTCTGAAGCGCAAGCTGCTTATGATGCTGCTACTCGTGCCATTGCTAAGGCTGACCGTCATATCAATGAATTGAATGAGGCTCGAAATACTGCTGCAGCAACACCTATCCTTCCTCAAGTAGGCGAAGAAGGCGGTGCTGATTTGGCACAGACTCAGGGGCAATCAACAGGATCTTCTTTTTCTTCTATTGATTCACAAATTAGTGATGCTCGTGATACTCGTGCGGACGCGGTAGCTCAACTCGAAAAGGCTCAGGCTCAGTTAGATGCTACGACAGTCTTAAGTACAGTTGAGGGTACAGTTGTCGAGGTGAACCGAAATGTTTCAAAATCTCCGACAGGTAGTAGCCAAGTATTAGTGCACATAGTAAGTAACGACAATTTACAAGTGAAGGGTGAGCTTTCTGAGTACAACCTTGCCAATCTTTCTGTCGGCCAAGAAGTAACCTTTACTTCAAAAGTTTACCCAGACAAAACTTGGACAGGAAAGATTACTTACATCTCTAACTATCCAAAAAATAATAGTGAAGCAAGTTCAGGATTGTCTGGCTCAAGCTCAGGGGCCAAGTATCCATATACAATTGAAGTAACGAGTGAGATTGGTGATTTGAAACAAGGATTTACAGTTAGTGTCGAGGTCAAGAATAAGAGTAAGGCTTTGATTGTTCCGATTACTAGTGTGATTTTCGAAGAAGATAAAAGTTACGTTTGGATTCTTGATGAATATCAAAGAGCCAAAAAAGTTGAAGTTGGGTTAGGCAATGCAGATGCCGAAAACCAAGAAATCATATCTGGTTTGACAGATGGAGCTAAAGTTATCAGTAATCCTACAACTTCCTTGGAAGAAGGAAAAGAGGTAAAGACTGATGAAGCAACTAATTAGACTTAAAAATATCTGCCGTAGTTATCGAAATGGGGATCAGGAACTCCAGGTTCTTAAAAATATTAATCTAGAGGTCAATGAGGGAGAGTTCGTAGCAATCATGGGGCCATCGGGCTCTGGTAAGTCAACTCTCATGAATACTATTGGTATGTTAGATACCCCTACAAGTGGTCAGTATTTTCTAGATGGAAAAGAAGTAGCTGGTTTGGGTGAAAAACAATTAGCCAAGGTTCGAAATCAAGAGATTGGCTTTGTCTTTCAGCAGTTCTTTCTCTTATCTAAATTAAACGCTCTGCAAAATGTAGAATTGCCTCTAATCTATGCTGGTGTTTCTACCTCAAAACGGCGTAAACTAGCAGAAGAATATTTAGAAAAAGTAGAATTAACTGACAGAAGCCATCACTTACCATCAGAATTATCAGGTGGGCAGAAACAGAGGGTAGCCATTGCACGAGCTCTTGTCAACAATCCATCTATTATCTTGGCTGATGAGCCAACTGGAGCTCTGGATACCAAAACGGGTAATCAGATCATGCAACTCTTAGTTGAATTAAACAAAGAAGGAAAAACCATCATTATGGTTACGCATGAGCCTGAAATTGCTGCATACGCTAAACGTCAGATTGTCATCCGCGATGGAGTCATTTCGTCTGATAGCGCCCAAGTAGAAAAGGAGGAAAACTAAGATGCAGAATCTGAAATTTGCCTTTTCATCTATCATGGCCCATAAGATGCGATCATTCTTAACCATGATCGGGATTATCATTGGGGTATCATCCGTCGTTGTCATCATGGCCCTAGGAGATTCTATGTCTCGTCAGGTCAATAAAAACATGACCAAATCACAGAAAAACATTCATGTCTTCTATTCACCTACCAAGAGTAAGGACGGTTCCTTTACCCAGAAGCAGTCTGCTCTAACTCTGTCTGGTAAAGAGGAAGATGTTTTTGTTGAACCACCAAAACCTCAAGAATCCTGGGTTAAGGAAGCTGCTAAGCTCAAGGGTGTGGATAGTTACTATGTGACCAACTCAGCCAATGTGACCTTGACCTATAAGGATAAAAAGGTGGAACACGCTAACATGACGGGTGGGAATGTCACTTATATGGATGCGGTCGAAAATGAAGTCATTGCAGGTCGAAGTCTTAGAGCACAAGATTATAAGGATTTTGCAAACGTGATCATTTTAGATGAAGAACTTGCTAATAGCCTTTTTGGTTCTGCACAGGAAGCACTCAATCAGATTGTGGAAGTAAATGAAATCAGTTACCGTGTTATTGGTGTTTATGCAAGTAAAGAAGCTAAGGCTGCAAAATCCTTTGGAGTCGGAGGACTACCAATTACAACCAATATTTCCTTGGCAGCTAATTTTAACACAGACGAGATTTCAAATATTGTCTTCCGTGTCAACGATACGAGCTTGACTCAGACTTTAGGTCCAGAATTGGCAAGAAGAATGACGGAGATTGCAGGTCTCCAACAAGGGGAGTATCAGATAGCAGATGCAACGGAAGCCTTCAACGAAGTGCAACAAATGTTCGGCTTTATAACTACGATTATTAGTGCTATTGCGGGAATTTCCCTCTTTGTTGGTGGTACAGGTGTTATGAACATTATGCTTGTTTCTGTGACAGAGCGTACCCGTGAGATTGGTCTACGCAAAGCGCTAGGAGCAACACGAGCTAATATCCTGGTTCAGTTCTTGATTGAATCCATGATTTTAACCTTGTTAGGAGGGTTCATCGGTCTTGTACTGGCTGCAGGGGTGACCATGCTTGCAGGAGTTCTTCTTCAAAACTTGATTGCAGGAATCGAAGTTGGAGTATCCATCCCAATCGCTCTCTTTAGTTTAGCGGTCTCGGCTGGTATCGGCATGATATTCGGTGTTCTACCAGCCAATAAAGCTTCTAAGCTGGATCCTATCGAAGCACTTCGCTATGAATAATTTAAAAGATAAAAAACGAGATGGACATTTGTCTGTCTTGTTTTTGTATGGATTTCTCTATCGAAAATCACTAAAAATATGGTATAATGAAGTGTTAGAAAAACAGGTTTCATTAGCCTGGAAAGGAAAAAATATGTCTGAAAAGAATTTTTATATTACAACACCGATTTACTATCCATCTGGTAAACTTCATATCGGTTCTGCCTACACAACTATTGCCTGTGATGTCTTAGCACGATACAAACGTCTTATGGGCTATGATGTCTTTTATCTGACTGGTCTTGACGAGCATGGTCAAAAGATTCAACAAAAAGCAGAAGAAGCTGGGATCACACCTCAAGCCTATGTTGATGGCATGGCAGTTGGAGTCAAAGAACTCTGGCAATTACTGGATATCTCATATGATAAATTTATCCGTACAACTGACGACTATCATGAAAAAGTAGTAGCACAAGTTTTTGAACGCTTGCTTGCTCAAGATGACATCTACCTAGGTGAATACTCTGGTTGGTATTCAGTATCAGATGAAGAATTCTTTACAGAAAGCCAACTTGCGGAAGTTTTCCGTAACGAAGCTGGAAATGTAACTGGCGGTATCGCACCATCAGGACACGAAGTTGAATGGGTTTCAGAAGAGTCTTATTTCCTTCGCCTCAGCAAGTACCAAGACCGCTTGGTCGAATTTTTCAAATCGCACCCTGATTTCATCACTCCTGATGGTCGTCTCAATGAAATGCTTCGTAACTTCATTGAGCCAGGTTTGGAAGACTTAGCGGTTTCTCGTACAACCTTTACATGGGGAGTTCCAGTCCCATCTAATCCAAAACACGTTGTCTATGTTTGGATTGATGCCCTTCTCAACTATGCGACTGCTCTTGGTTATGGTCAAGATGAGCATGGTAACTTTGATAAGTTCTGGAATGGAACAGTCTTCCACATGGTAGGAAAAGACATCCTTCGTTTCCACTCCATCTACTGGCCAATCCTTCTTATGATGTTGGATATCAAATTGCCTGACCGTTTGATTGCCCATGGTTGGTTTGTCATGAAAGACGGCAAGATGTCTAAGTCTAAAGGGAATGTCGTTTATCCTGAAATGTTGGTAGAGCGCTATGGTCTCGATCCACTTCGTTACTACCTCATGCGTAGCCTTCCTGTTGGTTCAGACGGAACCTTTACTCCAGAAGACTATGTAGGTCGTATCAACTATGAATTGGCAAACGACCTCGGGAACCTCCTTAACCGTACGGTTTCAATGATTAACAAGTACTTTGATGGTCAAATCCCTGCCTATGTAGAAGATGTAACAGACTTTGATAATGCTCTTGCTGACGTTGCAGAACAATCAATCGCTGACTACAATACCTACATGGAAGCAGTTGACTACCCACGTGCACTTGAAGCAGTCTGGACCCTCATCTCACGTACCAATAAATACATCGACGAGACAGCTCCATGGGTACTGGCTAAGGACGAAGCGCACCGTGACCAATTAGCAAGTGTTATGAGCCACTTGGCAGCTAGCCTTCGTGTTGTAGCGCACTTGATTGAGCCATTTATGATGGAAACCAGTCGTGCAGTCTTGACACAACTTGGTCTAGCAGAAGTTTCTAGCCTTGAAAACTTGAGCCTGGCTGATTTCCCTGCAGGTGTAACAGTAGTTGCTAAAGGAACACCAATCTTCCCACGTCTCGATATGGAAGAAGAAATCGCCTATATCAAGGAACAAATGGAAGGCAACAAGCCAGCCGTCGAAAAAGAATGGAATCCAGATGAAGTCGAACTCAAACTGAACAAGGAAGAAATTAAGTTTGAAGACTTCGATAAGGTTGAGATCCGTGTCGCAGAAGTTAAGGAAGTTTCTAAAGTGGAAGGTTCTGATAAGTTGCTTCAATTCCGCTTAGATGCTGGTGATGGTGAAGACCGTCAAATTCTCTCAGGGATTGCAAAATACTATCCAAACGAACAAGAATTAGTCGGCAAGAAAGTCCAAATCGTTGCCAACCTCAAACCACGTAAAATGATGAAAAAATATGTCAGCCAAGGGATGATTCTCTCAGCTGAACATGATGGCAAATTAACCCTTCTAACAGTTGATCCAGCTGTACCAAACGGAAGTGTGATTGGCTAAAATAAAAAGGACCAGTTTGAACTGGTTCTTTTTCGTTTGATAAAAGTTGATAAAAGTGTCATTCTGCTTTATAATGAAGAAAAACGGAGGAAATTGCCATGAAATACATTCCATTTGGTCAAGAGAAAAGAGAATTGTCCGAAATCGTTCTAGGCATGATGCGAATCAGTGACAAGCCGGTTAAGGAAGTGGAGGAGCTGGTTGAAACAGCCCTATCTGTAGGAATCAATGCCTTTGACTTGGCAGATATCTATGGTGGAGGTCGTTGCGAAGAATTACTGGGACAAGTGTTAAACAATCGTCCTGACCTGCGAGAAAGGATGTGGATCCAGTCCAAGTGTGGCATTCGCATAGAAGAATTTACCTATTTTGATTTTTCAAAAGATTACATTTTAGAATCAGTAGACGGGATTCTAAAAAGATTGTAGGTTGATTACCTGGATAGCTTGCTTCTCCATCGTCCAGATGCTTTGATGGAAGCGGATCAAGTAGCTCAAGCCTTTGATATTCTACACAAATCAGGTAAAGTTCGAGACTTCGGTGTGTCCAATCAAAATCCCATGATGATGGAATTGCTGAAGAAAGAAGTCAAACAACCTTTATCTATCAATCAATTACAGCTAAGCGCAGCTTTCACGCCAGGATTTGAATCAGGTTTCCATGTCAATATGGAAGGTGACAAGGCAGCTTTGCGTGATGGTAGCGTCTTTGAATACTGCAAATTAAACGACATCGTCCTTCAGGCCTGGTCAGTCTTACAGTTTGGCTACTTCAAGGGTAATTTTGTCGGCAATGAGAAGTTCAAACAACTAAACCAAGTTCTAAATCGATTAGCCTTAAAATACAGTGTAAGCCCATCAGCTATTGCTATCGCTTGGGTGTTACGCTATCCAGCCAAGATGCAGGCAGTAGTAGGAACAACTAACCCTAAACATTTGATAGAAGCAAGCCAAGCAAGTCATGTCAACCTGACTCGAAAAGAATGGTATGAGATTTACCTCGCAGCAGGGAATGATTTGCCGTAAGTGGAATTTGCAATTCAGAAATCACAGTCAAAAAGCCGTTGAAAAACGGTTTTTTGTTATAATAAGACAAGAGAACTATTAAGGAGAGAAACATGACATTTGAAGAAATCCTGCCAGGACTAAAGGCAAAAAAGAAATATGTACGTACTGGCTGGGGTGGGGCTGAAAACTATGTGCAGCTTTTTGATACTATCGAGCAAAATGGCGTCGCCCTTGAAGTGACACCCTATTTCCTCATCAACGTATCTGGTGAAGGGGAAGGTTTTTCTATGTGGAGCCCAACTCCTTGTGATGTCTTAGCGACGGATTGGGTGGAAGTTCATGACTAGACGAGTTTTGGTGACAGGAGTTAGCTCAGGAATTGGTCTGGCTCAAGCTCGACTCTTTCTAGAAAAAGGTTATCAGGTTTTTGGAGTGGATCAGGGTGAAAATCCTGATTTACAGGGTGACTTTCACTTTTTACAACGTGATTTAACGCTTGACTTGGAACCAATTTTTGACCGGTGTCCTCAGGTGGATGTTCTCTGCAATACAGCTGGGGTTTTGGATGACTACAAACCTTTACTAGAACAATCCGCCCAAGAAATCCAAGAAATTTTTGAAATCAACTATGTGACACCAGTAGAGTTGACGCGACATTATCTTACGCAAATGCTGGAGAATAAAAAAGGGATCATCATCAATATGTGTTCCATTGCCTCAAGTCTAGCAGGCGGAGGTGGTCATGCATATACCTCGTCCAAACATGCCTTGGCAGGCTTTACCAAACAATTAGCTCTGGACTATGCTGAAGCTGGGATTCAGGTCTTTGGCATTGCTCCTGGTGCAGTTAAGACTGGTATGACAGCAGCTGACTTTGAGCCAGGTGGTCTGGCAGACTGGGTAGCAAGTGAAACACCTATCAAACGCTGGATTGAGCCAGAGGAAGTGGCATATCTTACACTTTTCCTAGCAAGCGGGAAGGCAAGCGCCATGCAGGGGCAAATTCTCACTATTGATGGTGGTTGGTCTTTGAAGTAGCATAGTTGGTATTTAGTGAATATGTGGAGGTGAACTATGAAAAGAGATGAGTTTGGATTTGTCTTACCCAATCTCTACTATCAGTTTTTAACGGAGTGGAAAGAGATTGACCCCTATGAAATTGGAGATTCAGGTATTTGTTTGTATGCTAAGGAGGATTTATTAGAGCGAAATGAGACCTATCAGATAGAAGTAGATGAACCAGACTTCTTTTTGATTGGTCAAGAGGGAGATTTGGCTTATTTTATCAAGAAAAATGCAGATGATTCCATTTATGAAAATGACTTGGGTGCTTTAGGATCCTTAGAAATGCAAAAAGTAGCTGCAAACGTCTATGACTTTATTGACAATATTTTAGAGGAATAATTGTAGAAAACTGAAGGGAGTAATCATGTTTAGAGTGCTAGATGCAGATTCACCGATTTCAAAAGAAGATTTTTTACAATTTGAGGAGATTCTTGGGAAGGAATTGCCAAAAACTATGTTGGACTTTTATCTCCAGCACAACGGTGGTCAACCCCAAGTAAGGGGAGTCCACGATGAACATCATCTCTTTCCTTTTAATTCCTTTGATTCACTTGATGAGATGAAGAAGTCTCTGAAATGGTTTGACGATGAGGCTGTACCTGCAGGATTTAAGGGCACAGATCTTCTCCATTTTGCCTATGATCCTGGATCTGGCAACTATGCTCTTTCCCTAAGGGAAGAGGATTATGGCAAGGTGTATTTCTATGTTCTAGAAGAAACAGCTGAGGTGTATGGTCAATGGCCATCTTTTGAGGATTTTTTGAATTCTTTTGTTGAAGAGTGAGACTAATAAGGAGAAGGGATGCGGAAACACCAAGAACTTTCACTAGAGCAGATCATCGAGCAGATGCGTGTGAACAAGTTATCATCAGATGATTTTTGCCTCTATGCCAAGGAGGATGGAGAACTAGCACTAGCTAGGTCCTATTGGGTATCAGATTATCCAGATGTTGTGGAAGACCGTGATGTCTACCCGACAGAAGTGGCGGAACAAAACCTTCAGCTAATCTACTATGGAGAGCAGTTGCTTGATGTTCTCACCGTAGCGCTTGAAGAAAAGCCAGATGCAAGTCTCCAAGACTTGGTTGATGCTTTGAATTATTATAATCAGCACGATAACTTTATGCCCTTTAGTGATTAGCTAGGTTGATTAGAGAAATGGTATCTGATGACTGATAGCATAAGGAGAGAAAATGATGAGAGAATATAAATTTGATGTCCATAACGAGATGTTTGTATCGATTCCAGAGGAAAGAGAAAAGGTCTGCCTTGCTTTAAGTGATTCTTTAGAGGTTATCAATGAGGAGTTAACTCCGTCTTATAAAGCAAAACTCGATAATCTCCTGGATCAATCATCAGTATGGTATCCAAAAGCCTTGGCAAGAATTCAGGAGGAATTTTCAGAACTAGCGCACGCCAGACTCCTATCCATTTTTATCTTGTCTGAACAGACGGACATAGACCTGATTTTTGGTTTGGAATTTGGACTAAGAGAGGACTCGGAGCATGGTAGAGGCTTTAAATTCTCCCTCAATAGTCTTGAAATATTAGAATATGGTTTAGGGGAAGTCGCTTACTACTAGGTGTATTCGATGATGAGAGAAGTACTAGAAGATGGAGCAGGATATGATAGAGAAAGAATGGCGTTTTTATTCATCAGAGGATGATAGGGAGTGGGTGATTTTATCAGATCGTGATAGAGCTGAAACAAAAGAGGATATCCACTCTGTTAATCAGAAAGAATCCGTCATGCGAATGTATCGAAGACCGGGGGACTTTATCTCAGTGTCTTTGCTGTCTGCTTCTTATGAGATAGACGATGTAACAGGGAAACTTGGACAAGAGCGAGATTTCTATTTAAAAATTGAATGCCTGCAAGATGGATGGGCCAGTATTAGTTCTCAAGTCTATAAAAAAGAGGAAGCAGTAACTTTAGCAAGCCTCTTTATGGGACTCAGAAAAGATGCGGCTATCAAGCTTTGGAAGTTAAAAAAATTGGGTGAAAAGAATCTAGGAGATCGGATAGAGAAATGACAGTCAAAATCAATGAATTAGTGAAGGAGCTTGGTTTTTGTGTGGTGCCTACAAAGGAGAAACCATTTAGTCTGGATGAGGTCCGTTTCAACCTTTTGGCATATTTAGAGGATTATTCCAAAATGGGTTTTTCTTTTGTTAAAGTAGCTACTGATCTAGTAGAACTAAGGAAAGAGCAAGAGAGTTATAGGCTTGTTGGCCAGTGTTTTTTAGGTGCTTTTGTAATTGGAGAAGAGGAACAAGTCTTCTTACTTTGCAATCGAGAAGGAAGAGAAGTTTTTCAAGAATCAATGGTTTATGTCAATTCTTCCTTACATACTTTTGTTTCCTCTTATTCGCTCTTTCTATCAAGCATCTTTCTTTTGAAAGCAAAGTTTTATGAGATTGAGCAAGATGAAGTCGAAGAAATTGCAGCAAACTTGAAGGATCAAGTACTTGCCTTGGAGAAGCCCCTTGAACAAGAATTGCCCTTCTGGGAGCACATGGCCTATTTGATAGAAGACGATGGAATCGTTCTAAGAGATGATCTCTTTCATATCTTAAATAAAGAGCAGTAGGAATAGAATTAAATTAATTATGGAGAAAAAATTGCCCCAGATAAAGATTCGTGAGTGGAATGAAAAGCCAAGAACAAAACTTCGATTTATTAAAATTGGTGATATTTTTTGCTATCAATTTTCAGAGGAAATGTTTGTATTTGGTCAAATCCTTGGAAAAGTGAACGTTGGTCATGTCATTCAATTTTTCGATATCTTTCAAGCAAGTCCTACTATAACAGTTGAGGAGCTAAGTCGTGCTCAATTTATAGGTAAGCCCATCATTATAGATTCCTACACCTTGTTTGATCGAAGTCCAGTATGGTCTTGGCAGATAATTGGTCACCAAGCGGATTTTGATCCAAGCCCTTTTAAGGATTTAGCCTTTAAATGGGGAGACCCAAATGGTCTTCACTTTGGGAAGGTCTGGCTAGATGGTAGGCGGAAACCTAAGATTTTTTCTAGGGAAGAAGTTGAGGAGCTGGACTAGGAAGCTTGTGTCGGAACTATAGTTTATAACAGAATCTTGGAAGAAGAACTGGACAAGAAAATGAAATAAAGGAGTTTGAGATGGACTATGTAGATGAGTTAACTTCAGGACGTACGCCCTTGGTAAAAAAGGCAGCGAAAAAGATTTTAAAGGGCAGACTAAAAGGATATGGACCATTCTTGCATCAGGCCTTGGAAGGGGAGATGGAAAAGCCTAGATCGTGGGAATCACAAATGTACTTGCTCTACGCCATGGCCGCAACGGATTGCACAGAAGAAGTCCCCTATCTCAAGTCATTGCTGCTGAGAGATATTCCAACCCCTGTAACCTACCGCTCTCTAGCAGTAGCGATTGCTTATCTAGAAAATTCAGAAACAGAGAACTTGTCTTTTGTCTATGAGTCTTTGGAATCGAATAACCCATCTCAAGCTGCAGGTGCTTGTGCTGCTATTTATATGAAAAAAATAGTACTTAAAGATGGCGATTTTAACAAAATTATGTCTTATGTAACTCAGCCTAAATACCTTGAGCATATTGGCAAAGTCACAAATCCATTTTTATTTATCTTAGCAGCATCTTATCTATATCCAGAAGAAAATCGCCAGAAAATTGTAGACTTTTCCCGTCAGTTCGATATATCTATCGTCAAGGACTTAATCAATGACGTTATGAAAGGAAAGGACGGCAGGAGGGTCAGTCTATTCTAAAATCTCCTTAAAGAGCGAAACAATAACTCTTAAAAACAAGACTTTTATTCATTTTTAAAAAAGGAGTTCATATTGTGAAATGGTTTGAAAAAGCAGTGGGCAGGGAAAAGATTATTCATCTGTTTGATGGTGATTTGGAATTGAAGAATGTATTTCTTGATACTGTATTATGTTACGATTACAAATTAGATCTTGTCTTTTATTTATTTGATTTGCCAACTAATTTCCCTGAAAAGTGGCAGAAAAGTGCATTTAATGCCATAAAAATTAATTTAGAGTTTTTTAATTTAGATGAAATCCATTTTTATTCTAAGGGGATTCATAAGGTGAATGGTCAACTGGAACTGCTTTTTTTAGAGAATAAGGTTGAATTCAATTTTAAAAACCAAAATGATGTGATGTTATCAGGATCTTCTGACCTTATTAGAATTGCTGAGATTGGTCCTGTGAAGATTGATACTTAAAGATGTATTCCTAGCTTATTTGCGGAGATTCTGGATGATCAAACAATCCTCCATTGCTAGTAGGGACACCGAGACTATGGGAAAAAGTGAAGGAAGAGCACAAACATTAGACCTTGACCTAAGGCTAAACCTTTCTGCAAGAAAAAAACGACGAGACCACGAATATGAAGTTACAGTATTTTGAATTAGATAAGCCCTATGTGGAAAATCAACAGAGGGTTGAGGAGCTGATGGACTCCGCTGCGCTAACTTACGAGGAAGCTAGAATTAAGGACTATCGACAGAATTGGAAAGACCTGCGAAGAGCGTTCGTATATGAATCCAAATGTATGACCTCTATGGTAGAGCGCCTCTTCAAACCAGTTGTGACCAAGGATTGTTGGAAAATCATCGTAGAATGTGTAGATACGATTAGCAATCCAGCTATTATGAACCTACTTGGTGTCTATACTGTCCAGGTCCTATTTGATTTTTCTAGCTATAAAACCTTGAGTCCATTGGAACAGAAAAAGCTACTCTTAGAAGCCTTGCTAAAAGGGGTAAAGAGCGTGTTTCAAGAGCTCTCTATTCCCTGCTCCTTGATAGAGGATGTAGTCAATGAAATAGAGAAAAACGATTACGAAAATAGCTGGGAGTGGAAAAGGAAGAAGATCCAATCCACGATCTATTTCATTCAAGTGGAGCATCAGCTTGATAAGGTGGATTTGTTTTGGAAGATAGAGCATAAGGATAAGAGCATCCGTCAGTTGATTCAATCCTGCCCTGCTCACGAGATGGACTATGGGGCTAAGCTTGGTAAACTGGAAACAAAAGGGAACTTCCTTTATCTGTTGGATAAACAGAATGAGGTTGTGAGCAAGCTAGAGTTCGAAAACATAGCTGAACGAACCCAAAAAAACTAGCCATTGTCCATAAAATACTTGTCAATAGCAAGTAATTAAGGTAGTCGAAAATAGCAAAATAGGACAAGGTAGAAATATAAAAAGTTGAGGCTCAAAAACTATGGTAAATAAATTAGCAAATGTTACCGGTGGAGATATTTTCGCAATTCCTTTGTTTTTATCTGATAGATCCGAATTAGAGCGGTTTAAAAAGTCTAATTTCTTAGGAGAAGATAAAAAATTCGCTTATTGTCGGGTCATTAAGGATCTTGGCGGTGGAGGAATACTTATAGAGGTTTTTAACTTAATTGATGGATTATCACCTACAGTAGATGGGATCATTCAATCAGGAAGGTTATTTCCACCAATTGCGATCAATGGACTTGGTATATATAAGAAACGCTGGCCAAAAGTCGGACAAGAAGAGAAGTATGACTGCGAAATAGATTCTCATTTTTCTCAAATACAGTTGCTACTTCCGGCATTACCAGGTGAATCACCGAGATTATGGCAGAATGGGCAAGAAAAGTTTATTTCTCTTGAGGAAAGTAAGGATTATGAAGAATGGACAATTTGGCTTTCTTCTCATTTAGAAAAAAGAATTATTGAAAGTTTAAAAGCAAGAGGAATCAACATTTAGTTATGAAATCAGATAATTTTTTTAAATGACAGAATTGAGGTAGACTGGATGACTTGGGATGATGAGATTGAACGTCTTATAAAAAGTGATTTCTTTTTTAAAATGGGAGAAACTGAACAAATAGATCATGTTATCTTTATAAAAAACGTCAATGAAGCTTTTATAAATCCTACGGAAGAAGCTTTTGAGAATCTATATAGAAAGATGAATTGGCTTCCGTCGTCGCTGAGTGATAAAGATCCATTTTATGGGGATCTTAAGGTTCCAGAGGAACTTGTATATTATAGGAAAAGGGTTAGTCAAATTATATTCCAAAAGGCAAGAGAGATGGATAAAAGCCTGTTTGTATCCAGAGCGCATGATTTCTCAAATGTTGCTAAAATGGGAATGGCCTTTGCTTTTAGACAATATTTAGTAGAAAAGTCCTTGTCGTTAGGGTCTTATTGGGAAAATATTGTTAACTTGTATTATATGGGACATTGGCCGATAGGGTATTTTGAAGGGATCCTGTTTGCTATTTAAGATAACATGATTAAAAGTAAATATAAAAGTATGAGGCTTTGCTAGAGACTTATTCTGACCTATCAATGTTTTTCATGAAGCAAGCACCCTTTAGCTAACGAGAGAGCAAGAACCATGAGTGACTTAAAAAAGAGATTATCCTTATTAAAAGTAGAAAAACGAATCAATCAGTTGAGGGGAGTTAAGGATGTCCATTTTCTGACCGATAAACCTAAAGAAATTGATTGGTATGCTGGGGAGTTGAATCCTATCGATTCTCCGATTTCTTGCCTTTATGAGTTTTCTATCGACCTTACTACTAAAGATCTAAGTAGGTCAATTCAAAGTCTTGTTGGCAATAGCAGTCGGTTTATCCTAGTTTTTTGGGAGTTTTCACCAGTTTACGTCTTGTTTCAAATGGAGTCTTTGGATGACCTTTTGCCCTCTTATTTTACTGAATTTTCTACTAAGGACCTGACACTTTTCTTTCAAGACCAGGAAAAAGTACTGGATCTCCATTTAGCGGAGGATAAAGTAGAAGTGAGAGTCTTGGAGAATAAGGCTAAGAACCGGTAGATTCTATAAATTGAAAATGAACATAGAATTAATAGATGAAAGAGGCAAATAGGAAAGAATGCCATTCTTGGAGAGACAAATGATAAAGGAAGATTCTAATGTGTGAAAAAGAATATTATTATTATGGCAATAGTGAGTTTATGTCAGGCCTAGGAGTTATTTATACAGAGTTTACTGGTCAGTGTGCAAGTCGACAAATTAACGTTTTGAATGGGCACTCTTATGCTTCTTCTTGCCTACAGGATTATGTTCCAGAAGTAGGGTTTCTACTCTATGA
Source organism: Streptococcus timonensis (assembly GCF_047460355.1). GTDB lineage: Bacteria > Bacillota > Bacilli > Lactobacillales > Streptococcaceae > Streptococcus > Streptococcus timonensis_A. The sequence continues at coordinate 324,077 of NZ_JASHGL010000002.1, read as the reverse complement.
TGGTCGAAAAGATGAGTTGGATCTATCAGACTCCATCAAGATTAGTCAAGAGGAATTTGAACGAATTTGGGCTCAGGCTGTCGCTAACGGTCAGAATGATACGTAATCGTCAGTTGAAAATAGCCAAATATAATCCCAAAAATGTGAGAGGAGTCCAATAGTGATGCTCAATTTGTTGAAGGAATTCGTAGAAGTCTATCATAGAAACAAGGGCTTAGGAGAGCTTGTATTTACTAGTGACTGTCTCCATGTCGAAAAGCCAGATTTGTCTGGTCAATTGAAAGAGTTCTACCAGCATTTAGACTTTGATGAAGAAGCTTATTTTAGAGGAGCTCCCTATGATCTTGCTCTAATTCCTCTCCCTCTATGTGAAGATGCATCAGAAGGATGGCAGGATCCTAGCTGGAAAGAGAGTTAGATGGTTTTTGCTCACATGATGGGAGATGAGCCAATATTTTGTGATCTAACTAGTGAGCTTAGTCCTGTATATGGCAAGATTCCTGGAAATTCCAAGCTCTATAGCTTAAGCCCCTCTTTATCTACTTTTTTGTCTACCTATAGTCAGATGAAAAAGCTAGAAATCACCAAGTTTGAGAATAGCATCTACATTGATGAGGACTTGTCGGACTATAAAGAAGGTTTTTTAACAGGAATCAATGCTATTATCGAGGAGCAACTTCCTGAAGACTATCGAAAAGACTTTATTGAATTTATGCTTGGTTAAAGCCAAATAGAGAGAGATGAGAAGCAAATGGAAATGAAGAATTTTTTAAAATGTTGTGAGGATCTGGTCATACAAGAAAGTGGGGCCTCAGCTCTTGAACTAGAAAAACTCAAAGCCAGACAGTTTCCTCAAGCTCACCTGGATTTGCTCTCCATAACCAACGGCTTGGAATTTTATGGTGGCTATTATCGTTTGTTTGGTACAGATTCTGCTCAAGCCATCACGCTGGACTCTTGGAATTCGGATGAGCTATGGAAAGATGTCTGGAGAGATTATGCATCAGACTACTATTTTTTTGGTATGTCTGCTATTGGAGATCAATTCGCTTATAGATTGAAGGATGGGAACATTCAAAGTCATCAAGTTTATTATTTAGATGGGATTACTATGGATGTCATCGAGATCTACGACAGTTTTGAAGCATTTTTCGAGAGGGAATTTATTCTGAAAGCCCAAGGTGGGATGGAATCTATTTTTGTGTCTGCTAGGGAGCGATTTGGAAATCTAGACCTCTCCACAAGCTGTATTTATTCCCCTTCCTTAATGATTGTGAATGATCCAAGCGTTGAGAATCTCATGCTTTTACCGACAAAGGATGTCATGACTATCAATGGGGATTTGCTTGTTCAATTATCTGATTCGGAGGAGTCGATTACGAAACTGGAGCAATATCTAGACGCTTTGGGTAGAGCTAGAGTCAAGGTTATCTTTGATCGAGATTGAGCAAGCAGGATAAAGTTTATATAGAAAAGAATACTCTTGAGATTCATGATTTTAGTTTTTGAGACAAGCAATGGCTTATTCTTCTTGTAAAAGTGTCATTGTAAAAATAGATAGGTTGAACAAAGAAAACGAAGTATGATATTCATGAAAAAAGGTGAATGATGACCAGTTTAGATAAATATTTAGAGATCATTAAAAAAGGATTTTCCGAAAGAGAGAATCTAATGGCAATGGAGCCTCTACATTCTATTGAAGAGATTGCACCATTATTGGATGAAACATTGACTTATAAAGAATTCATCGATATCAATCGCTTATTAAGACAAAAGTACATTGTTGAAAACCCAGAGGATATGCTGAAGAATGTGGATTTTAATCAGCTTTCGTTACCTAGCAATACGAGAGTGATTTACTTGATGGGAAGTAAATCTGATGTGCTAGACTTTTCAACATACGAACAAGTAGAAAAGATTTTATTAGTTGGGGCTAGAAGAGTAAGAAAGATCATCTTACCCCAGAAAGATTGTGTGAAAGCTCTAGGGATATCTTCTATGACAAATTTGGAGACGATAGAGAACATTTCTTTTCATACAGGTATGCGTTATCTGCACGTTGATTATGGTGTAAAGTTGCCGGACTTTGATTTTATAAGGGATTTAAATCAGTTGCTCTATCTTTCATTTACAGCAAATAAAAATTTACCAGAATTGGATTTTATCCAGTCCTCTAGTGAGCTTCGTTTTTTAGATTTTGTTGACACGTCTATTTTTAACTACGCATCAACAGTTAGCTACTTGAAGAGTCTGAAACATCTTCGTTTTTTAACAACGGGAAGAACAAATCAAAAGCAAAGGGAACTTCTTAGAAGCGAGTTACCACATGTTTGCATGCGTGAGGAGTAAAAAATGCCTTTAATACAGCTTTTTATGACCGATGTCTTCATAATAAACGAACCTTTAGTCCCGTTGTTTAAGTAGGAGGAAATATGAGCCATACGAATCGAGCAAAAGAAACCTTACTCCAGTTTATGCAGGCTATGTATTCTTGGGAGAAAAAGGCCACTAGGAGCCTAAGAAACAAAGCTGATAAAGAGATGTTGAAGGATGAATTAGCTCCGATTTTTGATCAGTTTTGTACATCTAAAAAAACACTCAGAGCAAGGGAAGTATCTTTATCTGTCCGATTTCCGTTTGACTATAAATTGGAAACGCATCCCATCGTGGATGAAGAGCATGACGGGAATCAAGCTTATTTCTACATCAAGGAGAATCGTTCTGGTATAGAAACTCTCTATCGTTTTCAAATGGTGTTTCAAAAGGGAAAATGGTGGATTAATAAGAAAGAATGGCTTGATGATGGGAAGTGGATTAATTCTTTCTTGTGATATACTAGATGGTATAGGAATGTAGGAGAGATGTACATCAAAAAACAGTAGTAGTTAGGTGTAAGTAATGAAATTCGACGAGGTAAATATGAACAAAATACTTTCAAATCAAAAAAGGAAATTAGCAACCAGCAGAAATCAAGTACTCATGGAGAGAGATTTTGCTCTTGAAAAAGAACAGCTTTCTACCACAGAAGCAATTTTAGAAGCATTAAAAGCTGGTAAAAAAAGCCTTGTACTTAGTAGTGAAGTAAATGGAAAACTAAGAACGTACTCTTATCAATACGTGAAAATGATTCAAGCTATTAAACCATATACTTTGGTTTCTAAGTTTATTAAAAACAAGACATCAGAAACCTATCAATCTCTACTAAATGGCTGTTTTTGCTCGGTAATGGCAGATATAGCTTCAGCTAAATATTTAGCTGAAGGTGGCTCAAACTTTGATACAGATATTTGTTTGAATATATTATTTGCCTTAGCTTATTTAGATCATACCTATGTAGAGCTTTTAATTGATAAATTAGTTTATTTTAAAGAAGTTCAAGTTAAGAAAGGCGAAAAATGCATTTTCCTTTCGTCTGGTAGTTTATTGCCTTTAGTTGTTTTTCTTTATGGAAATGGTAAGGGTAAACGACTTGCTAACCTACTGGAAGATACTTGTGATGCTACATATAAACCATTGAACTCGAATCCTTATTATAATGTAAATGATACCTATAAACGGGTTATTGAAACTATTTTTTCAGGGGATATTGATGTTTTTAGAGAAACAATTTTATCCATGTGTGATTATCATTTAGAGAATACTCAAGATAGCCATTTAGTAGAATTCAATACCTTGCTTTGGAAATATTTTCCAATTGAAATCTTAGTTTTATTAAAAGAACGCCAAAAAAGAGGGTTACCAATAGACGGTATTGACCATCTCTTGATTAATGACTTCCTACCCTATTTCATGGATGACTTTCAGATATCCGAACAAAACAAGATGATTCTAAAAACAATTTTAGACTAGTTGTGTAGGATAGAAGGGAATTGTCAACATCCCGTGGAATCGATTGTCATTGTAAGGAAAAGACTGAAAAGAGGGGAAAACACGTGAATCTAGAATCTATAAAATTTGATGATGGTCTTTAAATGAACGTTTTTATATCAGAGCAAGAAGATTCTATTCGTCTGGTTCTATCGGATGAGCTTGCTTTAGCAGATGAAATAATGGCTAATGACTACAAAGAAAAAATCGTTCATATGCTTGGGTCATCTGCTTATTGGCATGAGTTAGCTGAAAAACGAATCTTTTCGGAACTATCCATGATGGGGCAGTTAATGGCGATCTATCTGCTCCCCGAACAGACATCATCCGATTTTATTTTTGGCTTATTATTTAGAGTGGACGCTGAAGTAGAGCATGGAAGAGGAATGAAGATTTCACTTGAAGAGATGACTATCATTGACTATGGAGATACTGATAGAGCATTTTGTTAGATTAGAAATGCAAATTAGTGAGTTTAACGAATTGCGAATCATACTCTCATTCAAAACCATTAGCATCCTAGTGGAATAAACATGTTCATTTATTCCAAGGACATGGGGGACTACAGGCAATAAAATAATAGGGCTCTTAATAGATCGTGAAGCGACATTAAAACAAAGATTCAATCAACAACAAAGTAAATGTCCGTAGGAGGCTATATGAATTTAGAAAATTTATTACCAGATTTAGTGAAATGTTTTTATTTTAGCGATCCCATAGGTGGAGATATCGAATATACAAAAATGCCGATAAAAGTTAATGCAGAGAATATTTCTGGTCAATTGTTGGAATACTATCAACATCTTTCTTTTGAAAGTGATTGTTATTTTGGCGATCAATTTTTCGGATTAGTATTGTTCTCAATACAATCAAATGGTAGAGAATTAAGTTCTTGGGGGCTAGAAGATATTCATGAATGGAAAAATGGAAGGTATACAATCTTTGCTAAAAATACTTCAGATGATGTTATCTTTTGTGATACTAGCGATGAGAAATGCCCTGTTTACGGGATAATTTCAGGGGGGGAGTATCATCACGAGTTAGGTGATTCTTTATATGATTTTTTATCTTTTTCTATCAAACTTATTCGCTTAGAGATAATAGACTATCAAGGAGAAATTTATTCTGATAATAATTTTAATATAAAAGAAGAGTTTATTAATGATGTATCCAGTCTAATAAATAGTAGTTTTTCTGGAAAGGCTCGAGAAGGAGTTACTAAATTTTTATTATAACTAGATAGATGGAAATCATTAATAACCCATGCAGTCACACGGAATTGTAGGGATAACCTATATCCATTTAGATTCCTAGGAAAATGCACTGAGGAACACTCCACATTCTGTTAGAATAAGTGAATCCTTATTAGAAGAAGGTATCACTTATTTGAAATCAAAGGGTTTTATTTTAGCCGAGCACTTTAGTCCTTTCGATTTGTTACAAGCACAAGGTGGTAGTTATGGTATATCACGGGGGTAAAGCAAGAGATATTTTAAGAAACTATGGAGATTTTAGGGTACTTGATATTTATGTGAAAAGTGGTGATAACGGTCGCTGGTATATTGATAAGACAATGATTAGTATATGGGATTAATTTTTAGGAGAATGACATGAATAAAACACTTTCAAATCAAAAAAGAAAATTAACAAGCATTAGAAATCAAGTACTGAAGGCGAGAGATTTTGATCTTGAAAAAGCACAGCTTTTTACTACTAAAGCAATTTTAGAAGCATTAAAAGCAGGTAAAAAAAGCCTTGAGATCAATTGGGAGGAAAACGGGAAAACAGAAATCTACTCCTATAAACATGTACGGATGGTTCATGCTATTAAACCATATACTTTGGTTTCTGAGTTCATTGAAAACAAGTCATCTGAAACTTATCAATCTTTGCTAAACGGCTGTTTTTGTTCTGTAATGGTTGATATGGCTTCTGCTAAATATTTAGCTAAAGGTGGCTCAAACTTTGATACTGATATTTGTTTGAATATCTTATTTGCCCTTGCCTATTTAGATGATACTTATGTAGAGTTTCTAATTGATAAATTAGTCTATTTTAAAGAAGCTCAAGTTGAAAAAGGGAAGCAACCTATTTTTTTTTCATCCAGTAGTTTATTGCCTTTAGTCGTTTTTCTTTGTGGAAATGGGGAGTATGATCGGCTTGCTAGCCTACTTGATAATGCTTGTGATCCTAAATATAAACCATTGGACTCTGATCCTTATCTTAATGTGAATGATGCCTATAAACAGGTTATGGAAACTATTTTTTCAGAGGATGTTGATGTTTTTAGAGAAACAATTTTATCCATGTGTGATTATCATTTAGCGAACACCAAAGATAGTCATTTAGTTGAATTCAATACCTTACTATGGCAGTATTTCCCAATTGAAATCTTAGTTTTATTAAAAGAACGCCATAAAAGAGGCCTCCCAATTGACGGGATTAGCCATCCATTGCTTGATGACTTTTTACCCTATTTCATGGATGACTTTCAGCTATCCGAGCAAAACAAGATGATTTTAGGAACAATTTTAGACTAGTTGTGTGTAATACATGGAGAAGTCAATAGGAACAAAAGAATTTCAAATAAAAAAGGAAACGAACAGTAATCAGAAATCAAATACTAAAAGCCAGAGACTTTGCACTTGATAATGAACAGCTTTCTGTAACAGAGGCTGCTTTAGCTGCACTAAAAGCTGTTAAAAAAGTATAGAAGTTACTGATAGGAGCAATGGTAAAACCAAAATCTAGAATTATTAATTGTAAAGGTAGATTAAGCTAGGAGAAAACGATGAATTATTATTTTATGATGGATGATAAATCCAATAAGACTTTTAATTTTGATGTTGAATATGGGCGAGTTGATTTTGAAATACAAAAAAGACCTTACGAAGAAGAATGGACTAAACCTATAGATTATATTTACGATCCAACTTCACCAGAAGTAATTTATTATAATTTCGTTAATAAAAAAGAATACTTAAGTAAAGTTAACTTTAATTATGATTATTATTGGTATGCTCATGGTTTTATACTTTCTGAAAGATTATTAAAGGTTTTTAAGGAATTCAAGATTCAAGGATGTGTTTGCAAAAAAATGAAGTTTACTGTTGGTGGAGAAATTATTGATTCACCAGATTTTTATCTTTTGAAGTTTAATACTTATAATGTAGCTAAACCAGCTCCTGATTTTGTAGACTATGATAAAACTGAATTATTACCTTCTAAAACTAATTATGTCGTTACAAAGAAATTAGTTTTAAAAGAGAATATAGACTTTGATATTTTTAAACCCGGAAAAGTTGAATTATTGGCATCAGCAGGTATAGTTGTGACAGAGAAGGTGAAAAATGCTATAGAATTTAATAATTGCGGGAGGGGGATTCGCTTTTTACCAATAGAAACTGCTCAAGAAGAATATTGTAAGAATAGTTTTAAGGATTTTACTAGTTTATTAAAAAGAGCAAAGCCTAAATTACCCTAACATTAAGTATTCCTTAAAAAAATACGACTCTAGTCTTCATTATTCTAGATTTCAGGCAGAAAATATCAGAAGAAAATGCTTCTAAAAGGAGAGATAAGATATGAAGAAAACTTACTTTGTTTATCGAGATAGTGGAGCGATAGAAAGGCAAAGTGACGGAGTTGAGTTCTGTAAAATACCTGAGTTTTATGATGATAAAATATATTTTTATTGTGATGAATATATGCTGTTCTGGACCGATATTGATAAGGTAGGGGATTTGAATAAATCTAAGGATTTTAAATTAAAAGACAAAATAGTTCCAGCAACTCTAGAGGAAATCAGTAAGGAAGGTTTGATCAGTTCCATTCATTCTGTTAAGCAATATGCGATTGAGAACGGGAAAGTTGTAGGGATAACCTATATCCATTTAGATTCCTAGGAAAATGCAATGAGAAATTCTCCACATCCTGTTAGAAATAGAGGTAATAAAATGAAAGAGGCCAAAGAACTCTTCCTAGAAAATGGCTTTTCGCGACTAAAGCGAAGCAATAACTATTATAAAATCAATCATGATTTTTACACGGTAATCTATTTTCAACGAAAATCAGATGGGACTGCCTATTTCGTGAATATTGGCATTCATCCCCTCTTTCTGGACTCGGAACTGTTAGAAGAAGTGGATTGTGCTTTAAGGACACGATTAGGTTCTATCGATCATAGAAATGGCATGGATCAAGCTGAATTGGAAAAGGCTGTGCGAGAGGCTATCGATTTTACTGCTCAGTTTTCATCGTATCCTACCGTATTTTCGAGCATAGATCCTGAGAAGGATCTTGATAAGGATTGGTTGTTAGAACAATTCTCTATCACCAAAGTGAACTTATGCAGATTGTATGTTGAGTATTATGATGCCATCGATTCTAAGAAGTTAGCTTTGGATTTTGCAAACTATGGATTATCCATTACGCCTAAGATTGCCTCTATTCCTAAAAACTTCTTTAAAACCTATATTCGTTCGGGAAATGTTTTAAAAAATTGTTAGTAGTACATTGAGATTAAGGAAGTTTGATGGTCAAATGGAGACTTTCACACTAAAGTAGGGAATAGCCAGAATGCTAGTCTAATCTTGTTCAATAAAGGATGTGCCACAAGAATTGGGGGAAAAGTTGAAAAGTAGAGACAATTTTCATAGACAATATTCAGTATTGTGGAATCTAATGATGTCCTTAGAAAGTAATGTTGTTACAAGTAAAGAGGCAGAGTTTCTATATCCTTTTGATATGAGTAAAAAGGAAGATGTCCTTACAATATTTGATGCATTTGTGAAAGAGTATTTCTTGAAATTAGAAGAAGAAAAACAACACCAAGTGCTAAAGGTCATTGAGGATGTATTACAGGCTGGAGATAAAATAGTTGAGTATTTCTTTGAATATGAATTTGGTTTTGCTTCAAAAGAGCCAAAAAATAAAGTTGCCTTTCTAAAATTAGTAAAGGATATTTTAGTCTCATATTTAACCTTCTCTGACTAGTCGTCATCTTTCCCTTAAATTGGAGGAATGGTATGAATTTGTTTTTTGATGACTTATATCTGAGATGGACTAGGGAGGATTATCTTGCTCTTAATAGCTTACACTATGAAAAATAGAGATAACTGGCAGAATAAGCGTGAGAAAAATATTCTCTTTTCTAAGGACAAGTTTGGCTTAACCTTAGATGAAAAAATAGACCTTAGAGGCTTCTATTTTGATGTTGGGTTGAGTTTTCAGCACTTAGATGGAGTAGATTTTTCTTATTGCAATACAAAAAAATCTTTTGAAGTCTGTCAGCAAACAACGAATCGGGCGTTCGACTTTAGGAATCGCATAGCTTTTAGTGATTCCATTATTGAAAACTGTAACTTTGCTCATGTAGCATTATCAGGTTGTATTCGAATCCTCCTATCCTCTTCTTGTTTTGACTATGCCACGATTGATGGTGGAGGTCTAGGAGTAAGCCAAGAAATAGTCAATTGTAGTTTTCGTCATGTCAAGTTTCAGAATGCCCTTCTTTCAGGACTTGTATTTCGCAACTGCGACTTTACGGGAGCTATCTTTTATGGAAACTCTACGGTTGAACAGTGCAAGTTTATTCATTGTACTTTTGATAAAGTTCTTTTTAAGACAACACTGTTAAAAAGATTAGTGAATATTGCGCCTTTTTACGGTTGTGAGTTTTTTGGGGCTTCTCCCTTATCTCTTAAACAAAAGTCGAAGTTGTCCAAAACAATTTCAGTGATGTAACGCTGGTTCTTTAGAGTCAGTCTAAACAGTTTAAAGAGATGCAAGAACTAATCGAAGAGGTTGAAAATAATCTTGAGCTGGCATTCTATGTCGGTCTTGTACCAAAAAGGAAATAAGAAATGAAGAACTATTTACTGGATGAAAGGATATTTCAGTATCCTGAATCGTTTAAAAAATTGATCGAACTTAATTTAGTTGATTTTGATATTTGGTATCTGTTGGATTCAGAATGGGCCCTGTCTTTGTATGAGGGATTGCAGGAAAGGTACCCAAGCAGAAAGTTGATTCCATTTGCTAAAAGAGGAGATTGTGATGATACAGCTTGTTTTGAAATAGGAAAGGGCAATAAGGTCCAACTCATTCATGATTTTGCTACAGAAGGCTGGGAGCAACGAAAAGAGTTTAATGATTTTTGGGAATGGGTAGAATATGCAGTCAAATGCATGATAGAGTACAATAAAGAAGATGGGATTGAATAATCGCAAGCTCTTTTCTAGGGACGAAGGAACTCGTCTCTAATGATTTACAAGGCAAGGAGAACAAATGGAAATGATCATCCAATTATTAAATGAGATCGAAAAATGTCTCCAACAGCTAGATCATCCTTGTGTAGACCATCTAAATCTGGGAATAACTTCTCTAAAAATCCAAGAATTATTTGAGAAAATCCCATTGCAGCTAACTCAGGACTTGCGTGCTCTTTATACTTGGAGAAACGGATCAAAAGATTGTGAGGGAATCACACTCGGTGAGCTGGCATTTTTTCCTGGTTTCTATTTGATGTCTCTGGAAGAGAGTATCCAGACCTACTTAGAACTAAGAGAAACGGATGCTTGGGGCAAGTCTTGGTTCCCAATTTTTGCCAGTGGAGGGGGAGATTTTTATGCCATGAACTTGGCTCCAGAAGCTCAGGGACAAATCCTTGGTTTTTATGTATTTGAAGAAGAGTCCCAGGTCGAATACTGGTCATTAGAATCTATGCTCACAGCTCTTAAAAACTGTTATGAACAAGGCATTATTTTCCGGAATGAACAAGGCTACTTGGATATGGATTATAGGAAGCACGCTGAGATAGCGCATGACATAAATCCAGATCTGAAGATATGGCTTGAATTCTTAAAGTAGACGTAATAGGAATGACCAAGGAGAGAAAAATGGCAGTAGTGACTGTATTAAAAAAGATCATTAGACTCTATAAGGAAACAACGTTTATTCCCCAACCAGTGAGTTTTTCAAACGAAAAATTAAGGATCCAGTCCTCAGATTTGACAGGAGAATTACTTGATTATTATCAACATATAGTGTTCAATGAGGATTTATTTTTTGCTAATCAAAATTTTAATATCATTTTGTTGGCATTAGATTCTCCTGCAAGGACAGTTGAATGTTGGGCCTTACAAGATATTCTTCAGTTTAGTGAAGGGCAATACCAGATATTCGCTACTACAGATACAGATGATATTCTTTTCTGTGATATGAAAGATGACAGTTCTCCAGTTTACGCGGGCAGTCCTGGAGATCCTAATTTCTACAAACTCAGCGCAAGTTTGACGGAGTTTTTGGAGTTCTATTTCGCTTTTTCAAATTTTTGGGGCCAAAGAGAAGATGTCCCTCTGGAGGAATATATTGTAGGGACAGGTGACTTAATAGATCGCTACCTTTCATCAGACGTCCAAGCGACAGCGAAAGAATATCTACTTCGGTAAGATTGACCTGAGAAAAGCCTTTCTCGGTAACAAAAAGTGAATTGGATAGGAGAAAAGAAATGAATGTGAAAGAACTAATCGAAGAGATTGAAAATGATCTTGAGTTAGTTTCGTATTTAAACCTAATCCCAAAAAAGAATAAGAAGACCCGAGATAGCTATCTCGAATCGCTGAATCATCTGGCCTATTTACTTTATCTGGATGGTCAAGAGGAAATGACTAAGGAATTATTAGATAGGATTATACAAGTCCCATTTGAAGGGAATTATAATACTTGGACCTTTGTTGATAGCTCTCTGGTTTTATTGGCCTATCTGGAAAGAGAAAAAGAAAAACAGGTACTCGTCTATAAAAAGCTTCTTTTATCTCCATTAGAACAAGGGGAGGAATCCACTAAAAAAATTAGAAGGAGAGTTCATCAGAGATTTTTGAATGGTGATAGCTTGGAGCAAAAGCTTGCAAAAATCGAGCAAGCCTCAAGTCATGAATCGGAAATGGAACGCCGTTTGCTTTACTTAACAGATCTATTGAAGATTCAACTCTTTATTGCTGATTCAACTTGTGAAGAGACAGATATTCAGACAAAAATCGAAGAGAATATGGAGATACTGAAGAAGTATATCAAGGAGCATGAAATTTATAGCCTCTTGCCTTTTAAGGGATAAGGTAAGTTATCGATCTTGGACTTTTAGAAAAGAATAGAATATGGAAATCAAAAATCACTTTGGGGTATACGGAGTCTGTCTTCAAGAGGGGAAATTGCTCTGTATTGAAAAAACAAGAGGCCCCTATCAGCATCGTTTTGACCTACCGGGTGGTAGTCAGGAACTCGGTGAGGGGTTGACGGAAACCCTCAAGAGAGAAGTTCTGGAAGAGACAGGATATACACTTAACAGTTACTCAAATCCTAGGATTTATGACGTGCTAGTTCATGAAGAAGGGAAAGATTTCGCTGTACATCATATCATGGCCTTTTATGATATCGTACTTGATTTCGAGAGCTCTCAAAAATCACTTCCTCATGAAGTACTTGATGGAAGCAATGATTCAGCAAATGCAATTTGGTTGAATTTGGAAGAAATTACTGCAGACAATGCCTCTCCCTTAGTATTAAAGGTGAAGGCAGAGTTATTAGGATTTCCAGAATTAGAACTGACAAGCTATAGAAATTGGAAGGTAAAAGATGAATAATCAACTGGCTCTTAGTGGAGAAAAAATTATTGAAAAAGTTTATCCTCAACTATTTCACCACATTGGTATGATTCGTGGGGAATACTTGTTGAGAGAGCTCAATCAAAACATCTTGTTACCAAGTTGTCAGCAATTTGTAAAAGATTATCTAGACACTATTTGCCGTTTATATTCAGATGAAGAAGTCTGGTATCGCTTTTCAGAGTTAACAAATGCAGAAGAAAATATTCTAGACGGGACTAAAGAGTATTTTGACGAACGCCATCCCTTATTTGGATATAGAGGGACTAGGCGTTTATTGGCGTGTCCAGATGAATTTCAGGCTGAGGCACATGTCGTTACAGAAGTTTATCAAACCAATCCCAATCTGTCTCTTATTTTTCCTTTTGTCAATGATGCCGAACAATTAAAACAAGCTATTAGAGTATTACGCCAGCATGGTTTTACTGGGAAAGTCGGCACGATGATTGAATTACCGTCAGCTTATTTTGACTTAGACAGGATACTGGAAACGGGCATTTCAAAGATTATAGTTGGAATGAATGATTTGACTTCTTTTGTTTTTGCGACTGTGAGGAACAGTCAATGGCATGATATGGAAAGTCCCATTATGTTAGAAATGCTGAGACAGATGCAAGATAAAGCAAGGACGAAAAAGATAGATTTCGCCGTGGCAGGATATCTGAATGCTTCTTTCATACAAAAAATGAATCAAATGGATATCAAATGTATTCTCCATTACAGCTCTATTCCAGAGATTTTTGATTTAGAAATTGACCATCCAGATCATCTCAAACGTGTAAAAGAAGAAAGTAAAAAATTACAAAGGAGAACCCATGACACCTCAAGACATGTGGAATGCCTACAAGCAAATCAACCCCTCTATCGGTGATGAGTTAGACGCTTGGGCTTTTGGAGTGGAAGCTGATCTCTTGGCAGATTTGGTTTTAAAATGTGAAAAGACGGCAACCGCGTCAGCTTACGACCTCTACGCACTAGAGGACGAACCCCTTCCACAAGAAGGGACTTTCGATGTCATTTTGGACAGCCAAGATCAGGCTGTCTGCATTGTCGAAATTACAAAGGTTTCCGTTCAGCCTTTTCATCAAGTGTCTGCTGACCATGCCTACAAGGAAGGTGAAGGAGACAAATCCTTAGCCTATTGGCGTCAGGTTCATGAAGAGTTTTTCACAGCTTGTCTAGGAGAAGCAGGTCTGGCTTTTACACCTGACAGCAAGGTTGTTTTGGAAGAATTTCGCAAGGTCTACCCTCTCTAGACTACTAGAAGGAAGAAAGTTTTGGAAATCACTGTCCATTCCTTTTTTATTAAGAAAAACATGATATAATAAGTTTGTTTGAATAAGAGTAAAACTCTTAAACTTAGAATAGGAGAATATGATGCAAGCAGTAGAACATTATATCGAAACATTTGTTCCTGAACATTATGATTTATTTTTAGACTTGAGTCGTGAGACCAAGACGTTTTCAGGAAAAGTAACCATTTCTGGTCAAGCTAAAAGTGACCGTATTTCCCTTCACCAAAAAGACTTGGAAATTGCTTCAGTTGAAGTAGCAGGTCAAGCTCGTCCATTTACAGTTGATAACGAAAACGAAGCTCTTCATATTGAACTTGAAGAAGCTGGTTCAGTTGAATTGGTTATTGCTTTTTCAGGAAAAATCACAGACAACATGACAGGAATCTACCCTTCATACTATACAGTTGATGGTGTTAAGAAGGAAGTTTTGTCAACTCAGTTTGAAAGTCACTTTGCTCGTGAAGCCTTCCCATGTGTGGATGAGCCAGAAGCGAAAGCAACCTTTGACCTAGCTCTTCGTTTTGACCAAGCAGAAGGTGAACTTGCCTTGTCAAACATGCCGGAAATTGACGTTGAAAACCGCAAGGAAACTGGTATCTGGAAATTTGAAACAACTCCACGTATGTCTTCTTACTTGTTGGCTTTCGTAGCTGGTGATTTGCAAGGGGTAACTGCTACAACTAAAAATGGTACTTTGGTAGGTGTATACTCAACCAAGGCACATCCACTTTCTAACCTTGATTTCTCACTAGATATTGCTGTTCGTTCAATCGAGTTTTACGAAGACTACTACGGAGTCAAGTACCCAATCCCTCAATCTCTTCACATCGCCCTTCCTGACTTCTCAGCTGGTGCTATGGAAAACTGGGGTCTGGTAACTTATCGTGAAGTTTACTTGGTTGTGGATGAGAACTCAACCTTTGCTAGCCGTCAACAGGTAGCCCTCGTTATTGCCCATGAGCTTGCTCACCAATGGTTCGGTAACCTTGTAACTATGAAGTGGTGGGATGACCTCTGGCTCAATGAAAGCTTCGCGAACATGATGGAATACGTCTGTGTGGATGCCATCGAGCCAAGTTGGAATATCTTTGAAGATTTCCAAACAGGTGGAGTACCTCTTGCTCTTGAACGCGATGCGACGGATGGCGTTCAATCTGTTCACGTTGAAGTCAAACACCCAGATGAAATCAATACGCTCTTTGATGGAGCTATCGTCTATGCCAAAGGAAGTCGCCTCATGCACATGCTTCGTCGTTGGTTAGGGGATGCTGATTTTGCCAAAGGTTTGCATGCTTACTTTGAAAAACACCAATACGGAAATACCATTGGTCGTGACCTTTGGAATGCTCTCGGACAAGCATCTGGTCGTGATGTAGCAGCCTTCATGGATTCTTGGTTGGAGCAACCTGGTTATCCAGTTTTGACTGCCACAGTTGAAAATGATGTATTGAAGATTTCGCAAAAACAATTCTTTATCGGTGAACACGAAGATAAGAACCGACTTTGGGTAGTGCCACTTAACAGCAACTGGAAAGGAGTACCAGATACTCTCGAAACTGAAAGTATCGAAATCCCTGGCTATGCAGCACTTCTTGCTGAAAATGAAGGAGCACTTCGTCTCAACACTGAAAATACAGCCCACTACATTACAGACTATCAAGGTCAATTACTTGATGCTGTGCTTGCAGACCTAGTAGAACTTGATAACACAAGTAAACTTCAAATCGTCCAAGAACGTCGTTTGCTTGCTGAAGCAGGGCACATTTCGTACGCAGACTTGCTTCCAGTAGTGGATCAATTGGCTAAAGAAGAATCTTATCTCGTTGTTTCAGCAGTTTCACAAGTTATCGGAGCGCTTGATCGCTTTATCGATGAAGGAACTGAGACAGAAAAAGCCTTTAAAGCCCTTATTGCTAAACTGGCTCGTTACAACTATGACCGTCTTGGCTTTGAAGCTAAAGAGGGTGAATCTGATGAAGATGAATTGGTTCGTCAATTGACAATTTCTATGATGATTCGTTCAAATGATGAAGAAGCTAGTCAGGTTGCTAGTCAAATCTTCGCATCCCATAAAGAAAATCTTGCAGGACTTCCAGCAGCCATTCGTTCTCAAGTCCTTATCAATGAGATTAAACATCACGAAACTAAGGAATTGGTGGCGACTTATCTGGATCTATACACTCATGCAACAGATGCAGTTTTCAAACGTCAATTAGCAGCTGCGCTTGCATACAGTACAGATGCAGAAAACATCCAAACTCTTCTTGCAACTTGGAAGGACAAATTTGTGGTGAAACCTCAAGATTTGTCTGCATGGTATTATCAGTTCTTAGGTCATAAGGAAACTCAGGAACCAGTTTGGGCTTGGGCGCGTGAAAACTGGGATTGGATTAAGGCTGCTCTTGGTGGAGATATGAGCTTTGATAGCTTTGTTATTCTGCCTGCCCATGTATTTAAGACAGAGCAACGCTTGACAGAATACAAGGCCTTCTTTGAGCCGCAACTTTCTGACCTTGCCCTTAGCCGTAACATCGGTATGGGAATTAAGGAAATCGCAGCACGCGTTGAATTGATCAAGCGTGAAAAAGCAGCAGTTGAAGCAGCTGTTGCTCAATATAGCAAAGCTTAAAAGATTCTAGTCTAACTAGATTACAAAAACTCAACTTTCTCTTGGAAAAACAAGGGAAGTTGAGTTTTTTTTAAGATATTTTTGCTATAATAGGTATAATAAGGAGGAATTTTTGATGATTAAAATTCTATTAGTGGAGGATGACCTAGGTCTGTCAAATTCAGTTTTTGATTTTTTGGATGATTTTGCAGATGTCATGCAGGTTTTTGATGGCGAAGAAGGTCTCTATGAGGCTGAAAGTGGCGTTTATGATTTGATTCTATTGGACTTGATGTTGCCTGAAAAAAATGGGTTCCAAGTTTTAAAAGAATTGCGTGAAAAAGGCATTTCGACTCCTGTTCTGATCATGACAGCCAAGGAAAGTCTCGATGACAAAGGTCATGGATTTGAGCTTGGGGCAGATGATTATCTAACAAAACCATTCTACCTAGAAGAACTCAAGATGCGTATCCAGGCTCTGCTCAAACGTTCTGGTAAGTTCAACGAAAATACCTTATCGTACGGTGACTTGACAGTCAATCTATCTACAAATGAGGTTAAAGTCAATGATACTGTTGTGGAACTCTTGGGTAAAGAATTTGAGCTTCTAGTTTATTTCCTCCAAAATCAAAATGTTATCTTACCAAAAACACAAATTTTTGACCGGTTGTGGGGATTTGACAGTGACACAACCATCTCCGTGGTAGAGGTCTATGTATCAAAAGTTCGTAAGAAATTAAAAGGCTCAGTCTTTGCTGAAAACCTCCAGACCTTGCGTAGTGTTGGGTATATTTTAAAACATGTTTAAAAAAATTAAAAAAAATTGGTATGAGGAGGATTTTAGTTACTTTATTCGTAACTTTGGAGTATTTACTCTGATTTTCTCCGCTATGACCTTGATTATCTTGCAGGTTATGCATTCGAGTCTTTATACCTCAGTTGATGAGAAGCTATTGTCACTCAGTGCTAATCCTCAGGATGTTATCCAGTTGGCTGTCAATCGTGCGACAGAAGATGTAAAAGATTTGAATAGTGAATCGGTAGGGCCATCTTCAAACAGAAAACCTACAGTCAGTTCCAATACGGAAGTAATTTTATTGGACTCTAGTTTAAATCAACTAGTAGCTGGAAATCGTTTTTTGGGCCTTGACAGGGTTACATTTAATAAAAAGGACTTGAATCACATTAGACAGCTTCATGTTCAGAATAGCTATGGGCAGGATGAGATTTATCGAGTGATTCTGACTGAGATGAATATTGAATCTGTCTCGACCAATATTAAGTATGCCGCTGTTCTGATTAATACCAGTCAGCTAGAGCAAATCAGTCAAAATCATGAGCAGTTAATCGTAGTAGTCATGGCCAGCTTCTGGATTTTATCACTCCTAGCTAGTCTGTATCTTGCTAGAGTTAGTGTCAAACCCTTGCTTGAGAGTATGCAAAAGCAACAGAGTTTTGTGGAAAATGCCAGTCATGAGCTACGAACTCCACTTGCTGTTCTCCAAAATCGCTTGGAAACTCTTTTTCGAAAGCCTGAGGCTACCATTTTAGAATCAAGCGAGAGTATTGCTTCTAGTTTAGAAGAAGTTCGGAACATGCGCTTTTTAACAACCAATCTTCTCAATCTAGCCCGTCGTGATGATGGGATAAAGCCTGAATTAGGAGAAGTACAGCCAGATTTCTTCAACACAACTTTTACCAACTATGAAATGATTGCATCTGAAAATAATCGCATTTTTCATTTTGAAAATCGTATTCATCGAACCATCATAACAGACAAGCTTCTTCTTAAGCAACTGATGACTATCTTGTTTGACAATGCTGTCAAGTATACTGAAGAAGATGGAGAAATTCATTTTGTAATCGCTGCGACAGAGCGTACCCTCTATTTGTCAGTGGCTGATGATGGAATCGGTATTTCTGCAGTAGATAAAAAGAAAATCTTTGATCGTTTTTACCGGGTAGACAAGGCTCGTACTCGTCAAAAAGGTGGCTTTGGTTTAGGCTTGTCTTTAGCTAAGCAGATTGTCGATGCCTTAAAAGGCTCTATCAGTGTGAAAGATAACAAACCTAACGGAACAATTTTTGAAGTCAAGATAGCTATCACAACACCATCAAAACGAAAGAATAAATAAAAAAACCTTCGATTCATCGAAGGTTTTTATTTAAATTTCTTTTTGATAATTGTACGTTGAACTTTCAAAGCTAGCAGACTAAATGCAATAGCCAAACCAAAGCTGATTACTGTGTTAAATTTTAAGGCTAAAAAAATGAAACTGAAAACAGCTAAAAAGACGCAGAAACAAGCAATATTTACAAAGAATAGCACTTCCTTTACACTGGCGACAGAAGTATTCTCAGAAACATAGTCTTGATAGACTACTGTTTTGGATTTATTTTTTTCTAACTCATACGGGTATAATTTTCTTGCAGGCATCTCTCTCTCTCCTTAACAGTACATTACTATTTTATCATTTTTTAAAAAGAGAATTATTACAGGAATATTACAAAAAGAATAAAGTCTCTTTTCATTCGCAAATTCACAATACTTGACACCCTAGTAGGAAAAATGATAGGATGAGTAAACCGTTTAAATCTTATCATTTTTTTTAACTTATATGATGAAAAATTTGATGCATAAAACGAATAAAAATCATACACAGTTGCAAATAAATTCAATTTTGAAGTAAGGACAGGATTCTTTTAAATTGATTCTAGTTGTTCATGACGAGTTAGTTTTCTAGCTTTAGTGCTATGGTAAAGAGGAGATTTGTTCCCTCGACAACAGAATACTTGAAGGAGATTGGCATGTATCTTGCTATCAAAGAAATTTTACAGAATAAACTGCGTTACAGTTTAATTCTAACAACCATTTTTCTCATTGCTTTTATGGTCTTTTTTATGACCAGCTTGGCTCTTGGGCTTGTTCGAAATAACAGGGCTGCTATTGATAATTGGCAAGCAACAGGAGTTGTGCTATCCGATTATGCAAATGATAATTTGACTGCATCCTTTATACCAGAAAAAGACTACAAAGATAAAGTGTCTAAGGATGCTGTTCCCCTAAGCTACATGTTTGCGGTGACAAACCTTGTCGATAGTAGTGACAAGATGAATGTCTCTGTTTTTGGTCAAGAGTGGGACAGTTTCATCTCGCCAACCTTGATTGAAGGTCGTTACCCAGAAAATGACCAAGAAGTGGTAGTGGATCAGTCTTTTGAAAATTACGGCCTCAAACTCGGGGACGCTATTCAACTCAACGGAAGTGAGACAAGTTTTAAGATTGTAGGTTTGACCAGAGAAAATAAATTTTTTACGGAACCTGTTGTCTTTACAAGTTTAACAACGTATTGGAATTTACAAGGAACAACAAAAGGCAATCGTTCGATCTCTGCGTTGGTATTGCAAAATGATGTAGAAGTGACTGGCGATGGCTTGAAGCAGATTTCTATTCAAAAAATGATTTCGAAAATTCCTGGCTATACCCCTCAGGTCAATGTATTCTCAGGAATGATTCTAGCTATGATTGTCATTACAGGTTTGATTGTAGGAATTTTTATCTACATCATTACTATTCAAAAATTAGGCCTCTATGGAATTATGCGAGCGCAAGGGATTCAGATAAAATCTATCGTATGGTCCCTTTTCTGCCAAATCTTTCTTTTATCTGGTTTGGGTATAGGATTGGCTTTATTAGCCATTTGGGCTGTCATTTTAGTCTTACCTGCAACCTTCTTTTTCTACCCTAGTTGGTTGTCATACTTTGTGTTAAGCCTGGTCATTTGCTTTATGGCACTACTAGGTGGCGTCATTTCGCTTCCGCGTCTACTTAAAGTAGATCCAATTACAGCGATTGCAGAATGATAAGGAGAATGATATGACGACATTAATTGAGATGATTCAAGTGACAAAAACTTATGGCGAAGGCAAGATGAAAGTTACAGCTCTCCATGAGACCAATTTTCAGCTAAACGCTGGGGAGTTTGTAGCGATTGTGGGACCTTCTGGATCAGGTAAAACAACCTTTTTAACGACTCTAGGCCAACTTCAGGAAGCTTCAAGTGGAAAGATTCTAGTAAAGGGAAAAGAGACTGGACATTTATCTGAAAAAGAAAAAACGGATTTGCGCTTCAGAGAATTTGGTTTTATCCTCCAGGCTTCAAATCTGATTCCCTTTTTAACGGTTAAGGAGCAATTAGATTTAATTGACCGTTTGGATAAAAAGAAATCTATAAAAAGTAACCGACAAGAGTTATTTAGTTTGTTGGATTTGGAAAAGGTTCAAAATCACTATCCCAAAGCTCTCTCTGGTGGTGAACGTCAACGAGCTGCAATTGCTAGAGCCCTTTATAATAATCCTAGTATCGTGCTTGCAGATGAGCCGACAGCTAGCTTGGATACAGAACGTGCTTATCAAGTGACGGATATGCTGGCTTCAATTGCCCATGAGCAAGGTAGGGGTGTTGTCATGATTACACATGATACTCGCTTACTAGATAAGGTTGACCGTATTTATGTGATGAATGACGGACGACTTGTTGAAAAGACACAAGCATAAATCTAAAAAGTGAACTGTTATTGATACGGTTCACTTTTTTTGAAAATTTGTGCTAACAAGACTCACTTTTCTATCTAGCTGATTTTTTGGAAATGTGGTATAATTTTCTTTATGGAAAAGATTATCATTACAGCAACTGCTGAAAGTATTGAACAAGTAAAACAGCTACTTGAAGCTGGTGTCGACCGCATTTATGTCGGTGAGAAAGATTTTGGTCTTCGTTTGCCAACTACCTTTAGTCATGAAGAATTGAGTGAAATCGCAAAAATCATTCATGATGCCGGTAAGGAATTAATCGTTGCGGTCAATGCTCTTATGCACCAAGACATGATGGACCGTATCAAGCCCTTCTTGGACTTTTTAGAAGAAATCAAAACGGACTATATCACAGTTGGGGACGCAGGTGTCTTTTATGTGGTTAACCGTGATGGCTATTCTTTTAAAACAATCTACGATGCGTCAACCATGGTAACCAGCAGTCGTCAGATTAATTTCTGGGGACAAAAAGCAGGAGCGTCAGAAGCAGTTTTGGCGCGTGAAATCCCATCTGCAGAACTTTTCAAAATGCCTGAAATTTTAGAAATTCCTGCTGAGGTCTTGGTATACGGTGCTAGTGTCATCCACCATTCGAAGCGTCCACTCTTGCAAAACTACTATAATTTCACACAGATTGATGATGAAAAATCTCGTCAACGTGACTTGTTCTTGGCTGAGCCAAGTGACCCAGAGAGCCATTATTCTATTTTTGAAGACAATCATGGGACTCATATCTTTGCTAACAATGATCTTGATTTGATGACCAAGTTAACAGAATTAGTTGAGCATGGATTCACTCATTGGAAACTTGAAGGTCTCTACACTCCTGGCCAAAACTTTGTAGAAATTGCAAAACTCTTTATCCAAGCGCGCAATTTGATTCAAGAAGGTAACTTTACACATGACCAAGCCTTCTTGCTTGATGAAGAAGTTCGCAAACTTCACCCTAAAAATCGTTTCTTGGATACTGGATTTTACGACTATGACCCTGATATGGTTAAATAAACATCACAAAACCCGACATAAATTGTTCGGGTTTTTCTAGTGTAAGGATGAATTTGAAGCGTATTCATGATATAATAGAAGTAGCTCTATTTGGAGGTGTATAAGTGGAAAATCTGAAAAAAATGGCAGGGATTAAAGCTGCCGAGTTCGTCAAAGATGGTATGGTTGTCGGGCTTGGAACAGGCTCAACTGCCTACTATTTCGTAGAAGAAATAGGTCGTCGTATCAAGGAAGAAGGCCTACAGATTACAGCTGTAACGACTTCTAGTGTAACTAGCAAGCAGGCAGAAGGTCTCAATATTCCTCTTAAGTCCATTGATCAAGTGGACTTTGTAGACCTGACAGTTGATGGTGCAGATGAAGTAGACAGTCAGTTTAACGGAATCAAAGGCGGTGGTGGAGCCCTTCTCATGGAAAAGGTTGTCGCAACTCCATCTAAAGAATATATCTGGGTTGTTGATGAAAGTAAGCTAGTAGAGAAACTCGGTGCCTTTAAATTACCTGTAGAGGTTGTTCAATATGGTGCCGAACAGGTATTTCATCGATTTGAGCGAGCTGGCTATAAACCGAGCTTCCGTGAAAAGGATGGCCAACGTTTTGTGACGGATATGCAAAACTTTATCATCGACCTTGCCTTGGAAGTGATTGAAGACCCAATTGCTCTTGGACAAGAATTGGACCATGTCGTTGGTGTCGTCGAGCATGGCTTGTTTAACCAAATGGTGGATAAGGTCATCGTTGCTGGACAAGAGGGTGTTCAGGTTTTAACTTCAACAAAAGGGAAATAAAGGAGGCAAATGATGTCAAAATTTAAACGTATTCACTTGGTGGTACTCGATTCTGTAGGAATCGGTGCAGCACCAGATGCTCATAACTTTGTCAATGCTGGTGTTCCTGATGGTGCATCAGACACGCTTGGACACATTTCAAAATCAGTAGGTTTAAATGTACCAAATATGGCAAAACTTGGTCTTGGAAACATTCCTCGTGAACAAGCCTTGAAGACAGTTCCAGCTGAGAGCAATCCAACAGGTTATGCGACTAAGCTTGAAGAGGTATCTCTAGGTAAAGATACCATGACTGGTCACTGGGAAATCATGGGGCTCAATATCACTGAACCTTTCGATACTTTCTGGAATGGATTCCCAGAGGAAATCCTTACTAAAATCGAAGAATTTTCAGGACGTAAGGTTATTCGTGAAGCCAACAAACCATACTCAGGAACAGCAGTAATCGATGACTTTGGACCACGCCAAATGGAAACTGGCGAGTTGATTATCTATACATCAGCTGACCCAGTTCTTCAAATCGCAGCTCATGAAGACATCATTCCTTTGGATGAACTCTACCGTATCTGTGAATATGCTCGTTCAATTACCCTTGAGCGCCCAGCTCTTCTAGGACGTATTATTGCTCGTCCTTATGTTGGTGAGCCTGGAAACTTCACTCGTACGGCTAACCGTCGTGACTTGGCTGTATCTCCATTTGCTCCAACTGTTTTGGACAAATTGAATGAAGCAGGTATCGATACATATGCGGTTGGTAAGATTAACGATATCTTCAACGGTGCTGGTATCAACCACGATATGGGCCATAACAAATCAAATAGCCACGGTATAGATACCTTGATTAAGACCATGGGACTTCCTGAATTCCAAGAAGGCTTCTCATTTACCAATTTGGTAGACTTTGATGCTCTTTACGGACACCGTCGCAATGCGCACGGCTACCGTGATTGTTTGCATGAGTTTGATGAGCGCTTGCCTGAAATTATGGCAGCCATGAGAGAAGACGATCTTCTTTTGATTACTGCGGACCACGGAAATGACCCAACCTATGCTGGAACTGACCACACTCGTGAATATATCCCACTTTTAGCTTACAGTCCTTCCTTTAAAGGAAATGGTGTCATTCCAGTTGGACATTTTGCAGATATCTCAGCGACAGTTGCAGATAACTTTGGTGTGGAAACTGCCATGATTGGGGAAAGTTTCTTAGATAAATTGGTGTAAGATGAAACGCTATGCTTTACTGGTAAGGGGTATTAATGTCGGTGGGAAAAATAAAGTTGTCATGGCGCAACTTCGTCAAGAACTGACAGAGTTGGGACTGGAAAAGGTTGAGACCTACATCAACAGTGGCAATATTTTCTTTACTTTGACAGACCCCAAAGCCCGATTGGTTGAAAAGTTAGAGGCTTTCTTTGCAGTCCATTATCCATTTATTCAGAGCTTTTCTTTGCTGAGTCAGGAAAATTATGAAGAAGAGCTGAAAAATCTGCCAGATTGGTGGACCAAAGATTTGGCACGAAAGGATGTCCTCTTTTACACTGAGGGATTGGATGTGGCTCAAGTCATTGAGACAGTTGAAAGTTTGGAATTGAAAGATGAAATCGTTCATTTTGGAAGACTTGGGATTTTCTGGGGGAAATTCTTTGAGGAATCCTACTATGCAACCGCCTATCACAAGTACTTACTCAAGATGCCTTTTTATCGCAACATCACCATTCGCAATGCTAAAACTTTTGACAAAATCGGTCAAATGCTAAAAAATAATAAAGGAGACACACAATGACATTTTTAGATAAAATCAAGGAAACAGCTGCCTTCCTGGAAGACAAGGGAATCCAAGCTCCCAAGTTTGGTCTAATCCTTGGTTCAGGACTTGGAGAATTGGCAGAAGAAATCGAAAATCCAGTTGTAGTAGACTATGCAGATATTCCAAACTGGGGCCGTTCGACAGTAGTCGGTCACGCTGGTAAATTGGTATATGGAGAACTTGCAGGTCGCAAGGTCTTGGCTCTTCAAGGTCGTTTCCATTTCTACGAAGGAAATCCTCTGGAAGTGGTGACTTTCCCAGTACGTGTGATGAAAGTTCTCGGATGTGAAGGTGTCATTGTAACCAATGCTGCAGGAGGTATTGGATTTGGTCCTGGTACCTTGATGGCTATCTCAGACCATATCAATATGACGGGGCAGAACCCATTGATGGGTGAAAACTTGGATGATTTTGGTCCACGTTTCCCAGACATGTCTAAAGCCTACACTCCAGAATATCGTGCTACTGCCCATGAAGTGGCTAAGAAACTTGGTATCAAGCTTGATGAAGGTGTCTATATTGGTGTAACAGGTCCGACTTATGAAACACCTGCAGAGATTCGTGCATATAAGACTCTTGGTGCAGATGCTGTTGGTATGTCAACTGTTCCTGAAGTTATTGTGGCCGCTCACTCAGGCTTGAAAGTTCTAGGAATTTCATGTATCACTAACCATGCTGCAGGATTCCAAGAAGAACTTAACCACGAAGAAGTTGTAGAAGTGACTGAGCGCGTCAAAGGAGACTTTAAAGGATTGCTGAAAGCGATTCTTGCTGAATTATAATCATGTTACAAGAGTTGAGGAGTAGTCTTCAGAAAATCCCATATAATCTCAAATTAGTTCTAGCGGTCATCATGCTAGGGCTAGTTTCAGGTATATTCGGAATTTTGCTCCATTATCTTTTAGAGTTGGTTGAAGGGCTTGCTTTTGGTCAGACAGAACATAACACTGGATTCTTGACAGATGGTGTTGCCTCATCACGAATAGGCATCAGTTTAATCATCGTGGGCGTCAGTTCTGCCTTGGTATGGTATTTCTTGCAAAGAAAAGCAAAGATTTTTTCCATCAAAGCGCAGATGAAAGATGAAACATCACAATACAAACTTCATTTTTTAAAACAGCTAGTTCATTCAATTTGGCAGATTATTGCAGTTGGAGGAGGGGCACCTATCGGTAAGGAAGCTGCGCCGCGGGAGATTGGAGCTTTATTTGCAAGACCTATTGCCAATATTTTTTCTCTATCCGTGAAGGACCAAATCTTTCTCATTGGCTGTGGAGCTGGTGCGGGTTTAGCGGCTGTCTATCAGGTTCCATTAACGAGTGTGTTTTTCGTTTTTGAAACCTTGGGAATTGCTTTATCTGTCAAACGTTTTTTCTTGGTCGGTCTGACTACATATGTATCAGCCTTTACAGCAGGCTTTGTTGTTTCAGATCATGCTCTCTACCAGATTCCAGCTCTGACTTGGTCACTAGGTGATATGTGGCTTGTTCCCTTATTAGTTCTTTTCCTGACTCCACTCGCTTGGCTTTTTGGTCGCTTCAACAAACAAGTTTCTTCAAAGAGAATAAAGGACAAGCGGATACTCTGTACTCTGCCTGTAACATTCCTTTTCCTTGTTGGATTAGCTATCTATATGCCTCATCTACTTGGTAATGGGCGTATGATGGCTCAGGAGATTTTAAACGGCAGTAATGCCAAGACGGTAATCCTCTTGTTTGTCTTGAAAGCCTTGGTCGTTTTAGTTATCCTTTGGGCAGGTGCCTATGGCGGTACCTTGACCCCATCTTTTGCCTTGGGGATGGCAGGAGCTGCACTCTTGACCATGATTTTAGGTAGTGGTAACCAGCCAGCAGTCTTACTATTAGGTTCGGTTTGCTTTTTAGCAGTGACCTTGAAGGCACCCCTGTCTGCAACTGGATTGGTAATGGGTTTCACTGGTCAGTCATTTGAGGCTATACCTTTTCTTTTGGTGACTGCTTACTTGGCATTTGGTTTTGCTAAAATACTGGACCGAATCCCTTGGGAGAAATACTTACGACCAAAGACAAGGATAAAAGAAAATTAATAAGAATACTCTAGTTTTTCTAATCCAAAATATATTTTTGTTTTATAATCAATATCATTTAATAAAGAAAGGTAGAGCATGTGTTCAGATTTGAACACGAGCGGAAAGCTTTTCTCTATAAAAATACACAGAAAGGATGGGTTAATCGTATTCGCAGAACTGAATACGGGCGGAGAACTGTGTAAAAAAGATAAACTGTCTAGCATCTACGATGCGTCGTCAGTTTCCTATTTTTACTTTGTTCTCTGGCGCCCTTTATATCTTAATTATGTCTATCCATATTGCTGCTAAGCAGGGTGAAATTGCTGATAAAATTCTTCTTCCTGGGGATCCTCTTCGTGCGAAATTTATCGCTGAGAATTTTCTTGAAGATGCTGTTTGCTTTAACGAAGTCCGTAACATGTTTGGTTACACAGGTACTTACAAAGGTCACCGTGTATCTGTTATGGGAACAGGAATGGGGATGCCATCCATCTCTATTTATGCGCGCGAGTTGATCGTAGATTACGGAGTGAAAAAATTGATCCGTGTGGGAACGGCTGGATCTTTGAATGAGGATGTTCACGTCCGTGAATTGGTCTTGGCACAAGCTGCTGCAACCAACTCAAACATCATCCGCAACGATTGGCCTCAATACGATTTCCCACAAATCGCTAGCTTTGATCTTTTAGACAAGGCTTACCACATTGCCAAAGACCTTGGTATGACTACTCACGTCGGAAATGTCTTGTCATCAGACGTTTTCTATTCAAACTATGGTGAAAAGAACATCGAGCTTGGCAAGTGGGGTGTGAAGGCTGTCGAAATGGAAGCAGCAGCTCTTTACTATCTTGCTGCTCAACACCATGTTCATGCTCTAGCTATTATGACGATTTCTGACAGCTTGGTCAATCCAGATGAGGACACTACAGCAGAAGAACGCCAAAACACTTTTACTGATATGATGAAGGTTGGTTTGGAAACATTGATTGCTGACTAAGGCACTTAGATTTGAAGCTAGTCTTCTTGCTTGCGATTTCTAATAGTTGTGAGCGTGATATCCTATAATCATCCAATAAAAGTTGAAAGCCCAGTTGACAGTAGCCAAAGGTTTTCAACTTTTTTAGAACTAAAAACTTAAGGAGGAGTAAGATGGATAAAATGGAACAAATACAGGAACTGATAGATCAAAGTCAAAGAATTGTCTTTTTCGGTGGAGCAGGAGTTTCTACTGAGTCAAATATTCCAGATTTTCGTAGTTCAGATGGTATATATAGTCTTAAGTTAGGTAGACATTTTTCTGCGGAACAATTAGTTTCTCATACTATGTTTGTGCGTTATCCAGAGGACTTTTTCGATTTTTATAAAAAACATCTAGTATATCCAAAAGCCAAGCCCAATGCAGCCCATTATTATCTGGCTTCGTTAGAAAAGGCTGGTAAGCTTAAGGCTGTTGTAACTCAAAATATTGATAGTCTTCACGAGATGGCAGGTTCGAAGAAGGTTTTGAAACTGCATGGAAGTGTGGATCGTAATTACTGTCAGGGCTGTCATCGTTTTTATGATTTAGAAAGCTTTTTGGCTCTCGAAGGTCCTGTTCCGTATTGCCAAGATTGTGGTCAGGTAGTTAAACCTGATGTAATTCTTTATGAGGAGCCACTCGATATGGATGTTTTTAGCCAAGCTGCTCAAGTTATCCAGAAAGCTGATTTATTGATTATAGGTGGGACTTCTTTGGTTGTTTATCCTGCAGCTAATTTGATTAATTACTTCTCAGGTTCAAAACTTGTTGTTATAAACAAGTCAAGCACTCCTCAAGACAGTAAAGCTGATTTAGTCATTGAAGGAAAAATTGGAGAAGTTTTTTCTAAATTGAGGCAATAATATATAGCTAAAGAAAGAGTAGCCTATTTATTTCAGTTTTCCTTATCAAATGAAGAAAAATATATAAAAGGAGGGCTCAATTTTTGAGTCCTCATTTTTGATTTAAGAATTGATCTAGTTCTCTTTGATTATGAATAATTGTAATCTTTTGAGCAAAATCGAGACAAATTTGTTTGTACTGTTCTTTATGTACAGAGCTACGTCCATCCCAGAGAATCCAACGAATAAATTCCCAGTTGAATTGCTCGGGGCATCCCTTAGCCATACTTTCTCTAACTTTTCCTCTGTATTTTAAATAGCGCTTAAAGGCTCTTAGCAAACAATTCCAAGCAGAGAAGTTTAAAAAGATGATCTGGTCAGCTTGCTCCATTCTTTCCTCATAGCAGCACCAAGAATAGTTGCCATCAATAACCCAGTTCTCGTTTTCTGCTAAAAAAGTTTGCATTTCTTTTAACATCCAATCTCGATTACTCTCTTGCCAACCTGGCTGAAATTGGAGAGTATCTATATGGAGTTTGGGAATAGAATAGTGATTGGCAAGTTTATCTGCTAGAGTTGATTTTCCTGCCCCAGAGTATCCAATTATGGAAATTTTCATAATGCTCCCTCTAAAATTTGGTACAAAAAAAGCTCCGTAGAGCTCATTTTGTATGCAGTTTTTGCTTAACCAAGTTTAGCAGCAAGACGTGCTTTGTCACGGTTAGCTTTGTTTTTGTGGATCAAACCTTTAGTTTCTGCTTTATCGATAGCTGAGCTAGCAGCACGGTAAAGTTCTTCAGATGGGTTTGCTTCAAAAGCTTTGATAGCAGTACGCATAGCTGATTTTTGAGCTGAGTTTTTTTCGTTTTGTTTAACGTTCAATTCAGCGCGTTTGATAGCTGATTTAATGTTTGCCAATGTTCTTACCTCCATATTTACTAACTATACCATTATATCTGAAAACTTATCTTTTGACAAGGGGAAATCATTTTTTTAAATAAATTTCATCAATTTCATGATTTTTTGACTTATGAAGAATGACTTCAGCCCGATTACGTGTAGGTTCTATATAGTTTTGAAGGTTAGTCAGATTAATACTAGTCCATACTTCATGAGCTAAATTTTTCACCTCGCCTAAGGGTAGTTGAGCGAAACTATAATAGTAACTATCAGGGTCGTCTTGGGCCATACTAAGTAATTTAAGGAAACGATCCAAGTACCAGCTTTCGATATCTTCGACAGAAGCATCCACATAGATTGAAAAATCAAAGAAATCAGTGATATAAAGACGCTCATTTTGCGGGTTTTGGAAAACGTTGATTCCCTCCACAATGATAAAGTTTGCAGCTGCAACTCGTTGTTTCTCTCCAGGAACAATATCATAGATTTCATGAGAATAAACTGGAATATCAACATCTTGACCATTTTTTAGTTGATCAAGGAAATTGATTAAGGCTTCCATGTCATAGCTTTCAGGAAAACCTTTGCGGTTTAAGATGCCTTGTTCAATTAAGGTCTCATTTGGGTATAGGAAACCATCAGTCGTCACTAGTTCCACACTAGCGCCTGGAACGATACGTGAAAGCAAGATTTGAAGAAGGCGACTGGTTGTAGACTTACCAACTGCAACACTGCCTGAGACACCAATGATAAAGGGTTGGTTTTTACTTTCTCGTTGGAGAAAGATACTTTTAGAGAAAGCTAAATCTTCTTTAGATCTCTTGTAGATTTGAATCAAGTTGGCAAGTGGTAAATAGATATCTGTTACGTCATCCAGGCTTACTTTGTCGTTAAAACTTTTGATAGAATCCAACTCTTCTTCAGTCAAAGGTGGAGTTGTTTTACGATGTAAAGATTGCCAGGTTTTGCGGCTAATTTTTTCAAAATGTAAAAATTCGTTAGTCATAATTTTTCCTCATTAACCCCCCTAGTATAACATATTTCTAATTTAAAGGGGGAATAAAAGATTTGAATCAGATCGCTTTCTTTGTTAAAATAAAGCTAAGGAATACCAATAAAGGAGTGTGGGGTTATGGCAAAATTTTTAACTGATAAAAAATTGGCTGGCTCTATTTTATTAGTCATCCTTTTATGGATATCGGCAATTTTATGGAACTTTGATATTTCTATTGGAAAATTTAATATCAACTGGCTCTATTTCGTATTTTTTAAGCTATTACCAGCTTTAGGCATTCTCTATATTTTCTTAGCATTTTTGTTAAAGAAATGGTGGCTGATATTGATTGGTCTAGCTTGTCTATTTTCATTTTTTATTAGTATGTTCCTAGGTTATCTCTTCTTAGGACCTTAGTTGGTATAGACCGTGTAAACGATTTAAAATATCTAAATTTTATGGTAAAATAATCCTATGAGTAAAATGTATTATGCAGAAAACCCGGATGCAGCTCACGATATTCATGAGTTGAAAGTTGAGCTTATTGGACAAAAAATGACCTTTTTAACGGATGCAGGTGTTTTTAGCAAAAAGATGATTGATTTCGGAAGTCAGTTATTGTTAAAATGTCTGGATGTTGAAGAAGGTGAAAAAATTCTTGATGTTGGTTGTGGCTACGGTCCAATAGGCTTGTCTTTGGTTAAAGCTTATGGTATCCAAGCGACCATGGTGGATATCAACAATCGTGCTTTGGATTTAGCCCAGCAAAATGCTGTGAGAAACAAAGTTCAAGCAAGCATCTTCCAGTCTAATATTTATGAGCAAGTTGAGGGTCAATTCGATCATGTCATTTCGAATCCACCCATTCGTGCAGGCAAGCAAGTCGTTCATGAAATCATTGAAAAAAGTATTGATTTTTTAGAAGACGGTGGAGATTTGACTATCGTTATTCAGAAAAAACAAGGAGCTCCTAGTGCCAAAAACAAGATGGAAGAAGTCTTTGGTAATTGTGAGGTTGTGAAGAAAGACAAAGGATATTATATCCTTAGAAGTGTGAAAGAATGAGAGCAGTAGATCTAATCCAGAAAAAAAGAGACGGTCAAGAACTAACCTCAAGTGAAATCCAATGGCTGATTGAAGGTTATGTTGCAGGAACTGTTCCTGATTACCAGATGTCAGCCTTTTCTATGGCTGTTTATTTTAAAGGCATGACCACTAGAGAGATTTCTGATTTAACCATGAATATGGTCAAGACAGGTCAGGAATTTGATTTATCCGCTATAAATGGTGTGAAGGTTGATAAACACTCTACGGGTGGTGTTGGTGACAAGGTAACTTTAATCCTAGTACCCTTGGTAGCTAGTTTTGACGTACCAGTTGCAAAGATGAGTGGTAGAGGTCTAGGACATACTGGTGGAACCATTGACAAATTAGAGTCCATCAAAGGATTTCAAGTAGAACGCAGTCAGGATGATTTTATCAAACAAGTCCAGGATATTGGTGTCTCAGTCATTGGTCAGTCAGAACATTTAGTTAAGGCGGATAAACTTCTTTATGCCCTTCGTGATGTGACAGCAACGGTTGATACCATTCCTTTGATTGCCAGCTCTGTCATGAGTAAAAAGATTGCCGCTGGAGCTGATGCTATCTTACTGGATGTTACAGTCGGTGAAGGTGCCTTTATGAAGACAGTTGACGAGGCGCGTGAATTAGCTCAAACCATGGTGAATCTTGGTAAGGCTGTAGGTAGAAAAACTGTAGCAGTTATTACTGATATGAGTCAACCTTTAGGACGCGCAATCGGTAACCGATTAGAAATCCTAGAAGCATTGGATATTCTTCAAGGAAAAGGACGTCAAGATATTAGCCACTTTATCTGTGAGTTAGCTCAGATTATGCTATCTTTGGCAAATGTTGAAAAAACGGTCGAGGAAGTGAAAAAGCATCTTGAGAATGGCAAGGCTCTTAAAAAATTTGAAGAGATGGTTCTTGCTCAGGGTGGTGATTTAGAAGATCTCTATCGCCCTGTGAATGTTGCTCATGTTATAGAAATACCAGCACATGAGGAAGGTGTCATTGCAGAACTACCAGCTATGGAATTTGGTCTCTATGCTATGAGATTAGGAGCTGGGCGAGCCGTGAAATCAGACCAACTTGACTATGAGACTGGCATTGTTTTCGACAAGAAAGTTGGAGATTCGGTCAAACAGGGTGAAATTGTCGCAAAAGTATATACAAATGGCAAAATTTCTCCGGAACTAGTTACAGATTTCCAAAAATATGTTAAAATTAAGGTGAGTGATGAAGCGTTCATATTACGTGAAATCATTGAAATCATCTCCTAATTTAAGGAAAAACCGAAATGAAATTAAATAAATACATTGATCATACGCTTTTAAAGCAAGATGCATCAGAAGAACAAATTGATCGTTTGTTATCTGAAGCTAAAGACTATGATTTTGCCAGTGTTTGTGTCAATCCTTGCTGGGTTTCGCATGCAAAAACTGCACTCGTAGATTCTGATGTCAAGGTTTGTACAGTAGTAGGCTTCCCTCTAGGAGCCACAACATCTGCTGTTAAAGCCTTTGAAACCAAAGAAGCCATCCAAAATGGTGCTGACGAAATTGATATGGTTATCAATGTTGGTGCACTCAAATCAGGAAATGCCGCATTAGTTGAGTCAGACATTCGAGCTGTTGTTGAAGCAAGCGGAGATAAACTCGTTAAGGTTATTATCGAAGCTTGTTTATTAACTGATGAGGAAAAAATTCTCGCTTGTCAACTAGCCCAGAAAGCAGGAGCTGACTTTGTCAAGACTTCTACTGGTTTCTCATCTGGTGGAGCAACTTTAGCAGATGTGAAGTTAATGCGCCAGACAGTTGGACCTGTTATGGGTGTTAAGGCTGCTGGTGGAGCTCGTTCTTATGCAGATTCTGTAGCTTTTGTAGAAGCAGGTGCGACACGTATCGGAACATCTTCTGGTGTAGCAATCTTAAAAGGAGAGTTAGCAGATGGCGACTACTGAGTTGATTGACTTAGCGATTGAGACTAGTAAAAACGCCTATGTACCCTATTCACACTTTCCAATTGGTGCCGTTCTGGTTGCCAAGGACGGCAGTGTTTATACAGGATGCAATATTGAAAATGCTAGCTACCCCTTGACCAACTGTGGTGAGAGAACAGCCATTTTTAAAGCTGTCTCTGAAGGACAACGTGAGTTTTCAGAGTTGATTGTCTACGGTCAAACTGAAAAACCTATTTCTCCTTGCGGAGCTTGTCGCCAAGTCATGGTCGAATTTTTTAAACCAGATCTAAAGGTGACTCTAGTCGCCAAAGATAAAACGACGGTCGAGATGACGGTCGGGGAATTACTTCCATACTCATTTACAGACTTGAAATAGTCTGTGTCACTCTCTGAGTGGCAAGGGTCCTTGTGACCAATCAATCCATACTTGCAACTTCGTTGCGCATCTTATTTAGGAGGTTCAGTAATGAACAAGAAACAATGGCTAGGCCTTGGTCTAGTTGCAGTAGCAGCATTTGGACTTGCTGCATGTGGTAATCGCTCTTCTCGTAACGCAGCTTCTTCTTCTGATGTGAAGACTAAAGCAGCTATCGTTACAGATACTGGTGGTGTTGATGATAAATCATTCAACCAATCAGCTTGGGAAGGTCTTCAAGCTTGGGGTAAAGAGCACAATCTTTCAAAAGATAATGGCTACACTTACTTCCAATCAACAAGTGAAGCTGACTACGCTAACAACTTGAACCAAGCAGCGGGAAGCTACAACTTGATTTTTGGTGTTGGTTTTGCCCTTCACAATGCAGTTGAAGAAGCAGCAAAAGAACATTCAGATAAAAACTATGTTTTGATCGACGATGTAATTAAAGATCAAAAGAACGTAGCAAGCGTAACATTTGCTGATAACGAAGCAGCTTACCTCGCAGGTGTAGCAGCAGCTAAAACTACTAAAACAAAACAAGTAGGTTTTGTAGGTGGTATGGAATCTGAAGTTATTTCTCGTTTTGCAGCTGGTTTCAAAGCTGGTGTTGAATCAGTTGACCCATCTATCAAGGTTCAAGTAGACTATGCTGGATCATTTGGTGATGCTGCTAAAGGTAAAACAATTGCTGCAGCACAATACGCTGCAGGAGCAGACGTAATCTACCAAGCAGCTGGTGGTACTGGTGCAGGTGTTTTCTCAGAAGCTAAATCTTTGAACGAAAGCAAAAATGAAAGTGAAAAAGTTTGGGTTATCGGTGTAGACCGTGACCAAGTTGAAGAAGGTAAATACACTTCTAAAGATGGTAAAGAATCAAACTTCGTACTTGCTTCTACTTTGAAACAAGTTGGAACAACAGTTCAAGACCTTTCTAACAAAGCAGAAAAAGGTGAATTCCCTGGTGGTCAAGTTATCGTTTACTCATTGAAAGATAAAGGTGTTGACTTGGCAGTGACAAACCTTACTGAAGAAGCTAAGAAAGCTGTTGAAGATGCAAAAGCTAAAATCCTTGACGGTAGCATCAAAGTTCCTGAAAAATAATTAAAGGAAGTCATTTCTTAGGAAGCGGCCTTGGGCCGCTTCTTTAAGAATTGGGGCAAATGAATTTTGTCTCAATAGAGCTTGTTAAGATCTCATTTTAACAAGTTTTATTGAAATAAAATAAAACTCTGAAAGGAAGAGCATATGGCACACGAAAATGTCATTGAGATGCGTGAGATTACCAAGATCTTTGGTGAGTTTGTCGCTAACGACAAGATCAACCTAGAACTTCGCAAAGGTGAAATTCATGCACTTTTAGGAGAAAACGGAGCAGGTAAGTCCACTCTTATGAACATGCTAGCAGGGCTTCTAGAACCGACTAGTGGTGAAATTGTGGTCAACGGTCAAGTTGTGGAGCTAGACTCGCCATCAAAAGCAGCTAGCCTCGGAATTGGGATGGTCCACCAACACTTTATGCTGGTTGAAGCTTTCACTGTTGCTGAAAATATCATTTTGGGGAGTGAATTGACCAAAAATGGTGTGCTAGATATTGCTCGTGCAACTCGAGAAATCAATGAGTTGTCTGAACGCTATGGTCTTGCTGTGGATCCTTCTGCCAAAGTGGCAGATATCTCTGTCGGGGCTCAACAACGGGTTGAAATCTTAAAGACACTTTATCGTGGAGCAGACATCCTTATCTTTGACGAACCAACTGCTGTTTTGACGCCATCAGAAATTGATGAATTGATGGCTATCATGAAGAATTTAGTTAAAGAAGGTAAATCAATTATCTTGATTACTCATAAGTTGGATGAGATTCGTGCTGTATCTGACCGTGTTACAGTTATCCGTCGTGGTAAATCTATTGAAACAGTAGAGATTGCTGGTGCAACTAATGCTGACTTAGCTGAGATGATGGTAGGACGTTCTGTTTCCTTTA
Organism: Streptococcus timonensis; assembly: GCF_047460355.1. Lineage (GTDB taxonomy): Bacteria > Bacillota > Bacilli > Lactobacillales > Streptococcaceae > Streptococcus > Streptococcus timonensis_A. Next base: position 288,222 of record NZ_JASHGL010000002.1, on the reverse strand, counting down.
AAACTGAGAAACAGGAAGCTCAACCTAAAGAAGTTATTCTGTCTATTAAAGACCTAGTAGTAAACGAAAACCGTGGTGTTCCTGCAGTTAAAAATCTCTCACTCGATGTTCGAGCTGGTGAGATTGTCGGAATTGCCGGTATTGATGGAAATGGTCAATCTGAATTAATCCAAGCTATCACTGGTCTTCGTAAGATTGAGTCTGGTAGCGTGGAGTTAAAAGGCCAGTCTATCGTAGGTTTACACCCTCGTCAAATTACAGAAATGAGTGTAGGACACGTTCCAGAAGACCGTCACCGTGATGGTTTGGTTTTGGAAATGATGATCTCTGAAAACATTGCTCTTCAAACCTACTATAAGGAACCTCATAGCAAGAAGGGTATCTTAAATTACAGCAATATCATCGGATATGCTAAGCAATTAATGCAAGAATTCGATGTTCGTGCTGCTAGTGAGATTGTTCCAGCTTCAGCTCTTTCTGGAGGAAATCAACAAAAAGCTATTATCGCTCGAGAAGTTGATCGAAATCCTGATCTCCTTATCGTCAGCCAACCTACTCGTGGTTTGGACGTCGGTGCCATTGAGTACATTCACAAACGCTTGATTCAAGAACGTGATAATGGGAAAGCTGTCCTTGTAGTCAGCTTTGAACTAGATGAGATTCTAAATGTCTCTGATAGAATTGCCGTTATCCACGATGGTAAGATTCAAGGAATTGTAACACCAGAAACAACTAACAAGCAAGAGCTTGGTGTCCTGATGGCTGGTGGTGAATTGGAAAAGGAGAAGAGTGATGTCTAAAAAATTACAACAAATTTCGGTTCCGTTGATTTCTGTTATTCTAGGAATTCTACTCGGAGCCATCGTCATGTGGATTTTTGGCTACGATGCTATCTGGGGCTATGAAGAATTATTCTACACAGCATTTGGTAGTGTTCGTGGAATCGGTGAAATCTTCCGTGCTATGGGACCTTTAATTCTGATTGCCCTTGGATTTGCAGTTGCAAGTCGTGCTGGTTTCTTTAACGTTGGTCTTCCAGGACAAGCTCTCGCAGGTTGGGTTATGAGTGGCTGGTTCGCTCTGTCTTTCCCAGATTTGCCACGACCATTGATGATTCTTGCGACGATTGTAATTGCCTTAGTTGCAGGAGGGATCGTTGGTGCTATTCCTGGTATCTTAAGAGCCTACCTTGGGACATCTGAAGTTATTGTAACCATCATGATGAACTACATTGTTCTTTATGTGGGCAATGCCTTTATTCATCACTTCCCTAAAGAAATCATGCAAAGTACTGACTCATCCATTCGTGTTAGTGCAAATGCAACCTATCAGACACCATGGCTTGCTGAGTTGACTGGAAACTCTCGTATGAACATTGGAATTTTCTTTGCTATCATAGCTGTAGCAGTTATCTGGTTCTTGCTCAAGAAAACAACTCTTGGTTTTGAAATCCGTGCAGTTGGTCTCAATCCAAATGCTTCTGAATACGCAGGTATTTCAGCGAAACGCACCATTATTCTATCAATGATTATTTCTGGTGCCCTTGCAGGACTTGGTGGCGCAGTAGAAGGACTTGGTACCTTCCAAAACGTTTATGTTCAAGGTTCATCATTGGCAATCGGATTTAACGGTATGGCAGTAAGCCTACTTGCTTCAAACTCACCAGTTGGAATTCTATTTGCAGCCTTCCTTTTCAGTGTTCTTCAAGTTGGAGCCCCTGGTATGAATGCTGCACAAGTACCATCTGAGCTTGTAAGTATCGTTACAGCCTCAATTATCTTCTTTGTCAGCGTTCACTACATCATCGAACGCTTTGTCAAACCAAGAAAGCAACTTAAAGGAGGTAAATAAGGATGTCGATTATAACAATGTTAACCCTTATGGTTTCTTCGATGTTGATTTATGCAGCACCACTTATTTTCACAAGTATCGGAGGAGTTTTCTCAGAACGTGGTGGAGTTGTTAACGTTGGTCTTGAAGGAATCATGGTCATGGGTGCCTTTTCTGGAGTTGTTTTTAACCTTGAATTTGCTCAAGATTTGGGAGCGTTAACTCCTTGGTTAGCTCTACTAGTTGGAGGATTAGTCGGAGCTATCTTCTCGCTCATTCACGCAGTGGCTACAGTTCATTTCCGTGCTGACCATGTTGTTAGTGGTACCGTACTTAACTTGATGGCGCCAGCTTTGGCTGTTTTCTTAGTCAAAGTGCTTTATAACAAGGGACAAACGGATAACTTAACTCAAACGTTTGGACGTTTTGATTTCCCTATTTTAGCTAATATCCCTGTTATCGGAGATATCTTCTTCAAGTCAACAAGTTTACTTGGTTACCTTGCAATTGCGTTCTCATTCTTAGCTTGGTTTATCCTCTTTAAGACTCGCTTTGGACTTCGTCTTCGTTCAGTTGGTGAACACCCACAAGCAGCAGACACTTTGGGAATCAATGTTTACAAGATGAGATATCTTGGAGTTGTAATTTCAGGTTTCCTTGGAGGGATCGGTGGAGCTATTTACGCTCAGTCAATCTCTGTTAACTTCTCAGTTACAACCATCGTTGGACCTGGATTTATCGCTCTTGCTGCCATGATCTTCGGTAAATGGAATCCTGTCGGAGCTATGCTTTCAAGTCTCTTCTTTGGACTATCACAAAGTTTGGCAGTTATCGGTTCTCAGCTTCCTTTCTTGCAAGGAGTTCCAGCCGTTTACTTGCAAATCGCACCATATCTCTTGACCATTGTCGTACTAGCAGCCTTCTTTGGTAAAGCTGTTGCGCCGAAGGCGGATGGTATCAACTATATCAAATCTAAATAAACAAAAAAGAGAGTGGGACAGAAATCGGTAATTCGTTAGAATTCGATTTCATTGTCCCACCTCTGCACAGTTGAGTAGGGCTGTAAAAGCTGATGAAATCAGCGTAGTAGAACCCACTCAACCACTGCGTCTTGCTCGACAATCCAAAGAAAATTGAGAGGCTAGGACTTTTGTCCCAGCCTCTTTATTTTTTAGGCTTTTGGTGGGTGAGATTTAGTCCCCAAGGAACTAAGTTCTCAGTCTTGTTTTGAATACGATTGATATTCTCCTTATGGCGAATGATAATTAAACTTGCGAGGGCTAGGATAATCGCTACAAATAATAAATCGTAATTTGGCAGTAGGAAGCCGATAAGTGGAAAGAGAATTACACCAAGAACAGCAGCGATAGCAGCCGTTACACTTGATAACGAAATCATACTTCCTAGATAAAGGATTCCAAAGAAGACCACTGCTAGATAGAGGCAAAATGCAGGAGCAAATCCGAAAATGACTCCAGCACTAGTTGCGACAGCCTTTCCTCCTTTAAAGCCAGCAAATACTGGGAAGGTATGACCAATTACAGCTAAAAGGCCAAAGACTAAAGGGGAGACACCTTGAACATGAAAGATAAGTGGAAGCAGGGTTGCGATAGTTCCTTTGAAAAAGTCAATCACAAATGTTGCCATACCCGCTTTCTTACCTAGAATTCGAAAGGTATTGGTCGTTCCAGTATTACCTGAACCATGCTCTCTTAGATTTATTTTAAAGAAGATTTGCCCAATCCACAGTCCTGAAGGGATTGAACCCAATAAATAAGCCAAAATTAATAATACTATTGTCATCATGCTTCTATTATACCATGAAATTGGAGAGAAACGGAAAGGAATCTTTTCTCAAATTGTGACATCTGATACTTTATGTAAGTAGAAAAATTTTCTCATGAACACTATTGTTCAGAAATTAAGGCTAAAGTTTTAAAAATTCATGAAAATTTCAGAAATATCTTGTGTTTATGTTTATTTATGCTATAATAGGAACAATTATTTTTAGGAGGTGGAATATGTCTTACTTATTTGAGATATTACCTAGTTTATTGAGCGGTGCGACAATGACTTTACAAGTATTTGCACTGGTCTTACTCTTTTCAATTCCTTTAGGTATTTTGGTTGCCTTTTGCTTACAGGTCCATTGGAAACCCCTCCATTACATGATTGATGTTTATATCTGGGTGATGCGCGGGACACCCTTGCTCTTGCAGTTAATCTTTATCTATTATGTTTTGCCAAGTATCGGGATTCGACTTGATCGGGTACCAGCAGCGATTATTGCCTTCACGCTTAATTATGCAGCCTACTTTGCAGAAATATTCCGTGGAGGTATTGCAACGATTCCTCAAGGACAATATGAAGCAGCTAAGGTCTTGAAATTCAAACCTATCGATACCGTCCGCTATATTATCTTGCCACAAGTAACCAAGATTGTTTTACCAAGTGTATTTAATGAGGTTATGAGTTTGGTTAAAGATACTTCTTTGGTCTATGCACTCGGTATTTCAGATTTAATCCTAGCTAGTCGTACAGCAGCCAATCGTGATGCGAGTTTGATTCCAATGTTTCTAGCAGGAGCAATCTATCTGCTTATGATTGGTATCGTTACAATCCTAGCTAAGAAACTTGAGAAAAAGTTTAGCTACTATAGATAGGAGGGTTATCCATGTTAGAGTTAAAAAATATCAGCAAAAAATTTGGAAAAAAAGAAATTTTATCCAATTTCAATTTAACAATTCCTGAAAAGCAGATTTTGGCTATTGTTGGACCTTCTGGTGGTGGGAAGACAACCTTACTTAGAATGTTAGCTGGACTTGAAACTATTGATTCGGGTGAGATTTTTTATAATGGAGAATCCCTACCTTTGGATGAGCTTGAAAAGCGTCACTTATTAGGTTTTGTTTTTCAAGATTTTCAGCTTTTTCCTCACTTATCCGTTATGGAAAACTTGATTTTGTCACCTATTAAGACTATGGGGATGTCTGAAGCAGATGCAAAGAAGAAGGCGGTCGACTTATTAACTCGTCTGGGTCTAGAAGCTCATGCAGATGCTTATCCATACTCATTATCTGGTGGTCAAAAGCAACGGGTTGCCTTAGCACGCGCTATGATGATAGATCCTGAAGTGATTGGGTATGACGAACCAACTTCAGCCCTTGACCCTGAGTTGCGTCTCGAGGTTGAAAAACTGATTCTACAAAATCGAGAATTAGGCATGACTCAAATTGTCGTGATTCACGATCTCCAGTTTGCAGAGAATATTGCTGACCAGATTCTCAAAGTAGAGCCTAAGTAGGAGGTGTCTATGAATCTAAAGAAAATCAGTCTTGTTTTGGCAATCTTTCTTTCTTTTTTCCTGGTAGGATGTACGCAAAAAGCTAGTGATCCAAAAGTTGATAATTGGGATAAATACCAAAAACAAGGAAGTATTACTATTGGATTTGACAATACCTTTGTTCCTATGGGGTTTGAAGAAAAGAATGGGCAATATGCTGGATTTGATATTGATTTAGCTCAAGCTGTCTCTGAGAAACTTGGAATTAAAGTTCAGTTTCAACCAATTGATTGGGATATGAAGGAAACAGAGCTTCAAAATGGGACCATCGATGCTATTTGGAATGGTTATTCTGCGACAGATGAGCGCCGTGAAAAGGTTGCCTTTACCATTCCTTACATGGAAAATCAGCAGGTTCTCGTTTCTAAGAAATCTCAGAATATACAATCAGTGTCTGATATGACAGGCAAGGTTTTGGGTGCCCAGGCAGGATCTTCTGGTTATATAGATTTCGAAGCCCAACCAGAACTCTTAAAGAATATCGTAAAAGATCAAAAAGCCAACCAATATCAGAGTTTTAACGAAGCCTTGATTGACTTGCAAAATGATCGGATTGATGCCCTTTTAATTGACCGTGTTTACGCCAATTATTATCTTGAAACTGAAGGAATTTTAGACCAGTATGAGATTTTTCCTGCTGGTTTTGAGAGTGAGTCTTTTGCAGTTGGAGTAAGACCAGCAGATAAGACCTTGTTAGCAAATTTGAATCAAGCTTTTGTAGAACTCTATCAAGAAGGTAAATTCCAAGAAATTAGCCAAAAATGGTTTGGTGAAGATATAGCAACAAGCCAAGTTAAAGGAAAAGAAAACTGAGACTCGCGTCTTGGTTTCTTTTTTTAGGGTGGAAATGAGTGCTTTTTTTACTAAAAAGTACTTGTGAATAGGCTTTTTAACTTGAAAATTTTGCAAAATCCCTAGAAAACCTGTAAAATAGTAAAGATGAACAAATAGGAGGTTCCTTGTGTCAAAAAAGGAAATCAATATTAACAATTATAATGATGATGCCATTCAGGTGCTAGAAGGGTTGGATGCGGTTCGGAAACGTCCAGGTATGTATATCGGATCGACTGACGGTGCTGGACTACATCATCTTGTTTGGGAAATTGTCGATAATGCGGTCGATGAAGCCCTGTCTGGTTTTGGCGATCGTATTGATGTAACCATTAATAAAGACGGAAGTTTAACGGTTCAAGACCACGGACGTGGAATGCCGACTGGAATGCACGCTATGGGAATTCCAACGGTTGAGGTTATCTTTACCATCCTTCACGCCGGAGGGAAATTCGGTCAGGGTGGTTATAAGACATCAGGAGGTCTCCACGGGGTTGGATCTTCTGTCGTCAATGCCCTCTCTAGTTGGCTCGAAGTAGAAATTACACGTGATGGGGCTGTTTACAAACAACGCTTTGAAAATGGTGGGAAGCCAGTAACAACTCTTGAAAAGGTTGGAACGGCACCTAAGTCTAAAACAGGTACCAAAGTGACCTTCATGCCGGATGCTAGTATCTTTTCCACGACAGACTTTAAGTACCATACCATTTCAGAGCGTCTCAATGAGTCAGCCTTTCTCTTGAAGAATGTAACCTTGTCATTAACGGATAAGCGAACAGACGAAGCAATTGAATTCCATTATGAGAATGGGGTACAAGACTTTGTTTCTTACCTCAATGAAGACAAGGAAACCTTGACGCCTGTCCTATACTTTGAAGGCGAAGACAATGGTTTCCAAGTAGAAGTAGCTCTCCAGTACAATGATGGATTTTCAGATAACATCTTGTCCTTTGTTAATAACGTCCGTACCAAAGACGGTGGAACGCATGAGACAGGACTCAAGTCTGCCATTACCAAAGTCATGAATGACTATGCGCGAAAAACTGGCCTTCTCAAAGAAAAAGATAAAAATCTTGAAGGGTCAGATTACCGTGAAGGATTAGCGGCAGTTCTTTCCATCCTTGTTCCGGAAGAACACCTTCAGTTTGAAGGACAGACTAAGGATAAACTAGGAAGTCCACTTGCTCGTCCCGTTGTAGATGGGATTGTGGCTGATAAGTTAACCTTCTTCCTAATGGAAAATGGAGAATTAGCTTCAAATCTTATTCGCAAGGCTATCAAGGCTCGTGATGCCCGTGAAGCAGCACGTAAAGCGCGTGACGAGAGCCGAAATGGCAAAAAGAATAAGAAAGACAAGGGATTACTTTCTGGTAAATTAACGCCAGCTCAGTCTAAAAATCCAGCTAAGAATGAACTCTACCTAGTCGAGGGGGACTCTGCCGGTGGCTCTGCCAAACAAGGTCGTGACCGCAAGTTTCAGGCTATTTTGCCTCTTCGTGGTAAGGTGATCAATACAGCAAAGGCCAAGATGGCAGATATCCTGAAAAATGAAGAAATCAACACCATGATTTATACCATCGGTGCTGGTGTTGGGGCAGATTTCTCCCTTGAAGATGCTAACTATGACAAGATCATTATCATGACCGATGCAGACACCGATGGTGCCCACATTCAAACCCTTCTCTTAACCTTCTTTTATCGCTACATGCGTCCACTAGTCGAGGCAGGACATGTCTATATCGCCCTTCCGCCTCTTTACAAGATGTCCAAAGGTAAAGGCAAGAAAGAAGAAGTGGCTTATGCTTGGACAGACGGAGAACTGGAAGAACTCCGTAAGCAGTTTGGCAAAGGAGCTACCCTCCAACGCTACAAGGGGCTTGGTGAGATGAATGCCGATCAACTTTGGGAAACAACCATGAACCCAGAAACTCGTACCCTCATCCGTGTTACGATTGAAGACTTAGCACGCGCAGAACGTCGTGTCAATGTCCTCATGGGTGATAAGGTTGAACCACGTCGTAAGTGGATCGAAGATAATGTCAAGTTTACGTTGGAAGAAGCGACTGTGTTTTAAGTAAGTCTTCCTTCTTAATAATCTTAACTCTCTAAAAGAGGTATAAATCATGATAAGTCTATTGTTTCATACTCCTTTTCTTGTGATAGTTTTAGTCATAGGCGCAGTTATGTTTCTAACTGCTAAACAAGGTAAACCTGAGAAAAGTCGCTTTCTTGAATTCTTACTATTAACCATAGTAACCGCCTGTGTCTTTTTATTTGATAATCCTTTAAGATCCAATCCTTATGCAGGCTTGCTATTCTATACTTTTGATATCTTTATTTTCACACCAGCTAGCTTAGCTTTTGGTTTCACAGGCGTTTATAAAAGCACGAAACATCTCAAGCATTATCATAGTAGTTACTCAAAAATTCTTAGACTTAATGCCTGGTTTTTAGCAATATTTTCGGTTATTAATTTCCTATTTTTAATGCTGACTGAAGAAATGGGGATTCTGTTTTTACTACCACTTTTTGGCATCAGTTCGATTATTCAATTTATAATAGGTGAACTTGAAAGAAAAAGGGTTCAGAAGCTTCTTAAGCAAAGAAAAGAAGATGATGTTATTCAGAATCCAGAGGTAACTGAGAGTGAATCACATGAGAACTGAACCCGAAATGCTTGATTTAATTTTACAAACTGCAAAAATTCTAAAAGTCGAGGCTGTGGCTTTATCAGGTTCTAGAACTAATGACCAAGTTCAAAAAGATGAATTTCAAGACTACGATGTGGTTTATGTTGTGGATGATTTAGACACTCTAATAAGAGATCTTGCTTGGTTGAACCAGTTTAGCACACGTAACATTGAGCAACATAATATCCTAGGCAACCGTCGTCTCTACCTCATGCTTTTCGAAGATGAGAATCGCATTGATCTAACCCTCTGTCCTAAAGATCACATCAACGAATGGGTGGATAGTGAGGCAGGATTCAGAGTTTTAGTAGATGAGAAGGGTTTGTTTGAAACCTATCTGCCTAATTCGAAGCGCTACTGGATCGCTCCGCCTCCGAAGAGGAATTTGCAGCATCCTGCAATGAATTTTGGTGGGTATCGACTTATGTCGTCAAGGGCATTCGAAGAAATCAACTGGTCTATGCGACTGACCACCTCAACACTATCCGCAGCCGTTATAAAAAACGCAAACCAGCTAAGAAGGTGAAAGAAGAAGCGACGGAGAGTAACTAGAATATGACTAAATTTGAGATGAAAAATTGTTAGTAGTCGCATCGGATTTGAAAGGAGTAGAAAATGATAATCAGACCTGCAAGCACAAATGATTTTCAAGCTATTTACGCCCTTTATCAAAATGAAAAATGGATGTCTTTTACAGAGGAAAAAGTGACATCACTATTTTCAACAAATCTGTCTCATTACGTGGTAGTTGAAGAGAACCACAAAATTCTTGGTTTTGCCCGCTACTTGACAGATGAAGTCATGACGACCTTTTTAGCTGAGATTATCATTGATAAAGCCTATCGCGGAAAAGGATTGGGACGGCGATTGGTCGCTGAAATTCATCAAAAACATCCTTTGACTCGCATTGAATTAATATCAGAAGCGGATGGATTTTATCAGACAGTAGGTTTTAAACCTGTGGGAACAGGGCTTAGAAAATCTATCTAAATGAAAGGAGCCGTATTTATGACTCTTGACAATAAACTGGGTCTGACGGATTCGCTTGAACCTGCTAAGGTGGAAGAAATAATCAGCAAAAAACGAGCTAAAAGACTTTTTGAAAAGCAGCTTCTGAACGATAAAGCAGCTAGCATCTATGCCACTCTAGCCTTTATTCATGGATTCTTGTTTGAAGAAATCTATGACTTCGCTGGTCAGATTTGGACAGTCAATCTCGCCAAAGGGAATTTTCGCTTTGTGCCTGTCATGTATCTGGCAGCTTCCTTGGAAAATATTGACCGAATGCCTCAGCGGACCTTTAATCAGATTGTCGAAAAGTATGTGGAGCTAAATATTGCCCATCTTTTCCGCGAGGGGAATGGCAGAAGCATGAGGCTTTGGCTGGATCACCTACTCAAGGCTGAGCTGGGGCAAGTCGTGGACTGGTCTCAAGTGGACAAGGAAGATTACCTCCTAGATATGGAGCACACCCCATTCGAGATACAGAAACAAGCATGTCCTCAAGCAAGCCCTCACTAATGATGTTGATAACCGTGACCTCTACATGAAGGGTGTAGACCATAGTTACTACTATGAAGGATATAGTCTATATAAAGCTGAGGAGTTGTGAGATAAGCCAAGTCCCCTTTATAGACATGTCCTATACAGAATCAAGAGTTTTCACTAAAAAGGCAGGTATTCCTATGAGAACTGAACCCGAAATGCTAGATTTAATTTTACAAACCGCAAAAACTCTTAAAGTCGATGCTATCGCCTTGTCTGGTTCACGGACAAATCCAGAGGCTCCAAAAGACGAATTTCAAGATTATGATGTGGTCTATATTGTAGATGATTTGACTAATCTGACGAGCGACCTTGCTTGGTTGGATTCCTTTGGCGCACGTATGATTGAGCAACATAATATCCTTGGCAACCGTCGACTTTATCTGATGCTTTTTGAAGATGGCAATCGCATTGATTTGACTTTATGTCCTAAAGAGTATATCAAGGAGTGGGTAGAAAGCGAAGCGGATTTCACGGTGCTAGAGGACCCTAAGGGCTTGTTTGCACCTTACTCTCCAAATCCTCGGCGCTACTGGACAAGCCCAGCTAGTGCGATAGATTTTGAAAAAGCCTGCAATGAATTTTGGTGGGTGTCAGCCTACGTAGTCAAGGGAATCTGTCGCAAGCAACTACTCTATGCCACTGACCACTTCTACGGTATTTGTCAACAAGAACTCCTGAAGATCTTGGCTTGGCAGGTCGCAAGTGATAGGGGAACAGTCGATATCGGTAAGAACTCTAAGTATCTTTTCCAGTATTTACCTACAGAGAAAAAGAAGGAATTCTCAAATCTGCTTGATTTTTCAAGTATAGAGAAACTTACTCAGTCATTGTTTGCTACGATGCAGCTTTTCCACCACGAAGCTCAATCCCTTGCTAACAAGATGGGCTTTGACTACAAGAAGGACGTGGCTGAGAAGATGATTGACTATGTTGAGGAAAAACTTCAAAACACTAAGTAACTAAAGAACACAAATTAAAACTACTAAACTACAGAAAGGATCGTTTAGTTACTTATAGTAACTGAATTCCTTTTCCACAAAAAATCTACTCTACATTCTTTGAAAGGAGTTTAACACGCCCTAAATACAGTGTGAAAACTCCTGACGCATCTTTTAAAACGTATTTTAAACTACAGAAAGGATAGTTTGGTTACTTACTAGTAACTGAACACGGGACTAATTTCTTAGGAAAAAAGATAAATCTCCTTGGGTTTAACGAACCCTGCATCGATTTCCTATTTTTCTACAGAAATTTTTGGCAAGCCGAAACGTCCCTTTGTATCTTATATGAGTAATATCCAAAATATGTCCTTGGAGGACATCATGGGAGAGCGCTTTGGTCGCTACTCCAAATACATCATTCAAGACCGGGCTTTGCCAGATATTCGTGATGGATTGAAGCCGGTTCAACGCCGTATTCTTTATTCAATGAATAAGGATGGTAATACTTTTGACAAGAGCTACCGTAAGTCTGCCAAGTCTGTCGGTAACATCATGGGGAATTTCCACCCACACGGTGACTCTTCTATCTATGATGCTATGGTTCGTATGTCTCAGGACTGGAAAAATCGTGAGATTCTAGTTGAAATGCACGGTAATAACGGTTCTATGGACGGAGATCCGCCTGCGGCTATGCGTTATACAGAGGCGCGTTTGTCTGAGATTGCAGGCTATCTCCTTCAAGATATCGATAAAAAGACAGTTCCCTTTGCTTGGAACTTTGACGATACCGAGAAAGAGCCGACTGTCTTGCCAGCAGCCTTTCCAAACCTCTTAGTCAATGGTTCAACTGGGATTTCAGCTGGTTATGCCACAGATATTCCACCGCATAATTTGGCTGAGGTCATCGATGCGACAGTCTACATGATTGATCACCCAACTGCCAAGGTAGATAAGTTGATGGAATTCTTGCCTGGACCAGACTTCCCTACAGGAGCCATTATTCAAGGACGAGACGAAATCAAAAAGGCCTATGAAACTGGTAAAGGGCGCGTGGTTGTTCGTTCTAAGACTGAAATCGAGAAACTGAAAGGTGGTAAGGAGCAAATCGTTATCACGGAGATTCCCTATGAGATTAATAAGGCTAACTTGGTCAAGAAAATTGATGAAGTTCGTGTCAATAACAAGGTGGCAGGCATTGCTGAGGTTCGTGACGAGTCTGACCGTGATGGTCTTCGTATCGCTATCGAGCTAAAGAAAGATGCAAACACTGAGCTTGTTCTCAACTATCTTTTCAAGTATACTGACTTGCAAATCAACTACAACTTCAACATGGTGGCGATTGACAATTTCACCCCTCGTCAGGTGGGGATTGTACCAATCTTGTCTAGCTATATTGCCCACCGTCGTGAAGTGATCTTGGCGCGTTCTCGCTTTGACAAGGAAAAGGCTGAAAAACGTCTCCATATAGTGGAAGGTTTGATTCGTGTCATCTCTATCCTGGATGAAGTTATTGCCCTTATCCGTGCTTCTGAGAACAAGGCTGACGCTAAGGAAAACCTCAAGGTCAGCTATGATTTTACAGAAGAACAGGCTGAGGCTATTGTTACCTTGCAATTGTATCGTTTGACCAATACAGACGTGGTTGTCTTGCAGGAAGAAGAAGCAGAACTTCGCGAAAAGATTGCTATGCTGGCAGCCATCATCGGTGACGAACGTACTATGTATAATCTCATGAAGAAAGAACTTCGTGAGGTCAAGAAGAAGTTTGCGACACCTCGTTTGAGTACTTTAGAAGATACAGCAAAAGTGATTGAGATTGATACAGCCAGTCTTATAGCTGAGGAAGATACATACGTCAGCGTGACTAAGGCAGGCTATATCAAACGTACCAGTCCTCGTTCTTTCTCAGCTTCAACCTTAGAGGAAATTGGTAAAAGGGATGATGACCGATTGCTATTTGTCCAATCTGTTAAAACTACCCAGCATCTCTTAATCTTTACAACACTTGGAAATGTCATTTATAGACCAATCCATGAGTTGGCAGATATTCGTTGGAAGGATATCGGAGAGCATCTAAGCCAGTCTATTACAAACTTTGAAACCAATGAAGAAGTTCTATATGTAGATGTCGTGGATCAGTTTGATGATGCGACAACCTACTTTGCAGCAACTCGCCTTGGTCAAATCAAACGGGTTGAACGAAAAGAATTCTCTCCTTGGAGAACCTATCGTTCTAAATCGGTCAAATATGCCAAGTTGAAAGATGATAGTGACCAGATTATAGCTGTTGCACCAATCAAACTTGATGATGTTTTGTTGATTAGTAAAAATGGATATGCCCTTCGCTTCAATATCGAAGAGGTTCCAGTTGTTGGAGCCAAGGCTGCAGGTGTTAAAGCTATGAATCTGAAAGCAGATGATGAGCTTCAAGCTGCCTTTATCTGCAATACTTCATCCTTCTATCTGTTAACGCAGCGTGGAAGCTTGAAACGTGTATCAACAGAGGAAATTCCAGCAACCAGTCGTGCTAAGCGAGGTCTTCAAGTTCTGAGAGAATTGAAGAGCAAACCACATCGTGTCTTCTTGGCCGGTGCTGTCTCAGAACAAGGATTTATCGGAGATCTTTTTAGTACAGAAGTAGAAGATGGCGAACAAACTCTGGTTGTTCAATCAAATAATGGAACGATTTACGAAGCAATTCTGCAAGATTTAAATCTATCAGAGCGCACAAGTAATGGAAGCTTTATCTCAGATACTATTTCAGACGAGGAAGTTTTCGATGCCTACCTCAAAGACGTTTTTAAAGACGACAAGGAAAACTAAGAAAAGGATCAGTCCCAGTGACTGGTTTCTTTTTTGGTAAAATTTTCAGAAAATTACAAATAATACTTGAATTTTTAGGAGAATAGTGTAGAATAGAACACAAAGCCTGATTAGAATAAAGGAGATTATCATGACAGTTATGATCGATTGGGAAAATCTCGGTTTTTCCTATATGAAACTACCTTATCGTTATATCGCTTATTTTAAAGATGGACAATGGACTCAAGGAGAATTAACAGAAGATGCGACCTTGCATATCTCAGAATCATCTCCAAGTCTTCACTATGGACAACAAGCATTTGAAGGATTGAAAGCCTATCGTACAAAGGATGGCAGTATTCAACTCTTCCGTCCAGATGAAAATGCTAAGCGTCTGCAACGCACCTGTGATCGTCTTTTAATGCCTCAAGTTCCAACGGATATGTTTGTAGAGGCTTGTAAGTCAGTAGTTCGAGCTAATGAAGAATACGTACCACCTTACGGAACTGGTGGAACCCTTTATCTTCGTCCACTTTTGATTGGTGTGGGAGATATCATTGGGGTAAAACCAGCAGAAGAGTATATCTTTACCATCTTTGCCATGCCGGTTGGAAATTACTTCAAAGGTGGCTTGGTTCCAACCAACTTCTTGATTCAAGACGAGTATGACCGTGCTGCGCCACATGGAACAGGAGCTGCCAAGGTCGGTGGGAACTATGCAGCTAGTCTTTTGCCAGGAAAAATGGCTAAATCCCGTCATTTCTCAGACGTTATTTATCTTGACCCATCAACCCACACCAAGATAGAAGAGGTCGGGTCAGCAAATTTCTTTGGGATTACAGCTGATAATGAGTTTGTAACGCCATTGAGTCCATCGATCTTGCCATCTATTACCAAGTACTCATTGCTTTACTTGGCAGAGCATCGTTTGGGAATGACACCTGTTGAGGGAGATGTGCCAATTGACAGCCTTGATCGATTTGTAGAAGCAGGTGCCTGTGGAACAGCAGCAGTAATCTCACCTATTGGGGGAATCCAGCACGGAGATAAACTTCATGTCTTTTACAGTGAGACAGAAGTCGGACCAGTAACTCGTAGATTATACGATGAATTGACAGGTATCCAATTTGGTGACGTTGAAGCACCAGAAGGATGGATTGTAAAAGTTGACTAAAAGACTAAAAGTACAAGAAACTCTATAGCAGTTGTAACGGCTGATATGGAGTTTTTTCTTGCTAGTTTGGGGAATTTCTTGTAAAATAGAAACCATGAAAAGAGGTGTAGAATGAGTAAAAAAGATAAAAAAATTGAAATTCAATTATCAGATGCAACGGTATTAGTTGGGAAAGAAAAATATGATGGCTACACGTTAACTATTGGGAAAAAGACTATTGGTGAAATTGCCGAATTAGACAACCAATTTGCCATCATCAAGAATGGGAATGTGGACGCTTTCTACAAGAAACTTGACCAAGCTGTTGAAGTATTGATTGAAAACTACAATTTAGCAAAATAGTGCTTGTTTTTTGTAAATTTTCATGATATAATAAACTTTGTTGATTGTCGGAGAGATAGCGAAGAGGCTAAACGCGGCGGACTGTAAATCCGCTCCTTCGGGTTCGGGGGTTCGAATCCCTCTCTCTCCATATCACTATTGGGGTATAGCCAAGCGGTAAGGCAAGGGACTTTGACTCCCTCATGCGTTGGTTCGAATCCAGCTACCCCAGTTCTTAGGTAATAAATTCAAGATTAAAGGGAAAATATCTTAGGGTATTTTATTTTTATAATTGAAAGACGTGAACGATATAAACATGTCCTTGCGGGTGCTTAGGAAAAAAATTATAAGTATGTCAAGCTCTAGAAAGGCTTGATTGTTGGAGGATTTTTTAGATGAACGAATTTGAAGATTTGCTAAATAGCGTTAGCCAAGTTGAACCTGGTGATGTTGTTAGTGCTGAAGTATTGACAGTAGATGCTACTCAAGCTAACGTTGCAATCTCTGGAACTGGTGTTGAAGGTGTCTTGACTCTTCGCGAATTGACAAACGATCGCGATGCAGATATCAATGACTTTGTAAAAGTAGGTGAAGTATTGGATGTTCTTGTACTTCGTCAAGTAGTTGGTAAAGATACTGATACAGTAACATACCTTGTATCTAAAAAACGCCTTGAAGCTCGCAAAGCATGGGACAAACTTGTAGGACGCGAAGACGAAGTTGTTACAGTTAAAGGAACTCGCGCTGTTAAAGGTGGACTTTCAGTAGAATTTGAAGGTGTACGTGGATTTATCCCAGCTTCAATGTTAGACACTCGTTTCGTACGTAACACTGAGCGTTTTGTAGGCCAAGAATTTGAAGCTAAAATCAAAGAAGTTGATGCTAAAGAAAACCGCTTCATCCTTTCACGTCGTGAAGTTGTTGAAGCAGCTACAGCAGCAGCTCGTGCTGAAGTATTTGGTAAATTAGCTGTTGGTGATGTTGTAACTGGTAAAGTTGCACGTATCACAAGCTTCGGTGCATTTATCGACCTTGGTGGTGTTGATGGATTGGTTCACTTGACTGAATTGTCACATGAACGCAACGTTTCACCAAAATCAGTTGTAACTGTTGGTGAAGAAGTAGAAGTGAAAATCCTCGATCTTAACGAAGAAGAAGGACGTGTGTCACTTTCACTTAAAGCTACAACACCTGGACCATGGGATGGCGTTGAGCAAAAATTGGCTAAAGGTGATGTTGTAGAAGGAACAGTTAAACGTTTGACTGACTTCGGTGCATTTGTTGAAGTATTGCCAGGTATCGATGGACTTGTTCACGTATCACAAATTTCACACAAACGTATTGAAAATCCAAAAGAAGCTCTTACTGTTGGTCAAGAAGTTACTGTTAAAGTCCTTGATGTTAACGCTGATTCAGAACGTGTATCACTTTCTATTAAAGCTCTTGAAGAACGTCCAGCTCAAGAAGAAGGACAAAAAGAAGAAAAACGCGCTCCTCGTCCACGTCGTCCAAAACGTCAAGAAAAACGTGACTTTGAACTTCCTGAAACTCAAACAGGATTCTCAATGGCTGACTTGTTCGGAGACATCGAACTTTAATTCATTCGAATTTAAACAAAATCCTTTGTTTTTAAAACAAGGGATTTTTCTTTTTTCTACTAGTATTTTTTGATATAATGGACTTATGTTATATTCAGAAAAAGAATCACTTTATAAAACCGTCAATGAGCAGCTCTCTTTTCTCTTAGAAGGAGAGCCAAATGTTTTAGCCAATCTATCAAATGCAAGTGCCTTACTAAAATCAACTTTTCCCAATACTGTCTTTGTAGGTTTCTACTTGTTTGATGGGACTGAGTTAATCTTGGGTCCCTTTCAAGGCGGAGTTTCTTGTGTCAGAATCGCTCTTGGAAAAGGTGTCTGTGGAGAATCTGCAGCTAGTCTTCAAACAGTCATTGTTGGGGATGTAAAATCTTACCCTAATTACATTTCCTGTGATAGTAGTGCCAGAAGTGAAATTGTCCTACCAATTGTAAAAAATAACAAGTTGCTAGGAGTTTTAGATTTGGATTCATCAAGAGTGGATGATTATGATGAAATTGACAGAAAATTTCTAGAAGAGTTTCTTGTTATTTTGTTAGAGAAAACTAAATGGGATTTTTCAATGTTTGAGGAGAATGTATAATGTATCAGGCCCTTTATCGAAAATATAGAAGCCAAACCTTTTCACAGTTAGTTGGTCAGGAAGTGGTTGCCAAAACTCTCAAACATGCTGTTGAACAGGAAAAAATAAGCCACGCCTATCTCTTTTCAGGTCCTCGTGGAACTGGTAAGACTAGTGTGGCTAAGATTTTTGCTAAGGCCATGAACTGTCCTAATCAAGTAGCTGGGGAACCATGTAACAACTGTTATATTTGTCAGGCTGTGACTGATGGTAGTTTGGAAGATGTTATTGAAATGGATGCCGCTTCAAATAATGGAGTCGATGAAATTCGTGACATCCGTGATAAGTCAACCTATGCTCCAAGTGTAGCCCACTATAAGGTCTATATCATTGATGAGGTTCACATGCTCTCGACAGGTGCTTTCAATGCCCTTTTAAAAACTTTAGAAGAACCAACTCCAAATGTAGTCTTTATCCTTGCTACGACAGAGCTTCATAAAATTCCTGCTACTATTTTGTCACGGGTTCAACGCTTTGAGTTTAAGTCCATTAAGACTCAAGATATTCGAGATCATATCTTCCAGATTTTAGATAAGGAAGGGATTGATTACGAGAATGAAGCTGTCGAAATTATTGCTAGACGGGCTGAGGGCGGGATGCGAGATGCTTTATCCATCTTAGATCAAGCCTTGAGTTTAACTCAAGAAGGGGCTCTAACAACAGCTGTTTCTGAGGAAATTACGGGGACTATTAGTCTTGCTGCCTTGGATCATTACGTGGCTGCTTTGGCTCAAAAAGATACAACTAGTGCTTTAGATAATCTCAATCTTATCTTTGATAATGGAAAGAGTATGACACGTTTTGTGACAGATTTGTTGCAGTATTTACGTGATATCTTGATTGTCCAAACTGGCGGTGAAAATACCCATTATAGCGAGATTTTCAAGGAAAACTTAAGCCTGTCTCAGGATATGTTGTTTGAGATGATTAGTATTGCGACTAAAAGTTTATCAGATATAAAGGCAAGTTTACAACCCAAGATTTATGCTGAAATGATGACCATTCGCCTAGCAGAACTTGAAGTTAAACCAGCTTTATCAGGTCAAGTAGCTGATGAATTAGCTTCACTAAGGGATGAAGTGGCACGCCTCAAACAGGCTCTTGCAAGTGCTGGGTCTAATCCTAAGCCAACTGCACCTGTGGTAAGTCGTCCTTCGAACAATAAATCCGTTTATCGGGTTGACCGTAACAAGGTTCACTCAATTCTTCAAGAAGCAGTAGAAAATCCAGATTTAGCCCGTCAAAACTTAATTCGTCTTCAGAATGCCTGGGGCGAAGTTATTGAAAGTCTATCGGGACCAGACAAGGCACTTTTAGCTGGTTCAAATCCTGTAGCAGCCAATGAACATCATGCTATTCTCGCCTTTGAATCAAACTTCAATGCCGGCCAAACCATGAAACGAGATAACTTGAATCTAATGTTTGGCAATATTCTTAGTCAAGCAGCTGGCTTTTCTCCAGAAATTTTAGCTATTTCACAGGAAGAATGGCTAGAAGTTCGTGCAGATTTTTCTGCCAAAACTAAATCTTCCCAAGGTCAGGCTGTTAAAGAAGAAGCAGAAGAGTCTATTATGCCTCAAGGATTTGAATTCTTAGCAGATAAAGTGACTATAACAGAAGACTAAAGAGAATGTATCGTTAATATGAACAGACAACAATTTATTATCATGGCCTTTTTTACAGCGGCTGAGACCTATTATTTCAATGAAGCAATCATGTCTCAGCGCTATGTCATGGCCTTTCTCTGGGCTGTTTTAATCCTGAGGAATTTTCGTGTCTCCTACATTATGGGAAAAATTGTAAGTGCCATAGAGGACCATTTTAAAGGGAGGAAGTAAGCCCTAGCTTCTAGACAAAATAAAAGCCTTTCAGGCTTTTTTTTGCTATACTAGTAAGAGTATACATACATTAAGAAAGGAATTAAGATGTCAGTAATTGAGATTAAAGATCTTCATGTTGAAATTGAAGGTAAGGAAATTTTGAAGGGGGTTAATTTAACCCTTAAAACAGGAGAGATTGCAGCTATCATGGGACCAAATGGTACTGGTAAATCAACTCTTTCAGCAGCCATTATGGGAAACCCTAACTATGAAGTTACAAAAGGTGAAGTATTGTTTGATGGCGTAAATATCCTTGAGTTGGAAGTCGATGAACGTGCTCGTATGGGGCTTTTCCTAGCTATGCAATACCCATCAGAAATTCCTGGAATTACCAATGCAGAATTCCTTCGTGCAGCTATGAATGCTGGTAAAGAAGACGATGAAAAGATTTCAGTGCGCGATTTCATCACTAAACTGGATGAGAAAATGGAATTGCTTAACATGAAAGAAGAAATGGCTGAGCGTTACCTCAATGAAGGTTTCTCTGGTGGTGAGAAGAAACGCAACGAAATTCTTCAACTCTTGATGTTAGAACCAACATTTGCCCTTTTGGATGAGATTGACTCCGGTCTTGATATTGATGCCCTTAAAGTTGTCTCTAAAGGTGTGAATGCTATGCGTGGTGAAGGTTTTGGCGCTATGATCATTACTCACTACCAACGTCTTTTGAACTATATCACACCAGACGTGGTACACGTTATGATGGAAGGTCGTGTTGTTCTTTCTGGTGGTCCAGAATTGGCGGCACGTTTGGAACGTGAAGGATACGCAAAATTAGCTGAAGAACTTGGCTATGACTACAAGGAAGAATTGTAATTCCCTCGTATCTTTTAGGAGAAGTAAATGACTAAAGAAACTATTAAACTTTTTTCAGAAATGCACGCTGAACCAAGCTGGTTGTCAGACCTCCGTCTAAAAGCTTTTGATAAAATTGAGAGTTTGGATTTACCAGTCATTGAACGTGTGAAATTTCACCGTTGGAACCTGGGTGATGGAACGATTACGGAGAATGAACCAACAGCAAATGTTCCAGATTTTACAGCTATTGACAATCAGTTGAAATTGGTACAATTAGGTACTCAAACAGTCTTTGAGCAAATTCCAGTTGAGTTGACTGAACAGGGTGTGATCTTTACAGACTTTCATTCAGCTTTAGAAGAAATTCCAGAACTCGTAGAAGAATTTTTCATGTCATCAGTAAAATACGATGATGACAAGTTGGCAGCTTATCACACTGCTTACTTTAACAGTGGAGCTGTTCTCTACATTCCTGATAATGTTGAGATTGCTGAGCCAATTGAAGGGATTTTCTGCCAAGACAGCGATAGTGATGTGCCATTTAACAAGCATATTCTGATAATCGCTGGTAAAAACTCTAAAATCAGCTACCTTGAACGTTTAGAATCACGCGGTGAGAGCAGTGCAAAGGCAACAGCTAATATCACTGTAGAAGTGATTGCCCGTTCTGGTGCTCAAGTGAAATTTGCTGCAATTGATCGTCTTGGTGAGAATGTCACTGCCTACATTAGCCGCCGAGGTAAATTAGGTAACGATGCAAGTATTGACTGGGCTATCGGTGTTATGAACGAAGGAAATGTTGTTGCAGACTTTGATAGTGACCTACTTGGAAATGGTAGCCATGCAGACCTTAAGGTCGTAGCTCTTTCAAGTGGTCGTCAGGTGCAAGGGATTGATACTCGAGTAACTAACTATGGTTGCAACTCTATTGGTAATATCCTTCAACATGGAGTAATTCTTGAAAAAGCAACTTTGACCTTCAATGGTATTGGCCACATCATCAAGGGTGCTAAGGGAGCAGATGCCCAACAAGAAAGCCGTGTTCTTATGCTTTCTGACCAAGCGCGTTCAGATGCTAACCCAATTCTTTTGATTGATGAAAATGATGTCACTGCAGGTCACGCGGCTTCTATTGGACAAGTTGATCCAGAAGACATGTACTACCTCATGAGCCGTGGCTTGGACAAAGCCACTGCAGAACGTTTGGTTGTTCGTGGTTTCCTTGGTTCCGTTATCGTTGAGATCCCTGTCAAGGAAGTTCGTGATGAAATGATTGCGACGATCGAAGAAAAATTGTCAAAACGCTAAGGGGAAGCCTATGTTAGATGCAGAAGTGATTCGCAAGGATTTTCCAATTTTAGATCAGATTGTTAATGACGAACCTCTGGTTTATTTGGATAATGCTGCGACGACACAAAAACCACTAGCTGTTCTGGAAGCCATTAACCGCTACTATGAACAGGATAATGCAAATGTTCACCGAGGGGTTCACACCTTGGCAGAGCGTGCGACAGCATCTTATGAAGCTGCTCGTGAAACCATTGGTAAGTTTATCAACGCAGGTTCGACAAAGGAAGTACTCTTCACTAGAGGAACTACGACTAGTCTCAACTGGGTGGCACGTTTCGCTGAGGAAATCTTGACTGAGGGAGATCAGGTCTTGATTTCAGTCATGGAACACCATTCCAATATTATTCCATGGCAGGAAGCTTGCCGAAAGACTGGGGCAGAGCTTGTTTATGTCTATCTCAAAGATGGAGCTCTGGATATGGGTGACTTGCGTACTAAATTGACTGACAAAGTTAAATTTGTTTCACTAGCTCACGCATCAAACGTTCTTGGAGTGGTTAATCCTATCAAAGAAATCACACAAATGGCTCACCAAGTTGGAGCTATTATGGTGGTGGATGGTGCTCAGTCCACGCCTCATATGAAGATTGATGTACAGGATTTGGATGTGGACTTCTTTGCCTTTTCAGGTCACAAAATGGCTGGTCCAACTGGTATTGGTGTTCTTTACGGTAAAGAAAAATATCTGGAGCAAATGTCGCCTGTTGAGTTCGGTGGCGAGATGATTGATTTCGTCTATGAGCAATCTGCTAGCTGGAAGGAGTTACCTTGGAAATTCGAGGCTGGAACTCCCAATATGGCTGGTGCTATTGGACTTGCAGCTGCCGTGGATTATCTTGAAAAAATTGGCATGGACGTCATCGAAGCCCATGAACAGGAATTGATTGCATACGTCTTTCCAAAATTGCAGGCAATTGAAGGTTTGACCATTTACGGTTCGCAAGATTTGGCTCAACGTTCAGGTGTCATTGCCTTTAACCTAGGTGCCCTTCATCCTCACGACCTAGCGACGGCTCTAGATTATGAAGGAGTAGCAGTTCGTGCTGGTCACCATTGTGCGCAACCCTTGCTTCAGTATTTGGAAGTCCCAGCAACAGCTCGTGCAAGTTTTTATATCTACAACACCAAGGCAGATTGCGAAAAGCTGGTCGATGCTTTACAAAAGACAAAGGAGTTTTTCAATGGCACTTTCTAAACTAGATAGCCTCTATATGGCGGTGGTAGCGGACCATTCAAAAAATCCTCATCATCAAGGGAAGTTAGAAGATGCTGAACAAATCAGTCTCAACAATCCTACCTGTGGTGATGTTATCAATCTCTCTGTCAAGTTTGGTTCTGACGATCGTTTGGAAGATATCGCTTTTCTAAACTCTGGCTGTACCATCTCAACTGCCTCTGCTAGTATGATGACGGATGCAGTTTTAGGTAAGACAAAGCAAGAGATATTAGAATTAGCAACTATTTTTTCAGAAATGGTCCAAGGTCAAAAAGATGACAGACAAGACAGTCTCGGCGACGCAGCATTCTTGTCAGGTGTTGCTAAATTCCCTCAGCGAATCAAGTGTGCAACCCTAGCTTGGAATGCCCTTAAGAAAACAATTGAAAATCAAGAAGATAAATAATAAACATAGAAACATATAATGAAAGAAAGGATATTATGGCTGAAGAAAGAGTAGAACCAAAACCAATCGATCTTGGTGAATATAAATTTGGTTTCCATGATGATGTGGAACCAATCTTATCAACAGGTAAAGGATTGAACGAAGAGGTTATTCGTGAATTATCCGCTGCTAAGGGTGAGCCTGAGTGGATGTTAGAATTCCGTTTGAAATCTTATGAAACCTTCAAAAAAATGCCCATGCAAACTTGGGGAGCAGACTTGTCAGAGATTGACTTTGATGACTTGATCTACTACCAAAAACCATCTGATAAACCAGCCCGTTCTTGGGATGATGTTCCTGAAAAAATCAAAGAAACCTTTGAACGAATCGGGATTCCTGAAGCTGAGCGTGCCTATCTAGCTGGAGCTTCTGCCCAGTATGAGTCAGAAGTGGTTTACCATAACATGAAGGAAGAATTTGAGAAGTTAGGAATTATCTTTACAGATACAGATTCTGCCCTCAAGGAATACCCAGACTTGTTTAAGCAATACTTTGCGAAGTTAGTACCGCCGACAGATAACAAGTTGGCTGCCCTCAACTCAGCAGTATGGTCTGGCGGAACCTTCATTTATGTTCCTAAAGGAGTCAAGGTAGATATTCCACTTCAAACTTATTTCCGTATCAATAACGAAAATACTGGACAGTTTGAACGTACCTTAATCATCGTTGATGAGGGAGCAAGTGTCCACTATGTAGAAGGATGTACAGCGCCAACATATTCAAGCAACAGCTTGCACGCCGCCATTGTAGAAATTTTCGCTTTGGATGGAGCTTATATGCGTTATACAACCATCCAAAACTGGTCTGATAACGTCTATAACTTGGTTACAAAACGTGCTAAGGCTCAAAAAGATGCTACTGTTGAGTGGATTGATGGGAACTTGGGTGCCAAAACGACTATGAAATATCCATCTGTATACTTAGATGGAGAAGGAGCGCGTGGTACCATGCTTTCTATCGCCTTTGCCAATGCTGGACAGCATCAGGACACTGGTGCTAAGATGATTCACAATGCTCCACATACAAGCTCGTCTATCGTGTCTAAGTCTATTGCCAAAGGCGGAGGTAAGGTTGACTACCGTGGACAAGTAACCTTCAACAAGAACTCTAAGAAATCTGTTTCTCACATCGAGTGTGATACCATCATCATGGATGACTTGTCAGCATCAGATACCATTCCATTTAATGAAATCCACAACTCGCAAGTTGCGCTTGAGCACGAAGCCAAGGTGTCTAAGATTTCAGAAGAACAACTCTATTACCTTATGAGTCGTGGTCTGTCAGAATCTGAAGCAACTGAGATGATTGTCATGGGATTTGTAGAGCCCTTCACCAAAGAACTACCAATGGAGTATGCAGTTGAGCTTAACCGTTTGATTAGCTACGAAATGGAAGGGTCAGTTGGCTAGATTATATGAACAAAGACAGAACGAATGTTACATTTGTTCTGTTTTTTTAAAAATTTTAGTTTATAAATATTCACATTTGAAACGATATATGGTAGAATAATACAAAAATCAGTAAATGGGGGATGAATATGAATATTTTTAGGACAAAAGATGTTAGTCTGGGCAAGACTGAAATGCATCGTCATTTGAAATTATGGGATTTAATTCTCTTGGGAATTGGTGCCATGGTTGGTACAGGAATCTTTACCATCACTGGAACTGCAGCAGCAACTCTGGCTGGCCCATCCTTGGTAGTTTCAATAGTAATTTCTGCTCTATGTGTGTCACTTTCAGCTCTCTTTTTTGCTGAGTTTGCATCACGTGTTCCGGCAACTGGTGGAGCTTATAGTTACTTATACGCAATTTTGGGTGAATTTCCAGCTTGGATAGCTGGGTGGCTCACAATTATGGAATTCATGACAGCTGTTTCTGGTGTTGCTTCGGGTTGGGCAGCATATTTTAAAGGCTTGCTAAGTAACTTTGGAATATCAATGCCTCAAGCCTTAAATGGAACCTTTAATCCAGAACAGGGAACTTATATCGATCTCTTGCCCATACTAGTATTGGTATTAGTGACAGGACTTGTACTTTTAAATTCGAAAGCTGCCCTTCGCTTTAATTCTATTTTAGTTATTTTAAAATTCTCTGCCCTTGCTTTATTTATCCTAGTGGGTATCTGGTATATCAAACCTGAGAATTGGAACAATTTTGCCCCCTTTGGTTTTGGTCAAGTATACGGTGGAAGCACAGGAATTATGGCAGGAGCATCACTCATGTTTTTCGGATTTCTGGGGTTTGAATCTATTTCCATGGCAGTTGACGAAATTCAAAATCCACAAAAGAACGTTCCTCGTGGTATTGTTTTATCTCTTACCATTGTAACCATTCTTTATGCTTTAGTAACATTAGTGTTGACTGGTATTGTTCATTATAGCAAACTCAATGTTGACGATGCAGTAGCCTATTCTTTGAGAAGTATCGGTATTGGTTGGGCTGCCAACTATGTGTCACTCGTTGCTATTTTTACATTGATAACTGTATGTATTTCCATGACTTATGCTTTGTCTCGTATGATTTATAGCTTAGCAAGGGATGGCCTCTTGCCTGAGAGTTTCAAGAAAATCAGCCAGAAAAGTCGTATTCCAAAGAATGCTACCATCTTAACAGGTGTAGTTTCAGCGATTGCGGCAGGTATTTTCCCTCTTGCAAGTATTGCAGCTTTCCTTAATATCTGTACTCTAGCTTATCTGATTTTACTTGCTTTTGGTATAATAAAACTTAGAAAAGATAAGGGAATGCCTAAGGAAGGAGAGTTTAAAACACCTCTCGTTCCCCTCTTGCCTATTCTATCTATCCTGATTTGTGTTTCCTTTATGTTGCAATATAGTCGAGAAACTTGGCTGGCATTTGGTGTTGCCTTAATCATTGGTTTGGTCATTTACTTTACGTATGGTTATCAACACTCATCTCTTAAGGAGAAAGAATAAAAAAATCGCGAGAAATCGCGATTTTTCTTTATAATTTTTCGTTAACATATCGAACAAAATTATTCCACCAAATTTTAAGGAAAAAGGCTTTTTCGACATTTTTCTCTGCAACCATATCAAAGGACGGTCTATCTGAAGTAACGTAGCCTTGTCCAACTAGGTCCTTATCATCATAGGTTAAACGGCCAACAACGGTTCCAGCTTCAAGTGGAGCGGCTTGTTGACTATTCGCGGAGTATGTAATGGATGATTGGATACGGCTACCTAGGCGTTGAACAATTTGAATATCTTCTTTTGCGACAGCAGTAACTGTATCTTCCTTCCCATCTTGAACAGGTGCCTTACTATCTTGGTAACTTTCTCCCTGTTTAATAATAGTTTGAAGTGCAAAATTTGAGGAAATATAGTCTAAGAGATTGGAAGTAGCAGTGAAACGAGAGTATGGGTTTCCAGCTTGTGTATTAGCGTTAAGGACAACCGTAATTATTCTCATTCCTTTTTCAACTGTAGTACCAACAAAGGATTCACCAGCTTTATCGGTCGTACCAGTTTTCAGTCCGTCGATACCACCACGGTAAGCAGGCATATCTTCCAACATGTAGTTGGTAGAAGTAATGGTCATTCCTGCAAATGTGGAACTTGGTTTCTTGGTAATTTCCAAGACTTGCGGATATTTGAGAATCAGATTACGGGCAACAATCGCGACATCATAAGCGCTTAGCTTATTCTCATCATCTTTTTTTGATCCGGGATAGATATTGTCACCAAGGGTTTCATTATTAAGGCCTGTAGAGTTAACAAGAGTGGCATCTTGAATTCCCCATTCCTGAAGTTTAGCCTTCATCATGTCAACGAAATCTTTTTCAGAGCCAGCAACCTTTTCAGCAAGAGCAATAGCAGCACTGTTGGCACTAGAAACGAGGGTCGCGTCTAGCAATTCTTCCACAGTGTAGTTACGGGCATCTAGAGGTACATTACTAGCTTCAGAATTAGTTGTTAATTGGTAGGAATAATCTGAGATTTCTACAGGAGTAGTTAGGCTAATTTTTCCTTGCTCAATGGCCTCATATACTAAGTAAACTGTAATCAGTTTACTGATAGAAGCAATTTCCACTGGCTGAGTAGCATCTTTTTCGTATAAAATCTTTCCAGTATTTGCTTCAATGGCAATGACGTGCTTTGCTGCAACATCGAAATCTTGAGCCAATACAGGATTAACAGAACCAAATAAAAATATTGTCAATAAGGTAAAAATTATTTTCTTCATAGTAAACTTATTCTATCATAAAGGAAAAAAATAATCTTGATTTTTTGATGAAGGTTAACAATCTTTTTTGAAATATGGTAAAATAGGGAGAAGAGGAGGTGGCCTATGTTTCGAAGAAATAAATTATTCTTCTGGACTACTGAAATACTACTATTAACCTTAATTTTTTATCTTTGGAGACAAATGGGTGCCATTATCACACCCTTTGTTAGCGTAGTAAATACGATTATGATTCCATTCTTACTAGGTAGTTTTTTGTATTATTTAACAAATCCTATCGTCAATATTTTAGAGAAGAAGTTAAAGCTTAATCGTATCATTGGGGTTTTATTAACTCTATGTGCCTTAATCTGTTTGATTGTGATTGGAATTGTCTATCTCTTGCCTATTTTGATTAATCAGTTGAGTAGTTTGATTAGTTCGAGTCAAGACATCTATAGCCGTATTCAAAATTTAGTCATAGAATTATCTAAATATCCTGCATTTCAAAATCTAGATGTTCAAAAAACCATTCAACAACTGAATTTATCTTATGTTGATATTTTACAGAATATCTTAAATAGTGTGACAAATAGTGTAGGAAGTGTCCTTTCTGCTCTTGTGACAACTGTTTTAATCATTATCATGACACCGGTCTTCCTGGTTTACTTCCTGTTAGACGGCCATAAATTCTTACCAATGTTGGAAAGAAGCATTTTGAAAAATGATAGACTAAACATTACTGGTTTATTGAAAAATTTGAACACCACAATATCACGTTATATTAGCGGTGTTTCGATTGATGCAGTTATTATTGGATGTTTGGCCTTTGTTGGATACAGTGTGATTGGTATAAAATATGCTCTAGTCTTTGCGATTTTCTCTGCTTTTGCAAATTTAATCCCTTATGTTGGACCAAGTATTGGTTTGATTCCTATGATACTGTCAAATCTATTCACAGATCCTCAAAAAATGGTTATTGCAGTGATCTACATGTTGATTATTCAGCAGGTTGATGGGAATATTCTGTATCCACGTATTGTTGGTGGTGTGATGAAGGTTCATCCTATTACTATTTTAGTTTTGTTGCTCCTTTCTAGTAATATCTACGGTGTAATTGGTATGATTGTTGCTGTTCCTACCTACTCGATCTTAAAAGAAATTATCAAATTCTTGGTTCGCCTGTATGAAAATCATAAGGAAGTAAAGGACGTTGAGCACCATAATGTCCAGTAAAGAATCAGTTTAATCTGGTTCTTTTTTTGTTATAATTGACTAGTTTGTTGAATAATTTTAGTTATAGTATAGAGTAGCAGAAGTAAGATTAAGAATAATTAACAAAAACTTTGTAAAACACTTGCAATTTAGCTGAAATTTGATAAAATAGTAAGGAAAGTTAGACTGTATTGCCTACTGTCTATCTATAAAATATATTTTATTGGAGGCTTTTACTCAAATGGCAAAAGAAAAATACGATCGTAGTAAACCGCACGTTAACATTGGTACAATTGGACACGTTGACCACGGTAAAACTACCCTAACTGCAGCAATCACAACTGTTTTGGCACGTCGCTTGCCTTCATCAGTTAACCAACCTAAAGACTATGCGTCTATCGATGCTGCTCCAGAAGAACGCGAACGCGGTATCACTATCAACACTGCGCACGTTGAGTACGAAACTGAAAAACGTCACTATGCCCACATCGACGCTCCAGGACACGCGGACTATGTTAAAAACATGATCACTGGTGCCGCTCAAATGGACGGAGCTATCCTTGTAGTAGCTTCAACTGACGGACCAATGCCACAAACTCGTGAGCACATCCTTCTTTCACGTCAGGTTGGTGTTAAACACTTGATCGTCTTCATGAACAAGATCGACTTGGTTGACGACGAAGAATTGCTTGAATTGGTTGAAATGGAAATCCGTGACCTTCTTTCAGAATACGACTTCCCAGGTGACGATCTTCCAGTTATCCAAGGTTCAGCTCTTAAAGCTCTTGAAGGTGACTCTAAATACGAAGACATCATCATGGAATTGATGAACACTGTTGATGAGTACATCCCAGAACCAGAACGCGACACTGACAAACCATTGCTTCTTCCAGTCGAGGACGTATTCTCAATCACTGGACGTGGTACAGTTGCTTCAGGACGTATCGACCGTGGTACTGTTCGTGTCAACGACGAAATCGAAATCGTTGGTATCAAAGAAGAAACTAAAAAAGCTGTTGTTACTGGTGTTGAAATGTTCCGTAAACAACTTGACGAAGGTCTTGCAGGGGACAACGTAGGTATCCTTCTTCGTGGTGTTCAACGTGACGAAATCGAACGTGGACAAGTTATCGCTAAACCAGGTTCAATCAACCCACACACTAAATTCAAAGGTGAAGTTTATATCCTTACTAAAGAAGAAGGTGGACGTCACACTCCATTCTTCAACAACTACCGCCCACAATTCTACTTCCGTACTACTGACGTTACAGGTTCAATCGAACTTCCAGCAGGTACTGAAATGGTAATGCCAGGTGATAACGTGACAATCGACGTTGAGTTGATCCACCCAATCGCCGTAGAACAAGGTACTACATTCTCTATCCGTGAGGGTGGACGTACTGTTGGTTCAGGTATGGTTACAGAAATCGAAGCTTAATTCGATTTAGTTCCCAGAAGAACAATTATTTAAGTCAGACACTAAAAGAGCCTTGCTATGCAAGGTTCTTTTTTACATTCAATTTGTAAATTGAAGGAAATCGTTTATTATTCATGTAATAAAAAGTTATGGAGAGACTGAAATCTGGTCATTTCACAGATCTTTCTGGTCGATAATTAGAAAAAGCTTTTCACAAATACTTGATTTTTTGATAGAATAGAAGATAGTAAAAGAGAAATGAGTTAGACATGTCAAAAGGATTTTTAGTCTCTCTTGAGGGACCAGAAGGAGCAGGCAAGACTAGTGTTTTAGAAGGCTTGTTACCGAATTTAAAAGAAAAGGGAATCGAGGTACTGACAACTCGGGAACCAGGAGGCATCTTAATTGGTGAGAAGATTCGTGAAGTCATTCTAGATCCTAGTCATACACAGATGGATGCTAAAACAGAGTTACTCCTTTATATTGCCAGTCGAAGACAGCACTTGGTAGAAAAAGTCTTACCAGCGCTTGAAGCTGGGAAAATGGTTATTATGGACCGCTTTATTGATAGTTCTGTTGCTTATCAGGGATACGGCCGTGGCTTGGATATTGATGCGATTAATTGGCTTAACCAGTTCGCAACTGATGGGCTAAAGCCAGATTTAACCCTCTATTTTGATATTGAGGTAGAAAAAGGTCTTGCTCGTATCGCTGCTAACAGTGATCGCGAGGTTAATCGTTTAGATTTAGAAGGTCTTGATCTACATCGAAAAGTTCGCCAGGGCTATCTTTCACTTCTAGAGAAAGAGGGAGAGCGAATCGTGAAAATTGATGCTAGTTTGCCACTCGAACAAGTAATAGATCATACCAAAGAGGTCTTATTTGATAGAATGGGATTGACAAGATGAAACAAGAACAGCTAAAGGCTTTGCAACCTGAGCAATTTGATCGCTTTGTCCATATCCTAGAACAGGGTCAGCTTAATCATGCCTTTTTCTTTTCAGGCTACTTTGGAAGCTATGAGATGGCTCAGTTTATCGCAAAAAGTCTATTCTGTACGGATAAGGTAGGAGTCTTACCTTGTGAAAAGTGCCGTAACTGCAAGTTGATTGAGCAAGAAGAGTTTCCGGATGTTACCATTATTAGACCAATCAATCAATTCATCAAGACTGAACGTATTAGAGAATTAGTAGGTCAGTTTGCCCAGTCAGGTATTGAAAATCCACGTCAGGTTTTTATCATTGAGCAGGCTGATAAGATGCATGTCAATGCAGCCAATTCCCTTTTAAAAGTAATTGAAGAGCCCCAGAGTGAAATCTATATCTTCTTTTTAACCAGTGATGAAGAGATGATGCTCCCGACTATTCGAAGTCGAACTCAGATTTTTCAATTTAAAAAACAAGAAGCTCTTATCAGCTTACAACTTGAAAAACTAGGATTGGTAAAAAAACAAGCCAAACTTCTAGCTCAGTATAGTCAATCACAGTCTGAAGCCGAAAAATTAGCAAGTCAAGCAAGCTTTTGGACCTTGGTTGAGGAAAGTGAACGACTTTTAAGTTGGTTATTAACTAAGAAGAAAGAAAGCTACCTTCAAGTCGCAAAACTAGCTAGCTTAGCTGACGACAAGGAAAAACAGGACCAAGTCTTGCGTATCCTAGAAGTTCTTTGTGGGCAAGAAATCCTACAAGCAAGAGTTCGTGAGATATTAGAAAATTTACTAGAATCTAGAAAAATGTGGCAAGCCAATGTCAGCTTTCAAAATTCTCTAGAATACCTGATTTTAAAAGAAATTTAAGCTTAAAGAATGAATGATACAGAAAGGAAAGGGCTGGTTAATGGACAAAAAAGAATTATTTGATGCCTTAGATGATTTTTCCCAGCAGTTGCTTGCAACTTTAGCTGATGTTGAAGCTATTAAGAAAAATCTAAAGAGCCTAGTAGAGGAAAATACAGCTCTTCGTTTGGAAAACTCTAAGTTGCGAGAACGTATCGGCGAGGTAGAAACTGATACTACAGCTAGAGCAAAGCACGTTCGTGAAAGTGTTCATCGGATCTATAAAGATGGTTTTCACGTTTGTAATGATTTTTATGGACAACGTCGGGATCAGGATGAAGAAT
The DNA here is from genome assembly GCF_047460355.1 of Streptococcus timonensis. Lineage (GTDB taxonomy): Bacteria > Bacillota > Bacilli > Lactobacillales > Streptococcaceae > Streptococcus > Streptococcus timonensis_A. The sequence goes on along the minus strand of NZ_JASHGL010000002.1, from coordinate 255,902 downwards.
GCATGTTCTGTGATGAATTGTTGTATAGGGAGTAAGCATGCAGATTCAAAGAAGTTTTAAGGGTCAATCTCCCTATGGGAAGCTTTACCTAGTTGCTACACCGATTGGTAACTTAGACGATATGACTTTTCGCGCTATTCAGACCTTAAAGGAGGTAGACTGGATTGCGGCGGAGGATACCCGTAATACAGGACTCTTGCTCAAGCATTTTGACATTTCAACCAAACAGATTAGTTTTCATGAGCACAATGCTAATGAAAAAATTCCTGATTTGATTAGCTTTTTGAAAGAGGGACAGAGTATCGCTCAGGTATCGGATGCAGGGTTACCAAGTATCTCGGACCCTGGCCATGATTTGGTTAAGGCTGCCATTATGGAAGATATCCCTGTAGTCACGGTTCCTGGTGCAAGCGCAGGAATTTCTGCCTTGATTGCCAGTGGTTTGGCACCCCAACCTCATATCTTCTATGGATTTTTACCTAGAAAATCAGGCCAGCAGAAGCAGTTTTTTGAGGAAAAAAAAGCTTATCCAGAAACCCAGATTTTTTATGAATCTCCTTATCGTGTAGCAGATACTTTAGAGAATATGCTAACAGTTTACGGAGATCGCTCGGTAGTCTTGGTCAGAGAATTGACTAAAATCTATGAAGAGTATCAACGAGGAAGTATCACTGAACTATTAGAAAACATTGCTGAAACTCCTCTTAAGGGCGAATGCCTTCTGATCATTGAGGGAGCTAGCCAGGAGATAGAGGAAAAGGATGAGAAGGACTTATTCATAGAAATTCAAGACCGTATACTACAAGGAGTTAAGAAAAATCAAGCCATTAAGGAAGTTGCTAAGGCATACCAGTGGAATAAAAGCCAGCTCTACGCTACCTACCACGAATGGGAAGAAAATCAAATTCAAGATTAAACAGGGAAGTTTCTCTTCTTCCCTTTTTTTGTTATACTAGTAGGAGAAAAATTTAGAAAGATTTGTGGGTGTCAACCAGTCCAGTTGCTTGTTTTAATATGGACTTAGATTCCACCCAAAGAGGTATTAGTGTCATGTCTCAATCTTATATCAATGTCATAGGTGCTGGTTTGGCAGGTTCTGAAGCAGCCTATCAAATCGCAGAGCGTGGTATTCCAGTTAAACTCTATGAAATGCGAGGTGTCAAATCAACACCTCAGCATAAAACAGAGAACTTTGCAGAATTAGTGTGTTCCAACTCATTACGAGGGGATGCTCTTACAAATGCTGTCGGGCTCCTTAAGGAAGAAATGCGTCGTCTTGGTTCTGTGATTTTAGAATCAGCAGAAGCTACACGTGTTCCTGCAGGGGGAGCCCTTGCGGTCGACCGAGATGGTTTCTCCCAAATGGTTACTGAAAAAATTGCTAATCACCCCTTCATTGAGGTGGTTCGTGATGAGATTACAGAGTTGCCGACGGATGCCATTACAGTCGTGGCGACTGGACCTTTGACTAGTGATGCCCTTGCAGAAAAAATCCATGCCCTTAATGATGGTGATGGCTTTTATTTCTATGATGCGGCAGCACCAATTATCGATGTCAACACCATTGATATGAATAAGGTCTATCTCAAATCTCGTTATGATAAGGGAGAAGCAGCTTATCTGAATGCTCCGATGACCAAACAAGAATTTATGGATTTCCATGAAGCCTTGGTCAATGCAGAAGAAGCACCTCTTAATTCTTTTGAAAAAGAGAAGTACTTTGAAGGCTGTATGCCGATTGAGGTCATGGCCAAGCGTGGCATTAAAACCATGCTTTATGGCCCTATGAAACCAGTTGGTCTAGAATATCCAGAAGACTATAAAGGACCTCGTGATGGTGACTTTAAAACACCGTATGCAGTTGTTCAGCTTCGTCAGGATAATGCTGCAGGTAGTCTTTATAACATCGTTGGTTTCCAAACTCACCTCAAATGGGGAGAGCAGAAGCGTGTCTTCCAAATGATTCCAGGTCTTGAAAATGCGGAGTTTGTCCGTTATGGTGTCATGCATCGTAATTCCTATATGGATTCGCCAAATCTTCTTGAGCAAACATATCGTTCTAAGAAACAGCCAAATCTTTTCTTTGCTGGTCAGATGACAGGAGTAGAGGGTTACGTTGAGTCAGCTGCTTCAGGATTGGTTGCTGGAATCAACGCTGCTCGTCTTTTTAAAGGAGAAAGTGAGGCTATTTTCCCAGAGACAACAGCTATCGGAAGTTTAGCTCATTATATCACTCATGCTGATAGCAAGCATTTCCAACCCATGAATGTCAACTTCGGGATTATCAAGGAGTTAGAAGGTGAGCGTATTCGTGATAAAAAGGCTCGTTATGAGAAAATTGCAGAACGCGCCTTGTCTGATTTAGAGAAATTTTTATCTGTCTAATTTTTTTGAAAGAATTGCTCATGATACTATAAAAATCCTTGAAATTGTGATAAAATAGGTAGGATGAAAAAAGGAGAGAGAAAATGGTAGAACCTAAGTATAAACGTATCTTAATCAAGCTATCTGGTGAAGCCCTTGCTGGTGAACGTGGTGTCGGTATTGATATCAAAACCGTTCAAGCAATGGCACAAGAAATTCAAGAAGTACACAACCTCGGGATTGAGATTGCCCTCGTAATCGGAGGAGGAAATCTCTGGCGTGGAGAACCTGCAGCAGAAGCTGGCATGGATCGTGTTCAGGCAGATTACACAGGTATGCTCGGAACGGTTATGAATGCTCTTGTAATGGCAGATTCATTGCAACAAGTTGGTGTAGATACTCGTGTGCAAACAGCTATTGCTATGCAACAAGTAGCTGAACCTTATGTTCGTGGTCGTGCCCTTCGTCATCTTGAAAAAGGCCGTATTGTTATCTTTGGTGCAGGTGTTGGTTCACCATACTTCTCAACAGATACAACTGCAGCTCTCCGTGCAGCTGAAATTGAAGCAGACGCTATCTTGATGGCTAAAAACGGTGTTGATGGTGTTTATAATGCCGATCCTAAGAAAGATAAGACAGCTGTTAAATTTGAAGAATTGACTCACCGTGATGTCATCAGTAAAGGTCTCCGTATTATGGATTCGACTGCTTCAACACTTTCAATGGACAACGATATCGATTTGGTTGTCTTTAACATGAACCAACCAGGTAACATCAAACGTGTTGTATTTGGTGAAAATATTGGAACTACAGTTTCTAACAATATTGAAGAAAAGGAATAAAATAAGATTATGGCAAACGCAATTGTTGAAAAAGCAAAAGAGAGAATGACCCAATCTCATCACTCACTTTCTCGTGAATTTGGAAGTATTCGAGCTGGTCGAGCTAATGCAAGCTTGCTTGATCGTATCCACGTAGAATACTATGGTGTAGAAACACCCCTTAACCAAATCGCTTCTATCACTATTCCAGAAGCGCGTGTCTTGTTGGTAACACCATTTGATAAAACATCTTTGAAAGATATTGAGCGTGCTTTGAATGCTTCTGACCTTGGTATTACACCAGCTAACGATGGTTCTGTTATTCGCTTAGTAATTCCAGCTCTTACAGAGGAAACTCGTCGTGACCTTGCTAAAGAAGTGAAAAAAGTTGGTGAAAATGCTAAAGTAGCGATCCGTAATATTCGTCGTGACGCTATGGATGAAGCTAAAAAACAAGAAAAAGCTAAAGAAATCACTGAAGATGAGTTGAAAACACTTGAAAAAGATATTCAAAAAGCGACAGACGATGCTGTTAAACACATCGACGACATGACTGCCAATAAAGAAAAAGAACTATTGGAAGTCTAAGAAATAAACAGAAAAACTCAGTTGGCATTGCTGGCTGAGTTTTATTCGAAAGAAGGAAACATGAATACAAATCTTGCTAGTTTTATCGTCGGTCTGATAACTGATGAAAATGACCGTTTTTACTTTGTCCAAAAGGATGGTCAGACCTATGCTCTTGATAAGGAAGAAGGCCAGCATGCAATAGGTGATACCGTTAAAGGCTTTGCCTACACGGATATGAAGCAAAAACTTCGCTTGACTACCATAGAAGTGACTGCCACTCAGGACCAATTTGGTTGGGGAACCGTAACGGAAGTTCGTAAGGACTTGGGTGTTTTTGTTGATACCGGTCTACCTGATAAAGAAATCGTTGTGTCACTCGATATCCTCCCTGAGATCAAGGAACTCTGGCCTAAGAAAGGTGATAAACTTTACATCCGTCTTGAGGTAGATAAGAAGGACCGTATCTGGGGACTCTTAGCCTACCAAGAGGACTTCCAACGTCTAGCTCGTCCAGCCTACAATAACATGCAGAACCAAAACTGGCCTGCAATCGTTTATCGTCTTAAGTTATCAGGAACTTTTGTCTATCTACCAGAAAACAACATGCTTGGATTTATCCACCCAAGTGAGCGCTATGCAGAGCCACGTTTGGGGCAAGTGTTAGATGTGCGTGTCATTGGTTTCCGTGAAGTTGACCGAACTCTTAATCTATCACTAAAACCTCGCTCTTTTGAGATGTTAGAAAACGATGCACAAATGATTCTGACTTACTTGGAAAGTAATGGTGGATTTATGACCTTAAATGACAAATCATCACCAGATGACATCAAGGCTACCTTTGGTATTTCTAAAGGTCAGTTCAAAAAAGCACTTGGTGGCTTGATGAAGGCTGGGAAAATCAAACAGGATGAGTTTGGTACTGAGTTAATTTAGGGAGTTATATGAGAAAATCATTTTATACTTGGCTTATGACAGAGCGTAATCCTAAAAGTAATAGTCCCAAAGCAATTTTAGCGGATCTTGCCTTTGAGGAGTCAGCCTTCCCGAAACATACGGATGATTTCGATCAGGTGAGTCGATTTTTAGAAGAACATGCTAGTTTTTCCTTTAATATGGGAGACTTCGATCGCATCTGGCAGGAATATTTAGAACATTAAAAAGGCATAGGTGTTAGGGATAGCAATTTCTAAATGCCTTTGCTATAATAAAAAGAAATTAAAGAGTTAGAGAGGTTCTTTGTTTGAAGGAACATTCAATAGACATTCAGTTAAGTCATCCAGATGACCTGTTTCATCTTTTTGGTTCCAATGAACGCCATCTTCGTTTGATGGAGGAAGAGCTAGATGTTATCATCCACGCTCGTACAGAGATTGTACAAGTCTTGGGAGAGGAATCTTCTTGTGAAGAAGCACGGCAAGTAATTCAAGCCTTGATGGTCTTGGTCAATCGTGGCATGACAGTAGGAACTCCGGATGTGGTGACAGCCATTAATATGGTGAGAAATCATGAAATTGATAAGTTTGTTGCCCTCTATGAAGAAGAAATCATCAAAGATAATACTGGTAAACCGATACGTGTAAAGACACTGGGACAAAAACTTTATGTTGATAGTGTTAAGAATCACGACGTTACCTTTGGAATTGGGCCTGCTGGTACGGGTAAGACATTTCTAGCAGTGACTTTGGCAGTGACAGCCCTCAAGCGTGGTCAAGTTAAGCGTATCATCCTGACACGTCCAGCAGTAGAAGCTGGGGAAAGCTTGGGATTTCTACCAGGTGATTTGAAGGAAAAGGTAGACCCTTATCTTCGTCCAGTATACGATGCCTTATATCAGATCTTAGGGAAGGACCAAACAACTCGTCTCATGGAGCGAGAAATTATTGAGATTGCGCCTTTGGCCTACATGCGTGGACGTACCTTGGATGATGCCTTTGTCATTTTGGATGAAGCCCAAAATACAACCATCATGCAGATGAAGATGTTCTTGACTCGTCTTGGATTCAATTCGAAAATGATTGTCAATGGGGATATTAGCCAAATTGACCTACCACGTAATGTTAAATCAGGTCTGATTGATGCCCAGGAAAAACTTAAGAACATTCACCAGATTGACTTCGTTCATTTTTCAGCTAAGGATGTGGTTCGACATCCAGTCGTTGCTCAGATTATCAGAGCCTATGAACCTCGACCTGTCAAAGCTGAAGAGAATCAAGAAGAAACAGAATAAAGAAAAAGAGCAGTTGAAAAACTGCTCTTAATTTTTTTGAATTTCTTATTAGACAAGTTCACTGATAGGTGTGAAGTCACGTTCTAAACCTTCAGCAACTGGTTGACTTGTGAGTTGACCTTGATAAGTTGTTACACCTTCACGTAATCCAGCATCTTCAAGGATTGCTTTCTTAAATCCTTTTCCTGCCAAGGCTTCGATATAAGGAAGGGTCACATTTGTAAGGGCGATAGTAGAAGTACGAGCAACTGCTCCAGGAATGTTAGCTACTGCATAGTGGAGAACACCGTGTTTTTCATATACAGGTTCATCGTGAGTTGTTACTCGGTCAGCTGTAGCGATAACTCCACCTTGGTCAACAGCAACGTCTACGATGACAGAACCAGGTCTCATTTGTTGAACCATGTCATCTGTCACAAGTTTTGGTGCTTTTGCTCCAGGGATTAGAACAGCTCCGATAACTACGTCAGCATCACGAACACTTGCTTCAATGTTAAATGGATTAGACATGAGAGTTTGAATTTGATGACCAAAGACATCTTCAAGGACTGAAAGACGTTTAGCACTGATATCTAAAATAGTAACTTGAGCTCCTAAACCAAGAGCGATACGTGCTGCGTGTGTGCCAACGACACCCCCACCGATAATAGTTACTTTACCTTTAGGAACACCTGGGACACCACCTAAAAGAACTCCAGAACCACCTGCTTGTTTAGTCAAGAAGTGAGCTCCGATTTGGACAGCCATACGACCAGCAACTTCACTCATAGGGACTAACAATGGTAGTTGACCTTGGTTGTCACGAACGGTCTCGTAAGCAACACCAGTTGTTTTTGCTGCTAACATAGCATCCGCTAATTCTGGGGCTGCTGCCATATGCAAGTAGGTGAAGAGAAGTAAATCATCACGTAGGTACTGATATTCAGTATCTAGAGGTTCTTTTACTTTGACAACTAACTCTGCAGCCCAAGCTTCTTTTGCAGTTGCGACAATCTCAGCTCCTTGCTTTTCATAGTCATCATCAGCAAAACCAGATCCAAGTCCCGCATTTGTTTCGATGAGGACTCGGTGACCACGACCAACAAGACTCTGTACACCAGCAGGTGTCAAAGCAACACGATTTTCATTATTTTTAATTTCCTTTGGAATTCCAATTAACATAGAGATTAGCTCCTTATTTAATATCTAGGTTCTTATACGAAATCATCACAGGAAGAACCCAGTCTTTTCTTGTGATGTTCTTATTTTATATAAAACCGCTATAAATTGCAAGAAAAACTTGTAAACCTATTTCTTTTATGTTATTCTTTTAGCAACTTATTTTAGGAGGTGAAATCATGGAATCACTATTTATCAAACTAGCGAAGCATCCCGTTATCGAAACAGAACGCTTAGTGCTTAGACCTGTAACACTTGATGATGCAGAAGCTATGTTTGAGTATGCTTCAAATAAAGAAAATACGCGCTACACTTTTCCAACCAATCAAAGTTTAGAGGAAACCAAGAACAATATTGCTCAATTTTATCTAGCCAATCCATTGGGCCGATGGGGAATTGAATTAAAAAGTACAGGAGAGTTTATCGGAACCATTGACCTGCACAAGATGGATACTGTTCTTAAGAAGGCAGCCATTGGTTACATTATCCATCAAAAATATTGGAATCAAGGTTTGACGACAGAAGCCAATAGAGCTGTAATTGAACTGGCTTTTGAAGAAATCGGAATGAATAAGTTGACGGCTCTTCACGATAAGGATAATCCTGCATCTGGAAAGGTCATGGAGAAATCAGGGATGCGTTTTTCTCACGAAGAACCATATGCCAGAATGGATAATAAAGAACCGGGACGAATTGTAACACGTGTACATTATGTTTTAACCAAGGAAGATTATTTTGCAAATAAGTAAGCAGTTGAAAAGTTTTTTCAGCTGTTTTTTTCTTTCTCTTACGAATAAGCTAAGAGAGGAGAAAATATGGAAGTTCTTATCGAAAAAATCAAAGAGTACAAAATTATCGTTGTCTGTGTTGGACTAGGCTTGGCAGTAGGGGCTTTTTTCTTATTAAAACCAAGCCCAGAAATTCCTGTAAAAGATACAAGTCCACAAACAGAACTTGAAAGTTCTGCCAAAGTCAAGTCTAAAGAAGAAATACCTAAGGATATAGAAGAAACCACAGAAGTGGTAGAGCAAGATCTAATTACTGTTGATGTCAAGGGAGCTGTTAAATCACCTGGCATTTATAACTTACCACTTGGTAGTCGGGTTCATGATGCTGTGCAAAAAGCTGGTGGGATGACTGAAAATGCAGATAGCAAGAATCTCAATCTAGCTCAGAAAGTCAGTGATGAAAGCCTGGTCTATGTCCCAACCAAGGAAGAATCGGCTAACCAAGAGTCTTATTCAAATGCTACTGGAAATAAGGAAAGCAAGAAGGTTAATCTCAATAAAGCCAGTCTTGAAGAGTTAAAACAAGTCAAAGGATTAGGTGCTAAACGCGCTCAGGACATCATCGACCACCGTGAAACAAATGGGAAGTTTAAGTCAGTAGACGAGCTCAAGAAGGTCTCTGGCATTGGTGCCAAAACCATAGAAAAGTTAAAAGACTATGTTACAGTGGATTAGTCGCTTTCCAGTCCCCAAAATATATCTCAGTTTTCTCCTGCTTTGGCTCTACTATGCTATCTTTTCGGCTAGTTTTATTGCCCTTCTTGGTTTTGTATTTCTACTGCTTTGCCTTTTTATCCAGTATCCTTGGAAGATAGTCATCAAAGTTTTCCTGGTATCTAGTCTTTTCGCATCTTGGTTTGTCTATCAAAAATGGCAACAAGAAGAAGCCAGTCACTTTCTCGTTGACTCGGTTGAGACAGTGCGAATATTACCTGATACCATCAAGGTGAACGGAGATAGTCTATCCTTTCGAGGCAAAGCTGACGGAAGAATTTTTCAGGTTTTTTATAAGTTTGAATCAGAAGCCGAGAAAGAACAATTTCAACATCTTACAGACATCTATGAGATTGAACTTGAAGGAAAATTATCAGAACCTCAAGGGCAGAGAATTTTTGGCGGTTTTGATTACCAAGCTTATCTGAAGGTCCAAGGAATTTACCAGATACTCAATATCAAGAGAATCCAGTCACTAAAAAAAATTAGCAGTTTGGACATAGGAGAACACTTGTCTAGTTTACGTCGAAAGGCTGTAGTTTGGATCAAGACTAAGTTTCCAGACCCGATGCGTAACTATATGACAGGCCTATTGCTGGGGCACTTGGATACAGACTTTGAGGAGATGAATGAGCTTTATTCAAGTCTTGGAATTATTCATCTTTTTGCCTTATCTGGTATGCAGGTAGGTTTCTTCATGAATGTCTTTAAGAATGCAGTCTTACGTTTGGGTTTAAGTCAAGAAAAGTTCAGATGGCTGGCCTATCCATTTTCGCTAATCTATGCAGGATTAACAGGTTTTTCAGCCTCAGTCATTCGCAGTCTCCTACAAAAATTATTAGCCCAACATGGATTTAAGGGACTGGATAATTTTGCCCTGACAATTCTGATCTTATTTCTGGTCATGCCCAACTTTTTCTTGTCGACCGGTGGGGTCCTTTCTTGTGCCTATGCCTTTATCCTAACAATGACCAGCAAAGAAGAGCAAGGTGTAAAAGCTATTTTAAGAGAAAGTTTGATTATTTCCTTAGGAATTTTGCCCATCTTAACCTTCTATTTTTCTGAATTTCAACCATGGTCAATCCTTTTGACCTTTGCTTTTTCTTTCTTATTTGACTTGGTCTTATTGCCTCTCTTATCGATTCTATTCTGTCTTTCCTTTATTTATCCGGTCACTCAAGTCAATTTTATTTTTGAAGGACTAGAAAGTATCATTCGTTTTGTAGCTCAGAGTACTAGCAAGCCCATCGTTTTTGGACAACCTAGCCTCTGGGTTTTACTGGCCCTCTTACTTATTTTGGCCTTACTGTATGATTCAAGAAAAAACTGTAAAAGGTTGTCACTATTAGTTTTCATAGTTAGTACACTCTTTATCCTTACTAAATATCCTTTGGAAAATGAAATCACCCTAATCGGTATTGGACAAGGACAGAGTATTTTTCTAAGGGATTTGACTGGAAAAACTATTCTGATTGATGTCGGCAAAGACGAAGAGGATGAAGACAAAGAAGCTTGGCAAGAAAAGACGACTTCTAGTCAAGTTCAAAGAAACTTGATTCCCTATCTTAAAAGTCGAGGAGTCGCCGAGATTGATCAGTTAATTCTAACCAATAGTGATGACAAACAGATTGAAAACCTCTTGGAAGTTAGCAGAGCTTTTGAGATTAAAGAAATTATATTGGAAGAAGAGAGTCTAGCTCAGAAGGACTTGCTTGAAAAACTGAAATTAAACAAGATGATCATTTCGAGTATAAAAACAAAGAAACAAATCTCTATTTTTGGGAGCCAGTTAAACATGATCGACACGAAAAAAAGTAAGGATAAAACTTCTCAAACTTTTCTTCATGGGAAATTGCTAGACCAAACTTTTTTGATAGCTAGAAACTTAAAAGAAAAAGATTTACTCAAGAACTATCCTGATTTACAAGCTGATGTCGTGATTATGGGCCAGCATGATAAAAAGAGTTCATCCAATTCAGAATTGCTTAAAAAACTGAAAAGTAAAATTACCATCATATCTGCTGAAAAGAAAAGAAGAGGCAATGATTCTCAGTCTCAACTTTCATTGGACAGCAGTAAACTATACCGATTGAAACAAGAAGGTTCTCTTCGTTTTAGAGGATGGAATAGTTGGAAACTTGAGACTCCATCCAAAAATTAAAGAGTAATCCTAGATTAAATTGTCTAAACAATGAATCAAGACTTGATTTTGCAAGCTATTTGCTATAAAATGGTAAGGATTAGTGTCAAACTTTTATATTGCAAATAGGAGAAAACATGACAAAAACTTTAAAACGTCCTGAGGTTCTTTCACCTGCAGGAACTCTAGAAAAATTGAAAGTAGCTGTTCAATATGGAGCAGATGCGGTCTTTATCGGTGGTCAGGCCTATGGTCTTCGTAGTCGAGCTGGGAACTTTACTTTTGAGCAAATGGAAGAAGGAGTACAGTTTGCAGCTAAATATGGTGCTAAGGTATATGTAGCAGCTAATATGGTTATGCACGAAGGAAATGAAGAAGGCGCTGGAGAATGGTTCCGTAAACTACGTGATATTGGTATTGCAGCGGTTATCGTATCAGATCCAGCCCTGATCATGATTGCAGCAACAGAAGCACCAGGACTTGAAATCCACCTTTCAACCCAGGCTAGTGCGACTAACTACGAAACCCTAGAATTCTGGAAAGAACTTGGATTGACGCGTGTCGTTTTGGCGCGTGAGGTTTCTATGGAAGAATTGGCGGAAATTCGTAAACGTACAGATGTTGAGATTGAGGCATTTGTACACGGAGCTATGTGTATTTCCTACTCTGGTCGTTGTACACTTTCAAACCACATGAGTATGCGTGATGCCAACCGTGGTGGATGTTCACAATCTTGCCGTTGGAAATATGACCTTTACGACATGCCATTTGGTCAAGAACGTAAGAGTCTTAAGGGAGAAATTCCTGAAGAATTCTCCATGTCAGCTGTTGATATGTCTATGATTGATCATATCCCAGATATGATTGAAAATGGAGTGGACAGTCTTAAGATTGAAGGCCGTATGAAGTCCATTCACTACGTTTCAACAGTAACAAACTGCTATAAGGCTGCAGTTGATGCTTACCTTGAGAGCCCTGAAAAATTTGAGGCCATTAAACAAGATTTGGTAGATGAAATGTGGAAGGTGGCCCAACGTGAATTGGCTACAGGTTTCTACTACGGAACACCATCTGAAAATGAACAACTGTTTGGTGCTCGTCGTAAGATTCCAGAATACAAGTTTGTTGCTGAAGTAGTAGCTTATGATGATGCGACTCAGACAGCAACCATCCGTCAACGTAACGTTATCAACGAAGGCGACCAAGTTGAATTCTACGGACCAGGCTTCCGTCATTTTGAAACTTATATTGAAGACCTTCACGATGCCAAAGGAAATAAAATCGATCGTGCACCAAATCCAATGGAACTTTTGACTATCAAGGTTCCTCAACCAGTAGAAGCTGGTGACATGGTACGTGCTTTGAAAGAAGGCCTCATCAATCTTTACAAAGAAGATGGAACAAGTGTTACTGTTCGTGCCTAGATAAGGAAAAATTAATGGTTCAAGCTCAAGGCTTACTAGTAGATCATGAAAGCAAATGTGTTCATTACCATGGTGATAAGGATATAGTAGCCTTACAGTGCTATGAGTGTCAGAAATACTATGCTTGTTATCAGTGTCATAATGAACTGGAGTCGCACATATTTTCTCCATATCCTTTAAATCTAAAAGAGGATAGACCTATCTTATGTGGATCCTGTGGGAGAACACTAACGTATGAGGAGTATACAGAGACGGGCACTTGTCCATTTTGTAATACTGCATTCAATCCAGCTTGTCAAAATCATTACTCAATTTATTTCAGATAAGAACTGACAAATCCGAGTTGTAAAACTCGGTTTTTTGTTTTCAGAAAACAAGGAAAGGTAGTGAAAGTGATATGAATAGACAATAAAATTTTCTATATAATTGTCTTGAAAATCGTAAAAATAGAAACAAACGATTCGAAACGCTTACAAAGTTAGTAAAAATTTGACAAAAGCTAATTTTAGGTCTAAACTTAAGAGGTAAATTTAAATTATTAAGGAGAATTCATCATGAATTTAACATTTTTAGGTCTTTGTTTTGCCTGTTTTGGTGTATCAGTTGCTGAAGGCTTGATTATTAGTAATCTTTTCAAATCTGCTGCACGTCAACCTGAAATTATTGATCAATTACGTAGCCTTTTGATTCTTGGTATTGCTTTTGTAGAGGGTACCTTCTTTGTAACTTTGGCGATGGCATTCGTCATTAAATAGACCGCTCTATTTAGAAAAGGAGGTGTCAAACCTTGGAAGAAAGTGTGAATCCAACAATAAATATTGGACCAGTATCCTTTGATTTGACCCTACTAGCCATGTCTCTTGTAACTGTTTTGATGGTTTTTGCCTTTGTCTACTGGACAAGTCGCAAAATGTCCATTCGTCCCAAGGGTAAACAAAATGCACTTGAGATGATTTATGATTTTGTGATCAGTTTTTCCAAGGGAAATATTGGAGAGCATTACATCAAGGATTATTCCTTGTTTCTGTTTTCTCTTTTTATGTTTATCTTGGTAGCCAATAATATTGGCTTGATGGCAAAGATACAAACAACCAACGGTTATAACTTGTGGACTTCCCCAACTGCCAACCTCGGATACGATTTATCCCTCTCATTGTTAATCACCTTGATTGCCCATGTAGAAGGAGTTCGTCGTAGAGGTTTTAAAGAATATTTGAAAGCATTCGCTACACCTGGCTTTATGACTCCGATGAACCTTTTAGAAGAGTTCACCAATTTTGCTTCTCTAGCAATTCGGATCTACGGAAATATTTTTGCCGGTGAGGTTTTGGCGGGATTATTATTAGCTCTGGCACAACATGCCTTCTATTGGTATCCTATAGCCTTTATTGGAAACATGCTATGGACAGCATTTTCTATTTTCATTTCATGTATTCAGGCTTATGTGTTTACCATGTTGTCATCTATGTACATTGGTAAGAAAATAAATGAAGGGGAAGAATAAGTAGAGGAGGATTAGAAGATGGATTTAACTATTAGTACCATTATTGGTGACTTTATTCTGATCGCTGGTTCCTTCCTTTTATTAATCTTTTTAGTAAAGAAATATGCTTGGGGAAATATTAGTAGTGTTTTGGATGCTCGTGCTGAAAAAATTGCCAATGATATTGACGGAGCAGAGATAGCCCGTAAGAAGGCTGAGGAACTAGCTAGCAAGCGAGAAGCTGAGTTAGCAGGTAGTCGTAAAGAAGCTAAAACGATTATCGAAAACGCAAAGGAAACAGCTGAGAAAAGTAAAGCTGATATCTTAGCTGAGGCTAAACTTGAAGCAGGTCGTTTAAAAGATAAAGCCAACCAAGAAATTGCTCAAAACAAAGCAGAAGCTTTGCAAAGCGTTAAGGGTGAAGTAGCAGACTTGACTATTAGTCTAGCTGGTAAAATCATCACACAAAACCTTGACAGTCAAGCCCATAAAGAACTCATTGATCAGTATATCGATCAGCTAGGAGAAGCTTAATGGACAAGAAGACTCAAAAGGTAATTGAAAAATACAGCATGCCTTTTGTCCAATTAGTGATTGAAAAAGGAGAAGAAGACTCTATTTTTTCAGACTTGTCTCAAATCAAGCAAGTCGCTGAAGAAACAGGTTTACCTTCTTTTTTAGCGCAAGTGGCAGTTGATGAATCTGACAAGGAAAAAGCGATTGCTTTCTTCCAAGATTCTGTATCACCTTTATTGCAAAACCTGATTCAGGTCCTTTCTTATAATCATAGAAGCAACTTATTTTACGATGTGATTGTGGATTGCTTGAATCGGCTTGAAAAAGAAACCAATCGTTTTGAAGTGACTATTTTGTCTGCACATCCTTTGACTGATGATCAGAAAGAACGTCTACTTCCTCTAATCGAGAAGAAGATGTCTTTAAAAGTTCGTAGCATTAAGGAAAAAATCGACAATAGTCTAATCGGTGGTTTTGTCATTTTTGCTAATCACAAGACAATTGATGCCAGTATTAAACAACAACTTAAAGTTGTTAAAGAAAATTTGAAATAGAAAGTGGTGTTCTTTTGGCAATTAACGCACAAGAAATCAGCGCTTTAATTAAGCAACAAATTGAAAATTTCAAACCCAATTTTGATGTGACTGAAACAGGTGTTGTAACCTATATCGGTGACGGGATTGCGCGTGCTCATGGTCTTGAAAATGCCATGAGTGGTGAGCTGTTGATTTTTGAAAATGGCTCTTATGGTATGGCGCAAAACTTAGAGTCGACTGATGTTGGTATTATCATTCTTGGAGACTTTACAGATATTCGTGAAGGCGATACAATTCGTCGTACGGGTAAGATCATGGAAGTTCCTGTTGGTGATAGCTTAATTGGACGTGTTGTGGATCCGCTAGGTCGTCCAGTGGATGGTTTGGGACCAATTAACACAGACAGGACTCGCCCGGTTGAAGCACCAGCTCCTGGTGTTATGCAACGTAAGTCTGTTTCAGAACCATTGCAAACAGGTTTGAAAGCTATTGATGCCCTTGTTCCAATCGGCCGTGGTCAACGTGAGTTGATTATCGGTGACCGTCAGACAGGGAAAACAACCATTGCTATCGATACTATCTTGAACCAAAAGGGGCAAGATATGATTTGTATCTATGTAGCGATTGGTCAAAAAGAATCAACAGTTCGTACGCAAGTAGAAACACTTCGTCAGTATGGAGCATTGGACTATACTATTGTTGTAACAGCATCAGCATCACAACCTTCTCCCTTGCTCTACCTCGCACCATATGCTGGGGTTGCTATGGCAGAAGAATTCATGTATCAAGGTAAGCATGTGTTGATTGTTTATGATGATCTTTCAAAACAAGCAGTAGCTTATCGTGAACTGTCTCTCTTGCTTCGTCGACCTCCAGGGCGTGAAGCCTTCCCAGGAGATGTCTTCTACCTTCACAGCCGTCTGCTTGAGCGTTCAGCTAAAGTTTCCGATGAGCTTGGTGGTGGATCAATCACAGCCCTACCATTTATCGAGACACAAGCAGGAGATATCTCAGCTTATATCGCGACGAACGTAATCTCTATCACAGATGGACAAATCTTCCTCGGAGATGGCCTCTTTAATGCGGGTATTCGTCCAGCTATCGATGCGGGTTCATCTGTATCGCGTGTTGGTGGATCTGCTCAAATCAAAGCGATGAAGAAAGTTGCCGGTACTCTTCGTATCGACCTTGCCTCATACCGAGAGTTAGAAGCTTTCACTAAGTTTGGTTCTGACTTGGATGCAGCTACTCAGGCTAAATTGAATCGTGGTCGTCGTACTGTTGAGGTCTTGAAACAACCTGTTCACAAGCCATTACCTGTTGAGAAACAAGTAACCATTCTTTATGCCTTGACTCATGGTTTCTTGGATACTGTTCCAGTCGACGATATTGTTCGTTTTGAGGAAGAGTTCCATGCCTTCTTTGATGCACAACATCCAGAGATTTTGGAAACCATTCGTGATACAAAAGACTTGCCAGAAGAAGCAGTCTTGGATGCTGCGATTACAGAGTTTCTCAATCAATCGAGCTTCCAATAAGAATAGAGGTGTCAGATGGCAGTATCTCTAAATGATATTAAAACAAAAATCGCCTCAACAAAAAATACTAGTCAAATCACCAATGCCATGCAAATGGTATCGGCAGCTAAGTTAGGGCGCTCGGAAGAAGCCGCTCGTAATTTTCAGGTCTATGCCCAGAAAGTCCGTAAACTTCTGACGGACATCCTTCATGGAGACGGTGCTGGGGAGTCAACTAATCCAATGTTGATTAGTCGCCCAGTTAAGAAAACTGCCTACATCGTCATTACGTCAGATCGTGGTTTAGTTGGAGGGTATAACTCGTCCATCTTAAAAACGGTCATGGAACTTCAACAGGAATACCATCCATCAGGTGATGATTTTGAAGTTATCTGTATCGGTGGTACTGGGGCAGACTTCTTTAAGGCTCGTGGCATTCAACCAATCTATGAATTACGTGGATTAGCCGACCAGCCTAGTTTTGATGAAGTTCGTAAGATTATTTCAAAAGCTATTGAAATGTATCAAAATGAAGTTTTTGATGAACTCTATGTCTGCTATAACCATCATGTCAACACCTTGACAAGCCAAATGCGTGTGGAACAAATGCTTCCGATTGTGGACTTGGACCCAAATGAAGCAGATGAAAACTATAGCTTATTCTTCGAGTTTGAAACAAGTCGTGAAGAAATTTTGGATCAATTATTGCCTCAGTTTGCTGAAAGTATGATTTATGGAGCTATTATTGATGCCAAGACCGCTGAAAATGCTGCGGGTATGACGGCTATGCAAACAGCGACAGATAATGCTAAAAAAGTTATTAATGATTTGACAATTCAGTATAACCGTGCTAGACAGGCGGCGATTACACAAGAAATTACAGAAATCGTAGCAGGAGCCAGCGCCTTAGAATAAGGTCTTGCCTTGCTGGTCATAAAATGAACTTAGGCCCTAGTAAATCTAGGAACCGACAGTATCTTATACAGAATAGGAGAAGGAGATGAGTTCAGGTAAAATTGCTCAGGTTATTGGACCCGTTGTAGACGTACAGTTTGCAGCAGGTGAAAAACTACCTGAGATTAACAATGCACTTGTCGTCTACAAAAATGACGAAAGAAAAACGAAAATCGTCCTTGAAGTAGCCTTGGAATTGGGAGATGGTATGGTGCGTACCATCGCCATGGAATCAACCGATGGCTTGACCCGCGGATTGGAAGTATTGGACACAGGGCGTCCAATCTCTGTACCAGTTGGGAAAGAAACTTTAGGACGTGTCTTCAACGTTTTGGGAGATACCATTGACTTGGAAGCTCCTTTCGGGGAAGATGCAGAGCGTCAGCCAATCCATAAAAAAGCACCAACTTTTGACGAATTGTCTACGTCTTCTGAAATCTTGGAAACAGGAATTAAGGTTATTGACCTTCTTGCTCCTTACCTTAAAGGTGGTAAGGTCGGACTCTTCGGTGGTGCCGGAGTTGGTAAAACCGTATTGATCCAAGAATTGATTCACAACATTGCCCAAGAACACGGTGGGATCTCAGTATTTACTGGTGTTGGGGAACGTACTCGTGAAGGGAATGACCTTTACTGGGAAATGAAGGAATCAGGCGTTATTGAGAAAACAGCCATGGTATTTGGTCAGATGAATGAGCCACCAGGAGCACGTATGCGTGTTGCCCTTACTGGTTTGACAATCGCTGAGTACTTCCGTGATGTAGAAGGCCAAGACGTTCTTCTTTTCATTGACAACATTTTCCGTTTCACTCAAGCAGGTTCAGAAGTGTCTGCCCTCTTGGGCCGTATGCCTTCAGCCGTTGGTTACCAGCCAACCCTCGCAACAGAAATGGGTCAATTGCAAGAACGTATCACGTCAACCAAGAAGGGTTCTGTAACCTCTATCCAAGCCATCTACGTACCAGCGGATGACTATACTGACCCAGCGCCAGCAACAGCTTTTGCTCACTTGGACTCAACAACTAACTTGGAACGTAAATTGGTTCAATTGGGTATCTACCCAGCCGTTGACCCACTTGCTTCAAGCTCACGTGCCTTGGCACCTGAAATTGTTGGAGAAGAGCACTATGCAGTAGCTGCGGAAGTGAAACGTGTGCTTCAACGTTACCATGAGTTACAAGATATCATCGCCATCCTTGGTATGGATGAACTTTCTGATGAAGAAAAGACTTTGGTTGCTCGTGCACGCCGTATTCAGTTCTTCTTGTCACAAAACTTCAACGTTGCGGAACAATTTACAGGTCAACCAGGATCTTATGTTCCAGTAGCTGAAACTGTTCGTGGCTTCAAGGAAATTCTTGACGGTAAACACGATCATTTGCCAGAAGATGCCTTCCGTGGAGTAGGTTCAATCGAAGACGTTATTGCTAAGGCTGAAAAAATGGGATTTTAAGAGGTGATCTATGGCACATTTAACTGTCCAGATCGTGACACCAGATGGCCTCGTCTATGATCACCATGCCAGCTTTGTATCGGTACGAACTCTGGATGGTGAGATGGGGATCTTGCCACGACATGAAAATATGATTGCGGTTCTAGCAGTTGATGAAGTAAAGGTTAAACGCATCGATGATGATACTCATGTGAACTGGATTGCAGTAAACGGAGGAATCATTGAGATTGCTAATAATGTCATTACCATTATTGCTGACTCAGCTGAACGTGCGCGCGATATTGATGTTAGTCGTGCAGAACGTGCTAAACTTCGTGCAGAACGTGAAATTGAAGAAGCTCAAGACAAACACTTAATCGACCAAGAACGCCGCGCTAAAATTGCATTGCAACGTGCTATTAACCGTATCAATGTCGGAAATAAATTATAAAATAAAAAATGAACTTGATTTAACAAGTTCATTTTTTATTATTTCTTATTTAGTGAAACTTATGCAGACTGCTTCAGGAACATGAAATTCATTAGAGAGTTCTGCCAGTCTTCCAGTTTCAGGATTGCGCTTAAAGACTGTAGCACTATCAGAGTCCTGATGAACAACAATCAGAAATTCTTGGTCAGGTGAGAGATCAAAATCTCGTGGAGTTTTACCATTTGTAGGAACAAATTCAAGCAATTCTAAACTTCCATCTGCAAGAATACTATAAACTGCAATCGAATCATGTCCACGATTGGATGCATAAAGATATTTACCATCTTTTGAGAGACGAATAGCAGCAGTAGCGTTAAATTCATTAAATCCCTCTGGTAGAGTTGAGATGGTCTGCATGCACTCAAATTCACCAACGCCATCGTAAATCAAAACTTCAATAGTGCTATTAAGTTCACAAATCAGATAAGCAATCTTATAGTGATTATGGAATACGATATGACGAGAACCTGCTCCTGGCTGGCTATGGTAGGTAAAGAGCTCACTTAGTCTTCCTTCCTGGTCAATGTCGTAGGTAATGACTTGGTCAGTACCTAAGTCACAAGTAACCAGATATTGGTCAGGAGTCAGGTCAGCAAAGTGAACGTGAGGAGAAGCTTGGTTTTCATGAGGACCATGTCCTTGGTGTTGAACCTTATCAGCTAAGACCAGGCTACCATCTTCTTGGCGTTTGTATACCAAGACTTGCCCCTTGTGATAATTGGCTCCATAGACTAGATTTCTTTTTTCATCTACTGCAACGTAGCAGTGGGGAGCACCCTCTTCAACAACGTGATTCAGCAAGCTACCATCAGTCTGATAAGCGGCAATTCCACCTTGACCATCTTTGCTACCGACTGTGTAGAGGTGGTCCTTCTGATCAAAGGCAAGATAGGTTGGACTTGGCTCTTTAGCAAATAATTCTAGATTAGATAACCGTCCAGTTTTTGTATCAAAATCAGCTTTATATATTCCTTGGGAAACACGACGAGTGTAGGTCCCAAAATAAACAGTTTCTTTCATGTACATACCTCGATATAAAGATGCTACTATTATATCACAAAAACTCATTTGCATGAAAAAGTCTAACTAGATACTTATGTTTAAAGATATTTTAATAAGAAATACACTTTACCTGTTTTCTTTATTTGAAAGCACTTTTAAAAAACATCATTTTTAGTTTTAAATGGTATAATATTAGGATAAGGAAAGGAAATAGATATGGAACAAAAAGAGAAACAGTTTAATTTATCCTGGTTTTTTAAATGGTTTTTAGATAACAAGGCTGTCACATTTTTCTTAGTGACTTTGTTATTAGGCCTTAATATTTTTATTTTGAGTAAAATCAGTTTTCTGTTTTTACCAGTTTTGGATTTTTTATCAGTAGTTATGTTGCCGGTTATCTTATCCGGATTACTTTTCTATCTTTTAAATCCTCTAGTAGATTTAATGGAAAAATACAAAATTAACCGTGTTTTAGCCATTAGCATCATCTTTGTCGTTATTGCAATTCTATTGATTTGGGGCTTAGCAGTAGCTATTCCAAATCTGCAACATCAAGTAGTTACCTTTGCCCGGAACGTTCCAAGTTACTTGAAAGATGCTGACAAGGTTATTAACGATTTGGTGACCAAGCGTTTACCGGATGATTTTCGTCCGCAATTGGAGCAGGTTTTAGCGAATTTTTCAAGCCAAGCGACAAGCTGGGCTAGCGACATCTCTTCAAGGGCAGTAAACTGGTTGAGCGCTCTTATCAGTGCTACATCTCAAGTCATTGTTGCTTTGATTATCATGCCTTTCATGCTCTTTTATTTGCTTCGGGATGGGAAAGGTCTTCGAGATCATATTACTCAATTTTTACCAACCAAATTTAGAGAGCCTGTCGGAAAAATTCTAACAGATGTTAATCAGCAACTTTCTAACTATGTACGAGGTCAAATCACGGTAGCAGTTATTGTTGCTATCATGTTTATCATCTTCTTCAAGATTATCGGTCTACGTTACGCAGTTACTTTAGGGATTTCAGCAGGTGTCTTGAATCTAGTACCTTATCTAGGAAGTTTCTTGGCTATGATTCCTGCTTTAGTTTTAGGTTTGATAGCAGGACCGGTTATGCTCCTAAAAGTTATCATTGTCTTTATCGTAGAGCAAACTATTGAGGGGCGTTTTGTATCACCACTAATTTTAGGAAGCCAGCTCAATATTCATCCTATAACCATTCTCTTTGTCCTTTTAACTTCAGGGTCCATGTTTGGTATTTGGGGTGTCTTACTCGGTATTCCAATCTATGCCTCTGCTAAAGTTGTGATTTCAGCTATTTTTGAATGGTACAAATCAGTATCTGCTCTGTATGATAGAGTTGAGGAGGTTGAGAGTGAACAATAGTCAAAAAATGCTTGAGGCTCTAGACCAGCAAGATTTAGCCAAGGCAGATTCTTATTTTCAAAAAGCAGTAGATGAGGATTCAGATGAGATTCTATTAGAACTGGCTTCTTATCTTGAGGGGATTGGTTTTTATCCTCAAGCTAGACAAATCTATGAAAAATTGGCTCCAGTATTTCCAGAAGTCAATCTTAGCTTGGCCTCAATTGCTAGCGAAGATGGTCAAATCGAAGAAGCTTTTGAATATTTAGAAAAGATTGGTCCTGAGAGTGATTGGTATTTATCAGCTCTTGTATTAAAAGCGGACTTATACCAACTGGAAGGTTTAACAGATGTAGCGCGTGAGAAGCTCTTAGAGGCTCGTAGCTATTCAGATGACCCACTCCTGATATTTGGACTAGCGGAACTTGATAGCGAGCTAGGAAATGATTTGGAAGCCATTAAAGGCTATGCTCAACTCGACAATCGGGACATATATGAGCAGACAGGCATTTCAACTTATCAACGAATTGGACTTGCCTATGCCCGTCTTGGAAAATTTGAGTCAGCTCTTGAGTTTTTGGAAAAAGCTTTAGAGTTAGAATACGATGATCAAACTGCCTATGAACTTGCAAACCTCTACTTTGATCAAGAGGACTATCAAAAAGCAGTTCTATACTTTAAGCAGTTAGATACCATCTCTCCAGACTTTGAGGGCTATGAGTATGGATACAGCCAAGCCCTTCATAAGGAACACCAGACAGAGCAAGCTTTAGAGATTGCAAAGCAGGGGCTGGAAAAAAATCCTTTTGAGACAAGATTGTTACTATTTGCTTCCCAATTATCTTATGAATTGCATGACCCAGAGCAAGCTGAATCTTATTTGTTACAGGCACAAGAGGATGCAGAAGATCAGGAAGAAATCTTATTACGCTTGGCAACTCTCTTCCAAGAGCAAGAACGTTATGATGATATTCTTGCTCTAACAGTGTATGAGCCTGAAAATCTCTTGACTAAGTGGCTCATTGCTCGTAGCCAGCAAGAATTAGAAGACTTAGATGCGAGCTATGAGTCCTATCAGGAACTCGTCCCAGAACTGAAGGACAATCCGGAATTTTTAGAAGAGTATATCTATTTACTTCGAGAGTTAGGGCACATAGAAGAAGCTAAAGAGTATATTCCACATTATTTAAAATTAGTACCAGATGATTTGCAGATGCAAGAGTTCTATAACCAACTTTTTTAAATCAGCTACTATAATCGTCATATAATGGCGGTTATTTTTTGTTAATAGTAAAATCCTTAGAGAAATGCTGAAAATTAAGTGGATAGAGTATGAAATTTTACTCTTTTTTGGTATAATTGAGATAGTTAAATTGAATTAAATTATTTTAAATATGATTTAGAAAGAATAGACATATGACACAAGTTAAAATTGTAACAGATTCTTCTGTTACCATCGAGCCAGAACTAGTCAAAGAGCTAAATATTACAGTAGTACCTCTTTCTGTCATGATTGATAGTGTTCTTTATTCTGATGCTGACTTAAAAGAAGGAGAGTTCCTTCGCTTGATGCAAGAGAGTAAGAATCTTCCAAAGACAAGTCAACCTCCAGTTGGACTCTTTGCTGAGGTCTTTGATGACTTAAGCAAGGATGGTAGTCAGATTTTGGCTATCCATATGTCCCATGCCTTATCAGGAACTGTAGAAGCAGCTCGTCAGGGTGCTAGCTTATCGACAGCAGATGTGACAGTTCTTGATAGTTCCTTTACAGATCAGGCTTTGAAGTTTCAAGTTGTTGAAGCAGCTAGATTGGCTCAAGAAGGAAAAGATTTAGAAACAATCCTAGCTCATATAGAAGAAGTCAAGCAACATACCGAGCTTTACATTGGTGTATCTACTTTAGAAAACCTTGTAAAAGGTGGACGTATTGGGCGTGTTACTGGTCTATTAAGTTCTCTTCTTAACATCAGAGTAGTGATGCAGATGAAAAACCACGAACTTCAACCAATTGTCAAAGGTCGTGGGGCTAAGACTTTTAAAAAATGGCTGGAGGAGTTAATCGCTACTATTTCTAATCGTTCAGTAGCAGAAATTGGTATTTCATATGCTGGTACAAGTGACTGGGCTAATGAGATGAAATCCCTTTTGCAACCATATGTAGAGAAGCCAATTTCAGTTTTAGAAACAGGATCTATTATCCAGACTCATACAGGTGAAAATGCATGGGCTATTTTAATTAGGTATAATCCCTAAAAAATAGAGAAAAATCAAATAAAAGCTATTTTTGACTTGACCTAGAAGGAATTTTAGGTTATGATTATATTTGTTAATCAGAAATAATTTGGAGGATTCATTAACATGGCAAACAAACAAGATTTGATCGCTAAAGTAGCAGAAGCTACAGAATTGACTAAAAAAGATTCAGCAGTAGCAGTTGATGCTGTTTTCAAAGCAGTAACTGAATTCCTTGCTGCTGGTGAAAAAGTTCAATTGATTGGTTTCGGTAACTTTGAAGTTCGTGAACGTGCAGCTCGTAAAGGTCGCAACCCACAAACTGGTAAAGAAATCAAAATCAAAGCTTCTAAAGTTCCAGCATTTAAAGCTGGTAAAGCTCTTAAAGAAGCAGTTAAATAATAATGTTTCAAAAGCCTATTGTATCAAGCTTTATAGCTTGGTCAATAGGCTTTTTTGTTTGCTTTGGGGCATTTTTGGGGCAAAGACTAATACTTTTCCATGACATCTGCAACGGTTGATTTCATTTGTTTGGTAATATGAGTATAGATTTGAGTGGTTGTTTTAGCGTCTGAGTGGCCTACACGATCCATAATAGCCTTGAGTGGTACATTGTTTTCAGCAAGTCGGCTTACAAGCGTGTGACGGAATATGTGACTAGTAAGGTTTTTCTGGATTGGTGTTTCAAGTCTTTCATTAGCTTTTTTTAGAGCCAGGTTAAAAGAGTTTGTTTGCAAAGGCACTCCATTTTTTGTTGTAAAGATGAAGCCCATGTCTTTATAGCGAGGATTGGTATTCTTCTCTAGTTCATTCATGAATTCCATCTCTTCTAAAATTTCTTTTTCACGAGTAGTCATGACGGTTTCACGATAGGATGCCAGGGTTTTGGGCGATGTCTTCTCACCTTTCTGATATCCATTTGTGTGGTCGTAGGTTCCATGAAGTTGCAGGATGTTAGATTCATAATCAACGTTATGCGGTTCAATCCCAACGGCTTCCCCAATACGGCAACCATTTAGACTCATAAATTCAGAAAGCAGTCCAATCCGATAGGTGCTAGGCCTTCGATACAATTCTTTTAGAAGTATTTTGATTTCATCTTCCTCAAGATATTTTTGTTCTACTTTTTTCCAATCTTCCAAAGATTTTTAAACCCTTGGTAGTTTAGCTCTTCTAGCTGGATTGTCCTTGATAATGCCAAGATCCACAGCATAATCAAAAGCAAGATTGAGCATGGACTTGTTCCGTTCTTTTTTATTTCTGGAGCAGTCGAGTTTATCTAGATAATTTTGAACGTATTTTGGATCAATTTTAGAAACTTTTATCCCTACCCCAAAATCAGATTTTATTTCCTTGATATTGCCACTTAAGGAAGCGATAGAAGAACGTTTAATCTCTTGCTGGTAGAATGCCCACCACTGGTCGAAAAGCTCCGTAAAAAGCATTTCTGAGCTTTCCAGGTCTCTTAGAATATTTGCTATCTTGATTTCAAGTTGTTTTTGAGCTTCTTTTCGGATGCGAGGAGTGTCTTTTTCCATAAGTACTGAAACTCTAGCCCATTTTTCGGTGTAAGGATTTTTATACCTCTCAATAAAATTTACTTTTCCACTTTTATGTTGTTCTACCCACATTGCGTTTACCTCACTTTTTTGATAAAATGGGTATAGTAAAGAGGGCTTTTTAATGCCTTTTACTATCCAGAATATCCTCACACTCAAAGTTTGGCGATGGCGAGTGTGGGGATTTTTTGAGTTGTTTCCATTTTAGAAACAGTTGTCAGCTCGTCAGATAATAAAATAAGGTGTACCTCTTAGAAGTACACCAGACGATTTTATCCTTGACGAACAAGGCTTTTTTACATTCTTAGTGTATTTCTTTTTTTAATTTCTGTCAAGCAACTGTTTCTAACTTGGAGACAATTTCAATTTCAATGTTTTAAATAGTTTCAAAAAAAGCCTCCTCCAAGTAAATGGAGAAGACTTCTTCCGCATCAGACCCCGTAGAGTTACTGACACTTTTTCTTTAATTATCTCCATTTTACTGTATTATTTAATTTCTGTCAAACGTCAACTTATTCTAAAGACTTATGTTTACTAGAATATAAAAAGAAAAGTAGCCGTATCAAATACGGCTACCATCACGTTATGGATCTAAAATCCAAATGTAAACTTTATGGAGCTAAACTCCTGATAGCTGTATTGTAATATAATTATAAAAAAAAGTCAAGAGATTAGAAAAGGTATAATTCTTTTAACTTCTCGTTAATTTTGTCCAATGTGTTATCAGATACTTTCATTTTTCCGATTGGATCTAATCTATTTTTCTTTAAAATTCTATCTTTGCTGATTGTTTGAAGGTTATTACACTTAGCATAAGAACGCTTAATGTATTTTTTATAGTATTGAGTTAATTCAATAACGTCAGCCATTTCTGATTGTGTTCGTTTAAGGTTGTCGTCATCTATTATCTTAGGTTGAATTATTTCGTTTGAAAATTGCTCTGTGTAAGCTTGGTAGACATCCGATAAGGCAGCTTCGGTAATTGCATTATTGGAATCTAAATATTTTAGGTAGGCAAATAATTCTTTGTGTAATTTTTCAATATATTCATCAAGTAAAATAGTAGGATATTCCGCAATAATTTCGTCTATGAGTACAGTATCTATTTGATTTTTAGATGTTAGAGGAATTACTGTGAGTGTTTTTTTATAAGGACTATCTACTTTGTCTAAGACAATCGCCCAATGATTATTCGATAATTCTCCGCCTATATTCACACCAAACTCTACGAACACTAGAGAGCCACGGCTGAATTTCCAATATTTTCTTTTTTGAGTTTTGGCTTCAAATAAGAATTGTTCGGATTGTCTTTTAACTGCTGGTGCCAGAAATCTGTATTTAGAAGATGTATGTTTTGCTTTACCAAGTTTATAGAGTTTTTCAACTTCTATGTAGTTTTGTTTGGTTTGTTCAAAATATGGATTTTCTTTATTCATTTTATTTCTCTCTATACACACTCAGAGTCGCCAAAGTTTGAGAGCGTGGGGATTTTTTTATTTGAACTTTTTCCATTTTGGAAACAGCTGTTTTTGCTTGTTTATGTTATAATTATTTAAAAAGAGAGAGGAGAAAAATATGTTAAAAACAAAATTAAAAGATTTTATAGTATCAATATTTCTATTTCTCTTAATTTTCAAGATTTTTTTCTCTATAACTACGATTTACATCACAAATAGCTATCTTTCAATAGCAATAACTGTACTTGTCACATTTTTATTAAAAAAATTTATTTCTTTCGAGTCTAACTGATGTTAGACTTTTTTTATTCTCCAGACTCCCCTGGTGGATTACTAGAAGCCTGTTTTACAATTTGTTGGTTTTCAATAGCAGTTGTTAGTTTTCTTGGGATGCGAATTCCTAGTTCAGATATTGGTACACCAAGTTCGTCAGCTAGTTCTTTTGCTTGCTTAATCCGTTCGAGTTTATTTTTTTGATACCCTTGATATGTATTTATTAATCCCGGAACTTCTAGTTCTAATCCCATAAACTTTAATTTTCCCCCACTTGTCAGAACAATTGCTCCACTAAGTATCGCTGAAATTATAAGTCCGTAATTTACAGTGTGTGTAATAAGTTCTATTATACCATCGGATTGTACGTTTATTTTTGAATCTACTCGTGTTTCAGGGAAAAGTAACCTTGTTAATAGAGAATATTGATAAACAAATTGACCTAAATATACCCCTTGAATATCTTTTTCTTCTGTTACATGGTAGCTAATATATAGTTTTTCGTCTTCAATATAACAAGGGAAAAGTGCGCGGTTAATGAACGGTTTATAATCATTTATATTTGATAGTGTTGCATGAGAATAGATCATTTTATACAATGCGCTGTCTGCATCAGAACGATTAAACCATCCTAACCAATGGACTTTCCACCTTTTTGCAAAGTCAGATCGACTATGCGTCAACTCTTCGCTTTTATATTGTTCGAGTTGGAATTGATCAAGTTCATAGAGTGGTCCAGTAACTTTACCGACTAAAAATCGTTCAGATCCTTCAGATGGGACAACAACGATATCATTCCTTTTGATGTTATTTACAAAACGAAGTAGTTGTCCTGCAGTGATACCATACTTGTTTTCGGACGGTTCTAAGTCATCTTGAAATGTTAGTTTTTCTTTTAAAATTTCTTTTAATACATTTGAGTTATTA
Organism: Streptococcus timonensis; assembly: GCF_047460355.1. Taxonomy (GTDB): domain Bacteria; phylum Bacillota; class Bacilli; order Lactobacillales; family Streptococcaceae; genus Streptococcus; species Streptococcus timonensis_A. The sequence continues at coordinate 227,959 of NZ_JASHGL010000002.1, read as the reverse complement.
TCTGCTCGTCTAATATCTGTAAGGGTAATCTCATTCCATCCAATACCTATATAACCATTTAGATTAAAATCCGTATAATATTCTCCAGAGTTAGCACGCACTAGCCAATAATCAGTAGAAGAATCTAAAACAGGGATTTCTTTTTTTATATTTTCTATAATTTCTTTTAATTCTATTGTATTTTCCATCAGTGTACCTCGTTTAATTCCTATACAAATCCACGACTTCGCCGATAATTCGGAAGTCGGTCTCTGGTGTAATTGGCATATCCTTGTAGGCTGGATTTAGGCTATGTAGGTATGCTTGGTCTTTATCGATAACAAGCTGTTTGATATAAGCATCACCGTTGTAGTTGAATACGCCGATAACACCGTTATTCAATTCTACGCTGGTCTGAATGAATACCAAGTCACCATCGTGATAGTCTGGCTCCATGGAGTCACCTTTGATGGGGATGACAAAGTCAGCATCAATATCTACTGGTAACTCAATCCGTTCCACTCGTACATCGTTCAAATACTGGCCTGTGCCTGCGAAAGCTGGGTGGTCGTAGTAGTCGTAACTATAGAGTTGAATAGCCTCCGACACTTCGTTTACCTTCGTTTTTTCTTCGTTTCTCTGCTCATCCCGTAGCCTCTCTGCATAGGTTAAGACTTTGACTTGTCTTGGAGGTTTTAGTTCATCGTAGATGGTTTGGATGGAGGAAGTGTTAGAAGAGGAGTCATCGACCATAGAATTATTAGTTACAAATCTAGGATCTAATACAGATTTAGGTACTCCAAAAAAATCTGCAATTTTTTGAACATTACCAGGGATTGGCAAAGAAGTTCCTTTTACATACCCTGTCAATGTGCTAGGTGGTATTCCTGTCGCTCTAGATAGCTCAGCTTGTTTACAATTTCTATCAGATAAAATTGAGTTAAGATTTGCGGAAAAGACTTTCATATCCTCTTTATCTTGAGGAGTTAATTTCCCTCGTCCTCTTGCCATGTTTTTTCCTCCTATCTTCTTTACTATATAATACCGTTTATTTTCGATTTTGTAAATAAAAAATTCGAAAAAATTACGAAAAAATCGAAAAAACCATTGACATACGATTTAAATCGTAGTATAATATAATCAAGCTTAAGGAAATAACAAAAACAAGCAGGAGAAAAACAATGACTAAAGGACTTACAACACAGGAACAAATTGCACTAGCGAAAGAAATCTTACAAGTTAAGAATCGCAGAGAACGCTCTCTTAAACTTGGAGAAATCCTAGATTGTGAAAAACTATCATCAGATGATATGCACGCATTGTACAATACACTACTAACAGCCATGAGAGTTTACGGCGACGTCATCGGATTTGACGACAAAGACTTTCAAGAAATGGCTCTTACAATCTTAGTTCTTGAAAAGGTTACAGAGACTAAACAAGCTAGGGTAGCGTAGAGAGGTGCGATTCCTCTCCTGGCTATTGCTCATAGAGCGAGTAAAAGGAGAAAGGAGAAGAAAGATGAATGAACTAGAAAGAACAGCCCTCAACGAAATATTGAGGACCGTGACGTATACTGCTGAGAAGTTGGATGAATTGGAATCTAAACTTACTAAATCTGATCTACAAGATTTTGAGCGTCCAGAATAGTTAGTTGATATTCAATAAAGCGGATGGTAGCATTTAAAAATTTTTTCAAATCTTGTAAATCTTTGTCTGTATGTTTTCGTACGTAGTGAGTTTCATCATTTCCTATCCACGAAGTGGCCTGAGCGAGTTTTTGTAAAATCTGATCATCGATATAATCTTTAATGACAGCTCCCAACAGTTTTGCCTTAATCTCATCAGCTTTTTCGGGGAATTTGTATATTAAAAAATCTTTGATGATGAACTCTAGAGACTTTCTGAGACCAATCCCTACTAAAGTGTCGTAACCGTCTGCCTCTGCTTGTAAAGACTGAACATATGTCTTAACACCTTGAGGAGAAAGTTTAGAAATTTCTTTAGGAAACTTAGATGGGACCTCTTTGTAATAGTGTAAATTTCTTGGAAAAACATCCCCATAATCGTAAATATAATCATAAGAATCTACCCAAGCATATTTACAAGAATTGCAAAATAAAGTTAGAAACAAGATGTGACTATTTTCATCTTTGTAAAATGATGAATCTTTTAATACAGGCTCTATTCCTCTACCACAATTAGGACAAATATCTGTTACAGTAACATTTACTTCAGCATTGCTCCAGTTACCATATTTCGCTTTCATCAACATAATAGCTTCTCCAATCGTTTTTATTTTATTATACCAAATTTAGAAAGGAATACTATGAACGAAGAAGAAGCAACAAATTATAAAGGCAATAAGCAGCAGAAGGTTATTTTAGAAGACTTGTTGATTTATTCTAAAGCTCTTAAAAATAGTGATTTTCATTCAAAGATTATTATCTCAGCGGATGGAGTTTATTTAGAGCAGACAAAAGAGTTTCACCCACTTGATGAAACTCTACTGGATTAGCTTACTCGTGTGTAAGGATGGCGTTTAGACAGTCTATGAATATTAGAGCCTACAGATCCAATCAAGACAGAGCTGTACTCTGATTCACTAACATTATGGTAGTGATAAATACTACCGTTATTAAATTCAACTTCTAAGATTCCGCCCTGCCAGCCAACACTACGAACATTAGTAGATGCAACATATTTTCTCTGCATATTCCTCTCCTTTCTGTTGAAATTTTGACTAAAACGGTGAGAGGTCCTAGTCAATAATGATTATAGCATAGATAGCAGAAAGGTACAACATATTGTGATTAAATATATTTGTTTAACAACATATAGTGTTTTTGGAGGTATAACATGTGGGAACAATTAAACCGAATAATGCAGGAAAGAAATTTGAATGTTAATCAATTATCTAAGATGTCTGGAGTAAACCGTAGTTTCTTTTCTGATTTGAAAAGCGGAAAGGTAAAGTACCTTTCTTGGCCGAATATATCCAAAATTGCTGATGCGTTAGAAATCAGCATAGATGAATTAAGATAAGGAGGTAAATCATGAAAGAAGCAGTTAAATAATAATGTTTCAAAAGCCTATTGTATCAAGCTTTATAGCTTGGTCGATAGGCTTTTTTTGTTTCAGTTTATGATATATATTTTCTAAAAGTGTGAAAAAGAGAAGATTTGTAGTCTTTTCTTTTTATATGAGTAGTGATAGCGTTCGGCTATAAAAATACTTAATAAAAATATAGGAAGCCTTACTATCAAGCTAAACTGAAGGCTAAAGGAGAGCCATAATATGATTATTTCAACTACGGAATTGAAGGAAAGATAATCCTAGGATACAAAGGAATTGTCTTGGGCAAAGTGCTTGCAGGGGTTAATATGAAAAATACATGGCGATTCAATTTATAACGTTTATGGAGAACCTTCAAATTATTATCAGAGAGAGTTTATACAAGTTCCAGTGGAAGTCTTAGTAGAAATGCTGGATAGAGCCAGAGTTCTTGTTGATGGAGTAAAGATAATCTATAAATCTCTGATAGTAGAGAATTGTATGCTGATAGTCACCTGTAGTGGAACAGCAGTGGTAGTTGATTCCTCATTTGAAGTAACAAAAAAGAACAGTCGAAGCTGTTCTTTTTATGATTATTTGAGACCGTATTTTTTGTTGAAACGATCCACGCGTCCATCTGCTTGAGTGAACTTTTGACGTCCAGTGTAGAATGGGTGTGAGTCTGATGAAATTTCCACACGGATCAATGGGTAAGTTTCACCTTCGAACTCAACAGTTTCGTTAGTGCGCTTAGTTGAACCGCTAAGGAATTGGTAACCAGTAGTTGTGTCCATGAAGACAACTGGGCGATATTCTGGATGGATATCTTTTTTCATTTTGCAATATTTCCTTTCTGCCATGGTCTCTTTGCGAGCCATAGATTGTTACCTTAATAGTCTATCAGATTCTGATAAGTTTGGCAAGTCTTTTATTTGTTTTTCAATAAGTTTTTTAACTTCTGATAGATGACTTCATTTTCTTCTAAGCTGTAGGAATTAGCACCGCTAGCTAGTGGATGCCCCCCGCCGTCATGTTCTTTGGCTACTTCATTGATAGGGACTGATTTACTGCGTAGACGAACACGATAATGTCCATCAGCTTGTTCTACAAAGATTCCCCATAGGCTGACGTCTTCTATGCGGCCTGGTGCACCAACAATAGCAGCTGTTTCAGCATCCGTTATCTGATAATGTTGGAGAATATCATGAGTTAGTAGGATACGGGCAGCTCCATTTTCATCCACTTCCAGATGATCATAGATATAACCTTGAAGTCTGGCGATTTTATAGCTGATTGTATCCATATGACGTGTAAGTTTAGCATAATCAAAATCATACTCCCTCAGTTGACTCGCTATACGAAGCGTACGAGCAGAAGTTGAAGGATAGAGGAAGCGACCAGTATCACCAATGATTCCAGCAGACAAGAGGTAAGCGGCCTGGTCAGATAATTTAAGGTTGGTTTCCTCTGCAAAGATAGCTACCATCTCACTGGCACTACTAGAAGTCGTATCTACCCAAACCAGATCTCCATATTCTTCATCGTTTGGATGGTGGTCAATCTTGATAATTGTCTCAGCATTAAGATAACGTTTATCATCGATTCGAGCAGTATTTGCTGTATCACAAATGATAGCAAGTGCTCCTTCAAATTCATGATCCTCTACCTCATCCATCTTGGCTAACCATGTTAGGGTAGGTAAATCATAGCCAACAACTTTAATCTTTTTATCAGGAAAATTATACTGGAGCAGTTCTTTGAGACCAACTTGACTTCCCAAGGCATCGGGATCTGCTCTCATGTGACGGTGAATAATAATTGTATCGTATTTTTTAATTTGTTCTAAAATCTGATGGCAAATTTCCATGAATAACCTCAATTCTTTCTCATATCATTGTAGCACAAGAGTTTTTATTTTTAAAATGAAAAATCTGTGATATAATGGAGGAAGATAAATTGAGGAGGACCTTATGGCATTAGCAAAAATTGTATTTGCCAGTATGACAGGAAATACTGAAGAAATCGCTGATATTGTAGCAGATAAATTACGAGAATTAGGTTTAGATGTCGATGTTGATGAGTGTACAACTGTTGATGCTTCTGACTTTTTAGAAGCAGATCTTGCAATCGTTGCAACCTACACATACGGTGATGGTGAGCTTCCAGATGAGATGATGGACTTCTACGAAGATCTAGCAGACCTCAACTTGAGCGGTAAAATCTATGGTGTAGTCGGATCAGGTGATACTTTCTACGATGAATTCTGTAAAGCTGTTGATGACTTCGACCGAGTATTTATCGCTACTGGAGCTGAAAAGGGTTCAGAGTGCGTTAAAGTTGACCTTTCTGCCGAGGAAGAAGATATTGAACGCTTGGAGCAATTCGCAGAAGAATTAGCTGCTAAAGTAGGATAAGCATGAAGTGCACTGATGAAAATTGTCAGTGCAGTTTTTATTAAACAGGATTAGGACTTTACTAGCCTATTTAGGTCTTTTTTGGTACAATAGTTCAATTAAAAAGGAGACTCTATGGATTTAGATAATATTCGACAAGAAATCGATAAAATCGATGACCAGATCGTTCAACTTTTAGAAGAGAGGATGCATTTAGTTGAAGGAGTAGTTGCCTATAAAAAAGCTTCAGGAAAACCTATTCTAGATACTAAAAGAGAAGAAGTTATCTTTGAGAAAGTCAAAAGTCGTGTCAGCAATAAAAAATACCAAGATACAATTGTTGCGACTTTTTCAGATATTCTCAAACGTTCACGTGATTATCAGGATAAAACGATCAAATGAAAAACGAAAAATTTTACCCTCTAGGAATCTTTCTAGCTGGTATGCTGGGAGGAATTGTGCGTTTTCAGATTTCGAGATGGTTGCCATCTAGTCCAGACTTCCCTTGGGGAACACTAGTAGTCAACTATTTAGGAATCTTTTGCCTTGTCTACCTTGTAAAAGGTTATCTGGTTTATAAGGGAAGTAGTAAAGGCACTATTCTAGCGCTTGGAACAGGATTCTGTGGTGGCTTAACGACATTTTCTAGTCTCCTATTAGATGCAGTGAAATTGCTGGACACAGGGCGGTACCTTAGTTTGGTGACCTATTTGCTTTTGAGCATCGGCGGTGGGATTCTATTTGCTTATTGCTTAGGGAGGAAGAAATGGTAGTATTTTATCTAGCACTTGCTTGTGGACTGGGTGCTCTTGTTCGTTATTTCTTTTCCCGTTATAATCAGGGTTCAGTACTGCCTCTAGGAACTCTCATAGCCAATCTTCTAGGTTGTTTTTTGATTGGATTATGCTATAACTATGTAGAGTCAAAAGAAGTCTATCTTATTCTTGCAACTGGTTTTTGTGGTGGTTTGACTACTTTCTCAACCTTGAATGATGAACTCCAAAGACTGATCAATGACAAGAAGGCATTTTATAGTTATTTATTATTAACCTACTTGCTTGGTTTTCTTGCAATTTTTTTGGGAATTTTGCTTTAAATTTCTTTACTTTTTCTAGGAATTTTGATAAACTGTATCTTGTGTGTAATGGACGCACAAAAATACAGTTTATCCGCTGAGGAAGTTTCCTCAAGATTGACAAAGATAGGAGAATAAAATGAATCCATTAATCCAAAGCTTGACTGAAGGTCAACTTCGTACAGATATCCCTTCATTCCGTCCTGGTGACACTGTTCGTGTACACGCGAAAGTTGTCGAAGGAAACCGTGAACGTGTTCAGATCTTTGAAGGTGTTGTTATTGCACGTAAAGGTGCTGGCATCTCAGAAAACTACACAGTTCGTAAAATCTCTAACGGTGTAGGTGTTGAACGTATCTTCCCAATCCACACTCCACGTGTTGAAAAAATCGAAGTTGTTCGTTACGGTAAAGTACGTCGTGCGAAATTGTACTACTTGCGTGCTCTTCAAGGTAAGGCAGCTCGTATCAAAGAAATCCGTCGTTAATTCGATGAAAAAACTCTGCTGCAAGGCAGGGTTTTTCTCTAGCTCCCTTAGTTCAATGGATATAACAACTCCCTCCTAAGGAGTAGTTGCAGGTTCGATTCCTGCAGGGGGCATTTTGAGAAGCGTAAAGAAACATAAAGAATATTCAAAGTGTTTATTTATAGGCAATCATCACAATTTAGTTTTTTAAAATAGGATAGTATATTTTGTTTTTTTGACCAAACGTTGACCAAAATTTGACCAAAAATTTGTTTTGATTTTTATGAATATAGAATAAAGTAGATCAGGAAGCTGGTCTATTTTATTTTGTATTTAATATGTATAAAAATTTGAATTGTCTGTCTAAAATAACTTAGTATTTTTGGAATTTTTGACCAAAGTGTGACCAAAATTTGACTAAATATTTGTTTTGATTTTGATGATTATGAGGTTAAGTAGATCATAGGAGTAAGTCTTTATAGGTATAAGTTATTTATGCTCGCTATGTTAGTTAAATAATTAATTTTTGACTGATTTATCTCTGTTTAATGTAAATTAGTTATGAGGAATATTGTCTTATTTATATACGAATATATAAAATAATGATACAATAATATTATATAGAAAATTGTAGATATTAGACTGACTATAAAAAATGGAGGTAATTTATGAATAGCAAGGAATGGATTATGGAATTTGAATCTTTAAATGTATGATTACTATAACCGTTATAAAATCAATAAGAAACGTTGTGGTCGGAATTTTTGATATCTTCTAAGAGTAGTCAGAGGATTATTGATTTAATAACAGAAGTACACGAAGACATATATTTAACATCTATTATTTTACCCATCCCGAAGATTTTAGCTCAATCTTTAGCATTTTGGTAAAGTATGGAAAAAGTACAAGTAAATATATTTTATCGAAAGGAGAGATATATGAGTGAAATAGTTATTAATGCTCAGAATTTATCTAAAAATTTTTATAATTTTGATTCAAGACTCCCATTTATCAAGAGATTTTTGAAACGTAATCAAATAACGATTCGAGCTGTTCAAGATATTAGTTTTACGATTAAGAGAGGGAGTATAGTTGGCTTTATTGGGAGTAATGGAGCTGGTAAATCCACAACGATTAAAATGTTGACTGGGACTCTTTATCCTAGTTCCGGAAAATTAGAAGTGAATGGAGAAATTCCATTTAAAAGAAGTATAAATTTTAGAAAAAAAATTTCAATAGTAGTAGGAAATAAATTACAGTTATTTCAAGATGTTTCGGCTATGGATTATTTTCAATTGATTGGTACTTTATATGAGGTAGAACCGGCGATTTTACAAGAACGAATTCAGGAATTAAGCAATTTGTTGAATGTAAAAGATCAGCTTTACCAGCAGGTCCGGACCCTCTCTCTTGGACAAAAAATGAAAATGGAGTTTATCGCGGCATCTTTAACAAGTCCGGAAATATTATTTTTAGACGAGCCTACTATAGGGTTGGATATACAGTCTAAAAAAGATATCAGAACATTTTTAAAGAAAATGAATGAAGAATGTCATACTACTATTATTTTAACGAGTCATGATATGGATGATATTTCGTCTGTTTGTGACGAATTAATCGTCATTGACAAAGGAAAAATTATTTTGCAGGAGTCAATGGATGTTATTTTATCTAAATTTTCTGATTTTAAATATTTAAAGATAAAAATGACATTAGATTTGGTACCAGAGTTATGCTCTGTTAAAGGAGTAGTAGTCATTTCTCAAACAAAATCGGAATGTATACTAAAAATACCTAGAGATTTTGTCTTTGAGACATTAGAATCAATCAATAAGCTTGTAGATATAGAAGATTTTGAAATATCAAATCTTTCTTTAGAAGAAATTATTTTACAAAACTATTTTACAAAAAAGGAGCACAATTGAAAAAAGAAATGTCTATTATTCTGATATCATTTCGATCTATTTTGAACTATAAATCAAGTGTACTATTGTTAATGTTACAGGCAAGTATACAAATTATGATATCAGTATTTTTATGGACGTATATATATCAGAGTAACCAGATAAATATAGCAGGATATGATTTTACCTCAATGGTTCAATACTATTTGGGGACTATAATTTTTTCATATTTTGTTTTTTATCCAGTTGATTGGGAAATCAATGACGATGTTCATTCAGGAAATTTTTTTAGCATATTAATAAAACCTGTTACTTTTTATAAGTATTATTTTTGTAAAATGCTTGGAGATAGGCTTGCTCATTTATTATTTATCATCATTCCTGTCATTTTATTCTCCAGTGTTTATTACAAGAATGAGTTATTAACCATTGAAATTCTTATTTTAGGAAGTATTGCAATTATTCTATCTATGGTTCTATGGTTTTTAATATCATGTTGTGTAGGTATGCTTTCTTTTTGGTTAGAAAATATATTTTTTGTCCTTACTGTTAAAGAAATAGTAATTCAGTTTTTATCAGGAATATTATTGCCTTTAAGTTTTTTTTCAAATAATTTTCGTCTGTTTTTAGATGTATTACCTTTTAAATACTTAGTATATGAACCGCTTCAGATGTTTAGTAATGATACATATAAATTAATAGACTATTTGAGAATTATTTGTATTCAATTGATTTGGTGCATCATTTTTTATATTATATCAAGATTCATATTGAGAAAAGGAGTGGAGCACTTCTCAAATGTGGGAGGATAAAATGTTTAGAATAAAAGTAATTTTTAGGCTACTTCATTTTGGTTTTAAATCTGATATGAATTTTCATTTTGACTTCTTTTGTGGTCTATTTTCGTCGATACTGTGGATTGGTTTACCTATTGTATTTTTTAGATTGATTTTCTTAAACATAGACTCTTTTAATGGTTGGGACTATTATCAAATTTTATTTTTGGTAGGTTCCTACACTATTGTAGATGGAGTTATGATGGGATTGTTAATTAGAAGTATGGGAATTTTAGAATCAGATATTTTGAGTGGTAACTTGGATCAAATTTTATTGAGGCCGTTTGATACTCAGTTGTTCTATATTTTTAGATCATTTAATTTAGTTCAATTCGTGAATACTTTTTTTGGTCTTGCGATCATTTTTATAAGTTATGGAAATTTAAATGTACATTTAAATTCATTAAAAATATTATTTTATATCCTTTCTTTAATGTGTGGTTGTATTATATATTATTCAATTTGGTTTCTAATAACGATTAGTTCATTTTGGTTCCCAACTAAATTTTCAAAAGTAGATGTATTTTTGAATTATATTGGAATTTCTAAGTATCCATATAATATTTTTACAGGTATTAACAGATTGATCACTATGTTATTTGTTCCCAATTTATTAATTGCCAATCCTGCAGTATTAATATTTTTAGGGAAAGATACATTGAACCTATTTTTCTATCAAATAGTTTTTACAGTTTTTTTGATTATTATCAGTCGTACAATTTTTAGAAAAGGATTGAAAAAATATGAAAGTGCAGGAAGATAAACAATGTTGTTCAGTTATATGTTTGACTAAAGGAAGTGATTCGCTGTACTTTCGGATATGAGCTTGAAGGTGGAATTGCCGGAGTGAGTTTGAAAAAAAGTAAGCGAAATTTTTGACCAAAAATTGACCAAGTAAGTTAGAAAAGCCTTTAAATCAAGGGTTTGAGTCCTGTTTTTCGATTCCTGCAGGGGAGCGAAACTAGCCACAAAAACACTGGATAACCAGTGTTTTTTCTTTGACCAAATTTTGAACCATTCATAAGATATCCATGGTGTGGTATAATGGGCATAGAATGTTTAGGAGAGAGTGATGAAAAAAGGCTTATTAATCGGCTGCTTATCCATGGTTATACTATTCGCAATATTCATAATCCTTAGTCCTATTTTTGCAATGATGGACATGTGGGGGGTATTTGCGTATGTAAGTAAGACAGAAATCAAACAAGCTGTACATCGTTCTTATAAGAACTACGGTCTTACAGGTCAGTTTGAGTTAGAAAAATACGAAAAAAACTATACAAGTGTAGGAGGATTTGTAATCCATGGTACTTACACTGAAAATATAGATGGTAAAACCTATCAGGCTAATTCTCGTTTTGAATACTATACTCGACCTTCAGAAAACAAAAATTATAAAAAGACGGATGCAGAAGTAGATTATGAACAAAACAAAAAAATTTATCAGGCTTTTCCAGAATTAGCTTATTTAGGAATTGAGATTAGTCCAGGTAACAGCGAATTTTTAAAAAATTTGGATAGTTCAATAACAGATCCTAAAATGACTGCTTTGAAGTACGAAGGGATTGATTTTCAATTTAATAGTAAATCTGGCAACATGTATCTTTATGATGAAATATTAGAGGAAAATCAAAGAAAAGGACAAGCATTACAAGGGATGTATCCTATGGATGCTCAATATCTTTTCCAAAAAGATATCTTTATACCAGAATTTCAATTTCGATACTACACTCCAGAAGACAAGAAGGATCAGTTATATGATGCCTATCTTGAAGACCTTGAATCGCAAACGAAGGAATTCTTTTACAATCAACCCCTTCCAAGCGGTCTTTATGCTGTAAAGATTGATAAATATGAAGGGGATAAACTTGTCAATAATAGCGGTGGCTATTATGTGAAGATTGAGAATCGTCAAGTTTTGGAGTTTATCAAAGATTTATACTAAAGGTTGCGTTCAACTATTCAAAATATCAGATAAAGATGAAATTGATTAAATGACCCAAGAAGAATATTTGCAACTAAAAAAAGAATATAAAATTCACTTAGTCTTAGTAATAGTTCTATTCGTATTATTCTCTATCATAAGTATCTTGCTCATCATAAATCTCAATAGACTTATTCCATTAGGCGCGACAGCCATGGCTACAGTTGTGCCATTTAACCAATTTTCACACGTTCCACTTTGGGAAGAGAAAAAAGTGACTGAAGCTGAAAGAGAAGAATTAGCTGCACTTATGTTTGATGAGAAAGAGTAATCTGTATTCTAAAAAATACCCCAGGAGTTAGACTTTTATCTCTAACTTCTGGGGTGCTTTTATTATATTCTATTCAGTTTACAATACCCAAGTACGAATAGCGTGGGCGACACCTGATTCATCATTTGTTTTGGTAATGTATTTAGCAATTTTCTTGAGTTCAGGATTCCCGTTTTCCATAACAACCGGATTACCAACGACTTCGAGCATGGCACGGTCATTTTCCTCATCCCCGATTGCCATGGTTTTATCTTTGGTTAATCCGAGTTTTTCAGCTAAGTGAGTTATGGCTGAACCCTTGTCTACATTCTTTTTAAGGAGTTCAAGGTAGAAAGGAGCTGATTTGTTGATAGAGTAGCGTTCGTAAAATTCTGCTGGGATTTTTTCAATCGCAGCATCAAGAATCTCAGGTTCGTCAATAAACATACATTTAACGATTTCTTTGTCAGCCATTTCTTCAGGAGTACGGTAGAAGATGGGCATGCTGACGAGAGTTGACTCGTGTACGGTGTATTTTCCGATATTGCGATTGGCAGTGTAGATGCCGTCCTTGGTAATAGCATGCATATGGACTCCCAGTTTACGGCTGAGAAATTCCATATCCAGATAGTCCTCGTAAGTCAAAGATTCGCTGATAATCTCATGACCATTAGCGGTTTCTTGGACAAGGGCACCGTTGAAGGTCACAACATAGTCACCTTCATCTCTCAACTGCAAGTCGTCAAGGAGTTTGGCAACACCAGCGATGGGGCGTCCTGTTGCAATGACAACCTTGACTCCAGCTGCTTTAGCATCTTGGATAGCAGCAAAGACTTCAGGTGTGATTTCCTTTTGGCTAGTGAGCAGGGTACCGTCGATATCGACAGCTATTAGTTTAATAGACATATTAATCCTCTTTTAGTGCTTATTTGGTGTAAAATGATCATTTTCAATCAAATTTGAAAATTGTTGAATAATTGCCGTAAAGATACTATCTTTGTTTAGCATTTCTTTAGGGAAGTAGAAGCGGTTGTCACCATGACGGCTCCCTGAAAGAGATTGAACGATAGGAGATAGGCTAGAAAGTTCTGCCAGCTCGCCATTCTTTTGGACAATCTCAATTTGTGTTCTAGGATTTTCAGACTCTGGTCGATAAATATCGTAAGGAAGGTCGAAATTCTTATGAATGGCAGTATAATAGTCAGGATCAAAACCAATTTCTTCTACGAAATTTCGCATGATTTCAAGTTGGTCTTGATCAACCTGTGAAAAAGTAATAGACTTGAAGACCTTACGATTGATAAAACGTTGGGACAAATCAGCCAAAATCTTATCAGAACTAGACATCCAAAGTTGGAAATAAGTATTCATGACACCATCGTCCAGGGCTAAATAATCAGCTAAGGTAACAGTTTTTTCAAAAAATGGAACCAGGTGAGGAGAAGTACGTGCGAAAAATTCTTTATTGTCTGGATAGAGTTCTTTGGCACGTTTCAAAAGATTTTGCAGAAGAACCTCCATGGCGCGTGTGGCTGGGTGGAAATAAACCTGCATATACATCTGGTAACGACTGAGTACATAATCCTCGATGGCATGCATCCCATTACGCTGAAAGGCAATGCCATTTTCAACAGGACGAATGACACGAAGAATACGTGTCAGATCAAACTGGCCATAAAAAGCACCGGTGAAGTAGGAGTCGCGAAGGAGATAGTCCATACGGTCCGCATCAATCTGACTAGAAATGAGCTGAACCACTTGTTTGTTTGGATAAGTGTGATCGATAACGCTGGCTACTTTTTTGGGAAAGTCCGGTGCTACCTGCAAAAGGACCTGATGAATCTCTGTTTCAGGGTTTTGGATAATTTCTTGGGTAATTGCCTCATGGTCGGTGTCAAAGAGATTTTCAAAAGTATGTGAGTAGGCACCGTGTCCGAGATCATGTAGAAGAGCAGCAGTCATGGTTAGTAGAGACTCGTTAGAATCCCATTCCTCAGGATATTTCTCCTCAAAAATCTCAGTGATTTGACGGGCAATTTCGTAGACACCCAAACAGTGAGAAAAACGACTATGCTCTCCACCGTGGAAAGTATAGCTAGATGTCCCAAGCTGTTTGATACGACGGAGCCGCTGAAATTCTTTAGTATTGATCAGGTCATAAATGACTTGATTATTAACGTGGATATAGTTGTGAACTGGGTCACGAAATACTTTTTCATTCATAAGACCATTATAGCAAATTCCTTGCCTTTTTGGTAAAATAGTAGGGGTAAGTGAGAAGAAAGAGGAATAGTTGTGAAGATTAGAATGAGAAATAAAATTCAATTTGACGATCAGTTGGAAGTAATTGATCAAGTCTATGATGTTGAATTACGTGAAAAGGGAGATTTTTCCTATCTCCTTTTTTACAATGAAGACCAAGAAAAAGTGGTTTTGAAATTTAATGGGGAGGAACTGGTCATGTCACGTTTCTCAAATCCCAAGACCATTATGCGTTTTCTGAAGGATTCTGATAGTTTAGCCTATATTCCAACACCTATAGGCATGCAGGAGTTTATCATCCAAACAAGCCACTATGAAGTTGGTGAAGAGAAGATTGAACTAGCCTATCAACTACAAAACAAAGAAGGAGTTCCATTTGCCAACTACAGTTTAGAAATTACTTGGGGATAAGAAAAGAGGCTGGGACAAAAGTCCTAGTCTCTCAATTGTCTTTGGATTGTCGAGCAAGACGCAGTGGTTGAGTGGGTTCTACTACGCTGATTTCATCAGCTTTTACAGCCCTACTCAACTGTGCGGAGGTGGGACGACGAAATCGAATTCTAACGAATTACCGATTTCTGTCCCACTCTCATTTGATATACAGTTCCTGATTTTTCAAGACAATTTCACGTACACTTGCAAATTTCTTAAGTTTTTTTAGCTCTTCTGGATGTGTCACAAGAGTGATGACATAGCCTTCTTTACCCATGCGTCCTGTACGACCCGCACGGTGAGTGTAAGTTTCTGTGTCTCTAGGGACGTCAAAGTTAATCACGCATTCCAAGCTATCAATGTCGATACCACGAGCGAGAAGGTCTGTCGCAAGAAGTAGTGTCAGTTGATTATCTTTGAATTTTTCTAGAATAACTTTTCTAAATTTAACGTTGACATCGCTAGCTAGCGAAACTGCTAAAACATCACGATATTGTAATTTTTCCTCTGCACTTCCAAGGTCTGACAAGCTATTAAAGAATACAAGACCACGGAAATCTTCAACCTGTGCCAGTTTACGAAGCATATCTACTCTGTGACGTTGGTCTACTTGCATATAGAAGTGTTGAATATTGTCTAACTTTTGGTCTGAGAGGTCAATGATGCGCGTGTTAGGTGCAATCTTATCTTGGTCAAATTTGGTAGTGGCACTCATGTAAATAAGTTGATGGTCACGAGGTGCATAGTGGGTAATCTTTTCAACAAAATGAATTTGAGAATCATCAAGGAGTTGGTCGAATTCATCAAGAATGATTGTTTCCACATTCATCATCTTGATTTTTTTCAATTTAATGAGTTCAAAGATACGACCAGGTGTTCCAATCAGAATTTCTGGTCCTTTTTTAAGTCGTTCAATTTGGCGTTTCTGGCTCGAACCGGATAGAAATAGCTGAGCTGTTAATCCGATGGCCTCAGCCCAGGTTTTAGTGACTTCAAAAATTTGTCCAGCAAGCTCGGTATTAGGTGCTAAAATCAATAATTGTTGGGCTTTTTTCTTTTGCAGTTTGAGAAGACTAGGTAGGAGATAGGCTAAAGTCTTCCCTGTACCAGTTGGACTGACTCCAAGAAGATTTTCACCTTCTGTTATAGGTTGAAAAAGTTGAATTTGAATGGGAGTAAATTCTTGGAATCCCAGTTGATCAATCAATTCTTGCCATTCGGTAGGTAGTTTGGTTTTCATTTTTCTGCCTCAAATCTAATGCCAGCATTCTGGCGCATGGTGTAAAGTAGGTTGTGGACGTGTGTCGCATCATCAATCCAAGATTGGTAGAGAGTCAGATCTGCTTGCTTGATCATGTTTGCAAAAGCAGCAACTTCCTCAGTCATGGTGTGAGGAGCCCGCTGGATAGGAAGTTGAACTTCATTTCCTTGATGGTCTGTGAAAATAGCTGAACTAACATGTTCGATCGTATTAAGTGTCAGTGTCCCATCTGTCGTATAAATTTCGCAAGGAAGATTAGAAGTGATATTCTTTCCTGCTTTGATGTGTACTTGATAGTTAGGATATGAGAGAATACCATCCCCATTTAAATCAATGCTATTATCTAGTTTCTGAGCTTGATAAGTTGCATGAGTCGGTATTCCAAATAAGCAAACAGCAGCGTAGATAGGATAAATACCAAGATCCATAAGTGCACCACCTGCAAAACGGTCTGAGAAAACATTAGGAGTATCGCCAGCAAGTAGGTCAGGCATCTTAGAAGAATATTTAGCGTAGTTAAAGTCTGCACCAAGAATTTGTTTGTTCGCAAGAAAGTCTTTAATTGTAGCAAAAGCATCTTCGTGATAGTTACGTGCTGCTTCAAAGATAAAACATTTATTATCTTTAGTCGTTTGAACTAATTCCTGCCATTCTTGTGGTTGAGTGACAGCTGGTTTTTCAAGGATGACGTGTTTATCAGATGATAAAGCAGCCTTAGCTTGAGAGTAGTGCAAAGAATTTGGACTTGCGATATAAACGACATCAAAGGAGCTCATTAAAAAAGCATCCATCTGATCAAATAACTGAACATTGCTAAACCGACTAGCGAATTGTTCTGCAGTTTCTATATTTCTAGAATAGACGGCAACTAACTGATATTGTCCACTAGCATGAGCGGCCTCTATAAAATGATGACTAATAGCTCCTGTTCCTATAATCCCAAGTTTTAGCATAGACTCTCCTTATTCCTAGAATTGATTGATTTCATTATATCATAGAAAAGAAGAAGTAGCCAAAGCAAGATAATTCTAAATTGTGATGCTTCGACATTTTATAAAAAAATGGTACAATAGTTTTCAGTATAAAATAGGAGTGTTTTATGAGATTATTACCTATGAGAAAAATTTCTCGTCATTCAAAAAGATTGGCGCTTTTTTTGACTTTTTGTGCAGGATATGTAGACGCCTATACCTTTATCGAAAGAGGGAATACCCTAGTCGCGGGACAGACAGGTAACGTTGTCTTTTTATCTGTAGGGTTAGTGCAACAGAATGTAGCAGATGCTGAAGCTAAGATTTTGACTTTGTTATCCTTTATGCTAGGTGTCTTTTTACTGACAATCTACAAAGAAAAGTTTAAAATCGTTAAAAAACCAATCTTATCCCTTTTTCCTCTGGGAATCCTCTCTATAATAATTGGTTTTGTTCCTCTGTCGGTGGACAATATTTTCATTGTTCCCCCTCTAGCCTTTTGTATGGGGCTTGTAACGACTGCTTTTGGAGAAGTTTCAGGAATTGCTTATAACAATGCCTTTATGACAGGAAATATTAAACGGACCATGCTGGCTTTCGGAGATTATATCCGAACCAAGCATAGACCATTTTTAAGAGAAGGAATCATTTTTGTCAGTTTACTGTCAAGTTTTGTACTTGGAGTAGTAGTATCAGCCTATCTCACAATTTTCTATCAAGAAAAAACGATTTTAGGAATCCCTATTATGATGAGTGTTTTTTACCTCAGTATGTTTTTTACAAAGTTACAAGAAAAAAGTAAAGAAAAACCTTAATTTCGATGATAAATACTTGTCAAATAGCAGGAATCATGCTATACTTGTAGAGTTGACTATGCACAATCCTGTGCAACCGCACGAACATCGTTGCTTGTCGTATAACAAATTTAAACTTCGTCATTATCGCCTTACCTAACATAAGTTATGTCTTCGGCTTAATTCCTAGTTTATTCTTTGTTATACTAAGAGCTCTTCTTTTAAGTGGTTCGTCCCACGATGCTAGGCGAGTCTTCACAAAAATTCGGGGAAACCCAAAAATTCATAGGAGGTGCATAATGAGCACATACGCAATTATCAAAACTGGCGGAAAACAAGTTAAAGTTGAAGTTGGTCAAGCAGTTTACGTTGAAAAATTGAACGTTGAAGCTGGTCAAGAAGTTACTTTTAACGAAGTTGTTCTTGTTGGTGGTGAAAACACTGTTGTCGGAACTCCACTTGTTGCTGGAGCTACTGTAGTTGGAACTGTTGAAAAACAAGGAAAACAAAAGAAGGTTGTTACATACAAGTACAAACCTAAAAAAGGTAGCCACCGCAAACAAGGTCATCGTCAACCATATACTAAAGTTGTCATCAACGCAATCAACGCTTAATTTTAAGGAGAACGCATGATACAAGCAGTCTTTGAGAGAGCCGAAGATGGCGAGCTGAGGAGTGCGGAGATTACTGGACACGCCGAGAGTGGCGAATACGGCTTAGATGTCGTGTGTGCATCGGTTTCTACGCTTGCCATTAACTTTATCAATTCCATTGAAAAATTTGCAGGCTATGAACCTATCTTAGAATTAAACGAAGATGAAGGTGGCTATCTGATGGTTGAAATTCCAAAAGATCTTCCTTCTCACCAGAGAGAAATGACACAATTATTCTTTGAATCATTTTTCTTAGGTATGGCAAACTTATCGGAGAACTCTTCTGAGTTCGTCCAAACCAGAGTTATCACAGAAAACTAACACGGAGGAAAACATTATGTTAAAAATGACTCTTAACAACTTGCAACTTTTCGCCCACAAAAAAGGTGGAGGTTCTACATCAAACGGACGTGATTCACAAGCTAAACGTCTTGGAGCTAAAGCAGCTGACGGACAAACTGTCTCAGGTGGATCAATCCTTTACCGTCAACGTGGTACACACATCTATCCAGGTGTAAACGTTGGACGTGGTGGAGACGATACTTTGTACGCTAAAGTTGAAGGCGTAGTACGTTTTGAACGTAAAGGTCGCGATAGAAAACAAGTTTCTGTTTACCCAATCGCTAAATAAGAAGGTTTTTAAACTTTTCCCGAGCCTGATAAAAAAAAGGCGAGGATGCTACAATCAGCATTACATAAAGCTTTTCGATTTTTCGAAGAGCTTTTTTCTATGATAAAATTAGTCAGCATAAAACGGTTAGAAGTAGCCTTGTTCTTTTAAGTTTGCGAGGAAATTTCTCCTCTTGCCATGGCTAATATAGAAGAATTATGGTATAATATAGGGTGAGACCTTGTTAATAATTTGTGAAAGAGTATATTGAAAGAGTATATAATGAAAAAAATTATCATTAATGGAGGACGTCCACTAAAAGGAGAAATTAACATTAGCGGAGCTAAGAATAGTGTGGTTGCTTTAATACCAGCAATCATCTTAGCCGATGATGTTGTTATCTTGGATTGTGTCCCAGACATTTCAGATGTAGCTAGCCTTGTTGAAATCATGGAAATCATGGGAGCTAGTGTCAAACGTTATGACGATGTATTAGAGATTGATCCACGTGGCGTTGAAAACAAACCAATGCCTTATGGTAAAATTAACAGTTTACGTGCTTCTTACTACTTTTATGGTAGCCTTTTGGGACGTTTTGGTCAAGCAACAGTGGGCTTGCCTGGTGGTTGTGATCTTGGACCTCGTCCTATTGATTTACACCTTAAAGCTTTTGAAGCTATGGGTTCTGAGACTACTTATGAAGGCGATAATATGAAATTGTCCACTCAGGGACAAACTTTGCATGGAGCTCATATTTACATGGATACTGTTAGTGTTGGTGCAACTATCAACACAATGTTAGCAGCTGTTAAGGCTAAGGGACGTACAGTGATTGAAAATGCTGCTCGTGAGCCTGAAATTATTGATGTAGCAACCTTGTTGAATAACATGGGAGCCCATATTCGAGGTGCGGGTACTGATATGATTACTATCGATGGTGTTGAGAGTCTTCATGGAACTCGCCATCAAGTAATTCCTGACCGAATTGAAGCTGGAACTTATATTTCCATGGCAGCTGCCGTCGGGCAAGGAATCCGAATTAATAATGTTCTTTATGAACACTTAGAAGGATTTATTGCTAAGCTAGAAGAAATGGGCGTTCATATGACTGTTTCAGAAGATAGTATTTTTGTTGAAGAACAAAAAGACCTAAAGGCGGTAAATATAAAAACAGCTCCTTATCCTGGTTTTGCAACGGATCTCCAACAGCCAATTACACCTTTGTTATTAAAAGCAGAAGGTCGTGGGACATTGATTGATACCATTTATGAAAAACGTGTCAACCATGTCTTTGAGTTGGCGAAAATGAATGCTGATATTTCAACAACAAATGATCATATCCTTTATAAAGGTGGCAAACAATTACACGGAGCAAGTGTAAAAGCAACTGATTTACGTGCAGGAGCATGCTTGGTCATTGCTGCTTTGATGGCTAAGGGTAGAACTGAAATTACAAATGTTGAGTTTATTCTCCGTGGCTATTCAAATATTATCGAAAAATTACGCAATCTTGGAGCGGATATTGAACTTATTGAAGACTAGTTCTAGAGGATAGATATGAATATCTGGACGAAATTAGCAATGTATTCTTTTTGTGAGACGGAACGACTAGCTCTCCGTCCCTTCTTTTTTACTGATGTTTATGACTTCCATCAAATAGCTTCAGATGCAGAGAATCTTCGGTTTATTTTTCCTGCTCAAGCAAGCATAGAAGAAAGTCAATATGCCTTGGCCAACTACTTCATGAAATCTCCGCTTGGAATTTGGGCTATCTGTCATAAAAAAGATGGTAACATGATTGGGTCCATTAAGTTCGAGAAAATTGATGAGATAAAAAGAGAAGCGGAACTTGGTTATTTTTTGAAAAAAGACTACTGGGGTCAGGGTTATATGACTGAGGTTGTTAAGAGCTTGTGTGATTTATCTATGGCTGAACTAGGTTTAAAGCAATTATCTATCATAACGCATTTAGAAAATCTTGCTAGCCAAAAAGTTGCTGAAAATTCAGGTTTCAATCTCTACCGCCGTTTTAAAGGGAGTGACAGATATAGTCGTAAGATGAGAGATTATCTCGAATTTCGTTATACAAAAGGAGAACTAAGTGAGTAAACATCAGGAAATATTATCTTATTTAGAAGAATTACCGGTCGGAAAACGTGTCAGTGTTCGGAGTATTTCCAATCACTTAGGTGTTAGTGACGGTACTGCCTATCGCGCTATTAAAGAGGCCGAAAATAGAGGTTTGGTAGAGACACGTCCTAGAAGTGGAACTGTTCGGATAAAAAGTCAAAAAGTTTCTATTGAAAAACTGACTTTTGCTGAAATCGCTGAAGTTACTGGATCGGAAGTTCTTGCTGGTCAAGATGGCTTGGATCGTGAATTTAGTAAATTTTCGATTGGAGCTATGACAGAAAATAACATTCTTTCTTACCTTCATGATGGTGGCCTTTTAATCGTAGGGGATAGAACAGAGATTCAAGTACTAGCACTTGAAAATGAAAATGCTGTTCTGGTCACTGGTGGCTTCGAAATTGCTGAAGACGTCCTTAAACTGGCTAACAAAAAGAATATTCCGGTGTTACGTACCAAGCACGACACCTTTACCATTGCAACTATGATTAACCGTGCCCTGTCAAATGTTCAGATCAAGACAGATATTTTAACGGTAGAAAAAATATTCCGTACCAGTCATGAATATGGTTACCTACGTGATACTGATACCATAAAAGACTACTTGGATTTGGTTCGAAAGAATAGAAGCAGTCGCTTTCCTGTTATTAACAAGGATCAAGTTGTAGTTGGAGTTATGACTATGCGTGATGCAGCTGATAAGTCACCTGGGACTACTTTGGATAAGGCAATGACACGGACAGTATATATGACAGGTCTGTCTACCAATATCGCCAATATCAGTCAGAGAATGATCGCCGAAGACTTTGAAATGGTTCCAGTTGTTCGAAGCAATCATACCTTGCTTGGAGTTGTGACCCGAAGAGATGTTATGGAAAAGATGAGTCGTTCCCAAATCTCTGCTTTACCAACTTTCTCTGAACAAATTGCACAAAAATTGTCATATCATCACGATGAAGTTGTGATTACCGTAGAACCATTCATGCTTGATAAAAATGGGGTTCTGGCCAATGGTGTGTTATCAGAGATTTTAACCTTGATGACTCAAAATTTGGTGGTTAATAGTGGGAGAAACCTCATTATCGAACAGATGTTGATTTATTTCTTACAGGCTGTTCAGATTGATGATGTTTTACAAATTCAAGCTCGTATTATCCATCATACCAGACGCTCAGCCATTATTGATTACGATATTTATTTGAATCAACAGATTGTATCAAAGGCAAGTGTAACTGTAAAAATTAACTAGAATTTAGGAGAAAACATGATTACTTTAAAATCAGCAAGAGAAATTGAAGCAATGGATAAGGCTGGTGATTTTCTTGCTAGTATCCATATCGGCTTACGTGATATTATTAAGCCAGGTGTAGATATGTGGGAAGTAGAAGAATATGTTCGTCGTCGTTGTAAAGAAGAAAACTATCTTCCTTTGCAGATTGGAGTAGATGGTGCTATTATGGATTATCCGTATGCTACTTGTTGCTCCCTTAACGACGAAGTGGCTCACGCTTTTCCACGTCATTACATCTTGAAAGATGGTGACTTGCTCAAGGTAGATATGGTTTTGGGAGGTCCAATTGCCAAATCTGACCTTAATGTCTCTAAGTTAAACTTTAATAATGTTGAGCACATGAAAAAATACACCCAAAGTTATACTGGCGGTTTAGCTGACTCATGTTGGGCTTATGCGGTCGGTACACCGTCTGAAAAAGTGAAAAACTTGATGGACGTGACCAAGGAAGCTATGTATAAAGGGATTGAGCAAGCAGTAGTAGGCAATCGTATAGGAGATATCGGTGCTGCTATTCAAGACTATGCTGAAAGTCGTGGTTACGGAGTAGTTAGGGACCTCGTTGGGCATGGTGTTGGACCAACCATGCACGAAGAACCAATGGTACCTAACTATGGTATTGCAGGACGTGGACTTCGTCTTCGTGAAGGAATGGTCTTGACTATTGAACCCATGATCAATACAGGCGATTGGGAAATCGATACTGATATGAAAACTGGTTGGGCCCATAAAACCATTGATGGTGGTCTTTCTTGTCAGTATGAACACCAATTTGTCATTACCAAAGATGGCCCGCTTATCTTGACTAGCCAGGGCGAAGAAGGTACTTATTAATAAAGCAGACAAGGAGTTTAGCTCCTTGTCTTTTTCTTCACCATAAAGTAGCGTAGCAAATTTACGACTTATTATGTTATTTGTAGTAAAATATAAAGTGATTTAGAAAGAAGGTAGTTTAATGGAAAGTCTTTTATTTTTCGTATCAGTTTTTTTAGCGGGTGTTTTATCATTCTTTTCACCCTGTATTTTTCCTTTGTTGCCGGTCTATACTGGTATTTTGTTGGATAGTGATCCAAAAGCGAAAAGCTTTCGATTGTTTGGAAGAGATGTGCCTTGGTCAGGCTTAATTTCAACTCTTTGTTTTATTGCAGGCATCTCTCTCATCTTTTTTATACTTGGATTTGGGGCTGGATTCCTCGGTAACTTACTCTACACTAACTGGTTTCGATATGCTATGGGAGCTATCATTATCATTTTAGGCTTACATCAGATGGAGATTTTTCACTTTAAAAAGCTTGAAGTGCAAAAAAGTTTTAATCTAAAAAGTAAGCAATCCAATCGTTATTTGTCAGCTTTCTTACTTGGTATCACTTTTAGCTTTGGTTGGACTCCATGTATCGGTCCTGTTCTAAGCTCTGTACTAGCTCTGGCTGCATCAGGTGGCAATGGTGCTTTGCAAGGTGCGCTCTTGACCCTTGTCTATACGTTAGGAATGGCTCTCCCATTTTTATTGTTAGCCTTAGCTTCTGGCTTTATTATGCCTTATTTTAGCAAGATCAAGCCACGAATTATTTTATTAAAGAAAATCGGAGGATTCTTAATTATTCTTATGGGACTTTTACTCATGTTTGGTCAGTTAAATATCTTATCAGGAATTTTTGGATAAAGGAGAAAATATGAAAAAAATAATCTATCTAGGACTTAGTTTCTTATCAGTTTTTCTTTTAACAGCTTGTGCTAATGAAGAAACCAAGGAAAGTCAAAGTCAATCACAAACTCAGCATGAAACAAGTGTTCAGCAAATCGCAGTAGGAAAAGAAGCCCCTGATTTTACCTTACAATCAATGGATGGTAAAGAGGTCAAATTGTCCGACTACAAGGGGAAAAAAGTTTATCTGAAATTCTGGGCTTCTTGGTGCGGTCCGTGCCGTAAAAGTATGCCTGAATTGATGGAATTAGCTGCAAAGCAAGATCGTGATTTTGAAATTTTAACTGTAATTGCCCCAGGTCTTCAAGGAGAGAAATCCACTGAGCAATTTCCAAAGTGGTATCAAGAACAAGGCTATAAAGACATCCCTGTTCTTTATGATGTGACCGGAGCTACATTTCAAGCCTATCAGATCCGTAGTATTCCAACAGAAATTCTAATTGATTCAGAAGGAAAAGTTGGAAATATTCATCTTGGTGTTATCAGTAATGATGATGCTGAAGCTGCTTTCGCAAAGATGAAATAAAAATCTTTATGTAGAAAAAGAAAAAGGTCTAGACTTAAGTCTAGACCTTTCTTTATTTAATTAGTTTTTAGAAGCTGCTTGGAATTCTGGGTTTTTCCATGCTTCGTCAATAATCTCTTGCAATTCACGAGCAGAAAGTTGCATTTTTTGAGTTTCAGCGTCGTTCAATGGGATGTTAACTGGGCGAACGATACCGTGCGCACCAACGATAGCTGGTTGACCGATAAAGACGTTTTCAACTCCGTATTGTCCTTCTTGGAAGACTGAAAGTGGAAGAACCGCATTTTCATCATCAAGGATAGCTTTTGTGATACGAGCAAGAGCAACTGCTATACCGTAGTATGTAGCACCTTTTTTGTTGATGATTGAGTAAGCAGCGTCACGAACTGAGATGAAGAGTTCAACAAGGTCAGCTTCATTCAAGTCACGGTTAGCTTGTAACCATTGTTCCAATTTAACACCGGCAACGTTAGCGTGTGACCAAACTGCAAATTCAGAGTCACCGTGCTCACCCATGATGTAGGCGTGAACTGAACGAGCATCAACACCGATAGTTTCAGCAAGTGCTTGACGGAAACGAGCTGAGTCAAGGGAAGTACCTGAACCGATAACACGTTCTTTAGGGAATCCTGAGAATTTCCAAGTTGAGTAAGTTAAAATGTCAACTGGGTTAGCAGCAACAAGGAAGATACCGTCAAAACCAGACGCAACAACTTGTTCAACGATTGATTTGTTGATAGCAAGGTTTTTACCAACAAGATCAAGACGAGTTTCACCTGGTTTTTGTGGAGCACCAGCAGTGATAACTACAAGGTCTGCATCCGCACAGTCTTCGTACTTAGCTGCATAGATTTTTTTAGGTGAAGTAAAAGCAAGCGCGTGGCTAAGGTCTTCTGCATCACCAACTGCTTTTTCAAACAATTGAGGAATTTCAATGATACCAAGTTCTTGTGCAATTCCTTGTGTAACGAGGGCAAAAGCGTAAGATGAACCTACGGCACCGTCACCAACGAGGATAACTTTTTTGTGTTGTTTAGTTGCTGTCATTAGTCTAAACATCTCCTTTGTTTTTTTAAGGGTAATACCCTGTCTGATTTCATTCTATCACTTTTAAATTGCTTTGTCACGGATAGACCCTTCAGTTATTCATGTAAACGTTTTAGAGGTGTCAGAAGCCTGAAATCTAGGCTAAACTATGGTATAATATTACTAATTACTAATAGTGAAATGAGGCATTTGTTAATGCAAGATAAAAATTTAGTGAATGTCAATCTGACAAAGGAAATGAAGACCAGTTTTATCGACTACGCCATGAGTGTTATCGTGTCACGGGCTCTTCCTGATGTCCGAGATGGGTTGAAGCCAGTTCATCGCCGTATCCTCTACGGGATGAATGAATTGGGTGTAACACCAGATAAACCTCATAAAAAATCTGCTCGTATTACCGGGGATGTTATGGGTAAATATCACCCACATGGAGACTCTTCTATCTACGAGGCTATGGTACGTATGGCGCAATGGTGGAGCTACCGTAACATGCTTGTGGATGGTCATGGAAATTTTGGTTCTATGGACGGTGATGGAGCCGCTGCTCAGCGTTATACAGAAGCACGTATGAGTAAAATTGCTCTTGAGATGCTACGTGATATTAACAAAAATACAGTTGATTTTGTAGATAACTATGATGCAAACGAACGTGAACCTGTGGTCTTGCCGGCACGTTTCCCAAATCTTTTAGTTAATGGAGCTACTGGTATCGCTGTTGGTATGGCAACTAATATTCCACCTCACAATTTAGGTGAGACTATTGATGCTGTTAAACTAGTTATGGACAATCCAGAAGTTACCACCAAAGATTTGATGGAAGTTTTACCTGGTCCCGATTTTCCAACAGGTGCCCTTGTTATGGGGAAATCAGGTATCCATAAAGCTTATGAAACCGGTAAAGGTTCGATTGTCCTTCGCTCACGTACTGAAATCGAGGAAACTAAAACTGGTCGCGAACGTATTGTTGTTACTGAATTCCCATATATGGTTAATAAGACTAAAGTGCATGAACATATTGTGCGCTTAGTTCAAGAAAAACGCATCGATGGAATTACAGCTGTTCGTGATGAGTCTAACCGTGAAGGGGTTCGCTTTGTTATTGAAGTTAGACGCGATGCCTCTGCCAATGTTATCTTGAACAATCTCTTTAAGATGACACAAATGCAGACCAGCTTTGGCTTTAACATGCTGGCTATCCAAAATGGTGTTCCTAAGATTTTATCTCTTCGCCAGATTTTAGATGCCTATATCGAGCATCAAAAAGAAGTAGTAACACGTCGTACTCAATTTGATAAAGAAAAAGCTGAAGCGCGTGCACATATTTTAGAAGGTCTCTTGATTGCACTAGATCATATTGATGAAGTCATTCGTATTATCCGTGCCAGTGAGACTGATGAAGAAGCTCAAGCAGAATTGATGAGCAAGTTCAAGTTATCTGAACGCCAAAGTCAAGCAATTCTCGATATGCGTCTTCGTCGTTTGACAGGTTTGGAACGTGACAAGATTCAGTCAGAATATGATGAACTTATTGCTTTGATTGCTGATTTAACTGATATTCTTGCAAAACCAGAACGTGTTGCGCAAATTATTAAAGAAGAACTTGATGAAGTCAAGCGCAAATTTAGTGATAAACGTCGTACTGAATTGATGGTCGGAGAAGTTTTAACACTCGAAGATGAAGACTTGATTGAAGAATCTGATGTTCTCATCACTCTATCAAACAAAGGCTACATCAAACGTTTGGACCAAGACGAGTTCACAGCCCAAAAGCGTGGTGGACGTGGTGTCCAAGGAACTGGTGTTAAGGATGATGACTTTGTCCGTGAGTTAGTTTCAACAAGTACCCATGATCACTTACTCTTCTTTACCAATAAGGGACGTGTCTATCGTCTAAAAGGTTATGAAATCCCTGAATACGGTCGTACAGCTAAAGGATTGCCAGTCGTCAATCTTTTGAAACTAGACGAAGGTGAAAGTATTCAAACCATCATTAATGTCGAATCAGATCGTAGTGATGATGCCTATCTCTTCTTTACGACACGAGGTGGTATTGTTAAGAGAACCAGTGTTAAAGAATTTGCCAATATCCGACAAAATGGTCTGAAAGCCTTGAATCTGAAGGATGAGGACGAATTGATTAATGTCTTACTAACTGAGAAAGACACAGACATCATCATTGGTACTAAATTAGGATATGCAGTTCGTTTCAACCAGTCCTCAGTCCGTGGCATGAGTCGTAGCGCTACAGGTGTTAAAGGGGTAAATCTTCGTGAAGGAGATGCTGTAGTTGGCGCTAGAGTGATTACTGACCACGATGAAGTTCTCATCATCACAGAAAAAGGATATGGGAAACGTACAATTGCGACAGAGTATCCTACCAAGGGTCGTGCTGGTAAAGGAATGAAAACAGCAAATGTAACTGAGAAAAATGGTCCATTAGCAGGTCTTTTAACGGTTAAAGGTGATGAAGATTTGATGGTCATCACAGATACTGGCGTTATGATTCGAACAAATGTTGCCAATATATCGCAAACTGGTCGTTCAACCATGGGAGTAAAGGTTATGCGGCTAGATGAAAATGCTAAAATTGTGACATTTACAAGTGTTGCAGCTGCAGAAAAAGAAGAAGTTGGGACTGAAACTGAAACAGAAGGTGTAGAATAATGTCTCAAAAGAATACTAAAAGAAAAAAAAATAAGCGCAGGAATCTGCTATTAAATATTCTAGCTGGATTTCTGATCCTCTTATCTATTGCTCTGATTTTTAATTCAAAAATCCGTGATATGTTTATAGTTTGGAATACTAATAAGTATCAAGTGAGTCAAGTAACCAAGGAAAAGATTGAAGAAAATGAAGAAACTGTAGGAAATTTTGATTTTGAATCTGTCAAATCGTTATCTTCGGAGGCAGTATTGTCAGCTCAATGGAACTCACAACAACTTCCTGTTATCGGGGGAATTGCAATTCCAGAACTTGAAATGAATTTACCAATTTTTAAGGGACTTGACAACATTAACCTTTTCTATGGTGCAGGTACAATGAAACCTAACCAGGAAATGGGAAAAGGAAACTATTCTTTAGCTAGTCACCGGATATTTTTGGGTGAAAAAGCCGATCAGAAATTATTTTCTCCTCTAGCTAATGCTGAAAAAGGAATGAAAATTTATCTTACTGATAAAGAAAAAGTTTATACTTACGAAATTGTTGAAGTTAAAATAGTGACTCCAGATCGTGTAGACGTAATTGAGGACAGGGAAGGTATTGATGAACTTACTCTAGTTACATGTGAAGATTCTAATGCTACTGAACGGATTATCGTCAAAGGAAATTTGAAGGAGATAAAATCTTATACAGAAACTCCTTCAGATGTTTTGGAGGCATTTAATAAACCGTACAAACAATTTTATGAATAGTAGAAGAGGTTGGGACAAAAGAGCCCGACCTCATTTTTTATTAGTAATCAAACTTTGATGCGGTAGCTGATTGAACTTTTTGTTCGTCTTTTAGACTCCAAAAAGCTCCTAATCATCCTCGCGGGGCTGGGACTACGAAATCGAGATTTTGTCTATCGATTTCTGTCCCACCTCCTTTTCTTGTCAATTTCAGAAAATAGAAAGGAAAAAGACTTTTCATTTTTCTTAAAAAGTAGTATAATAATCATATTATAGAAATTTTTAGAAAATTCCGAAAGAGGTTCATTATGGGATATGCAGTTGCTGTAGTTGGTGCAACAGGTGCCGTTGGTGCTCAAATGATTAAGATGTTGGAAGAATCTTCACTTCCAATTGATAAGATTCGTTTCCTTGCTTCTGCTCGTTCTGCGGGTAAGGTTTTGAAATTTAAAGACCAAGATATTACGATTGAGGAAACAACAGAAACTGCTTTTGAAGGAGTTGATATTGCTCTCTTCTCAGCTGGTGGGTCAACTTCTGCAAAATACGCACCCTATGCTGTTAAAGCAGGGGCAGTAGTAGTAGATAACACTTCTTATTTCCGTCAAAATCCAGATGTGCCATTGGTTGTTCCTGAAGTAAACGCCCATGCTCTTGATGCTCATAACGGGATCATTGCATGTCCTAACTGTTCAACTATCCAAATGATGGTTGCTCTTGAACCAATTCGTCAAAAATGGGGCTTAGATCGTATCATCGTTTCAACTTATCAAGCTGTTTCAGGTGCAGGTATGGGAGCCATTCTTGAGACACAACGTGAATTGCGTGAAGTATTGAATGATGGTGTAAATCCACGTGATTTGCATGCGGAAATCTTGCCTTCAGGTGGCGATAAGAAACATTATCCAATCGCTTTTAATGCTCTTCCTCAAATTGACGTCTTCACAGAAAATGATTACACATACGAAGAGATGAAGATGACCAAGGAAACTAAGAAGATCATGGAAGACGATAGCATTGCTGTTTCAGCAACTTGCGTGCGTATTCCTGTTTTGTCAGCTCACTCTGAGTCTGTTTACATTGAAACAAAAGAAGTGGCTCCTATCGATGAAGTAAAAGCTGCTATCGCAAGCTTCCCAGGTGCCGTTTTAGAGGATGATGTTGCAAATCAAATTTATCCTCAAGCTATTAATGCTGTTGGTTCAAAAGATACCTTTGTCGGACGTATCCGTAAAGACTTGGATGCTGAAAAAGGTATCCACATGTGGGTGGTATCTGATAACCTTCTCAAGGGTGCTGCTTGGAACTCAGTTCAAATTGCAGAAACCCTTCATGAACGTGGCTTAGTTCGTCCAACAGCCGAATTAAAATTTGAATTGAAATAATATTTAGGAGTTCGTAAGAACTCCTTCTTTAAAATAGTGAGGTGTCTCTTATGTCTTATCAAGATTTAAAAGATTGTAAAATTATCACAGCTTTCATTACTCCCTTTCACGAGGATGGTTCCATAAACTTTGATGCTATTCCTGACCTAATCGAGCATTTATTGGCACATCATACGGATGGAATTCTATTGGCAGGTACGACTGCAGAAAGTCCGACTTTAACACACGATGAAGAGCTAGAGCTTTTTGCTGCTGTTCAAAAAGTTGTCAATGGTCGTGTTCCTCTGATTGCTGGTATCGGTACCAATGACACGCGCGACTCTATTGAGTTCGTTAAAGAAGTCGCTGAGTTTGGTGGATTTGCCGCAGGACTTGCGATTGTACCATACTACAATAAACCTTCTCAGGAGGGAATGTACCAACACTTTAAAGCTATAGCTGATGCATCTGATTTACCAATTATCCTCTATAATATACCAGGGCGTGTGGTAGTTGAGTTGACGCCAGAAACAATGCTCCGTCTAGCTGACCATCCAAATATCATTGGGGTTAAAGAATGTACCAGTCTTGCCAATATGGCTTACTTGATCGAACATAAGCCGCAAGAGTTTTTAATCTATACAGGAGAAGACGGGGATGCCTTTCACGCTATGAACCTAGGTGCCGATGGAGTTATCTCGGTCGCCTCTCATACAAATGGAGATGAGATGTATGAGATGTTTAAAGCAATTTCTGAGAGTGATATTAAGAAGGCTGCAGCCATTCAACGTCAGTTCATCCCTAAAGTCAACGCATTATTCTCTTACCCAAGTCCTGCACCTGTTAAAGCAGTTCTTAATTATATGGGATTTGCCGCAGGACCAACACGTCTACCTCTGGTTCCTGCACCAGAAGAAGATGCCAAACGTATCATCAAGGTTGTGATTGATGGTGACTACGAAGCGACCAAGGCGACAGTCACTGGTGTTCTCCGTCCTGATTACTAATTATTATAACTACGAACTTCCTCACAAGTTTTACTTTAGAGGAAGTTTTTTTCTTTTTTACGAATAAGTATATATAGAGAATAATCAAGGAGTAATTGATGAAGATAAAAATTGATAATTTTGAGATTTTTAAATTGAAACAGGCAGGCTTAAGCAATCAGCAGGTACTTAAGGTTCTTCAATATGGGGAAATCTATGATCAGGAACTGAGTTTAGAAACTATTGCAGAGGCGTCTGAATGTCGAAATCCTATTCTGTTTATGGAGCGTTACCATAAGTTGACATTTGAGAGTATGAAACGTTTAAAAGAAGATTTTGAGAAATTTCCATCCTTTTCAATCTTAGATGATGACTATCCTTTTGCCCTTAGTGAAATCTATGATGCGCCAGTTTTACTATTTTATAAGGGAGATCTGAATCTCTTAAAGTTACCAAAGATAGCAGTAGTGGGAAGTCGTTCCTGTAGTCAACTAGGAACTAAGTCAGTAAAAAAGATCATCCAAGGATTGGAAAATGAACTAGTTATTGTAAGCGGACTAGCGAGAGGAATTGATACGGCAGCTCACATGTCTATTCTCCAGGCTGGAGGAAGAACCATTGCAGTAATCGGGACAGGCTTAGATGTATACTATCCTAAGTCAAATAAGAGCCTTCAAGATTATATCGGGGAGCATCATTTGCTTCTAAGTGAGTACGGTTCAGGTGAAGAACCTTTGAAATTCCATTTTCCTGCAAGGAATAGAATTATTGCAGGATTATGTAGAGGAGTCATCGTGGCAGAAGCAAAAATGAGATCTGGTAGCTTAATCACTTGTGAGCGAGCAATGGAAGAAGGAAGGGATGTTTTTGCTATACCGGGTAGTATCTTAGATGGAAGGTCGGACGGTTGCCATCATCTAATCCAAGAGGGAGCAAAATTGGCAACATGTGGTCAGGATATATTAGCAGAATTTGAATTTTAATGAACGAAATGATTTCATTTAGCAAACTTTTCTTCTATTATATGGGTGTTATGTCTTGACAGGTTTTTAAAAATGGTTTACACTTTATAAAGTTTATTACTTTGAAAAGGTGTGATACTGTGGCTACGGCAACAAAAAAGAAAAAATCAACAACTAAAAAGAATCTAGTAATCGTGGAGTCTCCTGCTAAGGCAAAAACAATTGAAAAATATCTTGGCAGAAACTATAAGGTTTTAGCCAGCGTTGGACATATTCGTGATTTGAAAAAGTCAAGTATGTCAGTCGACGTGGAGAATAATTATGAACCGCAATATATCAATATTCGTGGTAAAGGTCCTCTCATCAATGACTTGAAAAAAGAAGCTAAAAAAGCCAATAAAGTCTTTCTAGCGAGTGACCCGGACCGGGAAGGGGAGGCTATTTCATGGCACTTAGCGCATATTTTAGATCTAGACGAGAATGATACCAACCGTGTTGTTTTCAACGAGATTACCAAAGATGCAGTAAAAAACGCCTTTAAAGAACCTCGTAAAATCAATATGGATTTGGTCGATGCCCAACAAGCCCGTCGTGTTTTGGACCGTTTAGTGGGATATTCAATTTCACCAATTCTTTGGAAAAAGGTTAAAAAAGGCTTATCAGCAGGACGTGTTCAGTCTGTTGCTCTTAAGCTAATCATTGATCGTGAAAATGAAATCAATGCCTTCCAACCAGAAGAATATTGGACGATTGATGCTGTCTTTAAAAAAGGTACCAAGCAATTCCAAGCTTCTTTTTATGGAATGAATGGCAAGAAGATGAAGTTGACTACCAATGATGAAGTCAAAAAAGTTTTATCTCATTTGAACAGCAAGGATTTTACTGTTGATCAAGTAGATAAAAAGGAAAGAAAGCGCAATGCTCCTCTTCCATATACAACGTCTTCTATGCAGATGGATGCTGCTAACAAGATTAACTTCCGTACTCGAAAGACTATGATGGTTGCTCAGCAACTCTATGAAGGAATCAATATTGGTACAGGTGTCCAAGGTTTGATAACCTATATGCGTACGGATTCTACTCGTATCAGTCCAGTTGCTCAGAATGAAGCCGCTAGCTACATCAATGAACGTTTTGGTAGTAAGTATTCTAGACATAGTAGCAAGGTGAAAAATGCCTCTGGCGCTCAAGACGCCCACGAAGCTATTCGTCCTTCAAGTGTCTTTAATACACCTGAGAAAATTGCTAAGTATTTGGATAGAGACCAGCTAAAACTTTATACACTTATTTGGAACCGCTTTGTAGCGAGTCAAATGACTGGTGCAATTTTTGATACCATGGCTGTTAAACTTTCGCAAAATGGTGTTCAATTCGCGGCGAATGGTAGTCAGGTTAAGTTTGATGGTTATTTAGCCATTTACAACGATTCTGATAAAAATAAGATGCTGCCTGATATGGAAGTAGGAGATGTGGTCAAACAGGTTAATAGCAAACCTGAACAACATTTCACACAACCACCGGCACGATATTCTGAGGCTACTTTGATTAAGACCTTGGAAGAAAACGGAGTTGGACGTCCATCTACTTATGCTCCAACCATTGAAACAATCCAAAAACGCTACTATGTAAGACTTGCGTCTAAACGCTTTGAACCAACTGATCTAGGTCAAGTCGTAAACAAGCTGATTGTCGAATACTTTCCAGATATTGTTAACGTGAAGTTTACCGCTGAAATGGAAGGTAAACTGGATGATGTCGAGGTCGGAAAAGAAGAGTGGCAACGGGTTATTGATGAATTTTACAAACCATTCTCTAAAGAGGTCGAAAAAGCTGAAGCAGAGATGGAAAAAATTCAAATCAAGGATGAGCCAGCTGGATTTGATTGTGAAGTTTGTGGTAGTCCTATGGTGATTAAGTTAGGTCGTTTTGGTAAATTCTACGCATGTAGTAATTTCCCAGATTGCCGCCATACACAAGCAATTGTAAAAGAAATTGGGGTAACTTGTCCTAACTGTCATCAAGGACAAGTCATCGAACGTAAAACCAAACGTAATCGTCTCTTCTATGGATGCAATCGATATCCAGAATGTGAATTTACTTCTTGGGACAAGCCTGTAGGGCGTGATTGTCCAAAATGTGGTAATTTCCTCATGGAGAAAAAAATCCGTGGTGGTGGTAAACAAGTAGTATGTAGTAACGGGGATTACGAAGAAGAAAAAATTAAATAATAATAAGGACTGAAATGATGATTTCAGTCCTTTTGAGTTAAAACTTGACAGATCACAACTCTTTATGGGAAACTAGAATAATAAAATTTTTAAAAAGGAAAAGATATGCGTATTATTTATCTCTGTATAGGATTTATCTCTTTAGCCTTGGCTATAGTTGGTGTAGCCTTGCCCTTATTACCGACAACTCCTTTTCTCTTATTGTCGATTGCTTGTTTTTCAAAATCTTCTAAACGTTTTGAAGACTGGCTCTATCATACCAAGCTCTATCAAACTTATGTTGCGGATTTTAGAGAAACCAAGTCCATTGCTCGTGAACGAAAGAAGAAAATTATCATTTCGATTTATATCTTGATGGGAATCTCCATCTATTTTGCTCCGCTTTTGCTTGTAAAAGTCGCTTTAGGTTGCTTAACAGTATTTATAACCTATTACCTCTTTAAGGTAATTCCAGATAAAGAATAATATAAAAAGTAATCATTTCCCTTGATAAAAAGCAGGGGTTACTCAGATTAATATGATATAATAAATTCAAAGAAATCTTCAAGGAGAAACAAATGATTTACGAATTTTGTGCTGAAAATTTTACTTTAATTGAAAAAGCTATGGAAGCCGGAGCTCGTCGTATTGAACTCTGTGACAATTTAGCGGTAGGTGGAACAACCCCAAGTTATGGAGTGACCAAGGCTGCAGTAGAACTTGCAGCTAACTATGAAACTACCATTATGACCATGATTCGTCCACGAGGTGGTGACTTTATCTACACTAACCAAGAAATAGCTATCATGCTTGATGATATTCGTTTGACAGCTCAAGCAGGAAGTCAGGGGGTTGTATTTGGGGCATTAACAGCTGACAACAAGTTAGATAAATTTAATCTTGAAAAGCTAATTGCTGCATCTAAAGGTATGGAGATTGTCTTCCATATGGCTTTTGACGACTTAAGTGACCAAGATCAACTAGAAGCTATTGATTGGCTCAGCCAGGCTGGTGTAACACGCATCCTCACTCGAGCTGGTGTATCTGGCGATTCGTTAGAGAAACGTTTTGCTCACTATCGCAGAATTTTAGAACACGCAGCAGGAAAAATTGAAATTTTACCTGGTGGGGGGATTGACATGGACAACCGTCAAACCTTTATTGACGAACTGGGCGTGACACAATTACATGGAACTAAGGTTGTCTTTTAAAAAATAGAAAGGAACTGCTAGCTTTTGGTAGCAGTTTTCGCTTATGTTTGAAATTTTTAAGGCCTATCAGTTTAATAGTAAAAAGGCTAAAGAGTATGGATTTTTAGAAAAACAAGGTGTATGGACCTATAGTTCGACTATCTTGCAGGGTGATTTTCTTATGAAGATTACAGTTGAGGATAGTGATTTAACTTTTCAGGTTTTTGATCAGGAAACTGGCGAACTCTATCCTCAAGTTCATATGGAAAGTATGAGAGGTACTTTTGTTGGAACTGTTCGAGAGGCTTGTTTAGAAGTTCTTTATGGCATTCGAAAGGCTTGTTTTGAGGTACAGGAATTTCTCTGTCCACAGACCAAGAGAATCATGGCGCTTGTTCAAGAAAAGTATGGCAATCAGCTGGAATATCTATGGGAGAAATCACCTGATACGGCGGTTTTGCGCCATGAAGATAATCAGAAGTGGTATGCTATTTTAATGAGAATTCCTTGGGATAGGCTAGATAAGGGTAGAGAAGGGCTAGTGGAAGCAGTCAACCTCAAACACGACCAAGTAGCTGACTTGCTTTCACAAAAGGGAATTTATCCAGCCTTTCATATGAACAAAAGCTACTGGATTAGTGTCCCTTTGGATGACAAATTATCAGATCAGCAAATCCTTGACTTGATAGAGACAAGCTGGGGCTTAACTAGAAAAAAATAGACAAAAAATAGAGTAAAGGAGATTTTTTATATATGACGGCTTTAAAGGAAGTAGCAACGATTGCCCTTTTGGTGTGGAATATCTTTATCTTTGTCCTTTACGGGATTGACAAATATAAGGCTAAACGAGGTTACTGGAGAATTCCAGAAAAATTTTTACTTTTAGTTGCCTTAATCTTCGGAGGTTTCGGTGCATGGTTATCGGGTATAGTTTTTCATCATAAAACTCGAAAATGGTACTTTAAAACAGTCTGGATTTTGGGGATGGTAGTGACAGTATTGCTAATATATTTTCTTTTCAAATCTTAAAAAAGCAGATATAAAATCACTAAAACCGAACTATATTTTATAAAATACTTAATTATTGACAAAAACAGGAATATATTGTAAACTATTCAGAGTGATTGTCTGGAAAAGACAAGGCTATTCCTAACGATAGGGAAGCCGAAACTAGAAATGAGAGAAATATGTTGAACGAATTTCCAATCTTTGACTACGAAGATATTCAGCTTATCCCTAACAAATGTGTCCTTCAAAGTCGAGCAGAAGCTGATACGCATGTAACTTTGGGGAATCATACCTTCAAGTTACCAGTTGTTCCTTCTAATATGCAAACTATCTTGGATGAAGATGTTGCAGAACAACTTGCAAAAGGTGGTTATTTCTATATCATGCATCGCTTTGATGAAGATGGGCGCATTCCTTTCGTGAAACGCATGCATGAAAAAGGGTTGATTGCTTCTATCTCTGTTGGTGTTAAAGATTACGAATATGATTTTGTTAGTCAATTAAAGGAAGATGCTCCAGAGTACATCACTATTGATATCGCTCATGGACATGCCGACAGTGTCATTTCAATGATTCAGCACATTAAGAAAGAATTGCCAGATACCTTTGTCATCGCCGGTAACGTTGGTACTCCAGAAGCTGTACGCGAATTAGAGAATGCTGGAGCAGACGCTACTAAGGTCGGAATCGGTCCAGGTAAAGTATGTATTACTAAGGTTAAAACTGGTTTTGGTACTGGTGGTTGGCAGTTAGCAGCTCTTCGCTGGTGTGCTAAAGCTGCGCGTAAACCGATTATTGCCGATGGTGGTATCCGTACACACGGAGATATTGCCAAGTCAATCCGCTTTGGTGCAAGTATGGTTATGATTGGTTCTTTATTTGCAGGCCATATCGAAAGCCCTGGTAAAACTGTCGAAGTCGATGGTAAACAATTTAAAGAATACTATGGTTCTGCTTCAGAATACCAAAAAGGTGCCTATAAGAATGTCGAAGGTAAGAAAATTCTTCTTCCTGCCAAAGGACATTTACAAGATACCCTAACTGAAATGGAACAAGATTTACAAAGTTCGATTTCTTATGCTGGAGGTCGAAAGGTAGCTGATCTTAGACATGTAGATTATGTGATTGTGAAGAACTCTATCTGGAATGGAGATGCTCACTAAAAATATGATTACTTATTTATGCCGCGAATTGGCGTGGCGTTTCTACAAGGTACCGTAAATACCTAACAATGAGTAAGTCGAAGAGAGATAAAAGAAGCAGTACTATTTGTTTCTATGTTTCCGAGGGACTTGCTTTGTGAGTCCCTTTTTATTTCGGAGGTTATTGTGAAATTACTAGAGGAACGTATTTTAAAAGATGGGAATATTCTAGGTGAGAATATTCTTAAGGTGGATTCTTTCTTGACTCACCAAGTTGATTATAAATTAATGCGCGAGATTGGTCGTACCTTTGCAGAACATTTTAAAAATGCTGGCATTACCAAAGTCGTAACCATTGAAGCATCTGGAATTGCTCCAGCTCTATATGTTGCAGAACAGTTAGATCTACCTATGATTTTTGCTAAAAAGGCAAAAAATATCACTATGAATGAAGGAATTTTAACCGCTGAAGTTTATTCTTTCACTAAACAAGTTACTAGTACCGTATCCATTGCAGGGAAGTTCTTATCTCCAGGAGATAAATTATTAATTATTGATGATTTCTTGGCTAATGGTCAAGCAGCTAAAGGTTTGATTCAGATTATCGAGCAAGCTGGTGCTACAGTTGAGGCCGTCGGAATTGTGATTGAAAAATCCTTCCAAGATGGTCGTGAGCTGTTAGAAAAATCAGGTCATCAGGTAGTATCACTTGCTCGTTTAGAGCGTTTTGAAAATGGAAAAGTTATCTTCAAGGAGGCAGACATCTAATGAAGCAACAGGAAAACCACTCAAAAGCGGCCGTATTGGGCTTGCAACACTTACTTGCTATGTACTCAGGTTCAATCCTAGTACCAATCATGATTGCTGGAGCCTTAGGTTACTCGCCTCAACAACTGACATACCTTATCTCTACAGATATCTTTATGTGCGGGGTTGCAACTCTATTGCAGTTACAGTTAAATAAATATTTCGGTGTCGGTTTACCGGTTGTTCTGGGTGTGGCCTTTCAGTCTGTTGCTCCACTTATTATGATTGGACAAAGTCACGGTAGTGGTGCTATGTTTGGTGCCTTGATTGCTTCTGGTATTTATGTCGTTCTTGTAGCAGGTGTATTTTCTAAGATTGCTAATCTGTTCCCTTCAATCGTAACGGGTTCTGTCATTACAACAATCGGATTGACCTTGATTCCAGTAGCTATTGGGAATATGGGAAATAACGTCGAAAAACCAACGGGACAAAGTTTGGCATTAGCAACAATCACCATTCTTATCATTCTCTTAGTTAATATCTTTACAAAAGGATTTATTAAGTCAATTTCTATTTTGATTGGTCTAATTGCAGGTACCATCATCGCTGCGACTATGGGCTTGGTTGATTTCTCTCCAGTAGCAGAAGCTCCACTTGTTCATATCCCAACTCCATTCTACTTTGGTGCTCCACAATTTGAGATTTCTTCTATTGTCATGATGTGTATTATCGCTACTGTATCAATGGTAGAATCAACTGGGGTTTACCTTGCCCTTTCTGATATTACTAAAGATCCAATCGATAGCACTCGTCTCCGTAATGGTTATCGTGCTGAAGGTCTTGCTGTTTTACTTGGTGGACTTTTCAATACTTTCCCTTATACAGGGTTTTCACAAAACGTAGGTTTGGTTAAATTATCAGGTATTCGTACACGTTTACCGATCTACTACGCTGGTGGTTTCCTCATCTTACTTGGTCTCTTGCCTAAGTTTGGTGCCTTAGCACAGATTATCCCTAGCCCTGTTCTAGGTGGAGCCATGCTTGTCATGTTCGGTTTTGTTTCTCTACAAGGGATGCAAATCTTGGCACGTGTTGATTTTGAACACAATGAGCATAACTTCCTCATTGCAGCAGTTTCTATAGCTGCAGGGGTTGGATTAAACGGAAGCAACCTCTTCAATACTTTACCAACAGAATTACAGATGTTCTTCTCAAATGGTATCGTCATTGCAAGTACAGTGGCCATCATTTTGAACGCTATTTTGAATCGTAAAAAATAAAAATAAATGAGAAGTGATAGAAATATCCTTCTCATTTTCTTTTTTAGAACTTGAGTATTGTTTCTATAGTCCTTTTTATGGTAAAATGGTTTTATGAATGAAAGAATGAAAGAGCTCGTTGAGTTGCTCAATCGCTATGCGACAGAGTATTATACAAGTGATAACCCATCTGTATCTGATAGTGAGTATGATTGTCTCTATCGTGAACTGGTAGAGTTAGAAAAAGCTCACCCGGAGCAAGTCTTGCCAGATAGTCCAACCCACCGTGTTGGCGGTAAGATTCTAGATGGTTTTGAAAAATATAGTCATCAGTATCCTCTCTATAGTTTGCAGGATGCTTTTTCTCGTGAAGAGCTCGATGCCTTTGATGCACGTGTTCGTAAAGAATTGGATGATGTTACTTATATCTGTGAGTTAAAAATTGATGGTTTATCGATTTCCTTGACTTATGAGCAAGGAATTTTTGTTGCTGGAGCAACTCGAGGTGATGGTTCAGTCGGTGAGAATATCACAGAAAATCTCAAACGTGTCAAGGACATTCCTTTATCCTTACCAGAGAAATTAGATATCACTGTTCGTGGTGAATGCTATATGCCAAGAGCTTCTTTCAATCAAGTCAATCTTGCTCGTCAAGAAAACGGGGAGCCGGAGTTTGCTAATCCACGAAATGCTGCTGCAGGAACCCTTCGCCAGTTAGACACAGGAGTAGTAGCTAAGCGTAATCTTGCAACTTTCCTTTATCAAGAAGCAAGTCCTTCAACTAGAGACAGCCAAGAGAAGGTTTTAAATCATCTAGAACAGTTGGGCTTTGTTGTCAATCCAAGACGACTATTAGCGCACAGCATGGATGAGGTTTGGGACTTTATCCAAGAAGTAGGTCAAGAAAGAGACCAATTGCCTTATGATATCGACGGTGTCGTGATTAAGGTCAACGACCTAGCTGGTCAAGAGCAACTTGGTTTTACAGTTAAAGCACCTAAGTGGGCAGTCGCTTATAAGTTCCCTGCAGAAGAAAAAGAAGCAAAACTGCTTTCTGTTGATTGGACAGTTGGTCGTACAGGAGTTGTAACTCCGACTGCTAATCTTACTCCGGTGCAATTGGCAGGTACAACAGTTAGTCGTGCAACCCTTCACAATGTAGACTATATCGCTGAAAAGGATATTCGCAAGGATGATACAGTCATTGTCTACAAGGCAGGCGATATTATTCCTGCTGTCTTACGAGTGGTTGAGTCTAAGCGTGTGTCTGAGGAGAAACTAGATATTCCAACAAACTGTCCAAGTTGTGAGAGCAAACTGTTACACTTTGAAGATGAGGTGGCTCTTCGTTGTATAAACCCACGTTGTCCAGCTCAAATCAAGGAAGGTCTAATTCACTTCGCATCCCGTGACGCCATGAATATTTCTGGCCTTGGTCCATCAATCGTAGAAAAATTATTTGCCGTCAATTTAGTTAAAGATGTAGCAGATATATATCGTTTGACAGTTGAAGATTTTCTCTTGTTAGACGGCATCAAGGAAAAGTCAGCTCAAAAACTTTACCAAGCTATTCAGGCTTCTAAAGAAAATTCTGCTGAAAAACTTTTGTTTGGTTTAGGTATTCGTCATGTTGGAAGCAAGGCAAGTCAGTTACTCTTACAACATTTCCATTCAATCGAGTCACTTGCTCAAGCAAATCCTGAAGAAGTAGCAAGCATCGAAAGTCTCGGAAGTGTTATTGCTCAAAGTCTACAGACTTATTTTGCTACAGAAGGTTCTAAAATTCTTTTAAGAGAATTAAAAGAATCAGGTGTTAATTTAGACTATAAAGGACAGGTCGTTGCAGCAGATGCTGTCTTATCAGGTCTAACTGTCGTTTTGACAGGTAAGCTGGAGCGTTTAAACCGCTCAGAAGCTAAAAATAAACTAGAAAGTCTCGGAGCCAAGGTTACTGGTAGTGTCTCGAAAAAAACAGACCTTGTTGTGGCAGGAGTAGATGCAGGCAGCAAACTCCAAAAAGCACAAGAGTTGGGAATTGAGATTCGTGATGAAGCTTGGCTTGAGAGCTTGTAAGGAATACACAGTTTAGAATAATCACCTATCATTTCTTGGTTCTATTCGTATAAGTTAATCAAGAAATATTACTATATAAATTTAATAATTAGAAATTAGAAATTAGGGAGAAACATGTACAACTATCCTGTACTTATTCATTATCATCGTAAGGATGAGGCTTATAAAGATTGTAGTTTTAGTAAAAAGCCGCTCGATACAGTTGAATTAGTAAAAGAAGAAGAGTATTTTGGAGAAAAATTCTCTTTCACTCAATCTAGTGAAAAAGCTATTGAAACAATGACTTTTGTGGTTACAAAAGACGGAGTTTCAAAAGAGTATCCAATTCGTTTCAACTATTATCCACTCTTAACAGAAGTTTGGATTTTAGATGGAGATGACACCGTTTATTATTCTGAAAATCCAGCCATTGCAAGTCCACACTATAAAGATCAAAATCCATTTGCTTTTGACAAAGCTATTAACAGTGCTAGTTTTGATCACCACTGGGGTTACCAAGGAGTGTTGGGTTGCCAGGTTTCCGAAGATGAAACAAGCTTTAAACTTTGGTCGCCAACAGCAACAACTGTACAAGTTATAGTTTATGAATCAGCAAGTAATGATGCGGCTATCCTAAAGACTTATGAAATGAAACGTGGTAACAGTTATTCATATAGTCACAAGGATAATACAATTGGCGTTTGGAATTTAACAGTTCCTGAAAGTCTTGCTGGTCGTGCCTATCAATATCAGATTAATTTTCCGCATCATCAATCATTGACACGAGATCCATATACCATTGCGACAAGTCCAGATGGCAAACGTTCAGCGATTCTTTCAGAAAAAGAACGTCAGGTTGAAGGTTTTGAAGTCAAGCATGGTAGGGAAGCAACTTGGCGTTTAGAAAACCCTTGTCAAGCTGTAGTATATGAAATGCATATTCGTGATTTGACCCAGTCGGAAACCTCAGGTGTTGACCCAGAACTGAGAGGAACTTTTTTGGGAGCTGCTCAAACGGGAACGGTCAATCAGTATGGTCAGTCTACAGCATTTGACTATATTAAAGAACTTGGTGTTAACTACGTCCAACTACAGCCGATTGCAGACAGACATAAAGAGTATGAT
Organism: Streptococcus timonensis; assembly: GCF_047460355.1. Lineage (GTDB taxonomy): Bacteria > Bacillota > Bacilli > Lactobacillales > Streptococcaceae > Streptococcus > Streptococcus timonensis_A. The sequence goes on along the minus strand of NZ_JASHGL010000002.1, from coordinate 184,902 downwards.
GCAGATGGGAATGTCACCTACAACTGGGGTTATGATCCACAAAACTATAATGCTCCAGAAACTAGTATGTCAACGAATCCTAATGATCCAGGCCAGGTTATTCGTGATTTAAAAACAATGGTTCAGGCTTATCATGATGCTGGTATCGGTGTCATCATGGATGTTGTTTATAATCACACTTTCTCAGTAGTCGATGCACCATTTCAAACAACCGTACCAGACTATTATTATCGAATGAATCGTGATGGAACCTATCAAAATGGTACCGGTGTGGGCAATGAAACTGCTAGTGAACATGAAATGTTCCGTAAGTATATGATTGATTCGCTCCTTTATTGGGTCAAAGAATTTAATATTGATGGTTTCCGATTTGATTTGATGGGAATCCATGATGTTAAAACGATGCAGATGATCCGTTGGGCTATGGATGAAGTCGATCCTAAAATTATCCTTTATGGAGAAGGATGGGATATGGGAACTGGTCTCGCTCCTTATGATAAGGCTAAGAAAGACAATGCTTATCAGTTACCTAATATTGGATTTTTCAATGATGATCAACGTAATGCGGTTAAGGGTGCTGAAGTTTATGGAGATATTAAATCAGGATTTGTAAGTGGAGCTGGTACTGAGCCAATCGTAGCTAAGTCAATTCTAGGAAGTCGAGAACTAGGATCATACCTTAGTCCTAACCAAGTCTTGAACTATGTGGAAGCTCACGATAACTATAATTTACATGACTTGCTAGCAACTCTTCATCCAATGGAGAGTAAAGACCGAATCATGAAAAAAGTGGAAACTGCAACAGCTATGAACCTTCTCATGCAAGGAATGGCTTTCATGGAACTTGGACAGGAGTTTGGGCGTACCAAACTTGTAGCAACTGGTGAGAATGGTGAATTGACTCATGACGATCGTGAGAGAGCTATGAACAGTTACAATGCTCCTGATAGTGTTAACCAAGTTAACTGGGACCTAATCAATGAACGTCAAGAAAGTATTGAGTTTATTCGTCAGATTATTAAACTTAAAACACAAACCAGTGCTTTTTCATATCCTACTTACGAGGAAGTTTATCGTCATGTATTTGTGCACACAGCTGTAGAAAATAGTGGCTGGATTGTTTACGAAATTCATGGTGGAAGAGAACATCTCTTGGTTGTATTCAATGCCAAAGGTGCATCTTTCTATTATGAAAACGCAGGAAACCTTGAAATGCTTGTAACCAATAGTCGTTCAAACCAAGAAAATGCTATTGATGATGTCAGTGTAGCTGTCATGAAAGTTTTATCATAAACATTAAACTCAAGATTAATCTTGAGTTTTTTTGTAAGTGAAATTTTTGGAAATATATCCTATATTTAAAATTGTAAAAATAACACTAAATTTTATTGAAAATTTCAGAAAATTTGATAAAATAAACTATAAAAGATATAAAATTAACGAAAGTCATTGAATTTTTAAAAATGTTCAGATTTTAGCCTGAATAGTCTTGAATTCTTTCACTCGTAATCAATAAATATAGAAAAATATCGATTTTTCTTTATTTTTAGAGAAGTTTTTCTTAGTGTTTTTGAAAATTTTAGAAATAGTAAGATAATACTTTGAAGATTTTCAAAGAAATTTTTATAAGAATTCGGAAATTGCTTGAAAGTTATCTTAAAAGGTAGTATAATAGAAATATAGAAAACGCTTACAATATAAAGGGGGATTTATGGATACATTAGAAGCTTTAAGAACTTTTACAACAGGCGAAAATTTCCATCTTCAACACTATTTGGGCGCACATCGTGAGGAGAAAGACGGGGAATGGGGTTACACATTTCGAGTTTGGGCTCCAAATGCGCAGGCTGTTCATCTAGTCGGTGATTTCACTAATTGGGTTGAAAATCAAATCCCTATGGTTCGAAATGAATCTGGAGTTTGGGAAGTTTTTACAACTTTGCCCCAAGAGGGTCAGATTTATAAATATCATATCACACGGGCTAACGGTCATCAGCTTATGAAGATTGATCCTTTAGCTGTTCGGTATGAAGCACGTCCAGGAACAGGGGCTGTTCTAACAGAAATTCCAGAAAAGAAATGGAGGGATGGACTTTGGTTAGCTCGTAGAAAACGTTTGGGATTCTTCGAAAGGCCAGTTAATATTTACGAAGCACACGCTGGTTCGTGGAAACGAAATCCAGATGGAACTCCATATAGTTTTGCTCAATTAAAAAAAGAGTTGATTCCTTACTTAGTTGAAATGAACTACACTCATATTGAGTTTATGCCTTTGATGGCTCACCCGCTAGGTTTGAGTTGGGGCTATCAACTGATGGGTTATTTTGGATTAGAGCATGCCTACGGACGACCAGAAGAATTCCAAGACTTTGTTGAAGAGTGTCACTTAAACAATATTGGGGTTATTGTAGACTGGGTACCAGGTCACTTCACGATTAACGATGATGCTTTAGCCTATTATGATGGTACTCCGACTTTTGAATATCAAGATCATAACAAAGCTCATAACTATGGTTGGGGTGCGCTTAACTTTGACTTGGGTAAAAATGAAGTTCAATCCTTTTTGATTTCAAGCATTAAATTCTGGATTGATTTTTATCATTTAGATGGGATTCGGGTTGATGCCGTAAGTAATATTCTCTATCTAGATTATGATAATGCTCCATGGACCCCAAATAAAGACGGTGGCAATCTCAACTATGAAGGATATTATTTCCTTCAACGTTTGAACGATGTTATTAAGCTAGCTCATCCGGATGTTATGATGATTGCAGAGGAGTCTTCTTCAGGTACCAAGATTACTGGCATGAAGGAAATGGGTGGTCTTGGATTTGACTACAAGTGGAACATGGGCTGGATGAATGATATCTTACGTTTCTACGAAGAAGATCCAATTTACCGTAAGTATGATTTTAACCTTGTAACCTTCAGTTTTATGTATGTCTTTAATGAAAATTACCTCCTACCTTTCTCACATGATGAAGTAGTGCATGGTAAGAAGAGCATGATGCATAAGATGTGGGGTGATCGCTACAATCAGTTTGCTGGTTTGAGAAACCTCTACACTTATCAAATTTGTCACCCTGGTAAGAAATTGCTCTTCATGGGTAGTGAGTTTGGGCAATTCTTAGAATGGAAATCTGAAGAGCAACTAGAGTGGTCTAACCTAGAAGATCCGATGAATGCCAAGATGAAATACTTTACATCACAGTTGAATCAGCTTTATAAAGACCACCGTTGTCTTTGGGAAATTGATACAAGCTATGACGGTATTGAAATTATTGATGCGGATAATAGAGATCAGAGTGTTCTTTCCTTCATTCGTAAGGGTAAAAAGGATGATATGTTAGTCTGTGTCTTTAATATGGCACCAGTTGAACGTCCTGATTTCACAATTGGTCTTCCTGTTGCAGGTATTTATGAAGAAATTTGGAATACAGAGTTAGAACAATGGGGTGGTGTGTGGAAAGAGCATAACCAAACTGTTCAAACTCAAGAAGGATTGTGGAAGGATTATGAACAGACCTTGACCTTTACTCTACCAGCAATGGGAGCAAGTATTTGGAAAATCAAACGTCGTATAAAACCAACTAAAAAAGTCACTAATAACACTCAAAAAGGAGTAGAAAATGAAGAATGAAATGCTAGCTTTAATCCTTGCTGGTGGGCAAGGAACTCGTCTCGGTAAACTCACTCAAAGTATTGCAAAACCAGCGGTACAATTTGGTGGGCGCTACCGTATCATTGACTTTGCGCTTTCAAACTGTGCTAACTCTGGTATTCACAATGTGGGTGTGATTACACAATACCAACCTTTAGCACTTAATAACCATATTGGAAATGGTTCAAGTTGGGGTCTGGATGGTATTGATTCAGGTGTTTCTATTCTTCAACCATACTCAGCAAGTGAAGGGAACCGTTGGTTCGAAGGGACAAGCCACGCTATCTACCAAAATATTGACTACATCGATAGTGTCAATCCAGAATATGTATTAATCCTTTCAGGTGACCACATTTATAAAATGGACTATGATAACATGCTCCAGTCTCACAAGGACAATAATGCTAGCTTGACAGTTGCTGTTTTGGACGTACCACTAAAAGAAGCTAGCCGTTTTGGTATCATGAACACAGATGCTAACAACCGTATTGTCGAATTCGAAGAAAAACCAGCTGTTCCAAAGTCTACAAAGGCTTCAATGGGGATCTATATCTTTGACTGGAAACGTCTCCGCAATATGCTTGTTGCTGCTGAAAAGAGCAATGTTGACATGTCTGACTTTGGTAAAAATGTTATTCCTAACTACTTAGAATCTGGAGAAAGTGTTTATGCCTATGAGTTCAGTGGATACTGGAAAGACGTAGGTACGATCGAGTCTCTTTGGGAAGCAAACATGGAATACATATCTCCAGAAAATGCTCTGGATAGCCGTAACCGTCAGTGGAAGATTTACTCACGCAACCTTATTTCACCACCAAACTTCTTTGGAGAGCATGCACACGTAGAAGACTCTCTTGTAGTGGACGGCTGTTTCGTTAATGGAACTGTAAAACATTCTATCCTTTCAACAGCTGCTCAGGTACGTGAGGGAGCAGAGGTTGTTGATTCAGTGATTATGAGTGGTGCTGTAGTCGGAAAAGGTGCTAAGATTACACGTGCCATCATTGGAGAAGGTGCTGTCATTGCGGATGGTGTTGAAATTGATGGAACTGAAGAAGTACAAGTAGTCGGATATAACGAAGTAGTGGGGGTAGCAACAGATGAAGATTGATAAATATTCAGCGATTTTAGGAAACACAGTTGGTTTTCACGATATGTCAACCTTGACAAATAACCGTCCGGTGGCTAGTTTACCATTTGGAGGGAAATATCGTTTGATTGACTTCCCGCTCTCAAGTCTCGCTAATGCTGGTGTTCGTAGTATCTTTGGTATCTTCCAACAAGACAATATCAGTTCAGTATTTGACCACATCCGTTCTGGGCGTGAGTGGGGCTTGTCAACACTTCTTAGTCACTACTATCTAGGTATCTACAACACTCGTGTTGAAAGTAGTACGGTAGGTAAAGAATACTACCAACAATTACTCACTTACTTAAAACGTTCAGGCTCCAACCAAACAGTATCACTTAACTGTGATGTCTTGACAAATATTGATCTTAATCAAGTATTCCATTTACACAACACTACAAAATCTCCGATTACAGTTGTTTATAAGAAACTTCCTCAAAAAGATATTTCTGATGTAAATGCGATTTTAGATATTGATGAGACTGACCACGTTCTATCTCATAAATTATTTGATAAAAATTCTAATCAAGACTTATACAATATGTCTACAGATATTTTTGTAGTTGACACTCCATGGTTAATTGAACGTCTTGAGGAAGAAGCTAAAAAAGAAAATCCTGAAAAATTACGTTATGTTCTCCGTGATTTAGCAGCAGAAGCTGGTGCCTTTGCTTATGAATATACTGGTTACTTAGCAAATATTCACTCAGTAAATTCTTACTATGAAGCTAACAAAGATATGTTAGATTTACATAAGTTCTATTCACTATTTACTCCAAATCAAAAGATTTATACAAAAGTTAAAAATGAAGAGCCAACTTACTATGCATCAAGATCTAAAGTAGCTAAGTCTCAGTTTGCGTCTGGTTCTATTATCGAAGGTGAAGTAGTCAACTCTGTATTATCTCGTAATGTCCGCGTACATGAAGAAAGCTCAGTGAAAGACAGTCTCCTATTTACCCGTGTTGTAGTTGGTAAGGGAGCGACAGTAGAATATGCTATCTTGGATAAGGGTGTTGAAGTTGCTGAAGGTGTCGTTATTCGAGGAACAGCAGAACATCCAGTAGTTGTCAAGAAGGGCGAAAAAGTAACAGAGGATATTCTTTCATGAAAATTTTATTTGTAGCAGCAGAGGGAGCTCCTTTTTCCAAAACTGGTGGATTGGGAGACGTGATAGGAGCTCTTCCAAAATCATTAGTAAAAGCAGGTCATGAAGTTGCTGTTTTCCTTCCATACTACGATATGGTGGAAGCTAAGTTTGGTGATCAAATTGAAGATGTTCTTCAATTTGAGGTATATGTTGGTTGGCGTAGACAATTTTGTGGAATTAAGAAAACAATTTTAAATGGTGTTACTTTCTACTTTATTGACAATCAGTATTACTTCTTCAGAGGTCATGTATACGGTGACTTTGATGATGGGGAACGCTTTGCTTTCTTCCAGCTTGCAACCCTTGAAGCACTGGAGAGAGTTGGCTTTATTCCTGATGTTCTTCATGCACATGATTATCATACAGCCATGATTCCTTTCTTGTTGAAAGAAAAATACAGATGGATTCAAGCCTACCAAGGGATTAAGACAGTTTTAACCATTCACAATCTAGAGTTTCAGGGTCAATTCTCAGAAGGGATGCTTTGGGACTTGTTCCGAGTAGGTTTTGAGCGTTATGCGGATGGAACTGTTCGTTGGAACGACTGTCTCAACTGGATGAAGGCAGGTATTCTTTATGCGGATCGTGTCTCGACAGTGTCACCAAGCTATGCTTATGAAATCATGACGACAGAGTTCGGTTGTGGTATTGACCAGATTCTCCGTATGGAATCAGGTAAGCTTTCAGGAATTGTGAACGGAATCGATACAGACCTCTACAATCCTGAAACAGATCCCCTCTTGGATTATCATTTCTCGATGTCTGATTTGACAGGTAAAGATCGAAATAAGGCAAAATTACAGGAAAAAGTTGGTTTACCTGTAAGAGATGATGTACCTTTGATTGGTATCGTATCACGTTTGACTCGTCAAAAAGGTTTTGATTTAGTAGTGGAAAGCTTGCATCGTATGTTGCAAGAAGATATTCAAATCGTTCTTTTAGGAACTGGTGATCCAGGGTTTGAACAAGCCTTCTCTTGGTTTGGTCAGGTCTTCCCAGACAAGCTCTCGGCTAACATCACTTTTGACGTGAAACTAGCGCAAGAAATCTACGCTGCATGTGATTTGTTCTTGATGCCAAGTCGATTTGAACCATGTGGATTGTCACAGATGATGGCAATGCGTTATGGAACTCTTCCTTTGGTTCATGAAGTTGGCGGACTTAGAGACACCGTTCAAGCTTATAATCCAGTTGATGGAAGTGGTACAGGATTTAGTTTTGATAACTTGACTCCTTACTGGCTTAATTGGGCTCTTCAAACTGCTTTGGACGTTTATCAAAATCATCCTGCTGTTTGGAAGAAACTTCAAGTCCAAGCTATGGAAAGTGATTGCTCTTGGGATACTGCTTGTCAGTCATATTTGCAGTTGTATCAAAGTCTTACAAACTAACTATAAAATCGTATGAAATTTTCATACGATTTTTGAGATTAAAAGATGTAAAGGATTTGTATGTCAAGAGTAAGAGGACTATGTGTATTAGACGTCGATGGTACCCTGATAGAAGAAGAAGTTATTGATTTGTTAGGTCGACAAGCAGCTTGTGAGCAGGAGGTAGCGAAGCTTACAGCTCAAGCCATGCAAGGGAAACTAGACTTCGAATCAAGTTTGAGAAAACGTGTTTCACTGTTACAAGGATTATCTGTTTCAGTATTTAATCAGGTATACTCTCAAATTCATTTTAGTAAGAATGTCCAAGATTTTATCAAAATCCTGCAAGAACATGGGATTGTTTGTGGTCTAGTTTCAGGTGGCTTTACTCAAATCGTAGGGAAATTGGCCCATGATCTAGGGATTAACTATTTTGTAGCTAACCAGTTGGAAGTCAAGGACGGAATCTTAACTGGAAATCTAGTTGGGGATGTCGTAACAGCTCAAGTAAAAGAGGAAACTCTGAAAAGTTGGGCTCGTCAATTAGAGGTTCCACTGGACAAGACAATCGTTGTTGGAGATGGAGCAAATGATCTATACATGCTTAAAAGTGCTGGGATCGGGATAGCCTTTTGTGCTAAGGATATTCTAAAGAAGGAAATTCCTCTACAAATAGAGGAAAGAGATTTTACAAAAGTTTTGGAATTAATTGACTTCTTTTAACAAGAAAGAGGAGAAACTATGAAAATCGTTATTGCACCGGATTCATTTAAAGAAAGTTTAACTGCCCGACAAGTAGCAGAGGCTATTAGAGATGGATTTCAAAGGGCCTTACCTCATGCAGATTGTCTCATACTGCCCGTTGGTGACGGAGGCGAAGGTACGGTAGAAACCATCAGGCATTCCTCAAGATATGTAAAAAAGACAGCTCTCATAAATGGTCCTTTTGGAGATGAAGTAGAGATGCCCTATATCCAAAAAGACAGTCTTGCCTTGTTTGAGGTTGCTGATTTGGTGGGGCTTGCTAAAATTCCTCCTGAAAAAAGAAATCCACTAAAGATTCAAACTAAGGGTATCGGGCAGCTAATCTTGTATCTTGTGGATCAAGGTATAAAAGACATCTATGTAGGGGTTGGTGGAACAGCAAGCAATGATGGAGGACTTGGAATTGCAATGGGGCTGGGTTATCAATTTTATGATACCAAGGGCACTGAGCTTCTAGCCTGTGGCCAGTCCTTATTTGAGATTGCTAGTATGTCAAAAGATAAAGTGGAGCCCCTGCCTGCTAATCTTAAGATAAAAATCTTATCTGATGTCATAAATCCTTTGTGTGGCCCACAAGGTGCTACTTACATCTTTGGACAACAGAAAGGACTGCAACCAGACCAATTTCAAGAAGTTGATCAGGCGATAGAAACATTCTATGGTAATTATTCTCCTTCGATTTTAGAGTTAGACGGGGCTGGAGCAGGTGGAGGTATTGCTGCAGGTTTGTGTGCTTTTGCGGGTGCAGAAGTCGTTTCAGGAATCGAAACTTGTTTAGACTTGATTGGCTTTGATCAAAAAGTAGTTGATGCTGATCTAGTCATTGTAGGAGAAGGTCGATTTGATAGGCAAAGTTTGGCAGGTAAAGCCCCAATCGGTGTAGCAAAAAGAACACCTTCAGGTGTTCCAGTTATTGCTATTTGTGGTAGTTTATCAGAAGATCTTCCTCAACTACCCTTTGGAAATATAGTTGCTGCATTTTCCATTTTAGAAAAAAGTGAGTCCTTGTCAGATAGCCTAAAAAATGCTTCCCTTTATCTCGAGCATACAGCTGCTAATATCGGACAAATACTGGCCTTGTCAAACCATTATCCAAACCATTTTTTCCAAAGTGAAGGTTTTTTATGATTTTCCTTTACTTGCCATAAGTCAGGAAAGGCCTTTTTAAGGTCTTTTTCCTTTCTGTCAACAGGAGCATCACTATGGATAACCATTCCAAATGGAGAGGAGTTGTGATCTTCTGAAACAATGGTCGCTTGGCAATTGGCATCTTTAGCTTGTTTAAGATAGAAAACTTGTTTTTCGAACTTAATCTGAGGTGAAATTTTTACAAAAAGAGGTTCTGCTTCCTTCTTTAAATCCTCTAAAATAGTTAGGAATCCTTTTTGGAATTTATCGTCGTTTGCTGTTGCAAGGTCAGCATAACCGAGGACGCGTTCTTCAAAGGTATCGAGAAAGCGTCTTTGTTCATCGGGATTTAATTTAAGCCCACCATGAGCTTTTTCTAAGATTTGTTTTGATAGTTCTGTCATATAAATAGTATATCATAAAATAGAGTAAGAATGAAGAAAGGGGAAAGCGATTACTTGAGAAAGTTAAGGAAAAATTGCACAAAGATAACGTTTTTCCTTGAAAAAGGAGTTTAATTAAGGTATCATAGAGGTGTAAAATAAATAAACTCAAAGGAGAGTAAAAAATGTCAATTATTACTGATGTTTACGCTCGCGAAGTCCTAGACTCACGCGGTAACCCAACACTTGAAGTAGAAGTTTATACTGAATCAGGTGCTTTCGGACGTGGTATGGTTCCATCAGGAGCTTCTACTGGTGAACACGAAGCAGTTGAACTTCGCGACGGTGACAAATCTCGTTACCTTGGTCTTGGTACACAAAAAGCTGTTGACAATGTAAACAACATCATTGCTGAAGCTATCATCGGCTACGATGTACGTGATCAACAAGCTATCGACCGTGCTATGATCGCACTTGACGGTACTCCTAACAAAGGTAAATTGGGTGCGAACGCAATCCTTGGTGTGTCTATCGCTGTAGCTCGTGCTGCTGCTGACTACCTTGAAATCCCACTTTACAGCTACCTTGGTGGATTCAACACTAAAGTTCTTCCAACTCCAATGATGAACATCATCAACGGTGGTTCTCACTCTGACGCTCCAATCGCTTTCCAAGAATTCATGATCGTACCTGCTGGTGCACCAACATTTAAAGAAGCTCTTCGTTGGGGTGCTGAAATCTTCCACGCTCTTAAGAAAATCCTTAAAGGTCGCGGACTTGAAACAGCTGTAGGTGATGAAGGTGGATTTGCTCCTCGTTTCGAAGGAACTGAAGACGGAGTTGAAACTATCCTTGCTGCTATCGAAGCTGCTGGTTATGTTCCAGGTAAAGACGTATTCATCGGATTTGACTGTGCATCATCAGAATTCTACGATAAAGAACGTAAAGTATACGACTACACTAAATTCGAAGGCGAAGGAGCTGCTGTTCGTACTTCTGCAGAACAGATCGACTACCTTGAAGAATTGGTAAACAAATACCCAATCATTACTATCGAAGATGGTATGGACGAAAACGACTGGGATGGTTGGAAAGCTCTTACTGAACGTCTTGGTGGTAAAGTTCAATTGGTTGGTGACGACTTCTTCGTAACAAACACAGCTTACCTTGAAAGAGGTATCGCTGAAGGCGCTGCTAACTCAATCCTTATCAAAGTTAACCAAATCGGTACTCTTACTGAAACATTCGATGCTATCGAAATGGCTAAAGAAGCTGGTTACACTGCAGTTGTATCACACCGTTCAGGTGAAACTGAAGATTCAACAATTGCTGACATCGCAGTTGCAACTAACGCTGGACAAATCAAGACTGGTTCTCTTTCACGTACAGACCGTATCGCTAAATACAACCAATTGCTTCGTATCGAAGACCAACTTGGTGAAGTAGCTGAATACCGTGGATTGAAATCATTCTACAACCTTAAAAAATAAAATAGTTCACTGAACTATTTTATCCCGAACCTTGAAACTCAAAAGTTCGGCCGTTGATTTAACAACGTTTAAAGCCCCTCGGATTTTATCCGAAGGGCTTTTTTTCTGTTCAGGGGCAAAAAATGAGCAAGCTTATTTCCTCTATCAAAAAAGAATATTACTTTAGAATTCTCCAAGATATGTTTTTAGTTTTGAAAGTCAAAAAAAGAGAATTTTAAAAATTCTCTTTCTTGTAGATAGTGAGGTTTCCATTTTAGAATAAAATTGGATAAATTCAAATAATTTATTATTTTTCTTCTGTGCCAAAATAAAGATAAGTATATTTCTTATCTAACTCGTTATTTTTTTTATCTGATAAGATAAAATCTAAACGATAATCTCCAGATTGAACTAAAGAAAGTACAAAGTCAAAATTTATACTTGTTTTACCATATCCATCGTTTGTTTCAATCAAAGTTGAATCCTCAATTGTGATTGTTGAAGATAAAATTTTATCACTGTATTGATTTGGTCGAACCAGATAAAGTTCCAGGTGATACGGGTAGTTTTCTTTAACATTAAACAAATCAAGATTACAATGAAGTGTAATCTTACCTGGGAATTTTGTAATGTAGTTTACAGTACCAATTTGTCTCCCATATAAAGTGCTCAGTGATTGAATATTGATTTTTTCTTGAAAATCAGCCTGTTTAAATGTCATAAATGCTCCCTTTCCTTTTTTGACACCTATGGTTTTTTTAAGTGTAAATCTTAATTTTTAATATTATCGAAGATTAATAGTAATTGCAACAAAAAACTTAATTATAAAGTGAAACAGCGATTAAATATTTCTACATCCAAAAATTTAATCCTTGTAAAGTTATTATATCAGTATTTTCATAAAAAGTAAAAAATAGTATGCAAAAACTTGTATTATTACGTCTAAATTTAAATTTTAGAATAGTTGAAATGAAAATTATATTTTTTTCAGTTAAAATCTGTTTAAAAAGGCAAATAAATACTGATGATATTGTAGTATTAAATTAATGGTTGCAAACAAAAAGACTTTATATAATTCATTATAAGTGATATGATTTAAGATTTTTAAGCATATTTTTGGTATAATAATACCCAGGATAAGCAAGAAATAGAGTAGAAGGTAGAGATGGAAAAGTATTTATCGGTATCAACTTTGACCAAATATTTGAAAATGAAATTCGATAAAGACCCTTATCTGGAACGGGTCTATTTAACTGGTCAAGTTTCTAACTTCCGTAAGCGTCCAAGCCATCAATATTTCTCTCTCAAAGATGACCGTTCAGTCATACAAGCAACTATTTGGTCAGGTATCTATCAACGTTTAGGTTTTGATTTGGAAGAAGGTATGAAGATAAATGTTATTGGTCGTGTCCAAATCTATGAACCAAGTGGAAGCTATTCGATTATCATTGAAAAGGCAGAACCAGATGGTGTCGGAGCTCTAGCTATAAAATTTGAACAGTTGAAGAAGAAACTAGCTGAGGAAGGTTTATTTCAAGACCGTTTCAAACAGTCCCTTCCCCAATTTGCTAAGCGTATTGGTGTTGTGACTAGTCCTAGTGGCGCAGTTATTCAGGATATTATCACTACAGTAAGTAGACGTTTCCCTGGTGTAGAAATTGTTTTATACCCTACTAAGGTTCAGGGGGAAGGCGCGGCAGAAGAAGTCGCTAAAAATATTGCGAGAGCCAATCAAAGGGATGACTTAGATGTGCTCATTATAGGTCGTGGTGGTGGCTCGATTGAAGATTTGTGGGCCTTTAACGAGGAGATAGTTGTTCGTGCCATTTTTGAATCTCGTTTACCAATCATTTCAAGTGTTGGTCACGAAACGGATATCACCTTGGCAGACTTTGTCGCTGATAAAAGAGCAGCGACACCAACAGCAGCTGCAGAACTGGCTACACCAGTTACAAAATTGGATCTATTGACCCATCTTCAAAACCAAGAGAAAAGAATGGTCACAGCTGTTCAGCATGTATTAAACAAGAAAAAAGAAGCCTTAAAAGTTTTTAGCCAATCTGTTATCTTTAGACAACCAGAACGACTCTATGATGGTTACTTGCAACGACTAGATCAACTCCAAGTTCGTCTTAAACAAGGATTGAAGTCTGAGATTGTTAAAAATTATCAAAATGTTCAAGGTCAACGTCACCGTTTAGAACAGTTGTCGCCACTGGTTAAAGTTCAGCGCTATATAGATCGACTAGAACAGTTACAAAAGCTCTTACGCAGTCAAATGGCAGTGACTTATGATGCAAAGGTAGCAGAAGCCAAACGGCTCTCAGAAGCCCTTGTGATGCTAGATACCAGTCGTATCGTAGCAAGAGGCTACGCTATTGTCAAAAAAGAGGATAGGGTAGTGGCTTCGATTAGTGAATTAAAAGAAAAGGACCATGTAACGCTTGAGATGCGTGACGGTCAAGTAGAATTAGAGGTTAAAGATGTCAAAACAAAAGAAATTTGAGGAAAATTTAGCAGAGCTTGAAACCATTGTCCAAAGTTTGGAAAATGGTGAAATTGCTTTAGAAGATGCTATTGCCGCCTTCCAAGAAGGTATGCTCCTTTCAAAGGAATTACAAGCAACTCTTGATAAGGCTGAGAAGACCTTGGTTAAAGTCATGCAAGAAGATGGAACAGAAAGTGAATTAGCATGAATAAGCAAGAAAAACTAGCTCTTGTCGAATCAGCATTAGAAGATTTCTACGGAGATCAACAGTTTGCTACTAGTTTAAGGGAATCTGTTCTTTACTCCATTCATGCTGGTGGTAAACGTATCCGTCCATTTCTCCTCTTAGAAGTTTTAGAGGCTTTGCAGATTACTATTTGTCCAGCTCATGCCCAGGTTGCTGCAGCGCTTGAAATGATTCATACAGGAAGCTTGATACATGATGACCTTCCTGCTATGGATGATGATGACTTTCGTCGTGGGCGTTTAACCAACCATAAAAAGTTTGGTGAAGCCTTAGCTATTTTAGCTGGCGATGCTCTCTTTTTAGATCCCTATGCCTTGATAGCCCAGGTAGATTTACCAAGTCAGGTCAAGGTTGATTTGATTGCTAATTTGTCGCTAGCTTCAGGTAGTTTGGGTATGGTTGCAGGCCAGGTTTTGGACATGGAAGGTGAGCGCCAAGAGCTTTCTTTAGAAGAGTTACAGACCATTCATGCAAATAAAACAGGTAAACTTCTTGCCTTTCCATTTCAAGCTGCAGCCATCCTTGCTAGTTTGGATGAAAAAATGCAACTGCAATTGAAAACCGTTGGAGAGTTAATAGGACTTGCCTTTCAAGTGAGAGATGATGTATTGGATGTGACAGCAAGTTTCGAAGAAATTGGTAAAACCCCTCAAAAGGATTTACAGGCCGAAAAGTCAACCTATCCTGCTTTGTTAGGCTTGCCAAAGGCGATTGAATTTTGCAACCAGACCTTGGACCAAGCCAATGAGAAACTAGAGGAGATTAGTCAACTAGTGGCTTTTGATAAAGATCCAATTGTAAAAATAGTAGAAAGTTTGAGAATTAATGGCTAAGGAAAGAGTAGATGTACTTGCCTATAAACAAGGGTTATTTGAAACCAGAGAGCAAGCCAAACGCGGGGTTATGGCAGGACTAGTTGTTGCTATCCTCAATGGAGAACGCTATGACAAGCCTGGAGAAAAAATTCCCGATGATACTGAGTTAAAACTCAAGGGTGAAAAACTTAAGTACGTTAGTCGTGGTGGTTTGAAACTCGAGAAAGCACTAGAAATCTTTGGCTTGTCAGTTGATGGCAAAACTACGATTGATATTGGAGCTTCTACGGGAGGCTTCACAGATGTCATGTTGCAAAATGGTGCTAAGCTTGTTTTTGCAGTTGATGTAGGTACCAACCAGCTAGCTTGGAAATTGCGCCAAGATGATCGTGTTGTTAGTATGGAGCAGTTTAATTTCCGTTATGCAGAAAAAGCTGATTTTGTAGAGGAGCCAAGTTTTGCCAGTATTGATGTAAGCTTCATTTCCTTAGGCTTAATTTTACCAGCTCTTCATCGCATTTTAGCAAATCAAGGACAGGTTGTTGCTTTAATTAAACCCCAGTTCGAAGCTGGACGTGAACAAATTGGTAAGAATGGTATCATTCGAGACGCTAAGGTTCACCAACATGTACTAGAAACAGTGATCGATATGGCTGTCAGAGAAGGGTTTTCGGTATTAGGATTAGATTTTTCTCCAATCCAAGGTGGCCATGGAAATATCGAATTTTTAGCTTATTTACGTAAAGAAGAGGAGGCAACTAATCAAGTTCTTTCTCAAATAAATCAAGTAGTAGAAGAAGCACATAGAGAATTTAAAAATGAATAAAAAAATTAGACTTGAAAAAATAAGAAAATTTGTGACCGATTACCAGATCGGAACTCAAGAAGAAATCGTTGAACACTTAAAAGAAGCAGGAATCTCTGCTACACAAGCAACTGTATCACGGGACATTAAAGAACTGGGGATTGTAAAAATTCCGTTGAAGAACAATACTTATATCTACGAACTACCCAAATCAGTAGTTAAAAGTTTACAATTAGCGGAAAACAACATTATCCATTCTGAATGCTTGGGTCAAATGATTAATCTTCAAATTATCCCAGGAAATACGCTTTTTGTTAAAAGTCAGTTGTTAGAAATGTATGCAGATAAGCTCTTTAGTTGCATCTCTGATGACAATTCTATTTTGATGGTTTTGAGAAGTGAAGAAGAAGCCAAGGACGTTTTTGAACAAGTTAAAAATTGGTAGGTTTATATGTTACTGGAAATTTCGATTAAAAATTTTGCCATTATTGAATCTATCTCTTTGAATTTTGAAAAAGGGATGACAGTTCTAACAGGTGAAACAGGGGCAGGAAAATCAATTATTATTGATGCCATGAATATGATGTTGGGAGCTAGAGCTACCACTGACGTCATTCGTCATGGAGCTCCAAAGGCAGAAATCGAAGGACTTTTTTCTTTTGAGAATAGTCGAGCATTGACAGAAATTTTTGCTGAACAAGGCTTAGAGCTTGGGGATGAAATCATCATTCGCCGTGAAATTTTACGAAATGGTCGTAGTATCAGCCGTGTTAATGGTCAACTAGTCAATCTTTCAGTTTTAAAGCTTATTGGACAGCACTTAGTGGATATTCATGGTCAGCATGACCAAGAAGAATTAATGCGTCCCCAGCTTCATATCCAGATGTTGGATGAGTTTGGAGATGCTAATTTCTTAAACCTTAAAGAAGCTTATCAGAATAGCTTTGACACCTATCGTCGTATGCGTAAGCAAGTCCTTGACCTTAAAAAGAATCAGCAGGAACATAAAGCTCGTATCGAGATGTTGGAATTTCAAATCGCTGAGATTGAGGCGGTTAATCTAAAAGCTGGTGAAGACATCAGTCTTAACCAAGAAAGGGACAAACTGCTTAATCATAAAAATATAGCTGACACTCTAACCAACGCCTATAGTATGCTAGATAATGAAGAATTTTCAAGTCTTGCAAATGTTAGATCAGCTATGAATGATATGGAAAGCATCGAGGAGTTTGACACGGACTATCGTGAGATTTCTTCTACTTTATCTGAAAGCTACTTCGCTTTAGAAGATGTCACCAAACGATTAGAAAGTATTATTGATGACCTGGATTTTGATGGGAATCGTTTATTACAAGTTGAAAGTCGCCTAGATTTGATTTACACAATCACACGTAAGTACGGTGGTAATGTAGATGATGTCTTACTTTATTTTGCAAAAATAACAGATGAATATAATCTTTTAACAGGTAACAATTTATCTTCTGAAGATATGGAGATAGAGCTTAAGAAACTTGAAAAACAACTTGTCGAATTAGCTAATGAAGTCGCTAAAGCTCGACATGAGATTGCAATTGGCCTAGAAGCAGAAATTAAGCGAGAGTTACAAGACCTTTATATGGAAAAGGCTCAGTTCCAAGTTCGCTTTACAAAGGGAAAATTTAGCCGTGAAGGAAACGAATTGGTAGAATTTTTCATTTCAACCAACCCTGGAGAAGACTTTAAACCTCTAGTAAAAGTTGCCTCTGGTGGAGAATTATCCCGCTTGATGTTGGCTATTAAATCAGCCTTTTCTCGTAAGGAAGGAAAGACGAGCATTGTCTTTGATGAGGTAGATACAGGAGTTTCAGGCCGTGTCGCTCAAGCTATCGCTCAGAAGATTCATAAGATTGGACAACATGGTCAGGTTTTAGCTATCTCTCACCTTCCTCAAGTGATCGCCATTGCAGACTACCAGTTCTTTATTGAAAAGATTAGTGATGAGCATACGACAGTTTCTACTGTCCGTCTCTTAACGAGGGAAGAGCGTGTGCAAGAAGTTGCCAAAATGTTAGCAGGAGATGATGTTACAGAAGCAGCTCTTACCCAGGCAAGAGAATTGTTGAAAGCTAAGGAGAAATAGATGACAGACTATTATGTAATTGGAGATGTTCATGGAAAAGCAGGTATGCTGGAAGAACTTCTCAAAACATGGGATGGTCACACCCAGTTGCTTTTTCTTGGAGACCTTATTGACCGAGGTGAAGATAGTCGCCGTGTTCTAGAGATGGTCAAGGACTTGGTTGACAATCAGGGGGCTGTCTGTATCTCTGGTAATCACGAGTATATGTTTTTGACTTGGTTGGATAATCCTCAGGAAAGTTATGACCATTATCGAAGAAATGGTGGAGATACCACGATTAATTCTATACTAGGACGTCCTTTGGATGCTCCGGTAGATCCGATAGAAGATGCTAAACGTGTAGAAACCGAAGCAGCAGACTTGGTAGCTTTTATACGACAAATGCCATTCGTGATTGAAACAGACCACTATATCTTTGTTCATGCGGGAATTGATTTAACCCTAGATGATTGGCACGAGACTACAGACTATAAGAAAGTCTGGCTCAGAAAGCCGTTCCATGAAGCGGAAAATCATACTGGAAAAACAATTGTCTTTGGACATACTCCTGTTTACGGTTTGTTGGATCAAAAACCTGGTACATCTGAACTATGGATAACAGAGGATGGCAAAATCGGTATGGATGGAGGAGCTGTATACGGCGGTGTCCTTCATGGTATAGTCTTTACTGACCATGGAATGACCAACCGATATTTTATCGAAAACGACGGCTTTATTGCGGAAGATTAATACTCCAAACAGGGTATGGTCTTGTCAAAAACATAAAAACAATTTATAATTAATAGATACCCTGAAAGGAAGAGAATCTTGAACTTAGAAGAATTAAAAAAACGTCAGGAGAAGATTCGTAATTTCTCCATCATAGCCCATATTGACCATGGAAAGTCTACTTTAGCCGATCGTATTTTGGAAAAGACAGAGACAGTTTCTAGTCGTGAAATGCAGGCTCAATTGTTAGACAGTATGGATCTTGAGAGAGAGCGTGGGATTACCATCAAACTGAACGCGATTGAGCTTAACTATACAGCAAAAGATGGGGAAACTTATATTTTCCACTTGATTGATACGCCAGGGCACGTAGACTTCACCTATGAAGTTTCGCGTTCACTTGCTGCCTGTGAGGGAGCCATTTTGGTTGTCGATGCTGCACAAGGGATTGAAGCGCAAACACTTGCTAATGTTTATTTAGCCTTGGATAATGATTTGGAAATCATGCCGGTCATTAACAAGATTGACCTTCCTGCTGCGGATCCAGAGCGTGTCCGTACGGAAATCGAAGATGTTATCGGTTTAGATGCTAGTGAAGCAGTATTAGCTTCTGCCAAGGCTGGTATCGGTATCGAGGAAATTCTCGAGCAAATCGTTGAAAAAGTTCCAGCACCAACTGGTGATGTGACTGCTCCTCTTAAAGCTCTGATTTTTGACTCAGTTTATGATTCTTATCGTGGTGTTATTCTGCAAGTCCGTGTCATGGATGGGGTAGTTAAACCAGGCGATAAGATTCAGCTTATGAGTAATGGCAAGACTTTTGATGTGACAGAAGTAGGTATTTTTACGCCAAAAGCTGTTGGACGTGATTTCCTAGCAACAGGTGACGTTGGTTACATTGCAGCTTCTATTAAGACTGTTCAGGATACACGCGTTGGTGATACGGTAACTTTGGCAAACAATCCTGCTACTGAGCCACTTGATGGCTACAAGCAGATGAATCCAATGGTCTTTGCAGGTCTTTACCCAATCGAATCAAATAAATACAATGACTTACGTGAAGCTCTTGAAAAACTACAACTCAATGATGCCAGTCTTCAATTTGAACCAGAAACTTCGCAAGCACTTGGTTTTGGTTTCCGATGTGGTTTCCTTGGATTGCTTCATATGGATGTTATCCAAGAACGTCTTGAACGCGAATTTAATATTGATCTAATTATGACGGCGCCGTCTGTAATTTACAAAGTTAATTTAACAGACGGTGAAGCAATTGATGTATCGAATCCTTCAGAGTTTCCAGACCCGACTAAGATTGCTTCTATTGAAGAACCTTATGTTAAAGCTCAAATCATGGTGCCACAAGAATTTGTCGGTGCCGTTATGGAGCTTGCCCAACGTAAACGTGGTGATTTTGTAACCATGGACTACATTGATGAAAATCGTGTCAATGTCATTTATCAAATTCCTTTGGCTGAGATTGTTTTTGATTTCTTTGATAAACTCAAGTCATCAACTCGTGGTTACGCAAGTTTTGATTATGAATTGTCTGAATACAGATCATCTAAGCTGGTTAAAATGGACATTCTCTTGAATGGAGATAAGGTTGATGCTCTCAGCTTTATTGTTCACAAGGAATTTGCCTATGAACGTGGAAAATTGATTGTTGATAAACTCAAAAAAATCATTCCTCGTCAACAGTTTGAGGTTCCAATTCAAGCAGCTATCGGACATAAAATTGTGGCTCGTACAGATATCAAGGCTCTACGTAAGAACGTGCTTGCTAAGTGTTATGGTGGTGACGTATCACGTAAACGTAAGCTTCTTGAAAAACAAAAAGCTGGTAAGAAACGGATGAAGTCTATTGGTTCGGTTGAAGTTCCACAGGAAGCCTTCTTGTCTGTTCTTTCTATGGATGAGGAGTAAAACTCTCCCAAGATTATCAATTATTAAAACGCTCTATTTAGGGCGTTTTTTACAACTTAAATAAGAAGAATAAGTAATAGTAGATTGAAACTTTTATTCGAAATACTCACATTTTACAGTTTATCTTTGACACTTTGATGTTCTTACTTTAGAATAGAAGTGAAAGGAGAATAACTATGAAAAAAGTAATTACTTTATCTTCAATTCTTTTATGCTCTCTATGTCTTGCTGCATGTAATACAACAAAAAATACTAGTGCGGAAAAAACTGAAACTACTAGTGTTCAAGAAACAACAGTTGCAACAACCACAGCTCCTATAAAAGACACGCAATGGATTGGATCGGATGATTATGGATACGTGAAAGTACCACAATCATGGATTCAATTTAAAGATGTTAATGGTGGAGATGATATTCAATATTCTGACGGTACAGATATCAATATCGTTACCTTAAATACATTTAAAGCAGAGCAGTTTGGTATTTCTGAAAGCGAACTTGAAAAGGTAGATCCTATTCAAATTTCAAATAGTATTTATCAATCTAAATCAGAAAGTCCTGATTTCTCTAAGGTTTGGGGCTCTAAGTCAACAATCGGAGGCTATGATGCTTATCAAGTTAACTGTATTGCCAAAACTGGTAAATATTTAGTTATTTGGATTTTCAAGTCGGATGATGGTAAGTTCAGATATGTCTCACTTGAAGGTGATTTAGATACTATTAAAGAACTAGCACCGACTATCGAAGAAAGTTGGACAAATAAAAAACCATAAATATATAAGTAGGATTTAATCCTGCTTTTTAATTTGCTATTCTAACTCTAGAAATGAATACTAGATATTTGTTTAAAATCAGTAAATTTAAAGATGTCAAACAAAAAAGATATTTTTCAAACAAAATAAAACATCGCTAATTGACAACGGTTTCACATCCTGTTATACTTATATTAAAATAGTTAAGTTGAGATGGGAGAATCTTATGGGGTTAGATCATTTCTTTGAAAAGGATTTGGTATTTTGTCTAGAATCTGATAATCAAGAACAACTCTTTGAAGAGGTAGCAGCTATTCTGAGAAAACGTAACGTTGTTACAGATACTTATCAATCGGCTCTGATTGAACGTGAAAAATTATTTCCAACTGGTTTAGATATGAATTTTTGGGGGAATAATTTGCCAAATGTTGCAATTCCTCATACCGATGTTGACCATAGTTTAGACAAAAAGATAGTGGTGGTTAGACTTGTCAAGCCAGTTACTTTTTATAATATGATATCTCCTAATAAAGAAGTAATAGTATCCTGGGTTTTCTTTATTATCAATAATTCAAATTCAAGTCAAATCGACATACTATCTCAGCTAATGGATTTTTTTACTGGAAATGGTCATCTGGAAGATTTATCTAAACTTACAACACCAGAAGGTATTTATAAATATATTACTGAAGCTACTAGTTAAAACAAAATTTATAAATTCTAACTATAGGAAATCTAAATTGTAAAAACTAGGTTGTCAGTTACCTGATGTGGACTTGGCAATCTAGTTTTTTATAAGAAACTTAAATGGAGGTAATTCTAATGATTGAATTAAAAACAGAACAGTTAAGTGTACAGTTTCAAACTTTTGGTGGTGCACTTTCTTCAATAAAAGACAAAGATGGAATTGAGTATTTGTGGCAGGGGGATCCAACTTACTGGAGCGGCCAAGCACCTGTTCTATTTCCAATTTGTGGATCAGTTAGAAATGATACTGTCCTATATGATCAAGAAGATGGTAGTCAAGTAAAAGGTAAAATTCCACGCCATGGTCTTGTGCGGAAAAAAGATTTTGAATTAGTGGATCAAACGGATAACTCGGTTACTTTTGCTATTGAAGATGACCAAGAAATGTATGAAAGTTATCCTTATCATTTTCGCTTAGAAATAACTTATACAGTTACTGGAAAGACAATCCGTACTCAGTATCAAGTTACCAATAAAGAAACAGATAAGAAAATGCCATATTTTATTGGTGGACATCCAGGCTTTAACTGTCCTTTATTTGATGATGAAGGTTATGAAGACTACTATCTTGAATTTGAAAAGCCAGAAACTTGTACAGTTCCTAAACCATTTCCAGAAATAGGGATGTTAGATTTTCAAGATAGAAGCAGCTGGTTAAAAGACCAAAAAGAATTAGATCTAAACTTTGATTTCTTTAGCTATGATGCTGTGACTTTAGATGAGTTAGCCTCTCGCTCTGTTTCCTTACGGTCACGTAAGTATGATAAGGGATTAAAACTAGACTTTGAAGAGTTTCCAAATTTAATCGTTTGGTCAACCCTTAATAAAAGTCCCTTCCTTGCCTTGGAACCTTGGTCAGGTTTGTCAACTTCACTCGAAGAGGGCGATCATCTAGAAGATAAGAAAAATGTTCGTATCTTAAATCCAGGTCAAAGTGATCAAATTGGTTTTGATATAGAAATTTTCTAAAAAATAAACAAAAACAAACATAAACTGTTGACTTTTCTAAACAATAGTAGTATATTATGTTTAGAAAGAACAGTTTATGTTTGTTTAAACAAGTTGTTCTTCCAATTTCTCTAAGGAGAAGTTACTAAGAGTGAATAGATGATTCATTCTTAATCTAAAATAGTCAACAAAACTACTAGTAACTATTTGGTGATGGTCATTTTCTTTCCAGAACCAAAATAATTTTACTGGTCTATTATAAAAAAGGAGTATACAATATGTCTATTGTTATTGGTGCAGATGCTGCAGGTTTGAGATTGAAAGAAGTCGTTAAAGATTTCTTGGAAAAAGAAAACTTCCACGTTGTGGATGTTACAGCTGAAGGTCAAGACTTCGTTGATGTAACTCTTGCGGTTGCGGAAGAAGTTAAGAAAGAAGAACAAAACCTTGGTATCGTCATTGATGCTTATGGTGCAGGTCCATTTATGGTTGCTACTAAAATCAAAGGAATGGTTGCTGCAGAAGTATCTGATGAACGTTCAGCTTATATGACTCGCGGTCACAACAACTCACGTATGATTACTATGGGTGCTCAACTTGTTGGTGATGAATTGGCTAAAAACATTGCTAAAGGCTTTGTAAATGGTAAATACGACGGTGGTCGTCACCAAATCAGGGTCGACATGTTGAACAAAATGTGCTAATACTCTTCAAAAATCAAGATAATCTGTCGTCAGCTCACTTTAGCTAACCTCAGTTATGCTCGCAGCTCGCTTCCTAAGCTAATCTTGATTTTTCTTGAGTAAGGATAAATGATATTAGATTTATATAATTAATCGGAGGGAATAACTAATGAGAATTGCAATTGGATGTGACCACATCGTAACAAATGAAAAAATGGCGGTTTCAGAATTTTTGAAATCAAAAGGACATGAAGTCATCGACTTTGGTACTTACGACCACGCTCGTACACACTACCCAATTTTTGGTAAAAAAGTTGGTGAAGCAGTCGTTAGTGGCCAAGCTGATCTTGGTGTATGTATCTGTGGTACTGGTGTAGGTATCAATAACGCTGTTAACAAAGTTCCTGGTGTTCGTTCTGCTTTGGTTCGCGATATGACAACAGCTCTGTATGCAAAAGAACAATTGAATGCTAATGTTATCGGATTTGGTGGTAAAATCACTGGCGAATTGCTCATGTGTGATATCATTGAAGCTTTCATCAACGCTGAATACAAACCATCAGAAGAAAACAAAAAATTGATCGCTAAAATCCAACACGTTGAAACTCATAACGATCATCAAACTGATGCCAACTTCTTTACAGAGTTCCTTGAAAAATGGGATCGTGGTGAATACCACGACTAAGAGGTGACTTATGATTTTAACAGTTACAATGAACCCATCCATTGATATTTCCTATCCTTTGGATGAATTAAAAATTGACACTGTCAACCGTGTTGTAGATGTTACGAAAACGGCTGGTGGTAAAGGTCTTAACGTTACTCGTGTCCTATCAGAATTTGGTGACTCCGTAGTCGCAACAGGACTTGTCGGTGGTAAACTTGGTGATTTTTTAGTAGAAAATATTGATGATAAAGTAAGCAAACATTTCTTTTCTATTCAAGGTGAAACCCGTAACTGTATCGCAATTCTACATGGAGAAAACCAAACAGAAATCCTAGAAAAAGGTCCTGAAGTTCAAGAAAAAGAAGGTCAAGATTTCTTGGCTCATTTCAAAGAACTTTTAGAGACTGTAGAGGTAGTGGCCATTTCAGGTAGTCTACCAGCAGGACTTCCAGTGGATTATTATGCTAGTCTGGTTGAACTTGCTAACCAAGCTGGTAAACCTGTTGTCTTGGATTGTTCAGGAGCTTCACTTCAGGCGGTTCTTGAATCTCCACATAAGCCAACAGTTATCAAACCAAATGACGAAGAATTGTCCCAACTTTTAGGAAGAGAAATTTCTAAAGACTTGGATGAATTAAAAGAAGTCCTTCAAGAACCACTATTTGATGGAATCGAGTGGATTATCGTTTCCTTAGGTGCTAACGGAGCATTCGCTAAACACGGTAACACTTTCTATAAAGTAGATATTCCAAGAATTCAAGTAGTAAATCCAGTCGGTTCTGGCGATTCTACAGTGGCAGGTATTGCTTCAGGATTGTTCCATAAAGAATCTGATCAAGAACTGTTGACCAAGGCAAATGTCCTTGGTATGCTAAATGCTCAAGAAAAAATGACCGGTCATGTCAATATGGCCAACTATCAAGGTCTATATGACCAATTAATTGTAAAAGAGGTATAAAATGGTTTTAACAGAAAATAAACGTACATGTTTGGAAAAACTTTCAGATGAAAATGGTATCATCTCAGCTCTTGCCTTTGACCAACGTGGTGCTTTGAAACGCCTTATGGCTCAATACCAAACAGAAGAGCCAACAGTAGCTCAAATGGAAGAATTAAAAGTCTTGGTAGCAGATGAATTGACGAAATACGCTTCATCTATGCTTCTTGACCCTGAGTATGGACTTCCTGCTACTAAAGCTCTTGATCCAAATGCTGGTCTTCTCCTTGCTTATGAGAAAACTGGATACGATACAACAAGTACAAAACGCTTGCCAGACTGCTTGAATGTTTGGTCTGCAAAACGTATCAAAGAACAAGGTGCAGATGCCGTTAAATTCTTGCTTTACTATGACGTTGATAGCTCTGACGAACTCAACCAAAAAAAACAAGCCTACATTGAACGTATTGGTTCTGAGTGTGTAGCAGAGGATATTCCATTCTTCCTTGAAATCCTTGCTTACGATGAAAAGATTGCGGACGCAGGTTCTGCTGAATACGCGAAAGTAAAACCACACAAGGTTATCGGCGCTATGAAAGTCTTCTCAGATCCACGCTTTAACATTGATGTCTTGAAGGTGGAAGTTCCAGTTAACGTTAAATACGTTGAAGGATTTGGCGATGGCGAAATCGTTCATACACGCGAAGAAGCAGCTACTTTCTTCAAAGCTCAAGACGAAGCAACTAACCTTCCATACATCTACTTGAGTGCAGGTGTATCAGCTAAACTTTTCCAAGAAACTCTTGTCTTTGCCCACGAATCAGGCGCAAACTTCAATGGAGTTCTTTGTGGACGTGCAACATGGGCTGGATCAGTTGAAGCTTATATCAAAGACGGTGAAGCAGCTGCTCGCGAATGGCTTCGTACAACTGGATTTGAAAACATTGATGAACTCAACAAGGTTCTTAAAACAACAGCAACTTCATGGACCGAACGTGTCT
Organism: Streptococcus timonensis; assembly: GCF_047460355.1. Classification (GTDB taxonomy): domain Bacteria; phylum Bacillota; class Bacilli; order Lactobacillales; family Streptococcaceae; genus Streptococcus; species Streptococcus timonensis_A. Next base: position 159,007 of record NZ_JASHGL010000002.1, on the reverse strand, counting down.
AAATTTTCCCCCCTTTTATGTCCTAAAACCTAGCTAAAAAACTTTTAAAAAAAGTTGTATGTAAAGGTTTACAAAATAAAAATCTTGTGCTATACTTAAGTTACAAGTTAATACAAAGTGAGTGTTACTAAGTAATATTAGGCATGATCACAGATGACTCAGAGGTATATTTTCTGAACTCATTTGTGGTCATTTTTTATGCTCACAAAACTTAAATAATAGGGCAAGGAGGTTGCCATGTATCGGATATTAAATCCAATGAATAACAATGTTTCTCTCGTGCGGAATAGCAAAGGAGAGGAGTTGATCGTAATTGGTAAGGGTATTTCGTTTGGTAAGAAGAAGGGAGATTTGATTTCTGAGGATCAGGTTGAAAAAGTTTTTCGGATGAAAACAGAAGAGTCGCGAGAAAATTTTATGGCTCTTCTCAAAGATGTACCGCTTGATTTTATTACGGTCACTTATGAGATTATTGATAATCTTTCTAAAAAATATCAATATCCTGTCCAAGAGTATCTATACGTCACTCTAACAGACCATATCTATTGTTCTTATCAGGCTATTAGCCAAGGACGTTATAAGGATAGTAACTTGCCTGACATTTCTGCCAAATATCCTATCGCTTTTCAAATTGCACAAGAAGCTTTTGAAATTTATCGTCAAAAACTGACAGAAAATTTTCCTGAAGACGAAATCATTCGTATCGCTTATCATTTCATCAACGCCGAAGGTGAGAATGAAGTCGAAGTTGTTGAATCAATTGATAAGAGAAAGGAAATTTTAAAGAGTGTTGAAAGCGTTTTGAAGAGTTATAAAATCCAGCGAACACCTGAAAATAATAATTTCTACGACCGCTTTATGATTCATCTAAATTATTTTTTGGATTATCTGGATCGTAGTCGCGATGATAATCAATCCTTGCTTGATATGGAAGAACATATAAAGAATACCTATCCAGAAGCATTCGAGATTGGTAGTAAAATTTATGAAGTTATTGCACAGGAAACGGGTGTTGACCTTTATAAGAGTGAACGAGTTTACCTTGTTCTACATATTCAACGTTTATTGTCATAATATTTACTAAAAATTATATAAGGAGAAATCTATCATGAATAGAGAAGAAGTAACATTGTTAGGTTTTGAGATTGTTGCCTATGCTGGCGATGCTCGTTCAAAACTATTGGAAGCCTTGAAGGCTGCTGAAGCTGGTGATTTTGCAAAAGCGGACGCTCTGGTAGAGGAAGCTGGTAGCTGTATTGCTGAGGCTCACCACGCCCAAACAAGCTTGTTAACCAAGGAAGCTGCAGGTGAAGATTTAGCCTATAGCGTGACCATGATGCATGGCCAAGATCACCTGATGACAACAATCTTGCTAAAAGATTTGATGCATCATTTAATTGAACTTTATAAAAGAGGAGCTAAATAATGAATAAGTTAATTGCCTATATCGAGAAAGGAAAGCCTTTCTTTGAAAAACTATCTCGAAATATCTATCTTCGTGCTATTCGTGATGGATTTATCGCTGGAATGCCTGTCATTCTATTCTCAAGTATTTTTATCTTAATTGCCTTTGTACCTAATTCATGGGGCTTCCAATGGTCTGATGAAGTTGTGGCTTTTTTGATGAAACCTTATAGCTATTCAATGGGTATTCTCGCCCTCTTGGTCGCGGGTACAACAGCTAAATCATTAACAGACTCTGTTAACCGTAGCATGGAAAAAACCAACCAAATCAACTATATGTCAACTCTATTAGCTGCTATTGTTGGTTTATTGATGTTGGCAGCTGACCCAATTGAAGGGGGCTTTGCAACAGGTTTCCTCGGAACAAAAGGTTTGCTTTCAGCTTTTCTAGCAGCCTTTGTGACTGTAGCAATCTATAAGGTTTGTGTGAAGAATAATGTTACTATTCGAATGCCTGATGAAGTTCCACCAAATATCTCACAGGTCTTTAAAGATGTTATTCCATTTACGCTTTCTGTCGTTTCCCTTTACGGTCTTGACTTACTTGCTCGTCATTTTGTTGGTGCAAGCGTAGCAGAATCAATCGGTAAATTCTTTGCGCCTCTATTCTCAGCAGCAGACGGTTATGTTGGTATTACGATTATTTTCGGTGCTTTTGCTTTCTTCTGGTTTATTGGTATTCATGGACCTTCTATCGTTGAGCCTGCAATTGCTGCTATTACATATGCCAATGCTGAAGTAAATATGAACCTTCTCCAACAAGGTATGCACGCTGATAAGATCCTTACATCTGGTACACAAATGTTCATCGTCACTATGGGTGGTACAGGAGCAACTCTTGTAGTTCCATTCATGTTTATGTGGTTGTGTAAATCGAAACGAAATCGTGCTATTGGACGTGCTTCAGTAGTTCCTACATTCTTCGGTGTAAACGAACCAATCTTGTTTGGTGCACCACTTGTTTTGAATCCAATCTTCTTTATTCCATTTATCTTTGCACCTATTGCAAACGTATGGATCTTTAAGTTCTTTATTGAAACACTTGGCATGAACTCATTTACTGCCAACCTTCCATGGACTACACCAGGACCTCTTGGTATTGTTCTTGGTACAAACTTCCAGTTCTTATCATTCGCTCTTGCAGCATTGTTAATTATAGTAGATATTGCAATCTACTATCCATTCCTCAAGGTTTATGATGAACAAATTCTCGAAGAAGAACGTTCAGGTAAAGCTAATGATGAATTAAAAGAAAAAGTTGCTGCAAACTTTAACACTGCAAAAGCAGATGCTATTCTTGAAAAAGCTGGAGTAGAATCAGCACAAAATACAATTACTGAAGAAACAAACGTCCTCGTTCTTTGTGCGGGTGGAGGAACAAGTGGTCTCCTTGCCAATGCTTTGAATAAAGCCGCAGAAGAGTATAAAGTTCCAGTTAAAGCTGCAGCAGGTGGCTATGGAGCCCACCGTGAAATGTTACCAGAATTTGATTTGGTTATCTTAGCACCACAAGTTGCTTCAAACTTTGAGGATATGAAAGCTGAAACAGATAAACTAGGCATCAAATTGGCGAAGACAGAAGGTGCTCAGTACATTAAATTGACACGCGATGGACAAGGTGCTCTAGCCTTCGTTCAGGCGCAATTCGATTAACGATAGGGACTGTGAAACAGTCTCCTATCGTAACGGAAATCGCTATGGCGATTTTCCTAATCGACTTGTTAATTCGTCGGTAAAAATATATCGTTTTTACCTCCTCATGTCACAATTCGGTGGCTTGGAACAAGAAGTGAGATGGAGATGGATGGCTCACTGACTCCTCTCCCCTCATTTTTCATTTTATACAATCAAGAAATAGGTGAAAAAATGACAAAAACACTTCCTAAAGATTTTATTTTCGGTGGCGCAACGGCTGCCTATCAAGCAGAAGGAGCTACCCATACAGATGGTAAAGGTCCTGTTGCCTGGGACAAATACTTAGCTGATAACTATTGGTATACAGCAGAACCAGCAAGCGATTTCTACCATAAATATCCAGTAGACTTACAGTTGGCTGAAGAATATGGCGTAAACGGAATTCGTATTTCTATTGCTTGGTCACGTATTTTCCCAACTGGCTATGGTGAAGTAAATCCAAAAGGGGTAGAATTCTATCACAATCTATTTGCGGAATGCCACAAACGCCATGTGGAGCCTTTTGTAACCCTTCACCACTTTGATACACCAGAAGCTCTTCATTCAAATGGAGACTTCTTAAATCGTGAAAATATCGAACACTTTGTGGACTATGCCGCATTCTGTTTTGAAGAGTTTCCTGAAGTGAACTACTGGACAACTTTCAATGAAATTGGACCAATTGGTGACGGTCAATACTTAGTTGGTAAATTCCCACCAGGAATTCAATACGATTTAGCAAAAGTATTCCAATCTCACCACAATATGATGGTTGCTCATGCCCGCGCTGTGAAATTATATAAAGATAAAGGATATAAAGGAGAAATTGGTGTCGTTCACGCGTTACCAACTAAATATCCGTTAGATCCTAAGAACCCTGCCGATGTTCGAGCATCTGAGTTAGAAGATATCATCCATAACAAATTTATTTTGGATGCCACTTACCTTGGACACTATTCAAAAGAAACGATGGATGGCGTTAACCACATCTTATCTGTTAACGGAGGAAGCTTAGACCTTCGTGATGAAGATTTTGCAGTACTAGAAGCAGCAAAAGACTTGAACGACTTCCTTGGAATTAACTACTACATGAGTGACTGGATGGAAGCCTTTGATGGAGAAACTGAGATTATCCATAACGGTAAAGGTGAAAAAGGAAGCTCTAAGTACCAAATTAAAGGTGTTGGTCGAAGAGTCGCTCCTGATTATGTCCCTCGTACTGACTGGGACTGGATTATCTATCCTCAAGGATTGTATGACCAAATCATGCGTGTGAAGAAAGATTATCCAAACTATAAGAAAATCTATATCACAGAAAACGGTCTTGGATATAAAGACGAGTTTGTGGATAACACTGTTTACGATGATGGTCGTATTGATTACGTGAAGCAACATTTGGAAGTTATTTCAGATGCGATTGCAGATGGTGCAGTTGTGAAAGGATACTTCATCTGGTCATTAATGGACGTTTTCTCATGGTCTAATGGTTATGAAAAACGTTACGGACTCTTCTACGTTGATTTCGATACACAAGAACGCTATCCTAAGAAATCAGCTCATTGGTACAAGAAATTAGCTGAAACTCAAGTGATTGAATAGTACTAATAGTCATTAGGTATAGAATTAAAGTGAGGAAAGTTCATGCTGAAAGATTTTATCAAATCAGTCTATGAAAAAGTTTATATTATTAACTTTGAACAGTGTTCGCATATACCATCCTTGACCAAGGACCAACTTGCAAGTCTTGGAAAATGGTATGTCTCAACAGGCAAGGAGTGGCTTTGTCATTCAGACTATGAACTTGAAGAGTTTCAAAAATTATTTTTAAGTTTTGTCAATGCTGATGATAATGATAACATTTCCTTTGATTCGGATTTTATGCCATTTCAACACTAATATAATAAGCTCATCAAGATGATGGGCTTATTTTTTTGTGAGAGTGTTAAATTATTTTGGATTAAAAATAAAGCATTCGTTAGTCGAATGCTTTATTGAGGTTTGATGATATTAGTTTGTTTTGATAAATCTTGCAGGGTTTCTTGGCTAAGTTTTGAATCTGAAATAATCGTATCAATATCAGAGATATTATAGAAAGTATAAAAATCAAACTTATTAAATTTACTGTGGTCAGCAAGAAGAATCTTTTTATTAGCATTATTTAATGCTAGCTTTTGGACCTCACCTTCATCTTCGCTAAAAGTAGCGATAGCATGATCTTTTATACCATTGCAACTAACAAAAGCTTTAGAGAATTGAAGACTTTCAATATCTTGGAGCGTTAAGGTTCCAACAAAGGCACCAGTAATTTCTCGATAATTTCCACCAATCAAAATTAAATCAGTCAGTTTTCGTTCATTCAAGATAATGAAAACAGGAAGGCTATTTGTTACCACACGAATATTATCTATCGGAAGTTCACGCGCAAAGAACTCAAGAGTAGTACCTGGACCGATAAAAATCGTTTCTCTTTCTTCAACTAAATGACCAGCAAATTTTGCAATTTCTTGTTTCTCAGCAATTTGAAGAGCTTGTTTTTCGATATTCGAGCGTTCATTTGCAAATAGAGAACCAGAACGAAGTTTTTCAGCACCTCCGTGCACTCGAACAAGTAGATCCTTGTCAGCTAACTCTTGCAGATAACGTCGAGCAGTCATATCAGAAATATCTAAACGATTCATTATTTCTTTGACTGTGATGGTTCCTCTTGTATTGATAATCTCTAAAATCACATCTAGTTTTTCTTGTTTTAGCATTGGATCACCTCCATCTCATCTACTATCATACCACAAACTATACAATCAATCAATTTAAAGAACAGAAATAAACAAAAACAAAAAACATCTGTGTTTGTTTTTAACTCAGATGTTTTTATATATTTTATTTAGTCTAAACCGTAGTTATAATCATCGTCCTGCATAGCTTCAACTTCACCAAGGAGATAACCATTACCAACTTGAGAGAAGAAGTCGTGGTTTGATGTACCAGTTGAAATTCCGTTCATAACGATTGGGTTAACATCATCTGCTGAATCTGGGAAGAGTGGATCTTGTCCCAAGTTCATGAGAGCCTTGTTAGCATTGTAACGAAGGAATGTCTTAACTTCCTCGGTCCAACCAACGCTATCGTAGAGACTTTCAGTGTAACCTTCTTCGTTTTCATAGAGGGTGTAGAGAAGGTCGTACATCCAATCTTTGAGTTTATCTTGCTCTTCTTCTGGAAGTTCATTGAAACCAAGTTGAAACTTGTATCCGATGTAGGTACCGTGAACTGACTCATCACGAATGATGAGTTTAATGATTTCTGCTACGTTAGCTAGCTTGTTATTACCAAGGTAGTAGAGAGGTGTGAAGAAACCGGAGTAGAAGAGGAAAGTTTCAAGGAACACACTGGCTACCTTCTTTTCAAGTGGCGTACCATTTAGGTAAATTTCGTTGATGATTTCTGCTTTTCTTTGAAGATAAGGATTTGTATTTGTCCATTCAAAAATATCTTCAATTTCAGACTTAGTATTCAAGGTTGAGAAGATAGAAGAGTAAGATTTGGCATGGACAGATTCCATAAATTGGATATTGTTAAAAACAGCTTCCTCATGAGGTGTACGGATATCTGCACGTAGAGCTTGAACCCCAGTTTCAGATTGCATAGTATCAAGAAGGGTTAGTCCACCAAAGACTTTACCTACCAAGTCTTTTTCCTTGTTTGATAATTTTCTCCAGTCATCAAGGTCATTTGACAAGGGAATACGTGTATCGAGCCAGAACTGCTCAGTCAGCTTTTCCCAGGTTGATTTATCAATGACATCCTCGATGGCATTCCAGTTAATGGCTTTGTAGTAAGTTTCCATTACATTTCTCTTTCTGTTGGTATTAGTTAAATTAAATAATGCTTGTCTATCACAATACTATAGAAATACTGCACAAAAAGTCGGGAAACCGTCTTTTTAGTTGCAAAATCATTGTATAAACAAATCTAAAAGTCTTGAAAGATTGATTAGATTGTTATTTCAAATAAGAGTTAAATTACACAGCTTTCACATTGGTTAGCGCCGACTTCTCCACCATCATCTGTAAAGGTACGGACGTAGTAGATAGACTTGATGCCCTTGTTGAAGGCATAGTTACGTAGGATAGATAGGTCACGTGTCGTTTGCTTGTTTTCTTTCTTCCATTCGTAAAGACCTTTTGGAATGTCACTACGCATGAAGAGAGTGAGTGAAAGCCCTTGATCTACGTGCTCAGTAGCCGCAGCGTATACATCGATAACCTTACGCATATCCATATCGTAGGCAGAAGTGTAGTAAGGAATAGTATCTGTTGACAATCCTGCAGCAGGATAGTAAATCTTACCAATTTTTTTCTCTTGACGTTCTTCGATACGTTGTGTGATTGGGTGGATAGAAGCAGAAACATCATTAATGTAACTGATTGACCCATTTGGTGCTACAGCTAAACGGTTTTGGTGATAAAGACCATCTGCCTGAACCTTTTCACGAAGCTCAGCCCAGTCTGCACCAGTTGGGATAAAGACATCTTTAAAGAGTTCTTTTACGCGTTCTGATTTTGGAACAAATTGACCAGATGTATACTTATCGAAATAAGTTCCGTTTGCGTAGTCTGATTTCTCAAAGTTGTGGAAGGTAATGCCACGTTCACGCGCGATGTTATTTGATTCAACCAGAGTCCAATAGTTCATGAGCATGAAATAAATACTTGTAAATTCGATAGACTCTTCTGATCCATATTCAATCAATTGTTGAGCAAGGTAACTATGTAGTCCCATTGCACCAAGACCGAATGTATGGGCCAAGCTATTTCCATGGTCAATTGTTGGGACAGCTTTAATATGAGAATTATCAGTAACAAAGGTAAGAGCACGAACCATGGCACGAATAGAGCGTCCAAAGTCTGGCGATGTCATCATGTTGACAACGTTGGTTGAACCAAGGTTACATGAAATGTCGGTTCCCATCTCAAGAAATTCTTGTGCATCATTAATCAAGCTTGGTTCTTGGACTTGAAGAATCTCAGAACACAAGTTACTCATGATAATCTTGCCATCGATTGGGTTGGCACGGTTTGCTGTATCGATATTAACGACATAAGGATAGCCAGACTCTTGTTGCAATTTAGAGATTTCAGTTTCTAAATCACGAGCCTTGATTTTTGTCTTGCGAATGTTAGGATTTGCTACTAGTTCCTCATACTTCTCAGTAATGTCGATATAGTTAAATGCTACACCGTACTCTTTCTCAACAGAGTATGGGCTAAAGAGGTACATATCCTCATTTTTGCGAGCCAGTTCGTAGAATTTATCTGGTACTACAACACCAAGTGACAAAGTCTTTACACGAACTTTTTCATCGGCATTTTCTTTTTTAGTCGAAAGAAATGCGATGATATCAGGGTGAAAGACGTTGAGGTAAACAACTCCAGCCCCCTGACGTTGTCCCAATTGGTTTGAGTAAGAGAAGCTATCTTCAAAGAGCTTCATAACTGGAACGACACCAGACGCAGCTCCTTCGTAACCCTTGATAGGCGCGCCAGCTTCACGAAGGTTGCTAAGAGTAATCCCGACTCCACCACCAATACGTGAAAGTTGAAGAGCAGAGTTGATAGAACGGCCAATAGAGTTCATATCATCTGTAACCTGAATCAAGAAACATGATACTAACTCACCACGACGTGCACGACCAGCATTCAAGAAAGATGGAGTTGCTGGTTGATAGCGTTGATGGATGATCTCGTTAGCAATATCAGTTGCGATCGCTTCATCACCATCCGCAAAGTAGACAGCATTAAAGAATACGCGATCCTCCATGTTTTCAAGGTAGTAGTCACCATCATTTGTCTTAAGTGCATACTGATTATAGAACTTGTAGGCAGCCATAAACGATTTAAACTGGAAGTTTTGATCTTTTATAAACTGATAAAGCTCTTCAAAAAATTCTGGACGATATTTCTCAATAAAAGCTGTTTCAATGTAGTCATGCTTAATAAGGTAGTTAATCTTATCTAAGACTGAATTAAAGACCATAGAGTTTGGAAAAACATTTTCTTTAAAAAATGCATCCAAGGCTTCTTTATCTTTATGAAGCATAATTTGACCATTAACTGGACGGTTGATTTCATTATTAAGACGGAAGTAGGTAACGTCTTCGAGTTTTTTTAATCCCATAAATTTCCCTTATCTAATTACAAAATAAAGGCTTCTAAAAGTAAATAGAAGCTTTTTAATCCTGACTTTTAAGCAAGTTGTTTGAGTTTTGCTGGTTGGAAACCAGAGAAAACCTCAGTCGGTGTTTGAATGATAGGAGCAGCACTAAAGCCAAGCTCTTTAACTTGATCAATGTATTCAGGTTGTTCATCGAGATTAATCTCTTGATAGGCAATATTATTGCTATCCAAGAAGCGTTTTGTCATCTTACATTGAACACAATTATTTTTTGAATATACTGTTACCATTTATGGTACTCCTCTTTGAATTAATAATACCTTTCCTAGTATATCAGAAAAAAAAACTTTGTCAACGAATAGAAACTAAATATTGTATAATTTTTTCTAATTATATTTCAAAAAACACAATATATAGGGGTTTCAGAAAACGGAATCGCTTTAAATATAGGATTTCTGATAATAAAAAAAATTTCAAAACTATATAAGGTATAACTATTTAATGAGTGAAATCTTTTCTGGAAGTTATCTGAAAGTAAATAGGATTAAGTCCATTAAACACTTGAAAAAGGAATGTGAAAGTGATATAATACTAAACTGTAAGGGTTATCAGACATAACCCAACAAGAAAACATTTAAAGGAGAGTCAAACTATGGCTTCTAAAGATTTCCACGTAGTGGCAGAAACAGGTATTCACGCACGTCCAGCTACTTTGTTAGTACAAACTGCTAGCAAATTTGCTTCAGATATCACTCTTGAGTACAAAGGTAAATCAGTTAACCTTAAATCTATCATGGGTGTTATGAGCCTTGGTGTTGGTCAAGGTGCTGACGTTACAATCACTGCTGAAGGTGCAGACGCTGATGACGCTATCGCTGCTATCTCAGAAACAATGGAAAAAGAAGGATTGGCATAAGAATATGACAGAAATGCTTAAAGGAATTGCAGCATCTGATGGTGTTGCCGTTGCAAAAGCATATCTACTTGTTCAACCGGATTTATCATTCGAGACTGTTTCAGTCGAAGATACAAATGCTGAAGAAGCTCGTTTAGATGTTGCTCTTGAAGCTTCTCAAAACGAGCTTTCTCTTATCCGTGAAAAAGCAGTAGGTACGCTTGGTGAAGAAGCAGCGCAAGTTTTTGACGCTCATTTAATGGTTCTTTCTGACCCTGAATTAATCGGTCAAATTAAAGAAACTATCCGTGCTAAAAAAGTGAATGCTGAAGCAGGTCTTAAAGAGGTTACAGACATGTTCATCACAATCTTTGAAGGCATGGAAGATAATCCATACATGCAAGAACGTGCAGCTGATATTCGAGACGTTACTAAACGTGTTCTGGCAAATCTTCTTGGTAAGAAATTGCCAAACCCAGCTTCTATTAATGAAGAAGTAATCGTCATTGCACACGACTTGACTCCATCTGATACTGCCCAATTGGACAAAAACTTTGTAAAAGCTTTTGTAACTAATATTGGTGGACGTACAAGCCACTCAGCTATTATGGCTCGTACACTTGAGATCGCAGCTGTTTTGGGTACAAACAACATTACTGAACTTGTAAAAGATGGTGATATTTTGGCTGTTTCTGGTATTTCAGGTGAAGTGGTTATTAACCCAAGCGAAGAACAAATCGCAGAATTCAAAGCAGCTGGTGAAGCTTATGCTCAACAAAAAGCTGAATGGGCTCTTTTAAAAGATGCTAAAACAGTTACCGCTGATGGTAAACACTTTGAGTTGGCTGCTAACATCGGTACACCTAAAGACGTTGAAGGTGTGAACGAAAACGGTGCAGAAGCAGTTGGTCTCTACCGAACTGAATTCTTGTACATGGATTCTCAAGACTTCCCAACTGAAGACGACCAATACGAAGCATACAAAGCAGTTCTTGAAGGAATGAACGGTAAACCTGTTGTTGTTCGTACAATGGATATCGGTGGGGATAAAGAGCTTCCTTACTTCGATCTTCCTAAAGAAATGAACCCATTCTTGGGCTACCGTGCTTTACGTATCTCTATCTCTGAAACTGGTAACCAAATGTTCCGTACACAATTGCGTGCATTGCTTCGTGCATCTGTTCATGGTAAATTGCGTATCATGTTCCCAATGGTTGCTTTGTTGAAAGAGTTCCGTACTGCTAAAGCTATTCTTGAAGAAGAAAAAGCAAAATTGGTTACTGAAGGTGTTGCAGTTGCGGATGACATCCAAGTTGGTATCATGATTGAAATTCCTGCAGCAGCAATGCTTGCAGACCAATTTGCAAAAGAAGTTGACTTCTTCTCAATCGGTACTAACGACTTGATCCAATACACAATGGCAGCAGACCGTATGAACGAGCAAGTTTCATACCTTTACCAACCGTATAACCCATCAATCCTTCGCTTGATCAACAATGTTATCAAAGCAGCTCACGCTGAAGGTAAATGGGCTGGTATGTGTGGTGAAATGGCCGGTGACCAAACAGCTGTTCCACTTCTTGTTGGTATGGGCTTGGATGAGTTCTCAATGTCAGCGACATCTGTACTTCGTACACGTAGCTTGATGAAGAAACTTGACACTGCTAAAATGCAAGAATACGCTAACCGTGCTCTTACTGAATGTTCAACAATGGAAGAAGTTCTTGAACTTTCTAAAGAATACGTTAACTTTGATTAAGAAATTATTTATCCTCGTAGCTATTTAGTTACGGGGATTTTTAGTTTGCTTTATAAAGAATTACTGCTGTAAAATTTCCTAAAAATATGGTAGAATAGACCCAGGAAAAAAACGGAGGCAACTATGCAAAATAGACCAATTATTATAGGTGTTACAGGCGGATCTGGTGGAGGAAAAACTAGTGTTTCCAAAGCTATCTTATCCCATTTTCCCAATGAAAAGATTTCCATGATTGAGCACGACTCTTATTACAAGGATCAATCCCATTTGACCTTCGAAGAGCGGATTAAGACTAACTATGACCATCCTTTTGCCTTTGATACTGACTTAATGATTGAGCAGATTAAGGAGTTATTGGCTGGTCGTCCAGTGGATATTCCTACCTATGACTATACAAAACATACACGTAGCTCCAAAACTTACCGTCAGGAGCCTCAGGATGTCTTTATAGTTGAAGGAATCTTAGTTTTAGAGGATCAGCGCCTTCGTGATTTGATGGATATCAAGATTTTCGTGGATACCGATGATGATGTTCGTATCATCCGTCGTATTAAGCGTGATATGGAAGAGCGTGGACGTAGCCTTGATAGTGTTATTGAGCAATACCTTGGTGTGGTTAAACCCATGTACCACCAGTTTATCGAGCCGACCAAGCGTTATGCTGATATTATTATCCCTGAAGGTGTTACCAATACTGTAGCTATTGATTTACTTACAACAAAGATTGAAAAAATCTTAGAAGAAGCACGATTAACACATTGACAATAAAAAAACCTGTATCAATAGGATACAGGTTTTCTTTTATTGTTTAATTTTTTCTAATCTTGGAACAATGAGAGCAGTTAAAACAGCCGAGATAACTAATTCTGCAATTGAGTTTGTTGAGATAACAGTAGCCAATAGTTTTTGAATATTTCCATCGAAAACACTTCCGAAAAGGAAGAAGATTCCACCTAAGACAAATACAGTATTTGTTAGAGAACCAAGAGCACCAGCAAAGATAAGACCAGCTTTGTTTTTAAAAAGTTTATAAACAAAGTAAGGAGTCAAACCGATGAGGATACGAGGAACAATGGCGATGATTAATGAATAGATATTGCCATTAGGTACAAATGGAGAGAAGAGATAGCTAGTTGGTAAGATAGTAATTGTATTAACAGTTAAACTAATCATACCCATTAAAAATCCAAGGATAGCACCGATTCTTGGACCGTAAATGATACTAGCAATAATAACTGGGATATGAACGATTGTTGGTTTGATTGGGAATGGTAATACATTAAATAAGATTGAGGTCAGCAGATGGATGACAATCATACTAGCAAAAAATATAGCAACAGGTGCGATGTTAGAGCGTTTGTTCATTGAGAGTTTCCTTTATTCTTTCTATAATAATTTCCAAATCGGCTAAAGCGCCGCTTCCGAAGTCGCCACAAGCTAAGAGGGATTCTTTAGGAGAGATAATCTCGTATCCATAGCTTTCTAGAGTTTTAAGATTTGTCTGTGTGGCAGGGTGGGTAAACATTTTTGTATTCATGGCAGGTGCTAATAATTTAGGGATATTATCTGGTAATGCCAGAGCAGTACTAGTCACCATATTATCCGCAAAGCCATGTGCAAGCTTGGCAATAGTGTTAGCAGTTGCAGGAGAAACGATAAATAAGTCAGTTTCTTTTCCTCTTTCGATGTGATTGACTTGGTCTGGATAAGGTTCTTGCATGACATCGAGATGAACCAGATTTTGGGACAAAACTTGCAGTGTTAATGGTTGTATAAAATCAGTAGCTGCTTTTGTCATCAAGACCGATACACTATGTCCTTGCTTTTTTAAAGAACTGACTAAATCGGCAGCCTTGTAGGAAGCAATTGAACCAGTAATTGCAAGAGTAATGTGAGCCATAACTTTCCTTTCTAAAAAGTAAATCCTTGAATTTTTTTAATTATTAGCTCAGCGATTTCTTGTTTGCTGTATGCTGTTTGATAATCATTTTTTTCAACTAAGTAAGCCAGGTGTTGTTCAGAGTTTATTTGAGTCAAATCGTTAGCAACAATAATGTCTGCTTGATTCTTTTTAAGACTTTCTCTAGCAACATCTATCAAATGATCCTTTGTAACATCAACCAGGAGTTTAAAACCTATTAGATGAATTTTAGGATTCCATTCTTTGACCAGAGAAATAATCTTAGGATTTTTCTTAAGAAAAAGAATCTGAGCATCTTCCTTTGAAGAAATTTTGGTCTCAGTATTATGCTTAGTTAGAAATTCCGATAAATCTTGACTAGCTTGAACCTCATCTATATTTGTCATGTAGACCGGGGTATAGTCAGATACAGCCATAGAATGAATTAAAACTTGGTAATCTTTAACAAGATTTCGCATCTCCTCAAGTAAATCCAAAGTATTCTTAATTTCTATAATTTTAAGATTTGGATGACTAGCTGGTTTAATTGCATGAGAAGTTGTAATCAAGCAAACTTCATGACCTGCTTTTATTAAAGCTTCTGTTATAACCAAGCCAAGACGACCTGTAGAGTGATTAGTGATAGAGCGAACACGGTCTATAGCCTCACTAGTACCACCAGAAGTTACTAAAATTTTCATAGCATCATTTTACACAAAAAATATTTGCATGTCAAAAAAAGCGGTTCAGTATTTGATTCAATTCCTATAGTTTATCGTTATAAACACATATAAAAAATAAATAAGAATGAATTTAAACTAGAAAACTAAAGAAAAATACGAACATTAAAAAACTACTTGGATGAAATAAATCTTGTTTTGTGTTATAATGATTTCAAACATTAAAGGGCAGAGGAGCTTCCTATGAAAACAGATATTGAAATTGCACAGAGTATTGAATTGAAACCGATTGTTGATGTTGTCGAGAAACTTGGTATTTCTTATGATGATTTGGAGTTGTATGGAAAATACAAGGCTAAACTTAGCTTTGATAAGATTCGTGAGGTTGAGGCAAATCCAATTGGCAAGTTGATTTTGGTGACAGCCATCAACCCAACGCCAGCAGGTGAAGGGAAGTCAACTATTACAATCGGTCTTGCTGATGCTTTGAATAAGATTGGTAAGAAAACCATGATTGCTATCCGAGAACCATCTCTTGGTCCTGTGATGGGAATCAAAGGTGGTGCAGCTGGTGGTGGTTATGCTCAAGTGTTACCAATGGAAGATATCAACCTTCATTTTACTGGTGATATGCATGCTATCACAACTGCCAACAATGCTCTTTCTGCCTTGATCGACAATCACTTGCACCAAGGAAATGAGCTAGGAATTGACCAACGTCGTATTCTTTGGAAACGTGTTGTTGACTTAAACGACCGTGCTCTTCGTCATGTAACTGTTGGACTCGGTGGTCCTCTTAATGGTATTCCTCGCGAAGATGGATTTGATATCACTGTTGCTTCAGAAATCATGGCTATCCTTTGCTTGGCAACTGACATTGAAGATTTGAAACGTCGTTTGGCAAATATCGTTATTGGTTACCGTTATGACCGTACACCTGTTTCAGTGGGTGATCTACAGGTTGAAGGTGCCTTGGCATTGATTTTGAAAGATGCTATCAAACCAAACTTAGTTCAAACAATCTATGGTACACCAGCATTCGTACACGGTGGTCCTTTTGCCAACATCGCCCATGGCTGTAACTCAGTTTTGGCAACGAAAACGGCTCTACGTTTAGCAGATTACACAGTGACAGAAGCTGGTTTTGGTGCAGACCTTGGTGCTGAGAAATTCCTGGATATCAAGACTCCAAACTTGCCAACAGCTCCAAGTGCAGTAGTCATTGTAGCGACTCTTCGTGCTCTTAAGATGAATGGTGGAGTTGCTAAGGATGCTCTGACAGAGGAAAATGTGGAAGCAGTACGTGCTGGATTTGCAAACTTGAAACGCCACGTTGAGAATATCCGTAAGTTTGGTATTCCAGCAGTTGTTGCTATCAATGAATTTGTATCTGATACAGAAGCTGAAATTGCTGCCTTGAAAGAACTCTGTGCTTCAATTGACGTTCCAGTCGAGTTAGCAAGTGTTTGGGCTAATGGTGCAGAAGGTGGAGTAGCGCTTGCTGAAACTGTGGTCAAAACGATTGCTGAAACTCCTGCAAACTATACTCGTTTATATGACAATGAACTCTCTGTTCAAGAAAAAATTGAAAAGATTGTTACTGAAATCTACCGTGGTAGCAAAGTAAACTTCGAGAAGAAAGCTCAAACCCAAATTGCTCAAATCGTACAAAATGGTTGGGATAAACTGCCAATCTGTATGGCTAAAACTCAATACAGTTTCTCAGATAACCCTAACGCTCTTGGAGCACCTGAAAACTTTGAAATTACTATTCGTGAATTGGTACCAAAACTTGGTGCAGGCTTTATCGTCGCTCTTACTGGTGATGTCATGACCATGCCTGGACTTCCAAAACGACCTGCCGCTCTCAACATGGATGTTGAAAGTGATGGAACTGTTCTTGGATTATTCTAGTTCAATAATAAAAAGACAACCTCTTTGATAAGGTTGTCTTTTTAACTACAAAAAACTCCTAGAAAAATTCTAGGAGTTTAATGTTTATTTCATAGTTGGGAAAAGAAGTACGTCACGGATAGTTGTTGTATCAGTGAGGAGCATGCAGAGACGGTCGATACCGATTCCCAAACCACCTGTTGGCGGCATACCATATTCAAGTGCTTCAATGTAGTCATAGTCGATACCAGTCGCTTCATCGTCACCAAGCTCTTTTGCTTTAGCTTGGGCTTCAAAACGGCTAAGCTGATCGATTGGATCGTTGAGCTCAGTGAAGGCATTTCCGTATTCTTTAGTCATAATGAAGAGCTCGAAACGGTCAGTAAAGCGTTCGTCTTCAGGGTTCTTCTTAGCAAGTGGAGATACAGCTACTGGATGTCCATAGACAAAGGTAGGTTGAATCAACGTTTCTTCAACAAATTCTTCAAAGAAGGCATTGATGATGTGGCCAACCTCAGTGTAGTGTTTCTCAACTGGAACTTTCTTCTCAGCAGCTATAGCTTTAGCTTCTTCGAAGGTCATGTTTTGCCAGAAATCTACACCTGTAATTTCTTTAATAGCATCAACCATGTGAACACGTTTGAATGGTTCGTTAATTTTGATTTCAGTACCTTGGTAGTTAACTGGGCCATCGCCTTTAACAGCTTTTGCAGTGTGTTGGATAATACCTTCAGTCAAGTCCATGATATCTTGGAAGTCTGCATAAGCTTGGTAAACTTCGATAGAAGTGAACTCAGGGTTGTGTGTAGCGTCCATACCTTCGTTACGGAAGATACGACCAATCTCATAGACACGTTCCATACCACCAACGATGAGACGTTTCAAGTGGAGTTCAGTCGCGATACGAAGTACCATATCAATGTTTTGAGCATTGTGGTGAGTGATAAATGGACGAGCAGCAGCACCTCCAGCTTCGTTGTGAAGAACAGGAGTTTCAACTTCAAGGAAGCCTTTTTGGTCAAGGTAACGACGGATTTCAGAGATGATTTTTGAACGAGTGACAAAACGTTCAAAGCTCTCGCGGTTAGAAATTAAATCTAAGTAACGTTTACGGTAAATGGTTTCAACGTCAGTCAAACCGTGGAACTTTTCTGGAAGCGGACGAAGAGCCTTAGACAAGTGAGTAATATGAGTGGCTTTGATAGAGAGTTCTCCCATATCGGTACGCATGACTTCACCTTCGACACCAAGGAAGTCACCGAGGTCAGCTTTTTTAAAGATTTCGTAGTTTTCTTCACCAACCTCGTCTTTACGCACGTAGATTTGGATTTGACCTTCACGGTCTTGAAGATGGGCAAAGCCGACTTTACCTTTACCACGTTTGGTTACCAAACGCCCTGCAATCGTAGCAGTTTCATTTAATTCATGTAGTTGTTCTTTATCGAGGTCAGCAAATTTATCTTTTAATTCTTGAGAGTTAGCAGTACGGTCAAATCGTTTCCCGAATGGGTCTATTCCTTGTTCACGGAGCGCAGCCATTTTTTCACGGCGAACGATCTGTTGGTCATTTAGTTCTTCCATATGTTCAGTTGACATGGGTTCCTCCTAGGTTTACTCAATACTTGTTACAATGAGTCTATTTTGCGATACTCCCATTTTATCATAAATATCAAATAAATTCACGGATATTCTATGAAAACTAAAAAGAACTTAACACTAAGGTGTAAGTTCTGAATAGTGGCTGTTTTTGTTTTTGTGACTAGGCTAAACTTCGAGGATATCTGCGAATTCTGCTTTGACAAAGCTAGCTAGATCTTTAGGTTCGATGATAATACTGTGACCAACTTCACCAGCAGAAACAATCAGTTCATTAAGCGAAAGGGCAGTGTTATCAATGAAAATGGGATAGTTATGTTTTTGACGAATACCGACAGGATTGTTGGCTCCGTGGATATAGCCCGTTGTTTTTTCCAAATCTTTTTGAGGTATCATGTTTACTTTTTTATTGCCTGAAATTTTAGCTAGTTTCTTTTCAGAGAGGTGTTCAGTAATGGGAATAATACCGATAATTGGACCTGTCTTATCTCCAAGAAGAGCTAGGGTTTTAAAGATTTGATGTTTCTCATAACCTGAAGGTATTTGACCTTCGAGAGCATTTACCTGAATCCCCTTATGTTTAATACCAGCCTTTGTTAAGATTTGTTCAACTAAGGTTTTCTTAATTCTAACTTTTTTAGTCATTATTTGTATTTATCCTCTAATTGACTCATCCAAATTCCCAACCAGATACCAAGAGCAAAGAAGAAGGCGATAATCACATAAGATACAATGGATAAACCTGCATAACTAATGCTTTCAGAACTACCTGCGTTTGGGATAAGAATCAAGAGCGTACTTGAAAGTACAATCCCGATGATAAAGTGATAGACACGGGAGTGATAGACACGGAGTGCATAGTCCATAAATTTTGAAAATGCAACAAAAGTGAGGACAGCTCCGATGCCGATTGGTAGGAAAGTACCAAAGAGATCAAAAGTTTTGAATCCTGTTAGCATTGGACTATAGAGGCCAAGAATCAATAGAAGATTTGATGGGCTGAGTCCAGGAACTAAGATTCCAAGTGCCAAAAGTGCACCTGCCAGAATAAAGTTCAAGAAAGTTGCAGATAGGGAACCAACAACAAAATTGAGGCTATAAAGAGAAATCCCAGAAATAATAAAGGTTGCCCAAAACCAAATCAAATCAACCTTATCTCTTTCTGATTCGCGATTAGCTTCTTTAACTAAACTCGGGACTGTACCGATAATGGCACCGGCAAAACTCCACAAAACATATACTTGATAATGTTCTAATAGATATTCAATGGGATAAGAAAAAAGTCCAATTCCAAGTAGCATACCAATGGCAACAGGTAAGAAATACAGGATATCTTCTTTTAACTGTTTAAAAGGATGTGCTAAAAAACGAATCATTCGTTCGTAAATTCCCAAGATAGCAGCTAGAACACCGCCAGAGATACCGGGTAAGATGAATCCTAGTGCAATAATGATACCTTTAATAATTTTTGAAATCCAAGATAACATAAAGGTCCTCCGTTTACTTCTAAATCACATATTATATTATAACACAAAGTGTTAAAATAAAGAAAAGCAAGTTGAATAAATCAATCAACTTGCTTATTAAAATCTAGTTTAGGGTTTTAAAAATAGTTTTCTAAATGTTTCTTCCTTATCCTTTTTCAATGAAATGAGATTTAAATCTAGATGATGCTCAAATCCTACAAGTTTTCCTTTGGAAGTATATTGATGAAGGTCGTAATCGATATCAGTTACAGGTGCACTATCAAAATATCCAGTATCAGAACCATAAGAAGGAATCCAAATAGCTGTATAGTTATCGGTGCTGATACTGTGTTCTTTCATGAAGTAAACACCGATGTAAATGCCGATATTCTTAGCTCCTAGCGAAGCTAGTTTGGCTCTAAAGGCTTCTACACCTTTATTCATATCTGACATCGTTTTTTCTTCGACATCAAGCCAGTAATAACTAGGATTGTATGGAGAAGCAGCGTTATAAAAAGCTTCAGCAGCCTTCTCCATATCTTCAACACTCTTAGCAGAAACATATGCATAGACAGCTACAGGAATGTTACGTTTTTGTAATTCTATAATATGACTTTTATAGGCTTTATCGGTTCCGTTGGTAAAAGAAGCATCATTCTCCTTTGTAATTTGGTTTCCTCCATGAACTCGAACGATAGCACCAGAAATATTTTTTGATAAAATATCGTAATTTATTTCTGATGGTCTTTGCCAACCGGATAAATCAATTATAGGTTTATCTAAATTATGTAAAGCTTGATTTTCTACCTGAACTGGATTTGGTTTGGTTTTAACGGGGTGGTCTTCAAAGCGAGGCCGATTCATAATTAAAATCCCAATAAAAACAGCTATAATAGTAAAAACAAAAGCTGGGCGAATTCTTTTTCTCATACCATATTAGTTTATCGTAAAAAATTAAAAAAATCAAAGGAAACATATTAAATTGGCTCTAGAAAGCAAGAAGAATCAAGTGATTTTTACCTCATTTGTGTCTCCATGCCTAAAATATGATATAATGTAGAAGAAATTCTATAGAAAAGAGAAAAATATGGCAAATTATGCAATTATTTTAGCAGCGGGTAAAGGGACCCGGATGAAATCAGATCTCCCAAAAGTCATGCACAAGGTTGCTGGGATTTCTATGCTTGAGCATGTTTTCCGTAGCGTGGGAGCAATTAATCCTGAAAAAACAGTTACAGTAGTTGGACATAAGGCAGAGTTAGTAGAACAGGTATTGGCTGGTCAAACTGATTTTGTAAGACAATCTGAGCAATTGGGAACTGGACACGCAGTTATGATGGCTGAGCCAATCCTTGAAAACTTATCTGGACAAACATTAGTTATTGCAGGTGATACTCCTTTGATTACTGGGGATAGTCTTAAAAATTTGATTGATTTTCATGTGAACCATAAGAATGTTGCAACTATCCTAACAGCTGAAGCATCTAATCCTTTTGGATATGGACGTATTGTGCGTAATGAAAATGCAGAAGTTCTTAGAATTGTTGAGCAAAAAGATGCTACGGATTTTGAAAAACAAATCAAGGAAATCAATACAGGAACATACGTTTTTGATAATGCTCGTCTCTTTGAAGCTCTAAAAAATATCAATACGAATAATGCACAGGGAGAGTATTATATTACGGACGTAATTGGTATTTTCCGTGAAGCTGGAGAAAAAGTCGGCGCTTATACATTAAAAGACTTTGATGAAAGTCTCGGCGTCAATGATCGTGTAGCTCTTGCAATTGCTGAAGCTGTAATGCGTCGTCGTATTAACCAAGCCCATATGGTCAATGGTGTTAGTTTTGTAAATCCTGAAGCTACTTATATTGATATTGATGTCGAGATTGCCCCAGAAGTTCATATTGATGCAAATGTAACCCTTAAGGGTAATAGCAAGATAGGTGCAGAGACTGTCTTGACCAATGGGACTTATATAGTAGATAGTACTATTGGTTCTGGAGCAGTGATTACGAACTCTATGATTGAGGAAAGTGATGTTGCTGATGGTGTTACCGTAGGACCTTATGCTCATATTCGCCCAGGTTCAAGTCTTGCTAAGAATGTTCACATCGGAAACTTTGTTGAAGTCAAAGGTTCAAGCATCGGTGAAAACACTAAATCAGGTCATCTAACTTACATTGGAAACAGTGAAATTGGTAAAGATGTAAACATTGGTGCTGGTACCATCACTGTCAATTATGATGGTCAAAAGAAATATAAGACTATCATTGGAGACAATGTATTTGTAGGTTCTAATTCAACTATCATTGCACCTGTAGAACTTGGAGACAATTCACTTGTGGGTGCTGGTTCAACTATTACCAAGGATGTGCCAATAGATGCGGTAGCTATTGGACGTGGACGTCAAGCCAATAAAGAAAACCTTGCTACTCGCTTGCCACACCATCCTAAGAATAAATAGGAGTTTCTAATGGAATTCGAAGAAAAAACACTTAGTCGAAAAGAGATTTACAAAGGACCGATTTTTCAGTTAGTTCAGGATCAAGTAGAATTACCTGCCGGTAAAGGAAATGCCCAACGAGACTTGATTTTTCATAATGGAGCAGTCTGTGTTTTAGCAGTTACGCCAGAAAATAAAATTGTTCTTGTTAAGCAATACCGTAAGGCTATCGAAAGGATTTCTTATGAGATTCCTGCTGGTAAACTTGAAGTTGGTGAAAGTTCAGATCCTGAAGCAGCAGCTCTTCGAGAGTTAGAAGAAGAAGCAGCTTATACTGGAACTTTAAGTCTTTTGTATGATTTTTATTCTGCAATTGGCTTTTGTAACGAAAGATTGAAATTATACTTGGCAAGTAACTTGAAAAAGGTAGAGAATCCTCGTCCCCAAGATGAAGATGAGACCTTGGAACTACTAGAAGTCAGTCTTGAACAAGCAAAATCACTTATCCAGTCAGGGGACATTTGTGATGCGAAAACCATCATGGCTATCCAGTACTGGGAATTACAAGAAAAATAGAGGAGCAACCAATGGGAAAACCTTTATTAACAGATGAGATTATTGAACGTGCTAATTGTGGAGAGGATATTTCTGGTCCTCCTTTACAAGATGATGAGGAAACAAAGATCTTATCATTTTCTTCTCAAAATAATAGATATTCACATTCAAGAGACCATGGTTTTAGTCAAGATACATTGACAATCGAGGTCGAGCCGTCTATTCATAAGAGTCGTCGCATCGAGAACACAAAGAGAAATGTCTTTAATTCTAAATTGAACAAGATTTTATTTGCAGTCATTTTTCTCTTAATTCTATTAGTACTTGCTATGAGATTTATCTAAGGAGAAATGATATGAAAATTGGAATTATTGCAGCTATGCCTGAAGAGTTAGTTTATCTAATTCAACATTTAGAAAACGCTCAAGAAGAGACGGTATTAGGAAATAAGTATCATACAGGTAACATTGGTTCAGTCGAGCTTGTCTTGGTCGAGAGTGGAATTGGTAAAGTCATGTCTGCTATGAGTGTCGCAATCTTAGCTGATCACTTTAAAGTAGATGCTGTCATCAACACTGGTTCAGCTGGAGCTTTGGCTGGAGGCATTGAAGTCGGTGATGTAGTGATTGCTGAAAAGCTAGCTTATCATGATGTTGATGTGACTGCTTTTGGTTATAAATACGGTCAGATGGCTCAACAACCACTCTACTTTGAGACAGATAAAAAGTTTGTTAGCTTGATTCAAGAAAGCTTGTCTAAACTAGACCAAAATTGGCACTTAGGTTTAATTGTAACAGGAGACAGCTTTGTAGCTGGTGAAGACAAGATAGCCACTATTAGAAAACATTTCCCTCAAGTTCTTGCTGTGGAGATGGAAGGGGCAGCGATTGCTCAGGCAGCTCACGCGCTTAATTTACCTTTCTTGGTCATTCGTGCCATGAGTGATAATGCCAACCATGAAGCTTCTATTTCATTTGATGAATTTATTTTAGAAGCTGGCCGTTGTTCTGCACAGGCTTTAATACACCTTCTAGAGTCAATGTAGAAAAATAATGGAACACTTTAAATAGTGTTCTTTTTTCTTTTTAGAGTAGCAACTCCTAGTAGAGTTATTTTTCTCAATTTTTGTTATAATATAAAGACTGATTTGAAGTATGAGGAAGAAAAGATGAATGAATTATTAAAGGGAATGAATGACCGTCAAGCCGAGGCTGTTCAAACCACAGAAGGACCTTTGCTGATCATGGCGGGGGCGGGGTCTGGTAAGACTCGTGTTTTAACCCACCGTATTGCCTACTTAATTGATGAAAAGATGGTCAATCCATGGAATATCTTAGCGATTACCTTTACTAACAAGGCTGCTCGTGAAATGAAAGAACGTGCCTACGGGCTCAATCCAGCTACGCAGGACTGTTTGATAGCGACCTTTCACTCTATGTGCGTTCGTATCTTACGTCGTGATGCGGATCATATTGGTTACAATCGTAACTTTACCATTATCGATCCAGGTGAGCAGCGTACACTAATGAAACGCATTCTCAAGCAGTTGAATTTGGATCCAAAAAAATGGAATGAACGGACTATATTGGGAACCATTTCCAATGCTAAGAATGATCTGATTGACGATGTTGCTTATGCTGCTCAAGCAGGAGATTTATATACAAACATTGTCGCTAAGTGTTATGAGTCCTATCAAAAGGAACTCCGTCAATCTGAGTCAGTTGACTTTGATGATTTGATTATGTTGACCTTGCGTCTCTTTGATCAAAATCCCGATGTCTTGACTTACTATCAGCAAAAGTTCCAATATATCCATGTCGATGAGTACCAAGATACTAACCATGCCCAGTACCAACTGGTCAAACTGTTGGCTTCTCGTTTTAAAAATATCTGTGTTGTTGGGGATGCGGACCAGTCTATCTACGGATGGCGTGGTGCTGATATGCAGAATATCTTGGATTTTGAGAAGGATTATCCTCAAGCCAAGGTTGTTTTATTGGAGGAAAACTATCGCTCAACCAAAACCATTCTCCAAGCAGCTAATGACGTTATTAAAAACAATAAAAATCGCCGTCCTAAGAATCTATGGACTCAAAATACGGATGGGGAACAAATTGTCTACTATCGTGCCAATGACGAACAAGACGAGGCTGTTTTTGTAGCAAAAACCATTGATGAACTTAGTCGAAGCCAAAACTTCCTACACAAAGACTTTGCAGTCCTTTACCGTACCAATGCCCAGTCACGTACTATTGAGGAAGCCCTTCTCAAGTCCAATATTCCTTATACCATGGTTGGTGGTACCAAGTTCTACAGCCGTAAGGAAATCCGTGATATCATTGCTTACCTTAATCTCATTGCCAACCTAAGTGATAATATCAGTTTTGAGCGTATCATCAATGAACCAAAGCGTGGAATTGGCCCAGGTACTGTTGAGAAGATTCGTGACTTTGCGAATATGCAAGAAATGTCCATGCTGGATGCTTCTGCCAATATCATGTTATCAGGAATCAAAGGTAAGGCAGCTCAGTCGATATGGGATTTTGCCAATATGATTCTTGATTTGCGGGAGCAACTGGACCAATTAACCATTACAGAGTTGGTTGAGTCGGTTCTTGAAAAAACAGGTTATGTCGATATTCTTAATGCTCAGGCAACCTTGGAAAGCAAGGCGCGGGTTGAAAATATTGAGGAGTTCCTTTCTGTTACTAAGAACTTTGACGACAATCCTGATAGTCAAGAAGAAGAAACAGGTTTGGACAAACTGAGTCGTTTCTTAAATGACCTTGCCTTGATTGCAGATACGGACTCTGGTAGTCAGGAGACATCGGAAGTTACCTTGATGACCTTACACGCTGCCAAAGGACTCGAGTTTCCAGTTGTCTTTATTATCGGTATGGAGGAGAATGTCTTTCCTCTTAGTCGTGCCTCTGAGGATCCTGATGAATTAGAAGAGGAACGTCGTTTGGCCTACGTAGGAATCACACGCGCCGAGAAAATTCTTTATCTGACCAATGCAAACTCTCGCTTACTATTCGGTAAGACTAACTATAACCGCCCAACTCGTTTTATCAATGAAATCAGTTCAGATTTGCTTGAATACCAAGGTTTGGCGCGTCCAGCTAATAGTAGCTTCAAAGCATCCTATAGTAGTGGAGGCGTCGCCTTTGGTCAAGGCATGAGCCTAGCTCAAGCTCTACAAGATCGCAAACGCAACGCAGCACCAAGATCAATTGAATCAAAAGGACTACCTTTTGGACAATTTGCTACTGGATCAAAATCAACTTCAAGTGAAACCAGATGGTCTATTGGTGATATTGCCCTTCATAAGAAGTGGGGCGAAGGGACTGTTCTAGAAGTTTCAGGAAGTGGATCTACTCAGGAATTGAAAATCAATTTCCCAGAAGTCGGCCTCAAAAAACTTTTGGCAAGTGTAGCACCGATTGAGAAAAAAGCTTAAGTCAAATATGTTAAAAAGATATAGTTAGACAGAAAAAGGAGAATAAATGTCTGAAAAACAAATGAAAATCGTGGGTTGGATTGCAACCTTTATGTCCATTATGATGTATGTTTCTTATATTCCACAAATTTTAGATAATCTAGCAGGTCATAAGGGGAATTTTATCCAACCAGCAGTTGCAGCTTTAAACTGTTGCCTCTGGTGTTACTATGGCCTCTTTAAGGAAGAGAGAGATATTCCTATTGTTGCAGCTAATATCCCTGGGATAATTTTAGGGATTATAACTGCATTGACTGCTTTAATTTAATACATAGAATGAACTCTTTTTCGTATTTAACTATGAAGGAGAGTTTTTCTTTATCCGAAATTCCTAAAAAAACATGATATAATACTATTAGAAAGGTTGGTGTTTATGGCTAGAATACTTATCGTTGAAGATAATAATGAGATTCAAGAAATTTTGAGAACTCTTCTTTCTGAGGAGCATGAGGTGATTCAAGCTTTTTCTGGTACTGAAGGAATGATACGATTTGAACAAGGTGACATTGATCTAATCTTGTTAGATATTATGCTTCCAGGAAAAAATGGCGATCAGGTTTTAAAAGCCATTAGACAAGATAGTTCAGTTCCTGTCATCATGCTAACTGCCTTAAGCGATAAAAAGCTCATCAGCCAATATCTCTTAGATGGTGCTAATGATTATATCGTAAAACCTTTTGATTTGGATGAAGTTTTTGCCAGGGTTACGGTACAATTACGTCAAAATAGTGATAAGCAAGCAGCTGAAATAGAATATCCTGACAAGTTGATTCAACAGTTAAAAAATATTCAATTTGATGCAGATAGTTTTGAAATCAAAAATAGCCAGGAAACTATTCGCCTAGCTAAGAAAGAATGCTTGATTCTCCAAACCTTGTTGGGACATCCTAAGAAAATTTTCACGAAAGAAGAACTCTATGAATTAGTCTGGGAGGATACTTATTTACCAGGCGACAATACTCTCAACACTCATTTAAGTAATCTCCGTAAAAAATTAAGCCAACTAGATCCAGAGCAAGAGTATATTGAGACTATCTGGGGAGTTGGTGTTCGGTTAAAAGGAGATGAGCAATGATCTATATTTTACTTTCTTTGCTACTGCTGGTTATTATCCTATTGACGATAGGATTGATTCGCTATCATCTAGCACTCGTAAACTTGAGCCAAGAAATCGAAGACAAGATTCATACTGGAAGTATGAAGAGAATTGGAGTATCAACATTTTCAAAGGATTTTTTACATCTTTACCAGCAAATCAATCATCTCTTTCAAGAAGTTGAGCAGTCACGCTTGATTATGAAGCGAGAGAAGCAGACTTTAGACATGGCTATTAGCAATATTGCACACGATATTCGAACCCCTTTAACGATTGCGTCAGGTTATACTCAGCAATTGCTTAAAACAGAAAATCCTGAGTCTGAGAGTTTGAGAAAAATTGCTCATCATCTCAATCAAGTTTCAAAACGTCTAGAGGCTCTTTTGGACTATCGTCGATTAATGGAAGGAGCAGTTAAAGCTGACTTATCTGAGTTAGAAATCTCAACATTTATAACACAAAAATTACTGACCTATTATGATTCTTTTCAAACGGCAAAGATTAACTTTGATTTTCAAGTAGAACCTGGTCTTTATTTATTAACAGATCCAGATTTATTAGATCGTATGTTACAAAATCTCATTGGCAATATTCTAAAACATGGTAAGGATGAAGCGAGATTTTCTCTGAAGGAAGTGGACAATCATATCTGTTTGGAAATTGCTAATCTTGTCAAACAACCCATTCGTAAAATTGAAAATCTCAGTCAACGATTTTACTCTGAAAACCTCTCAGATACTGAAGAATCATCAGGTTTAGGTCTTTATATTACAGAAGAATTATCCCATCTACTTAGTGCAGAACTACAACTAAGTACAGATGGTTCTTGGTTTACAGTTAAAGTTCTCTTTTAAAGCAAAGAACCTCCTCTTTTTGAATAGAGGAGGTTGTTTTTATAGGCTTTTCTTCTTGAAAATTATCAGTCCACTGAAAGAGAAGAAAAGTATGACCGTTACGCAAACCGTTATGGTATAGAGAATAGCTTGACTATTAGTAGTCATGGCATAGGCAACATTCAAGGATAAATAGCGTAAAATCTCGATATCTGGAAAGATAAGCATCGGCGTTGAAAGCAAGGTAGAGCTGATTAAATAGCCAATGAAAACAGCCAAATAAGAATGAGTCACATAGAGAATGAAGGAAACAATAGATAGCCAAGCTAGAAGGCAGAGAAATTGAAGAGAAATTGTTAGAAGGAGATTGCCAATAAATCCTTCTGGCATCGTACCAAGACCGTTTAGGATAGTCGCTGGTACGAAAGCAATAACTAGGCTAACAAGAATTTGCATTAGAGCGATACTTGCTAATACTACAAATTTAGCTAGGAAGAATTCTGTGCGAGAAACACCCACTGTCAAACTGTTTTTATAGAGTTTTCCGATAAGATCAACTCCTAGAACTAAGCAAGCAAGGATAATACAGAGGAAAACTAGGTTTGAGCTATTGCTAGAGGTGTTAATAAGGGCTTGTATACCATCCCATCCCTTGCTAGGTAGTTCGCTTTCCACGTTTGTTCTTGTACTGACCGATATGAACTTGCCTGTAGCTCCGAAAGTAGCTCCCATTAACATGAGTGCAAAGAGAACGAGCTCTGTAATCCAAAAACCTTTGGAACGGAAAAGACGGTAAAAGTCTGCTTGAATTGTATGTATCATGGTTTTCCTCCTATTTTACTAATTGTGTGAAGTATTCTTCAAGATTTTGACGAGCATAGTAAATCTCATCCACAGCGACATCTGCTAGAGTAAGTTCTTTGAGAATGCGTTTAACATCTTGTTCATGACTAAAAATATGAATTTCATTATCTGAATTAACAACTTTAAATTCAAGATGCACTTTGTCTTTTAAGATTTGACTAGCTTTTTCTTTGTTACTTGTTTTTAGAACAATATAGTCTTCATTCAATGTCTCAAATTCGGCCTTACTGATTTCTCGAATGATTCTTCCTTGATCCAGAATACCAAAGCGATTGGCAACCAGATAGAGTTCTGACAAGATATGACTAGAGATGAGAATTGTTATGTCTAGTTCTTGATTCAGACGTTGGATCATTTGACGAAACTCTTTGATACCGATTGGATCAAGTCCATTGATAGGTTCATCAAGGATGAGAAAGTCTGGTTTTGATAGTAGGGCAATAGCAATGCCTAAGCGTTGTTTCATCCCAAGAGAAAAATCTCGAAAAACTTTTCTACCTGTATCTGTTAACCCCACATACTTTAATGTTTCCTGAATGACTTGGTCAGCATTTGGGATATGTCGAATCGTACAATAGTACCTTAGATTTTGATAGGCTGTTAAATGATTGTGAGCTACTGGGGATTCAATGACTGAACCTACTCGAGATAGGGCTTTCGTGCACTCCTTATACCCTTGACTAGAAAAAAGGGAAATCGTTCCATTGTCAGCAGATAATAATTGGGTAATGATTTTAATCAGAGTTGTTTTACCAGCACCATTTTTTCCGATAAGTCCATAGACATCTCCTTCTTTAACTGAGAGACTAAGATCTTGTAGAATAGGTTGTTTGCCAAATTGTTTGGACAAGCCATGGATTTCGAGGACTGTTTTCATAGTTTTCTCCTTTAACCTTTAATACTCAATGAAAAACAAAGAGCAAACTAGGAAGCGAGCCGCAGGCTGTACTTGAGTACGGCAAGGCGAAGCTGACGTGGTTTGAATTTGATTTTCGAAGAGTATAAGATGTTTTATTTTTATAACTCTAGTATAAATCATAGATATCAAAGAATCGTCAAGCATTTCTAAAGAGTTTCTAAAGTTTTTAAATTGCTAAAAAAATAAAAGCCCAGTTGGCTAGAAATACTAGTTGACTGGGCTTATTTTCTACAAAATATATTTCTCAATAGCGCGTGCAACACCATCTTCTTCATTGCTAGCAGTTACGGCATCAGCGAGAGATTTGACGTGGTCGCTGGCATTTCCCATGGCAATACCAAGCCCAGCAAACTCTAACATCTCAATGTCGTTATTGGCATCACCCATAGCCATGATTTCAGAAGGTTGGATATCTAAAATCTCAGCCAAACGAGAAAGAGCAGAAGCCTTGGTTGTACCGAGTGGCATTGCCTCATAGATCACTGGTTGTGAACGAACACCGCTAAATCTCTGACAAAGTTCATCAGCAAATCGTTGTTCAAAGTCATCTGTCTGTTCTTTTGTCCCTAAAAACATTCCCTGGAACATACGATATTTACCGCTGGTAGCCTCCTCAAGTGTGATTTCAGTCAGGTCAGCAAAGACAAGTGTGGCATCATATTGAACAATAGGATTTGGTTTGCCTCCGAGAACGAAGTAGTGTTCCTCATCAAAGAGAGTCAACTGAACCTCACTCTTTTCAGCAAGGTCATTGAGGTATTCGATGTCAGATTTGCTAAGTTCTCGCCAGTCAACAAGGCTCCAGTCACTGGTTTGGTGGGTAGAACAACCATTATTGACAATAACGTATTCATTTTGCAAATCAAGACCGAGTTTCTTGTAGTAGGGAAGAACCCCAAAGAGAGGTCGTCCAGTGCAGAGAACCAGTTTGACGCCTTTGTCGATAGCTTTATGAATAGCATCAATATGAGCTTGAGGGATTTCTTTGGCTTCGTTGAGCAGAGTACCATCCATATCCAGAGCAAGTAGTTTAATCATAGTATTTCCTTTTCACGTGTTTTGCCTATATTATAGCATATTTTGAGGCAAATAAGTCTAAAGCTAAGTGAAATGCCATTTCTATTTAGGTTTTTAGTAGATAGATAACAAAAATATGATATACTAAATTAGTAATATATTTAATATTATACTGATAATGGATAAAAAATCAGAGGACTTGGCATGAAAAAAAGAACAGTACAGATTTTACTAGCCTTGTTAGTAATTATTTATAGGAAGACATGGTTTTGGTGGATTTTTAATCATTTTGCAGGTAGGCTTGTACCTGCTAGTAGAGAATTTTTTCAAATTTTTGCTTTTTTAGAGCTCATCGTTACTTTTATAGCTATTCTTTATTTACTAGTATTCGAAGGTAGGAAAATTCTTGAGTTGAAGTGGAAATGGAGATATCCAGTTTATTTGCTTCTTGCTTATGGAGTCAATCATCTTTCAGGTATTGTGTTTTCCTTTTTAACCCCAGCAACGTCCAATCAAATGGCTTTAAATGAATTAGTTGAGATGACAGGGCGACAAGAGTTACTATATTTATTGCTTATTACTTGTCTGCTAGGACCAATTACAGAAGAATTGGTTTATCGAGGAGTTCTGATGAATACATTTTTGAAAGATTCACCTTGGTATGGAGATGTTTTACTATCAGCCTGTGTCTTTGGCTATGTGCATGTTTCTGATGGTATAACACCACTTGCCTTTTTCACCTATGCAAGCGGAGGAGCGATTGTAGCATTCCTCTACCGAAAAACTCATTCTCTCTATTATCCCATTTTGCTCCATATCATGATTAACATTTTAGCATTTTGGGAATTATGGGTACTCTTGTTTTCTGGTAGTTAATAACTATAAAAGGTCGGATTTTATTCCGACTTTTTTGATATGGGACAGGTTAAAATTAGGACTTTATATCAATCTGTTTTGACTTAAAAAATGATATAATAAAAGGTAATGACAAAAACAAACGAGGCAGAGATGAAACTACTTTATACCGATATTCGGACTTCTTTGACAGAAATCCTAACTAAGGAGGCTCAAGGACTAGTTGCCCAAGGCAAACGAGTCTTTTATATCGCTCCTAACTCTCTTTCTTTTGAAAAGGAACGTGCCGTGCTGGAATGCTTGTGTCAGCAGGCTTCTTTTGCTATCACAGTCACGCGCTTCGCTCAAATGGCTCGTTATCTGGTTTTAAATGATATTCCTGAGAGGTCAAGTCTCGATGATATCGGTCTTGGTATGGCTTTTTATAAATGTCTGTCCGAGATTGATCCGAAGGATTTACGTGTTTACGGAGCTATTAAGCAAGATCCGCAATTCATCCAGCAACTCATTGAAATTTATCATGAAATGACAACGGCAAAGATGAGTTTTTTGGACTTGGAAAGTCTTTCAGATGCTGATAAACGCTCTGACTTACTATTGATTTTTGAAAAAGTAACAGCTTATCTAAATCAAGGTCAAGTTTCGCAAGGAAGTCCATTATCCTATCTGATTGGTGCTATCGAAGAAAACAAGGTAAGTAGTGATTTTAGTAAGATTGCCCTAGTCATTGATGGTTTTACCCGATTTTCTGCAGAAGAGGAACACCTAGTGGATTTGCTTCATCGTAAGGGTGTTGAAATTATCATTGGTGTATATGCGACTAAGAAAGCCTATAATAGCTCCTTTAGTGAAGGGAACCTCTATCAAGCCAGTGTTGAATTTCTACGTCATTTAGCTTTTAAATATCAGACCAAGACAGAAGATGCATGTCAGGAACATGATAACCTTGATGTTTTTTCCAAAGCCTCAAGACTTCTGGAAAGTGCTTATGATTATTCTGAAATCAATATAGAAGTGGATGCTAAGGATAGAGAAGACTTGCAAATTTGGTCTTGTCTGACACAAAAAGAAGAGCTGGAGCTCGTTGCTCGTAGTATTCGCCAGAAATTGCACCAAGAACCAGAACTGAGCTATAAGAATTTTCGTATCTTACTTGGTGACGTAGAGTCTTATAAATTGTCCTTGCAGACAATTTTTAATCAATATCAGATTCCCTTCTATCTGGGTAAAAGTGAGTCTATGGCTCATCATCCTTTGACTCAATTTGTAGAATCCGTGGGACGTCTCAAACGGTACTATTTCCGTCAAGAAGATTTGATTAATCTCCTACGCACTGGATTGTATACCGACCTTAGTCAAGAAGAAATCGATAGCTTTGAACAATATATCCGCTATTTAGGTATTGATGGTCTTTCAAACTTTAAACAAGAATTTACAAAAAATCATCATGGAAAATTTGATTTAGAGAAATTAAATGAGCTGCGTGTCCGTGTCCTAAATCCACTAGAAACTTTATTATCCAGTCGTAAGCAAAAGACTGAAAATATCCTTACAAAATGGAACAACTTTTTGAAGGATTCATCTGTGACCAAGCAATTACAATCCTTATCTGAAACGATGGATGCGACAGAGCAAGAAAGACAAGAAGAGGTCTGGAAAGCATTTTGCCACGTAATGGAGCAATTTGCGACCGTATTTGAGGGGACTCAGGTTGCTTTAGATGATTTCTTAGCTCTTCTTCATTCAGGGATGTCCTTATCAAATTATCGTACAATCCCTGCAACTGTAGATACGGTTCTGGTGCAAAGTTATGATTTGATTTCGCCTTTAACTTCTGATTACATCTATGCACTTGGCTTAACCCAGGATCATCTACCTAAAATCACCCAAAATACGAGTCTTTTGAGTGATGAAGAAAGAGAAGTTTTAAACCAAGGTACTGAAGATGGCTCTCAATTATTGATTGCTAGCCATGAAAATCTTAAGAAGAATCGCTATACCATGCTTTCTTTGGTAAATTCTGCCAAGAAGCAATTGGTCTTATCGGCGCCAAGTTTACTCAATGAAAACGAGAGTAAAGAGTCAGTTTATCTGAAAGAATTGCAGGATTTTGGTTTTAGCAAGATTGAAAAGAGAATCGATCGAAAAAACCTATCAAAGGATGATATTGGTTCTTATCACAGTCTTTTGTCTAGTCTTGTTGCTTATCACCAGCAAGATGATACGGAGATAAGTGAGCAAGACTTAACCTTTATTAAGGTTCTAGCTCGTGTCATGGGGAGAAAATTAGAAGATCAAGGTCTTGATAATCCTGTCCTATCGACAAGTCCAAAAAGTAAGACCTTAGCTACTGAAACTTTGGAAGCCTTGTATCCTCAAAATCAAGATTTTTATCTATCAACTTCTGGATTAACAGAGTTTTATAGAAACGAATACAGTTATTTCCTTCGATATGTCTTAGGCTTGCAGGAAGAATTGCGTCTACGACCTGATGCACGAAGTCATGGAAATTTCTTGCATCGTATTTTTGAACGAGCTATGAAACTTCCTGCTGATACACCTTTTGATCGTCGTTTAGAACAAGCAATCTCTGAAACCAGTCAAGAACGTGAGTTTCAAGCGATTTATCAAGAAAGTTTGGAAGCCCAATTAACCAAGGAAGTTCTTTTAGACGTTGCGCGTGCAACTGGGCACATTCTTCATCACAATTCTGAAATTGAAACAATTCAGGAAGAAGCAGTCTTTGGTGGCAAGGAACAAGCTTTTGTTCAGTTAGAAAACGGTAGAAATGTCTATGTCCGTGGTAAAGTTGACCGTATAGATCGCTTAAAGACAAGTGAAGCTATTGGTGTTGTCGATTACAAATCTTCTCTAACTCAGTTTAACTTCCCTCTCTTTTATAACGGCCTTAATTCACAATTACCGACCTATCTAGCTGCTCTTAAGAAAGAAGGAAATACTGACTTCTTTGGTGCTATGTATTTAGAGATGGCTGAGCCAGTTCAGTACTTACAAACTGTTAAAACTCTTTCAAAGGCTTTGGCAGAAACGACTAAGAGTATGAAATACCAAGGGCTATTTCTCGAAAAAGAGATAAAAAACCTTGGAGAGTTTTACAATAAAAACAAGACTTATCAGTTGTCTGATGAGGAGTTCCAGTTATTGCTGGACTATAACGCCCTTATCTATAAGAAAGCTGCTGAGAAGATTTTATCTGGTAGATTTGCTATCAATCCTTACACAGAAGACGGCAGAAGTATTGCTCCATATGTCCAACAATATCAGTCGATAACTGGTTTTGAAGCTAATTACCATTTAGGTCAGGCAAGATTGTTAGACAAGGTCGCTAAGAGCAATGATAAGGAAACATGGTTTAATAAAATTAGAGAGGAGTTGGAGCGATGAATTTTTTATCCCAAGAAGAGATTGAAAAGTTGCAAATAGAAGAAGCTCATTCTGACAAGAAACCCAAGAAAACTGCTGAGCAAATTCAAGCTATCTACAGTTCTGGTCAAAACATTCTGGTCTCAGCATCAGCTGGCTCAGGAAAAACCTTTGTCATGGCTGAACGAATTCTTGATCAACTAGCGCGTGGAGTAGAAATTCGCCAACTCTTTATCTCAACCTTTACGGTAAAAGCAGCAACCGAGTTAAAAGAACGCTTGGAAAAGAAAATCAGCCAACAAATCCAAGAGACTCAAGATTTGGAGCTAAAAAAACATCTTGGAAGACAATTAGCTGATTTACCAAACGCTGCCATCGGAACTATGGACTCTTTTACTCAGAAGTTCCTGGCTAAACATGGTTATCTGATTGACCTCGCCCCAAACTTTCGGATTCTTGAGAATGAAAGCGAGCAACTCCTCTTAAAGAATGATGTATTTCGACAAGTTTTCGAAAGTCACTACCAAGGTAAGAGACAAGAACAGTTTAGTCAGCTGGTCAAGAACTTTGCGGGTAAAAGTAAGGATGCACGTGGTTTGCGTAAACAGGTCTATATGATTTATGACTTTTTGCAATCTACAAGTAATCCTCAGATCTGGCTACAGGAATCTTTCTTAAAAGGATTCGAAAAGGCCGATTTTACAAGTTCTAAAGAAAAGCTGGCTCAAGACATTCAGCAAAGACTCTGGGATTTAGAAAGTTTCTTCAGTTACCATCTAGAGAATGATGCCAAGGAATTTGGGAAAGCTGCCTACTTAGAAGCTGTCCAACAAGTTCTTGATGAAATTGGAGCTTTAACAAACGAATCTACTTTTCATCAATATCAAGAAGTTCTAGAACGAGTTGTGAGTATTTCTAAGGATAAGGGTGGCCGTGCTCTCACAAATGCTAGTCGCAAGGCTGAACTCCTAGAACTGAAAGAAGCTTACAACCAAGAGAGAAAAGACAAGTTTGAAAAACTAATTGCACTAAATGACCAAATTACTTTATTGAAATTCCAGGAAAAATATCATCAAGAGTCTTGGGACTTAGCAAAGACCTTTCAAGTTTTCATGAGTGATTTTGTTGCTGCCTATCGAAAGCGTAAACGCGAAGAAAATGCCTTCGAATTTACGGATATCAGCCACTATACCATTGAGATATTAGAAAACTTTCCTCAGGTGCGTCAAGAGTATCAGGAACGTTTCCACGAAGTCATGGTCGATGAGTACCAAGATACCAACCACATCCAGGAAAGAATGTTAGAACTTCTCTCTAACGGGCGTAATCGTTTTATGGTGGGAGATATCAAGCAGTCTATTTATCGTTTTAGACAGGCAGATCCCCAAATCTTCAATGAAAAATTCCATAGTTTTACTCAGGATAGCAAAGAAGGTCAATTAATACTGCTCAAGGAAAACTTCCGTAGTAGTTCAGAAGTACTAAATGCTACCAATGACGTCTTTAAGCATCTCATGGATGAGGAAGTTGGAGAGATTTCTTATGACGGCATGCATCAACTTGTTTTCGGAAATACTGATTTACACCCAGATCCAGAAAACAAGGCAGAAGTCCTCTTGTATGATAAGGATGTTGATGGTGATTCTAAGGAAGAGGAAGAGTTTTCGTCCAACAAACTGACTGGTGAAATGCGAATGGTCATTAAGGAGATATTGCATCTTCATAATGATAAAGGGGTTCCTTTTAATGACATTGCTCTCTTGACTGCCAGCAGAAGTCGGAATGACCAGGTTTTACTTGCTTTGTCGGAATATGGGATACCAGCTAAAACTGATGGCGCTATAAACAATTATTTGCAATCTTTAGAAGTGCAGGTTATGTTGGATACTCTTCGTGTCATCCATAATCCTCTGCAAGACTTTGCTTTAGTAGCTCTCATGAAGTCTCCTATGTTTAGCTTTGATGAAGATGAATTGGCTCGTCTAGCTCTTCAAAATTCTGAGGATAAGGTTCAAGAGAATTTTTATGAAAAACTAGTCAATGCTCAAACAAAAACTAGTATTCAAAAGGATTTAATTAAGTCTGAACTCCATAAAAAGCTTAACCTTTTCTTGGAAACTGTTAATGCTTGGCGTTTGTTCTCAAAAACTCATTCGCTTTATGACCTTATTTGGAAAATCTATAGCGAACGTTTCTACTATGATTATGTTGGTGCTTTACCAAATGGTCAGGCTAGACAGGCCAACCTCTATGCCCTAGCACTACGAGCTGACCAGTTTGAAAAGAGTAATTTTAAAGGCTTATCACGTTTCATAACTATGATTGATCAAGTCTTGGAAGCCAAGCACGACCTTGCCAGTGTGACTGTAGCTCCACCTAAGGATGCTGTGGAGCTTATGAGTATTCATAAGAGTAAGGGGCTTGAGTTCCCTTATGTCTTTATTCTCAATATTGATCAGCAATTTAACAAGCAAGATTCCATGTCTGAAGTTATCCTAAGTCGTAAAAATGGCCTTGGTCTTAAGTACGTAGCTAGAGTAGCTACAAATGCAAAAGAGGAATATCTTCCCTCTACGATTAAGTTATCCATTCCAAGCTTGACTTATAGTCAAAATGAGGAGGAGCTCCAATTAGCAAGCTATTCTGAGTTGATGCGTTTACTGTATGTAGCCATGACTCGTGCTGAGAAAAAACTCTATCTAGTCGGAAAGGGATCACGAGAAAAGTTGGAGTCTAAAGAATATCCGACAAATGGGCAAGGTCTTTTGACTCGTGAAACAAGACTTGACGCTCAAAATTTCCAGGACTGGATTTGGGCCATCTATCAAGAGTTTTCTAAAGAGGACTTACACTTTAGTGTGCGCTTTGAAGGTGAAGAAGACCTAACCAAGGAAGCTATCGGAGAATTGGAAAATAAAAGCCAGCTCCAAGATCTTTCTCAGGCAAGCAACCGTCAGTCTGATACCATTAAGGAAGCTTTAGAAATGCTGAAAGAAGTGGAAGTGTATAATGAAATCCACAGAGCTGCGATTAATCTTCCGAGTGTTCAGACCCCAAGCCAGATTAAGAAGTTTTATGAACCAGTCATGGATATGGAAGGTGTAGTAGTAGCTGGTCAATCTAAACCAAAAGAAAATACTATTCTGTTTGAACTTCCAGACTTCTCCAAGACAGAAAAAGTCACTGGAGCTGAAATTGGTAGTGCTACCCATGAACTCATGCAACGAATCAATCTCGCTAAGAAACCTACTTTGGGAACCTTGACAGAAGCCTTGGAGCAAGTTCAGGCAACTTCAGCTGTTAAAGATAAAGTTAATTTAGAAAAAATCTTGTCCTTCTTTGATACAGCTCTTGGTAAAGAGATTCTTGCAAATCAAGATAAACTTTATCGAGAACAACCCTTCTCTATGTTAAAACGGGATGATAAGAGTCAGGAAGACTTTGTTGTCCGTGGAATTTTAGATGGTTATCTCCTTTACGATGATAAGATTGTTCTATTTGACTACAAGACAGATCATTATGAATATCCAAGTCAACTGATTGAACGTTATAGAGGTCAATTATCTCTATATGCAGAAGCCTTGTCTCGTTCTTACCAAATAGATCAAGTTGAAAAATATTTAATCTTACTTGGCAAAGATATGGTTGAGGTGATCGAAGTCAACTAATATTGTAAAAACTATTGCCTTAATGGCAGTAGTTTTTATTTATTTTCAGTTATGGTATACTAGTTTCAGAAAAGGATGTTAAAGAATATATGTCAAAAGAAATCGATATCGAATACTATCACCAATTAGCTTTACAAAAGCAAAAAGAGCATCGTAAATTCCTTGGAAATCTGAAAAAGAAAGCTCCAAAAAACCTAGATAAGATTGCGCTGGAGATTCACAAAGAAGTGTTTGAAGAAATTGATTGTACAGCTTGTGCTAACTGTTGCAAGAGCCTTGGACCGGATTTTAAGGAAGCAGATATCACACGCATTGCCAAGTACTTTAAAATGAAATTACCAGCCTTCGAAGATGAATTTCTACAGGTAGATGAAGATGGTGATAAGATCTTTAAGTCAATGCCATGTCCATTTCTTGGCAGTGACAATCTCTGTTCCATCTATGATGTCCGTCCCAAGGCTTGTAGAGAATTTCCGCATACCGACCGTAAAAAGATTTATCAAATCAATAATCTGACTATCAAAAACACTTTAACCTGTCCAGCGGCCTATCTTTTTGTCGAGAAATTAAGAGAAAAAATAGAGTAAATAGTTTATTTTATAATAAATACCATCCTCAAATTCATTTGCTATTTGAGCATTTTTGTATATTTATTAATATTGTTTGTTTTTGATTTCTAAAGGAAATGAGTTCCATTCTTAAAGTTTCTTAAACTTTTTCTTAAAGAAAACTGATATAAGGTATCTTTAAGCGATGTTCTGTATAGTTATACCATCACTAAGAAAGGAGTGCCGGTATGAACTATATAGTAATTCCAGCTTATCAACCTGATAATAAACTTATCAAACTCATCGAAAAAATCCACGAAAAGAGTGATTTTCATATTCTAATTATCGACGACGGTAGTTCATCAAAGTGTCAAAATATCTTTGATAAAGCAGAACAATATGCTACGGTGCTCCGTCACCAAGTGAATCAAGGTAAAGGCCAAGCGCTTAAAACTGCCTTTGCTTATATCCAACAACAAAATAGCTATGGAACGGTTGTAACGGCAGATGCAGATGGACAGCATAAGATTTGGGATATTTTCCGTACGGCTAACAAAGCTTCTGAAAATCCTAATAAGCTAATCTTGGGTGTGCGGGCCTTCACCGGTAAAGTACCCCTTCGTAGCCGTTTCGGAAATAGCTTAACAAAAGCACTTTTTAAGATTCAAACTGGGGTAGAAGTAGTAGATACTCAGACAGGACTTCGAGCTTTTACAACAAATCTTATTCCTTTTATGCTAAAAATTGAAGGACAACGTTATGAATATGAAATGAATATGCTACTTGAAGCTACTAAAGAATATCAAATTTTAGAAGTTCCCATTGAAACTGTCTATATCAATGATAATGAGGATTCACACTTCCGACCAATAAAAGATGGGCTCATGATTTATAAAAATATCTTTAAATTTGCCTTATCATCTCTCAGTAGTTTTGTTGTAGACTACTTTGTTTACGCTATTGCAATCTTGTTTTTACCAACAGCGCCGACGAATTTCCGTATCTTCCTAGCTAATGGACTAGCTCGTGTGACAAGCTCTATTTTTAACTACTCTACAAATAAAAAACTAGTCTTTAAAAACGACGATAGCCTTGTGAAAACAGGGATGGGGTACTTTGGTCTAGCAGTCGGACTCTTTGTCTTAGACACGCTACTGATTCGTCTCTTCTTTACAGTCTTTGGTATCAACCTTCTGATTGCCAAAATTATCGTCGGCATCCTTCTCTTCGCTGTCTCTTGGACAGTGCAAAAGAAATTGATCTTTAAGGAAAGGACATCAACTGTATTATGAAATTTTTAAAGAAACCATATGCTTATGCCTCGGTTCTCGGTTTACTCTTGACAGGATCCTTTAGTTACTCAATGTTGAAAACTTTTGTACTCGCTGAAACTATTTCGACAGTAGCAACAACTAATACAAGTTTCAATACAGCTCAAGCTAGTCAAGCAGCTAAAACAGCAACAGTAACTAACTCAAGTTATAAGGACGAGAATATCTCTATCAATTTGACTGAAACGACGGTTAATCATACTCAAGTATATGTTGCAGATGTTACAGTAAGTTCATCAGAATATCTAAAAACAGCATTTGCTCAAAACTCATTTGGAACAAACGTAACAGCTAAAACATCTGTCACTGCTGCAGAAAATGGTGCAATTTTAGCAGTCAATGGCGACTATTACGGTGCCAACTCTTCGGGTTATGTTATCCGTAATGGAGTTGTCTATCGTGATACTGTCCGTGAAAATTCTAATAATGGTGATTTAGCCATTTATAAAGATGGTACTTTCAAGATTATTTACGAGGATCAGATTTCAGCTGACCAACTAGTCAAAGACGGAGTTGTTAATCTCTTAGCTTTTGGTCCTGCCTTGGTCGAAAATGGTGAAATAGCAGTAGGAAAAAACCAAGAAGTTGGACAAGCTATGGCTTCGAATCCACGTACAGCTATTGGTATTATCGACGAAAACCACTACATTATTGTAGTTTCTGACGGACGTACTTCTGAAAGTGAAGGTCTCTCTTTGTACCAGCTAGCTGAAGTTATGAAATCCTATGGTGCAAAAACTGCCTACAATCTTGATGGTGGGGGATCCTCTACACTTTACTTCAACGGTCAGGTTATCAATAAACCAACGACTGGAGGAAACAAAATTTCAGAAAGGGCGGTGAGTGATATTGCCTACATCGGTTATTAATCCTAACAAAAAACGTTTTAAGAAAGTAGTCATTTCTTATACACTAATTACGATTTTCTTCTTTGCCTTCTCTAGAATTTATGAAGCATTCAGTTTTGGTGAGACATCTGTTCATATGCATTACTTGTTCGCCGTACCTCTTATTGGAGGAATTCTACTAGCAATCTTGCTCAAAGTTCTTCCACATTTCTCTCGTATCAGTCTAAATCTATGGAATTCGGCAATAGCGATTATTACAGCGGGTACACTTTTCCGCGGGATTGTCAATCTTTCTGGTCGTTCAACCACACTAGACGCCCCCTACTGGTACGTAGGAATTGTTTTTGCAGTACTAGCCATCATCTCTATTTTTATACAAACTAAATCTTTGAATGATACAAAAAGAGTTACTAAAACCAATTGTAAAGAAGTCTATGGACAGGCATAAATAGCATTAAGAAAAACAGTCGTACATAAACTGTACGACTGTTTTTTTACGTTTATTTCTAAAAT
Organism: Streptococcus timonensis; assembly: GCF_047460355.1. Lineage (GTDB taxonomy): Bacteria > Bacillota > Bacilli > Lactobacillales > Streptococcaceae > Streptococcus > Streptococcus timonensis_A. The sequence continues at coordinate 117,133 of NZ_JASHGL010000002.1, read as the reverse complement.
ATTTTAAATAGATTACAAGTTTTTATCTTTCCCATAAAACGCTTTTATATTTAAAATAATAATGTATAATATAATGGATAACCCTATTAAAATAATATCTAGGAAAAATATATACAGAAAGACTGTATTTATTAGGAGTTTAGAATGAAAAAAGTAATGCTGATATGTGCGCTTTCCCTGTCGGTATCAAGTATTTCGCAATCTACTATTTTTGCTGATGAGTCTAAAGCAGCAAATAAAGATGAACAAGTTACAACATCAGTCATTAGTAGTGAACCTGCAGAGCACAAAGAAGAAAATAAAAGTGAGAAGGAAGCTTCACAAACTACTGTAAAACCTGGGCAAGCAAAAGAAGAGAAAAAAGATTCCAAAAAAGAAACTGAGAAAACTCAACCAAAAGAAAAAGTAACTGAAGTAAAAAAAGAAGGATGGCAACAAGAAAATAGCCAGTGGCTTTTCTACGAAAACAATCAACCTGTGATCAATTGGAAAAAGATTGGTGGAGTCTGGTACTATTTCAATCAAAATGGGGTCATGCTTAGTAATACAGTCTTTGATGATTATATTTTTAGCAAAAGTGGTGCACTAGTTGAGAATTCTTGGATAAAACTAGGTGACAACTGGTTTTATGCTTCTGAAGAAGGTAAAATAGCTAAAAATAAATGGAAGAAGATTTCTGGTGTTTGGTATTATTTCAATCAAGATGGAATCATGCTGAATAACACCATTTACAATAACTATTTATTGAATGCTAGTGGTGCTTTAGTAGAAAATGGTTGGGTAAAACTTTCTGATAAATGGTACTATGGAGATGCTTCTGGTAAAGTAACTAAAAATAAATGGGATAAAATTAAGGGTGTCTGGTATCATTTTGATGCTGATGGCATCATGGAAAGTAGTATCTGGAAAAATAAATATTACCTAAAAAATAGTGGGGCTATGGCCTCAGCTGAATGGGTCTTTGATCAGAAATACAATAGCTGGTTTTATATAAAACCTGATGGAACATATGCTGAAAATGACTGGCAAGAAGCCTACTATCTTAAGTCTGGTGGTTACATGGCCATAAATGAATGGATTTATGATAAAAACTACAATGCTTGGTACTATTTGAAAGAAAATGGTGCGTATGTAACTGGTACTTATAATATAAAAGGTAAAGATTACACTTTCCATAGTAATGGAAAATGGATTTCTGACCAATCGTCACATTATAAAGTGAAACCAATTACGGCTTATATTTATAGTGCATCAGGTACTCGTCTGAGCTATATTAACCAAGGTAGTATTGTTACTGTCACTGGTTCTGAAACTCAAAGTGGTAGAATACCAGTTCAAGTTTCAGGTTTGTCAGGGTTTATGAATAAAAGTGATCTAACAGCAGTAAGCGCTAGCAACGAATTCATACCGCATTATACTAGTGATGGTCGCTATGTATATCATGAATTATCACCATATACTAGTATTCGAGTTGCGCCTCATCATTCTTCAATGTCAGTTGGTAAAAAATATTATTCAGCAGATGGAATTAACTTTGACAACTTCTCAATTAATAATCCTTTCCAATTTAGAGATATAAGTAAACCGACTAATTATACTGCGGAAGAGTTAGATAAAGTATATTCTCTAATGAATATCAAAGGAAGTCGTTTAGCTGGTAAAGGTGCTATCTTCAAAGAAGCAGAAAAACGGTATGGAATCAATGCTCTTTATCTTATGGCTCATAGTGCTTTAGAAAGTTCATGGGGGCGTAGTCAGATTGCTAGGGATAAGAATAACTTCTTTGGGATTGCTGCTTACGATACCACACCTTATGAATCAGCCAAAAGCTTTGATAATGTCGATAAGGGAATTTTAGGAGCTGCTAAATGGATTAGACAGAACTATTATGATCAAGGTAGAACCCACCTTGGAAATAAGGCTTCTGGAATGAATGTCCTTTATGCATCAGATCCTTATTGGGGAGAAAAAATTGCCAGCATCATGATGACAATCAATAGTAAACTAGGTGAAAAAGACTAAGATAAAAGAAGACGATAGCTAATAGAAATAGGTTATCGTTTTTTTAATTCCTAATTGAAGTCTTGGTAAATAATGTTTAACTTTGAAAGTTATAAAGAGGATTTATTTTTGATTCGAAGAGATTAAGCTCTTACTAAGATTTAGAAATTATAAAATTATTATGCTATACTGAGATTAATTAACAATTGACACCAGTAAAGACTAGTTTTATTTTAATTTAAGGGAGTATCACAAATGAGCTACAAATTTTTACTTTTCGACCTTGACCATACCCTGCTTGACTTTGATAAGGCAGAAGGTATTGCCTTGACTCAGTTTCTGTCACAAGAAGGGGTAGAAGATATTCAAGCCTACAAGAATTATTATGTTCCCATGAATAAGGCACTTTGGAAAGACTTAGAACAAAAGAAGATTAGTAAAGAACAATTGATCAACACACGCTTTGCACGTTTGTTTTCTCATTTTGGAATCGAAAAAGATGGTACTGTCCTTGCCCAATCTTATCAATCATATATTGCCCAACAGGGACAAGTGTTTCCAGGAGTAAACGAACTCTTAGATAGTTTAATCTCTCGAGGTTATGAGCTCTATGCTGCTACAAATGGCGTAACGGCTATCCAAAATGGACGTTTGAAAAAATCAGGTCTACTTCCTTATTTTAAGCAAGTTTTTATCTCAGAACAAATGCAGACACAAAAGCCCGATTCTCTATTTTTTGAAAAAATAGGAAAGCAGATAGAAGGTTTTACTAAAGAAAAAGCTGTCATAATTGGCGATTCTTTGACAGCTGACATTCAGGGGGGAAATAATACTGGCATAGATACAATCTGGTACAATCCTCATCATCTTGAAAATAAGTCTCAAGCCCAGCCAACTTATGAAGTTCATTCTTATAAATATTTGCTGAATTGTTTGGGGAAAATTTAAAGATGCTAAAATAAAAAGGGGATAAAATTATGGGAGCATGGGATGAAACGATTTTTGGAAATGATACCTCCTTAGATATTAAAGAAGAATTTTTTGAGAGATACAATCAAGGAGAAGATGCAAATACAATTAAAAATGACTTGACGTCGGATTTATACGATGACGATATGTATGATGTCTTGTTCGCCTTAGCACACTGTTTATGGGAAGTTGGGCAATTAGATGACGAATTCTTGCTTGAAATTAAAGAAATCATTCTCAACAAAGAGGATTTAGAACTTGCCCAAGAATTGGGTGCAGATAGTGAATTTTTAGAACAAAGAAGTGAGAATCTAGAAAAGTTTTTAGAAAAGATAAGTGTAAAAAAAGAAAATCTCAAAAAGAGAATTGCTCCGCTTGTTCCTGTAAAAAGCAAATATAGGAACGGTGCTGTGATGGTGTTTCAGTATGAAGATGGTATGTATGGTGCTTTGATAGCGGTAGATGGAGCTTTCTTTGATAAGGAAACCTATTATGCTTATCTGCAGACTGATATTAAAATGACCACAAAACCCACCATGAAAGATGTGCGAACAGCACGAATTCTCGATCCAAGTTTTCATAGTGCAGAATACAATTCATTTCGTGACTCTAAGTATTACTACTCTTTTGTAAATTGTATTTCAGGTTATTTAAAAAGTACAGCAACTAAAAAATTTGAAAAATACAATGATAGTGTTTTTGAAATTATCGGCTATCTTTCTGATTGGGGTGACTGTTGTAGTGGAACCTATAATACTTTTGATTATTATAGACAAAAAACAAGTGATGAATTTAAAAGGATTGTTACAAAAGAATTGACCAAAAGATTTAATGAAAATCCTAATGTAAGTACAGAGATGATTATTAATGAAATTAACCAGGAATTTATCCTTTCTAATACTGTACAGGAGATTGAATAAAGGCTCTTTAGTATAAATTCTTTACAAAATTTCTCGAAATCTCAATAGATACTTTTAAAAGTGGTTTAGATAGCCACTTTTTGCTATAATAGAGGCAGTATAAACGAAGGAGAAAGCAATGGAACACTCATCTTGGCATGCTTTGATTAAAGAGCAATTACCTAAAGGTTATTTTACTCAAATCAATCACTTTATGGAGCAGGTTTATGCTCATGGAACTGTGTACCCGCCCAAGGAAAAGGTTTTTCAGGCACTTTTGACCACACCTCTAGAAGAGGTTAAGGTGGTCATTCTTGGTCAGGATCCTTATCACGGACCAGGTCAGGCTCAAGGTTTGAGTTTTTCAGTTCCAGATAGTATTCCAGCACCTCCTTCTTTACAAAATATCTTAAAAGAACTTGCGGATGATATTGGAGTTAAGGAATCCCATGATTTGACTTCTTGGGCTGAGCAGGGGGTCTTGCTCCTCAATACTTGTTTGACAGTTCCTGCTAGTCAAGCAAATGGTCATGCTGGCCAAATATGGGAGCCTTTCACGGATGCTGTGATTAAGGTCGTCAATAATCTAGATAGACCAGTGGTTTTTGTACTTTGGGGTGCTTATGCACGCAAGAAGAAGACATTGGTAACTAATCCTCAACATTTGATTATCGAATCAGCCCATCCAAGTCCTTTATCGGTTTACAGAGGATTTTGGGGTTCTAAGCCTTTTTCCAAGGCCAATGTATTCTTAGAAGAAAGTGGGCAAGAGCCAATCAATTGGCTTAGATAAGGAGAGAATATGCCTCAGTTAGCGACGATTTGTTACATTGATAACGGAAAAGAACTGCTTATGCTTCATCGCAACAAAAAGCCAAATGACGTCCATGAAGGTAAATGGATTGGTGTTGGTGGAAAGATTGAGCGCGGAGAAACTCCACAAGAATGTGCAGCTCGTGAGATTTTAGAAGAAACAGGATTAAAAGCAAAACCCGTTCTAAAGGGAGTTATCACCTTTCCAGAGTTTACACCAGACTTGGACTGGTACACCTATGTATTTAAAGTAACTGAGTTCGAAGGTAAGTTGATTGACTGTAATGAAGGGACCTTAGAATGGGTTCCTTATGATGAAGTTTTGAGTAAGCCGACTTGGGAAGGGGATCACACCTTTGTCGAGTGGCTTTTAGAAGATAAACCATTCTTTTCAGCTAAGTTTGTCTATGATGGTGATAAATTATTGGATACCCAAGTGGATTTCTACGAATAAAGGAGAAAACAGATGCTACTAATTAAAAATGGTCGAGTAATGGATCCTAAGTCTGGTTTAGATCAAGTGTGCGATGTCTTGATTAAGGATGATAAGATTCACGAAATTGCTCCTGAAATTAAGAAAGAAGGAGTAGAAATTATTGACGCAACAGGTCTTGTTGTTGCGCCTGGCTTGGTTGATATCCACGTTCATTTCCGTGAACCAGGTCAAACCCACAAGGAAGATATTCATACAGGTGCTCTTGCAGCTGCTGCAGGTGGATTTACAACTGTCGTTATGATGGCTAATACCAACCCAACCATTTCAGACGTGGAGACTTTGCAAGAAGTTCTTCAATCTGCGGCAAAGGAAAAAATTAACGTTAAATCTGTAGCAACTATAACCAAGAACTTTAATGGCCAAGATTTGACAGATTTCAAGGCGCTTTTAGAAGCTGGAGCTGTAGGTTTTTCTGATGACGGGATTCCTCTTGAAAGCAGTAAAGTGGTCAAGGAAGCTATGGAAGAGGCTAAAAAACTCAATACCTTTATCAGCCTGCACGAAGAGGATCCTGGCTTGAATGGTACGCTTGGTTTTAACGAAAATATCGCTAAAGAACATTTTCATATTTGTGGTGCTACTGGGGTTGCAGAGTATGCAATGATTGCACGTGATGTCATGATCGCCTATGCAACAAAAGCCCATGTTCATATCCAGCACTTATCTAAGGAAGAAAGTGTTAAGGTTGTAGAGTTCGCTCAAGGTTTGGGAGCAAACGTAACTGCAGAAGTAGCACCCCAGCATTTTTCTAAGACCGAAGCGCTTCTTCTGACTAAAGGAAGTAACGCTAAGATGAATCCACCACTTCGCTTGGAGTCAGACCGCCTTGCCGTTATCGAAGGACTTAAGTCAGGAGTTATTTCAGTGATCGCAACTGACCACGCGCCCCATCACGCTGATGAAAAGAATGTCGAAGATATTACTAAAGCACCGTCCGGTATGACTGGCTTAGAAACCTCTCTCTCTCTTGGCTTGACCTACTTGGTTGAAGCAGGTGAGTTGACTTTGATGCAGTTACTAGAGAAAATGACTGTTAATCCTGCAGAATTGTATCATTTTGAGGCAGGTTATTTGGGTGAAAATGGTCCAGCTGACATTACCATTTTCGATGATAAAGCTGACCGAATTGTAGACACACATTTTGCTTCTAAAGCAGCTAATTCCCCATTTATCGGTGAAGAGTTAAAAGGTCAAGTCAAATATACTATCTGTAGGGGACAAATCGTTTACCAAGCAGATTAAAACTTTATATAGATATTCTTACTGTTTACCATTAATATTCTATTGATAACTAGAAAGAGTAGGTATGTATTCAACACAAAATAAAAAAGAAAAAATTCTCTTATTTTTAAAAATCTTTTTTCCAATCTTGATTTATCAATTTGCTAACTATTCTGCATCCTTCATAGATACAACCATGACTGGGCAATATGATACGCTTAATTTAGCTGGTGTCTCTATGGCGACAAGTCTTTGGAATCCCTTTTTTACATTTTTAACTGGGATTGTCTCTGCTTTGGTGCCAATTATTGGACAGCATCTTGGTCAGGGTAAAAAGAATGAAGTTGCGTCAGATTACTATCAATTTATGTATTTGTCCCTTGGCTTGTCTCTCATCCTTTTTGCTTTGGTATTTTTAGCAGCTCCAGTCGTTCTCCAAAGTATGAGTTTAGAGTTTGCTGTGAAAGATATAGCAATTCGTTATTTACGCTTGTTAGCCATTGGTATCATTCCACTTTTATTATTCAGTGTAGTACGTTCGCTTTTAGATTCCTTAGGATTGACAAATCTTTCCATGTATTTGATGCTTCTCTTACTACCTCTAAACAGTGGTTTTAATTATTTATTGATTTATGGTAAATTAGGATTTCCAGAGTTAGGTGGAGCAGGGGCAGGATTAGGAACTTCACTAGCTTACTGGTGTGTCCTATTCATTTCTCTTTACGTTTTACAAAAACAAGAGAGGCTAAAGGAATTTAAACTGAATCAATTATCTCCTTTAAATCTAGAAAAGATAAAGGAAGGGATTGTCTTAGGATTACCAATCGGTGGTACTGTCTTTGCAGAAGTGGCTGTCTTTTCAGCTGTTGGCTTAATAATGTCAAAATTTTCCTCTTTCATTATTGCCAGTCACCAATCAGCGATGAACTTTTCTAGTTTAATGTACGCATTTCCTATGAGTATTTCTACAGCTATGGCAATCGTAGTCTCTTACGAAGTTGGTGCAAAACGATTTAACGATGCTAAACAATACATACGCATAGGTCGCTTACTAGCATTCGTTTTTGCTGGTTTAACTCTTTCTTTTCTTTATTTGTATAGAGAAGCAGTAGCAGGACTTTATGGTCAAGATCCAGATTTTATCGCCCTAACAGCAAATTTTTTAACCTATAGTTTATTCTTCCAACTAGCCGATACATTTGCAGCTCCTCTTCAAGGTATTTTACGTGGGTACAAGGATACTGTAATTCCATTCTATCTTGGTATTCTAGGATACTGGGGAGTAGCAATCCCCCTTGGATTAGCTTTAGATTTTTATACCTTATTAGGAGCCTATGCTTATTGGATCAGTTTGATTGTAAGCCTAATTATAAGCGGTATTCTGTATCAATGGCGTTTGAAATACATTCTAAAGATTATTTCTCAACAAAATGATTTCAATCAAATAGACAAATATAAACTAAAAACCCTAAACTAAGTTTAGGGTTTTCGTAATTTAAATTATGTAAAATTTATAAACTGTCTAAAGCATTTTTTTGTTCATCATTTACGATATGGGTATATAAATCCGTTACTTGCGTGCTTGCATGTCCAAGTTGATGGCTGACCAAAACCTGTGATTTGGTTGCATCATATAGTCGAGTTGCGAGTGTATGGCGAAGTTTATGAGGAGTTACACGGACTTTGAAGTCTTCAGAATACTTGGCCACCATTTTTTCCACGCTAGAAGCATCAATTCGATTAGGAACACCACGATAAAGGGTTAGAAAGAGGGCTGTATCCTTTTTTTCTGTTTTATACCTTTTATCTCGAATAGCAAGATATTGTTCAAGATATGGTTTCGCAAAGGCAGCAATATTAACAGAGTCTCGTTTTCCACCTTTTCTTGTTACATCAATAACCATCATCTTAAGGTTCAAATCTCTGATATCAAGATTAACTGCTTCAGATAAACGAACTCCTGAAGCCAATAGTAGGGCAATAATAGCTAAATCACGTTCTTTGTTCTTATTAAAAGAAGATAATGCTCGATTTGAGAGATTTTTAGGATATTCCAGGTCTATATAATTTAAAAATCCTTCAGTTTCATCCCCAAGAAAGAGTTTTTGCTTAATATTCTCAGCTCTAGCAGCTAAAGTTTCTTTCTTTTTCTTGGTAGCAACCTTTTTCATGACATTTCGGTAGAAATAAGGTTCCCCTTGTTCATTTTCAACCTCTTCAGTCAAGTACTTATAGAGACTAGAAAGGGCAGAAAGGGTACGGTTAATCGTTGTTTGAGATACACCTTGTTTAGTTGTATTAGCATTAAGTAAGGGACGTTCACGTAAATATAGGATAAAAGACTCTAAATCTTTTTTGGTTAAATTCTCCAAAACTGATAAAGGAATATCAGCAATAGAATCAGCGTCCGAAATACCAGACTCCAAGACCCAGGTAAAAAATCGATCATATTCTTTTAAGTATTCATATAAGGTTGTAAAGCTATAAGGAACAGCTAGTTTAGATTGATAATATTCCAACACGTACCAAGGCATGAGTTGTTTAAGTTTATCAATTCGTTCCAGTAAAATCTCACGTTTCATGTTTTTCTCCAAATCTTTCTATACGAGTAGTATAGCATATCCAGATATATTTTTCAAGAAAATTATAGTTTTTCGGAAAGATGTCATAGGGGATAATTCGTGTTAACAAAAATTTTTTTTTGAGCAAAAAATGTACTTTATTCCCGCGAAAACTAAATCTTTCGCATACTTAAATTCTGTACATTATCTACTTGAAAACTAAAAATACAATTTTTTAAAATACTGTACTTTATAAAAATCTATGATAAAAAAACAAGTTCAAATTTGAACTTGTTTTTAAATTTTCCTATAAGGGACAAAATGTTCTCTTTTTCGTCTACGCCCTTTACAAAACATGCATGGCTCGATAGATCGTTTTATATTTGTAATCTTATCTACGATAGCCATTCTATAACGATGCTCTGGATTGTTCTTACAAATCCACCAAAATCTTAATTTCGTACTATTTGTGATTCTTTCTGGATCTCCTAGAATAAGATTATTAAGGTAGTCCCACTCATTCATTAAATCTTCAAAAGAGATATTATCTTGTCTTTCTTTTAATTCTGCACAAAATGGACACATTTCTTTAAGATCTTTTGTCTCGGAACTTAAATACTTATTTAATATAATGCTGAAGCGCTCATGAAATTCAAAGTTACATTCTTTGCAGCGCCATAAATAGAACCTTTTTTCAGTTAATAATGGAACAAAACTATCTATAGGGACTTTATTATTTGGTGCCCACAATTTTGCTAGTTCAGGGTATAAGTAATCAAATGTATTAAACCCCTTCAGGGGCTTATCATTGTTGCAGTAAGGACAACACTGAGAAACTTCTCTTCGAATTGGGATAGAACATAAATATGTCCCATGACACTTTGAACAATCCCACCAATATTTTTTGGTCTCAATTGTTGTCTGAGCTAAATGAATAGGAATATTATTTTTATCACTCCATTCTTTAATCAGCTTTGGCTCTTTAAGGAAAATATTATTTTTAAATACCTCAGTCCTCCAGTCACATTGATTAGGACATGTTTGAAAGTTTTGATTTTCTAAATCAGTTCGACTGATCATTTCGGCTGGGCTACATTGAAAGTTGATTTTACAACAAGGACAAACCCAACTAACTACATTATTTGACTTAAACCAATATTCGGAAAAATCCCTTTCATTACTGAGGTCCCAAAATTCCCTCAAATAGGGATGTGTTTCGTTTAGTGTATTAAAATCCTGAAGTTTTTCTCTATTTGAACAAAATGGACAAGACCTATCTGTTTTTTCAAATAGAGAACATGAATACTCTCCGTGACAATTCGTACATTCCCATAACACATGAACATTAGATAATACATCAACTTGATTAGGTGTAATATTGTTCCTTTTAGACCACTCCTTGAGCATGGAAGAATTTAAAAAAGATAGAGGAGAAACATCAAAATCTTTATCCAATAACTCTTCAAATGAAGAATGACACTCCGAACAGTAATGACCGCTTCTTTTAATTCGGTTCAATAATCTATCAATAGATAATTCAAATTTGCAATGACACTTATCACATTCCCAATGAATAGGTACTGTTATATTGTAACTCAGCTTCAGTTCGTTAAATTTAAATTTGTTTAAATGATCACTATAGATTTTAGCTAAATTTGGATAGACAGATTTGTAATCGCAATGATAGGTAGTTTCATTGCAACCAAAATGAAATAAATCCCCACTTGTTAGTTGGAATAACCTTTTATTTGTCGCAGAATCTTTCCAACTTAATTGACAAGTCGGACATTTAAAATTGAACTTTCTTTTACTATTGAACGGCAAAGTAAGAAGTTTCTCATCTAATTCTTCATCTTGCTCAATGCTGTAGTTTATATAATTTCTGAAATTGGGATAAACCTGAAGAACACTCTCATTTTCATCAATGGAACGTTCACCTAATCCACAATGGGGGCAACACCTAAGATATTCATAACTGTCAAGCTGCACATCAATGATTTTCGCTTCCCAATGGTGTTGACAATAAGGGCAAGACCAATAGGCATATTTTAAACTATTTGACGACAATTTTTTGGGGTCAAGCACATTTCGTTTTTGATCCCAGTACATGTAAATAGCTGGATTATCTTTAACTTTCTTGTTCATTTCTTTCCTCATTTATAATTAGTTTTGCTGTCCAGTAAGTTTTTAATAGAAACCACTTTAGTTGATTTTTGAGGATTTTCTTGTTCAATAAAACCACCAGAATGAAAATCTATTTCTGATTCAGCAGTAATGATATTGTCTACTAGGAAATCCTCACTGATAACCTTTTGAGAATATTTTAGCAATCCCTCTTCTTTTAAAAGCTCATTCGCAATTTCTGGATAGACACTTGTTTTGATTATTTGTAATAGTTTTTGATTCTCATCACTTAACTCATTTTCTCTTTGTAGCTTCTGTTTTAAATCTTCATTAGTTGACTGTAGTTCAGAATTTAAAGCACGTAATTTATCTGCTTCTTGTTTATAGCTAGCCGCAATATTTGCTATTTTCTTATAGTATTGGCTAATTTCCACCAATGCTCTTTTCATAGAACCTGGAGTACGATTTTTTGCTATAAAATTGTCAGGATCTATGGTCTTGTAAGTAATCACAGTCTCATAATTTTCATCTTGATATTTAATTTCACTTTCTTTTAAAAAATCCCTGAATCTTTTATTACGTCTAATGGTTGTATCCGCAACATTTTGATAGCCATGATTCCTCACATAGTCACCGAACCGAGGAATTTTTACCAAGCTTAAATCGCAGGAACACTGGGAAATTAAATACTGTTCAAACAAATGAATCAATTCATCATCAGAAATTGATTTCTTTCTAGCCATTAGACTTATTCTCCTCTAAAGATAGTTGTTTAGCATTTAAGTAATCTTGATAGGTATTGCTAACTATTTTTAATTTCAACAAAGCTTCTCCAATATCTTCAATATGACCCTTCCCTTGTCTAACTTTTCTAATCGCTTCATTTACAACCATAGCTTTTTCATCAACTGACTTTTTAAATGATTTATCCATTGAAAAATAATCTTTACCTGCTTTACGGTAAAAAGGACAGCTCGTACAAGCACCTAGTTCTGCATGCTCACTAATAACTTTCAGACAATCTGAATAATCACCTTTCGCAAAGCGGGGTGAGTAACACCGTCCTTTATTTTCTAAAGTGATGTATTGTCCTTGTGCTGTATAAAATGGCTGCCTCTTACTTATGGCGTAATTCGTGTTTTTACTCGTTAGTTTACGATACATTTGATAACTACGACATTCAATAAATTGGCTTAAATTTGAAAAATAGTGAGATGAAGTTGTCACACTTTCATGACCAGCCAAAAGCATAGCTGTAACAGGACTAGCCCCTTCTGCAATTAAATTGATCATTGCAATATGTCTCGTATCACCAATATGAATCAAATTAATCTCGTTTTCATCTAATCTAACTGGAAAACTAAAATAATTAACTTGATAACCGTATTTTTGAGAAATTATCTCATTAAAAAAATACCTCAAAATAGTATTGAGATTAGTGTAAGTTAAAAATCGGTTATTAACACCTGTTCGACGACCCCAACGATTATAATGGGGATCGGTCACAAATAATGTATCTAATTTAGTAGAACGATCATTTTCCGTAAGTTTGAGATAAGTCTTTATTTCAGAAGCTAATGAATTAGTAATTTCATAAGTATTCAAAATATAATCTTCAGAAATTTTATGTTCAACAAGTCGATCCCTTCCTTTGATTATATTTCTCCTTAATGTAAGAAAATATTTTCCATCTTTCTCGGTCAAACAGTTTCTTTGAATTAAAAGAAATTCTCTTGGCCTTAAGGGTAAAATCGCTGTAATCTGCCACCAGAGATACAATGGATAATAAAATAGACGTTCTTTCTTAGATAATGTTTGAGACCAATAATCATTTAAAATGTCATTAAAAGTAAAATAGGATTGAAATTGCGCTAATTGTCTTTGCTGTTTTGACTTCTGCCTTTTTTGAAGGTTGAGAGTTAATTTATTATCCAATTGCTCCAATAGTTGACTTAGTTGAATATCATCTGAACAGGGAAGATTTGAGAAAAAGTCAATACATAAACCAGGAAATATTACAGAGATATTTTCTAAATCTAAAAACGTATCTTTGGTTGTATTTTTGATAATACGTTTAATATCTCTTAGAAATAGCTGCAAAGTTTCTAAAACATGTTGTTTCATTGAGAAAACAATAAAACTTTTTAAGTAATCGATAAATTCCTTATAAGGCAACTGAAAAATTGATTGATAAAATCTCCTATATTGAAACTCAGGAATGTTAAAAAACAGGCTAATATTGGCATATTCATTTGTAGTTTCCCATTTCTTATGATCAAAATCGTAACTTAGAATAATTCCTTTTTCAAAATAATCATCGAAAACTTCTTTTGCTCGCAGAACACAATCACAGTTAAATGGTTCAAAATAATTTTCAGTTTTAAAAAGTTTAGCTTGATTGTTCAATTTATTAACTCCTTTATTATTTCTTCGTAATCATGCAACACGTCATCCCCATATTGCTCGCATAAAGCTTGCAACATTTCAGTTAAACAAGGTTTTATTTGTTCTTCTAAAATACTCCGAATTTTACCTTTTTCTAAATCAGTTCGAACTCTAGAGTATTGTTTGTTCAAACGATTGAATTCTCCTACTAATAACAATAAAGTAGATTTAGTTTGTAGTTCATAATGACAACCGATGCAATGTTGTCTATCGTCATATGGACAAATCTTTCCAAGTGCAGACAAAAGACACATGCTTTCACCTTGTTTTGAGAAGGCTTCACCGTTTCCTATACGATGACAAATAGTAAGAAGTTGATTAGGCTCTGCTTCTTCTTCTACCAAAATCTTTAATGCCTTTTGCGATTTCACTTCTGCCTGAATACTTAAAGCCAATGTTTTTTCGATCTCATTTGGTGTCAAATCTAACTGTTTAATCATCTGAGTTTGTTGACTAGGACTTAATTCTTTATACTTTCCTCTGGTAACAATCGTCAGGAGCATTGATGGAATCATAGATAAAACACCTCGTTCAAATAGTTCTCTCGCAACCATTTCTGGTTTAAGCTGACTTAGTTGGGCATCTTTTAGGTACGTTGTTGTGGTTTGAGCAAATTCATCGAATGAACCTTTATGGCTACGGGCTAATGCAGCTAAAAAATAGCCTTTAATATTTAACTCAGATTTTTCTTGCAAAACATCATCTGCTAACATGGCAACAGTTTGAAGATAGGATTTATTTGCAGATCTAGAACTAAAATTCCTTTCAAGAAATAAGTCTCCAATTTCTTTCCCCATATATCGGCTAATTCGTTTATATTCTTTTATTTGTCGAATTAAAGGTTCATTATTATTATCTTTATTCAACTGATAATGAGCTTCACAGATAGCCAACAACGTTCCAATCAATACCTGACAGCTCTCAGGGACCTGAAATTTAATCTGACTAATATTTTTAGTTCCCTTTGTTTTGTTTGGAGTAATATTTAAATAAGTTAAACGAGTTGTAATACTTAAAAGAGTTCTTCTTGCCTCACTGCTACTCCAATCCCCACTTCTAACTGATTTTAGAACTTCTTTTGGTGTTCTAGGAAGTTGTGGATGCCCAAGTTGTTCTAAATCTGTTCCACGTAGCGCACATATAAAATGAAGTGCTAGAAATAGCCATGTATCTGCGTAGTCTTTTGAGATTGCTGCTTTATAAAGCATATCTTCTTTTCTAATGTAATCGTCATTAAAAAGAAAATACAGTAATTCTAAATATTCGTCTAACTCATAAGCGTTAGTCTCCTGTTCTAATGTGTATCGAGGTGTAAATTCATATCTTTTGTGATAGTTACATCTCGTTTTATTCATTAACCACTTTAAAAAATCAATAAAAACTTCGCCTTTTTGCTTTTCAAGTGCATATACTGCTTCTTCAACCAACAATTCAATTTCATTATCATTACAGAGGAATAAATCTCTTTTTAGATAATAAGCAAGAAAATCTTGAACATAAAAGATGTTTTCTTTAGATAAGTTGCTATCTTCTGAGTATTGCTGAAAATATTTGTAAGTTAATGGGAATTTTTGTTTAAATAGAGGCTGAATTCCTGCTAAACCAGTTGGTCCAAGAAGATAATTGGTTATTTTTTCTATTAATAATTGAGCCTCTTTATCTGAGATAGAATAGTTATCCAAATCAATTTCTATGTTAAACCAATTGTTATCAACTAAAAACTTACTAATTTTGCCTTTATACTGTATATCGTTTTTTCCGAGTTCACTTAACAGATTTTCAATCAAAGATTTAATTGAATAAGTCATACATTACCTTTCTAACTTATCACCAAAAAGTTCATTTGCTTGCCAATTCATATAGTCAAAAACGCCATTGTTAACTTGACCATATTGTTTTGCGATTTCACCTTTATTTTGCAGGTAAACCCAAGCACTCTCAGGAGATTTATCACCTCTTGCAGACATGAGTTCACTAATCTCAGAAACCCCAGATAAGACTAACTGTGTCGTGTACCAGTGTCTGAAAATATGTGGGGAAATATTATGTTCCTGTAAAAGTTGACCGAAGAAAACAACCTCTGCATCATCGGACTTTAAGAAGATTGGGATCATCTCTTCACGAATAATCTTACGAAAACGTTGATAGTATACATCGTATGATAATGCTTTTCCTCGTCTGTTAAGATTTAATGGCCCATAGTCCTTCTCATACTTCTTACCTTCCAGATAACTCATATAGTCGTTATAAGTGTCTAAAAAGACCTCCAAGAAGATATAAGGTACTGCTTGAAGTCTTTCCTTTTTAATCCGTCCAGTCGGCTTTAAATCGCTTCTAAGAGGTATTTCTTTTCGTAGATCGATCTCAATCTTAAATACTTGACCATCACTTTGGTGAAATAAAATACCTGGTCCTAGAGGACTATCTTCACGTCTTACGTTACATGCTTCTGATGGTCTTAAGCCAACAAAGGCCCCCAAGGCCACAACCATGAGTAAATCCTTATGATAGTGTGCAATGTGAGAAAACAACATCTCAAAAGCACTATTTGGCATATCGCGAAAAATAGCTTTCTCAGTGTTGCTATCATCCACGTAGATTTCAAAATTTGGTTCTTTACGCTTTATAACCCGTCCTCTACTATTCGTAAAAGTTGTCGTAGTATACAATTCTTCTGCTTTTAACTTAGCCTTTCCCTCTCGCTCACTTAAATAAAGAGTTAAGAAGTCGAGAATTGCATTTACGCATTTTTCAACAGTGCTTTTCTTTCTTTTCCCGCTATCTTCAGGTAACTGAGATAATCCATAAAGCGTAAAAAACTCTCTGACCATCTCAAGTGTAAGTTGATCTACACTTTTAAGTCCAAGAGTACCAAATATGAAATTAAGAAACTTAACAACGTAAGAAAAGCGTTTATTCCCATCATCTGAAATCGACTTGATTCTTGAAGTAGATTTAACATAACGATGAAAATCAGTAAATTGTAAGTTGCCGTCATCGTGTTTCAGAACGATAAATTGCTTTGTCACGATGTTGTTATCACCTAAAACCAGCGAATGTTTATAAACTACAAATTTCATTAATTCTCCTTGTTTATCATGACTGAAGGTTCTGACTGGCTTTTAGGATGTCAATACGCAAAAAAACGACCAAATCAGTACTGTTCTCCTTTGAGCTCTAAACTGCAAAAAGGAAATATCGATGAGTACTTTCATTGATCGTTATTATTATTTAAATTAATTCAATAATAAAAGTAACTTCATCTAAGTAATAAGAGCAATTAACTAGCTCAGCAACAACGATAACCACAGCAACTCCTTCTAAACGATGAAAGGAATATCCGCCGTGGCTATCTATATACTTTTTTTCTTTTACTTTGGTAAGTTACTTTTGTTATTTTTACTTTTTCTGTATTATATCATATTTTGATTAAATTGTCATCTGAGATAGTGATTTTAAAAAAGCTGGAAATTTTTTCAATTGTATATTTTGACAATAAAAAACACTTTAATATCAATTTAATGATTTTAGAGCGTTTTTAGCTTATTTGATTTTAAAGTTGTCGTCTATTCCTCAGAATTACTTGAAGAACAGGAAAAATTCGACAACAAAGTAAGTCGATCTATTCAGTTATAAAACCTATGAAGGTCTTTCTGCTGGAACTAGCCACTCCTACTTTGGAGATGTAGATTATACTCTTACTTATTCAACTGATAATATCCCTCATGATTTCTCCTCATGATGCGTCTGTGGGACTCAAAAGTTTTGGGAAACCTTTTGAGGATTAATTTCGTTTCACTAACAAACTCACACACTCCACATGTAGTGTTAGCTTTTTTCTATACTAATAGACGAAAGAGAAAAAAAGTGATTTTAGAATTATACTGTAGAAATAAATATTAACTTTGGTAATGACTAACTTTCTAAAATATCTTCAATAAGCGGTTCTATCCTCTGGATAATAAATCAGAAATTCTAAACTGCATGTAAACTCTATACAATTCAAGGTACTTCAGAAATCAAACATCTTCAACACTATTTTCAACTTATCTAAATAAATAAAATAAGGAGGAAAGTTTATTAACCTTCCCCCTTATGACTTTTTGAAAACCTCTTTCAAGGATTTCACGCCGTCGTGGCACTAAAATATAACTATATTATTCTATCATAACCAGCAACTTTTTGCAACACTTACTTGCCAATTCTATTAAAAAAATTTTTATTAATATCAAACTTCAATAGTAACATATTTTTTAAATAATATGATTGAATAGCTCGATCAATCCTTTTAAGAGAGAATCTATTAAAAGAATTTAAAATTTTTAAACCTTGATAAAACTTTAAAACTCTATTATTCCTTTTAGGAGTAAGTAACAAATCAGAGATAAAAAGTCTATTGATTAGAATACTATTTCCCGTCCTATATCTGGTTATGAGACCAAAGTGTGCCAATTGGTTTCTCAACTCACGCAGTATTTCACAAGCGTTAATGAATTTTTCTCGACTCCCACTAATAGAGGAATCAAATCCCATCTCACTCATAATTTTATTTTGTATAGCAATGTCTAATCCTTGGAATAAAACCAGCAAGTCATTCAACATTAGTGTATCAATAATAACCCAAAGCGGAGGATTTTTATAGCTAGAAATATATGGATATTTAATTTTACAGAAGTCTGAATAAGATAATTCAAAAAATCTTCCCTCTATGTTATTAATTTGAATCGTCACATTCATAGAACCGTTTAATGAAGAAATATTACTAGGAGTATTAGAAGCTTTTATTGAAAATCTCCCTCGATATTGATTTATTTTAAGGTCATCAACTATTCCATCAAAATCACCTTCTAGGTTGTAATATACATCTCCGTTACGAGTATGAGAGGTACTAATTTTACCTGTAAACATTACATCTTTAATCTTGGCAGAAATAGTATGCACTCTAAAAAAAGAATGCGTTTTTTTATTATCTCCATGAGTATAAAAATACTCTGTAAAAGAATTTCGATTGTGTGCTATCGGTAGCACATAACAATTGATATCTAAATACTTTAAGTTAGAAGCAATACCATTATTGCAATGAACTTTTGAAAATTCGTATGCAATTCTCGACTTCAGTTCAACCTCAATCTTTTCGATTTCTTGAAATAGGTACTTAGCTATATTTCTATCTAATGTGTATATTCTCTCAAAATATTTAAAAGAGACTCTTTTCATATATTTTTTAGGGTTAGAGGTCTCCAAAAAAATAGTTTCAAAACCATTTATAGAATTAAAATAATTTTTCTGCTGAATAAAACTTACCATCCCTGGCTCATCGGTAATCTTCAAATTCCTGCCCCGTTGAATCAAAATCTGCTCTTCAATAGTTTTAAACGCTTTTTCTCTAGTCATATTTTATTATCCATCTGCAATATCTTTGATTATATTATATTTTCGAAAATATAACTATCAAATATAAAAGCCTTAATAGTTATTTTTCTTGTTTACTTTCAAAGTCATTCAACAATTTCAGTATACCACAAAAACGCAAATTAGGCTGTAACGAAAATGTTTTCCAGCTGTTATTACAGCCTTTCTTTTTCTATAACTGTACCTCAGTTCCCTCTGTGAAGGGTACTCTAATTTTCCTATCCTCTTAAATGCTGATGTGGTCTAGAAGTTGATTCATCATAACTCATTCAAATTTATCTAAATCTAGTATCTGATACATCTGCTTAGCATAGTCCTTATGAAGAAGATTTGTTGCTTGCTCTAGCAAAATAAAAATTACTTGATACCTCTAATCACGTACCTCTCATCATAGATTTTATAAATTACAAATAATCGTAATCCACCTACTTGTCGTCACGATGCAAACCGCTATATATTATCAGCTACTGATCCTTTTTAAACGTTGGATAGAATTTGTTTATATAGGAGGTGAAAGTTTTGACATCAATGCTACAGCCCCGTTATAATGCATCTGTGGGACTCAAAAGGTTTGGGAGTTCAAAGCTCCACTGGAGCTTTGAAATAAAAAAGCGAGAGATTTAGCTACGTTTCACTAACAAACTTACACACTCAACATGTGCTGAGAGCTTTCTTCTATACTAATAGACGAAAGGGTGTGAAAATGATTTTTAAATGATACTGTGGAACGGAACAGTAGCCCTAGTATTGACTACTGTCGTTTCTATTCATATTGGCTATTCTAGGACTGAGATGAAAAAATCTATAAATGCTCAGAATAAAATTGAACCCGCAAATCTCCCCAAAACAATGGTGAGTCATGTACTTGTATTATTCCGAAAAAATACACCTCTGGTGCAGTGAGACAAATTGGTGTATCTTATAGTGGCTTCGTAGATGAAAGCTATACTCTACTATCACTCTTTGATGATGTAGAACAAATTGAAAAAGATAATAGACTTCAGACAGCTATTGATGTTGTCAGAGAACAGTTTGGTTTTTTAGCCATACAAAAAGGAACCGTCCTAACTGAAGGTTCCAGAAATATTGAACGCAGTAAACTTATCGGTGGTCATTCCGCGGGTGGATTGGAGGGATTAAAATGAAACAAGAAAAAAATACAGTACAATTTTCAGAAATCCGTAGCAAAGGATGTAATGATATTGAAATGCTTGAAAGATTTTTACATGGAATCGTTGAAACAGCAACTTCAAAACTTCGTCAGAGAAAACTCAAAACAACTGAAATATCGATACGACTAGTACATGCTAAATCTGAAAACCGATTACCATTGGAATTTACATTTAGCATTAAGCCAACAAGCTCATCTGTGATAATCTATACTGAGGTAATCAATCGCTTTAAAGAATGTTACACAGGTGGGGGAATTCAAGGTTTTACGATTCAATTTGATAAAAATACCCTTGCCTCTGCATAGAAAGGATTTGATATGATTGACCGTTCATATTTACCATTTCAATCAGCAAGAGAGTACCAGGATACAAAGATGCAAAAATGGATGGGCTTTTTCCTATCTGAACATGCATCAGCACTCTCTGATGATACAAACAAAGTAACGTACATGTCTGACTTATCACTAGAGAAGAAATTATTACTCCTCAGTCAAGTATACGCCGGGCAGCTACGCACACGCATTCAAGTGATTGAAAAAAACAAGCGTGTTTCCTACACTGGAACAATACCAAGTCTGACCAAAGATTTCATTTTGATAAAAACTACAACAGGTCACATCAATTTGAAATTAAAAGACATTATTAGTATTGAACTTGTCGAGGAGGTGCTCTATGAATCAGCTTGAGTTTCAGCGTAATCACCTACAAATGGACTATTATAGCGAGAGCTACCAAGATTTTGAACGTGACTTCTACCGCTACTCTAACATGAATATTCCATTGACCTTCCTAACTGATGATATCCTAAAAACAATGGCGACTTCACGTAAGAATTACTTTGTCCTCAATAAGGAAAAGTCCAGAGATAACCGCGATCACTTCTTCATATTTGAAGTAAGTACCGTAGATGAGAATCCGCTAATCTATCATTATACATATAAGAAAACTACAATATATTTAGCAGAAAAATAGGAGCAGTTCAATTGACTGTTCCTATTTTTAATATTCATAAAATCTAAAGTCTTTATACTCTTTAACAATGGAGTCGCCAACCAGAACAGACTATACTGACCAGCGACTACCTTAAATTTAATGTTTCAGATTTATTTTCTTATCTCTAATTTCATAAACTACATCTGCTACATTTTCGAGTAATCGTTTATCGTGGGTGATAAACACGATAGTTCCGGTGTACTCCTTCATTAGTATTTCCAAAGCCTCTAAACTTGGTATGTCAAGGAAGTTACTGGGTTCATCCATTATTAGGATGTTATATCTACCCATGAGCATTTTAGCAAGCAACAATTTTATAATTTCTCCACCGCTTAAAACAGATAAACTTTTTCCAATATCGTTCTGTTTGAACCCCATAGATGCTAGCACTGAACGAATTTCTGATATATTGTAGTCACAATCCTTCTGCATAAACTCCATAACATTCTGATTACTGTTGTACTTGTAACCATTCTGTGCAAAGTAACCTATTTTTGCCTTAGGCGAAATAGAAATTCCTTCTTCATGGTTTAAGATCATTTGGATTAAAGTTGTTTTTCCGATTCCATTACCACCAGTTAACGCCACTTTTGCTCCTAACGGAATTTGAAAAGATGCATTTTCAAACAGAGCCTTATCCCCAAATACTTTATTAATTTCTGCACCGACTATAGGGTATGGATTATGGAGCTCCAATGCTTTACTTTGCCTGAAACGAATTCTGCGAATGCCTTCCGGAGCTTCTACTTTTCCTAAGGCCGCAATCCTGTGCTCTAGGGTTTTAGCAGCATTATACATCTTTTTTTCCTTACTTCCTATTGATTTTTGATGAGCTAAACGCCCTCCGTCTTCAGTACTTTTTTTCTTTGAAGAACCTTTTGCCTTCTGTTCTATTTTACGAGCCTGTTTTCGCTTTTCCTCCGCAGCCCTTTCCAATCGGGCACGTTCCGCAATAAATTGTTCGTATTCTGCAGCTTGGCTCTTACGTTCTTCCTCTTTCTGACGAAGATAATCAGAATAGTTTCCCCAATACTCAGTGATTTTGCCATCTTTCAGTTCCCATATTTTATCTACTATTTCATCAAGAAAATAGCGGTCATGGCTAATAACTAACAGTGCACCTGTAAAATATTTTAGCTGTCCTATTAGAAAATCAATTCCTTCACGGTCTAAATGGCTCGTAGGTTCATCCGCTAAAATACCATGAACCTGTGCCGATAAGGCCTGTGCTATTTTAAGCCTTGTTTCTTCACCACCGCTCATAGTCTGTATATTTAATTGCTCAACACCTAGCTTGCCTACAAGTGCAAAATCTTTTTCCTCCTGCAGAGTTACTTCGTCCAACTGGGGAATATAGGCAAGTTCACCCAGACGATTCATTTTACATCCTGGGGGAGTTAATTCTCCTAAAAGTACCCTGAGTAAAGTGCTTTTTCCAGCACCATTTGCTCCTACTAAACCAATACGGTCATAATCATATACTTCTAATTCATTTATATCTAAAACATCGCGTCCTTTGAATTCCACACGAATGTCTTTTGCTTTTAATATTAATTCCATAACATTTCCTCCTGTCTATAATCGCATGCTTTCATTTGCTTGTATGCAGGGAAAACCCTGCGATTTTAGCAGGAAGAGTTACATGAAAATAAGATACATAAATATTCCTCCAATATTGTTTATTTTAAATCTAATTTTCTAACCTCAGTTATCATTTGGCAAACTATAGCAATGCCAATAATTAAAATACCTGATAGTAAAAACCAATGATTTACACCGATTTTATCAGCAAAGAATCCAGAAAGAATTAACCCAATTGGCATAGCAAGTGACATGATACTTCCGATCAAAGAAAATACACGTCCTAAATATTCAGGCTTAATTTTCTCCTGAAAAAGAGCTGTTTGCACACCGCTATAAAATGGCACCGAAAGCCCCATTATTGCACAGCAAACTACGAATATTACAAATCCATTTGGAGGAAGTATTCCCGAAACGGCTAAACTGGTCCCCATTATAAAAAATGAACTTGTTATTAGTAATACATGCTTTTCGAAGCCCCCTAATCTTCCTAATAATAAGCCTCCTGCTAGCATCCCAAATGCAAAGGAAATTTCCGTAATAGAAATATGCACAGGCGTTCCATTAAAGTGTTCCATGCTTATTAAAGGAAATAGTGCATTGATTGGCATATAAACAAAAGTATATAGTGTTCCTAAGAGTAATAAGGCAAACAATCCTTTGTTTTGTCTCAGAACCACAACTCCTTCTTTCATCTCCCTTATGAAATTTGGTTCTAAACTTTGCACTTGATTACCCAGCTTAGGTATACGTACAATTGCTACCGTAATAGATGCAATCACAGCACCCAATACGTCGATGGCAATAATAGCATTTAAATCCCAAACGGAGTATAAGAGTGCTGCAACTGCCGGACTAACAATATAGCTTATAGACTGCAAAGACTGACTATAGCCTGCGCATTTCGTTAGCTGTTCTTCTGGTACTAAAAGTGGTGTAACCGCATTGAGTGCTGGGGTATGAAAAGCTGTTCCAATGCTACGGATAAACAATACTATCATAATCATCCAGACAGGTAGCTCCATACAGAATGCAACAATAGCAAGCACTGCACCAGCTGCTGCGATAATTAAATCGGCACCAATCATTATCTTCTTCCTATCATGACGATCCACTAGCACACCAATGGCAGGTCCCAAAATCGCATAGGGTAAAAAACCTACTAATGAAGCCATAGACAAGACCATCGCAGATCCTGTTTTTTCTGTAAGGTAAAAAATAATCGCCATTTGCAGGATGGCACTAGTGATTAATGATACTGCTTGCCCTGCCCATATTGCATAAAATTTTCGTTTCCAATTGTTGTATTTTTCCATTTATATTATCTCCTGCATATTATTTTGCTTGAATTTCTATTTTGAATAGCATTCTAGGCAATAAAAAATGCAGGCCAAACCCCACAATGTGGCTTTTGGTCTGCATACATACAATTTGGAAACATTCATATTAAAGACATAGTTAAATAAAGGTATAGTTAAATAACCAATATCCTCACCGTAACTAATGAATGCTCAATATCGTATAAATAAGCACAACAAAAAAGCCTATCATCGGGTATAGATTCTGCTTTTTTTATTGCCAGCTTATCTTAAACGCATTGAGGCTGTCATAGTTTCGGTTCCTCCTACATCTTTGTTTATATCAATTTATAGTATAACACAACAAGATGATATGTTCAATATAAAAGTTATGGAATGAGACTCATACTTCCAATTCGATGCCAGATTTAAAGGATATGACGAAGTTTTCTTCATAGACTGTAACGCTCTGGATTATCTTCCTTAGTAGCAAGCGATTAGCTTTCACAAAATCTTCTGTTTGTAGTTTTAAAAATTCATCAGGATTTTCTAACTCAACCTCAAAATATTTCATTTTACATTCCCTCATTTCATTTATTGATAAATTGAGTTTGCAAAAAAGAGTGGACAATTTTTGTCTACTCTTAACCTTTAAAATAGTTTTTTTTAATCGATTTGAAGTTGCCTAAATTATTACTTATTCGGTAAAATGAAGTATTGCTTTCAACAGATTTCCTTCAACTACACTTCACTTGATTCAAACAAGGTGGGTACATTTCTATTCCCACAAACTCCTTGTCAATGGAAACAAACACGTACCCACAGGGTAAATGGAAATAGAAACTGATAATTTCTAGCTATCACTTCTACTCATTCCAAAAATTTTCTCACTCTGATACTTACCCACCATAAAGCAAAAAGCCTTGCAATCAAGGCTTTCATTATCCCTTTCGTTCAAAGGTTTCTAAGCTTTTACGAGCAGAGCGACACACTCAGCGGTTCGCTATCTCCGTTCTGTCTGCGTGCTAGCACTTGTCAATCACGGACAGCTATCGCATGGGCGGAAGTAAATGCTAATCTTCGTCGTTTTACTCCTTGACTAGCAAACTTACCGCCTCAACATGTGGTGCTAGTATACTCCTATATTAAAGAACGAAAGTAACTGAGTTGTTGTTTAAAATTAAAATGTAGAATGAAACTATTTTATAGTTACCATTTTTCAACTTTATAGCTGATAATTGTCACTTAAAAAATTTACTTGCTAACTTGTAAACTTGTTGAGTCTCTTTACTTTTAACGTCCCAACTACCAAATTCTTCTTTAATCAACTCTTTTATTATTCAGCTTTTTTCTCAATCAAATACCAACTAGGAATGATTTGCTTCATATCATCATACCATTCTAAAATTTCCTTAGCTTGATTTTGCATTACTGATATTTCTTCAACTCCGTAAGGAACAGACCATGGAAGAGCACCAACTATGTTATTTAGAATATAGATAGCAAGAAGTTTCCAAAATAAATCTGGAACCTTATGATCAAAATATCCATCTATCATACCAGAGGCAAAAGAAGGTGAAACTTGAGCAGACCATACAATACGATTGAATTCCTCCCAAGGATCTCCAAGGTCAAATCGATCAAAGTCAATGACATAAATATTACGATCTTCACCAATCATGAAATTCCCGATATGATAATCTCCATGTTGGAAAACCTGAGGTCTATCTTTTAATAATTCTCTATTTGCATTTAAAAAATCAATAAAAATCTGACCATTCTCGTATTGAACGGGGCATTCTTTGTATTTTTTGATTTTGTCATCAATTTTACGATTAAAAAAGGGTTCCCAATCTTCACGAACTTCTGTAACAGGAAGTGAATGAATTTTTCGAAGTATACTTCCTGCTTCTACTCCGTAAGTGTATTGTTGTTCTTTCGAAACAGTTAAAATGGTTTCTCTTGCATCTTTCCCGTCTATCCATTCGTGTAAAGAATGCACTTCATCATCACAGAGTTCTATACTAATCGGTTTACACATCGGAATTCCAAGAGAAGCTACTTTCTCCATCATATCATATTCAGATTTTTTAGAATCTAACTTCTCCTTATCAGAAACACGCAAGAAATATTTTTGCTGATTTTGATCTGTCACACAATATTTTTTATCATCTGACCAGCCTTTATTTATGGCTATCTTACTAATAAAATTCATCAAGCACTCTCCGATTCACTTTCCAACACTTCTTGCAGTTTTCACTAGTAACCCATCCAGTTCGTCTACACTTTAGTTTCCAATATGTAAAAATATCTTAATAATACGCTATCTAGTTGCTTTCCCTAATAATAAAGTTAAAATGTGTCTCACCGTATCTGAAAGCTGATAAACTAAATCGATATAAAATTCAGTTGATGATTTAATAATCATATCAATTGTTTTCATACTTTCTACTTCCTAATCAACTTTCAAATATATAGCGTTTTCATTATTTTCTTATCCTATTATATCATTATTCAAAATAAAAAACTGCAACTTACTAGTTGCAGTTAAACACAGATTTTCTTCCGTTCCTACTAGAAATTTATAAGTTAACATTTAGAATTTGTTCAGTTATCAAAGTTCATTTAGCTTTCTACTATGTAAGATTCTTGCTTGATAGCGGAGTAAATTTTCTATTCTACACCAAAAGCAAAAAGGATATATTTTTAATAAATTCCATTTGAAAACAATTCCTGTTCTATTATAGTAATGGTAATTCTAACTTTACACTTGCACCATGTTTATCCGAGTTGTTTTCTAATATGATGCGTCCATTATGTAATAACATTATTTTCCAAGAATTATATAAACCTAAACCATAGTTTGTAGCTGAATGTCTACTCTTATCTCCACGGTAAAATTGCTCCGTTCCTCGTTTTAAATCCTCATTAGAAAATCCTGGGCCTTCGTCTATCACAGATATTGAAAGTATCTTATCTGTAGTCATTATTAGTAATTCAATGTTGGATTTGTCTGGTGAATATTGAATAGCATTACTAAATATATTTTGAATGACTCTTTCAAATAATTGTATATCTATCATTACATCTGAATCTTCACAATTAATAGATTTAGATATAGTACGGTCATGTATTAGTGTAATCTCTCTCGCTATTTCACTAACTCTTTCGATTATTTCTGACACCTTTACTTTTTGTAAATTCAACGAGTTTAATTTAATTGACTGATTCATCTCCATCAGAGCTTTTGTATAATCTGATATACGTGTTGAATTTTTTATAATGTACGCTACATAATCTTTTTGTTCATCAGTTAGATCAGTTACCTTTAACAATTCAGCATTACCTTGGACAATAGAAACCGGAGTTTTTAAGTCATGCATTAATGCCGATATCTGACTTCTCTTATTCTCTTCTTTAATCCAATTCTCTCTTAATGAATCACTTAAGGCTTTTTTCATTATATCAAGGCTATTTAAGACATCATTAAATTCTTTGATATTTGAACTTCCTATTTCAAAGTCTAATTCATGGTTGGCGATTTTATCTGATGCATCTAGCATTGGAGATAATTGCCTTGTTATTCGTTTTGCCCAGATTAGAGTAGCCACAAATGCACTCATTAAAAAGAAAATGATTAATAAAAATATTAATAGTAAATCTATGCTAGGGAAATATTTTTCCATCCAATCATTATTGTAGCGTGGCTCTAGTGAATAATGGATTAATACATATCCATCATTCCTTTTAAATTCTATAAATGAAGAAGATGGAGTTGAAAATCCCTCATGATTGTGAAAATTCTTAGCTTTCAGTTGAATAGCTTCATCCATATTAGTTTTTATCACTTCACCATCTGGCGATAAAAACATATAGCTAGCTCCTTTAGGTATCAATGCTTCATCAAAGTCAATTTTATTTAAAATTTTATATTTATCTTTTTGTAATAAATTTTCTGTATGGTTAGCCGGAACAATCAAACCAACACTATAAAACGCTGTAAAAGTTAATAAAGCTAGTACGATGGCACATCCTAAACCAACTCCAACAGTCATTAAGTATTTAAGAAATACTATTTTGAGCGACTGTCCTTTTCTAATTAATTCCATTTATAACCAATCCCCCAAACTGTAGAAATTGGATTTTCACCAAATTTTAAGAACTTTGCTCTAATATTTTTTACATGTTCTGATATGGCAGAAGAATCACCAATCCCATCAAATCCAAAAATCATTTCATATATTTGTTCTCTTGAAAAAACTTGTCCCTTTCTCTTTGCTAAAAGTTTAGAAATTTGATACTCAGACTTTGTCAGATGAATTTCTTCTTCCTTCACAAATACTTGATTGGAGGATAAATCAAATCTTATATTCCCTAGGTTTAAACTCGAATGTTTTTCTCTTTGTTCTCTTCTCAGATGAGCTTCTACCCTTGCTAACAATTCACCAACACCAAATGGTTTGGTAATATAGTCATCTCCTCCACTTAATAAGCCATCTACTATATCCGTTTCCATTGCTTTTGCAGTTAAAAAGATAATCGGACAATCCACTTTGCTACGTATATTTTTACAATAGCTGATTCCATCAACCTCTGGCATCATTACATCAAGTAATATTAAGTCATATTTCCCCAAACTATTTTCATCAATATCTACCGTGGTTTGGTAAATATCAACAATATGATCTCCTTTTATTAAAATATTCTTGATTAGAGTCAGCATATATAATTCATCATCTATAGCAAGAATTCTTGCCATACCAAACCACCTCCATATTTATAAATATTTTATTATTATTATACCATATTCCATTTACAAATACATTTAGAGCTATTATTCACTGATTGACTTTCCACCCCACCTATTGAACCATAATAAAGAGCCAGTAAAAATGACTACTGTAATAGGTATTGCTACATAGCCCCACATGGTAAACTCTTTAATTAAATATGAGCTATCAGCCAATTCACTTCCAACAATATATGTTGCAGATAATCTCGATGCCCAAGTACAAGGTAAATAATACCAGATATTTTCACCTAAATTGGTTATTGAAAGTAAAGCAATCAACGTTTCCACAAATCCCAATCCAATAGATGCACCACCACCTAACATAAGTGATACGCATAAATGAATCATATATGTAGATAAACATCCTATAAAAACTAATAATAATTCAATTAACCAAGCCATAGTCGCTTGATTACCAAATAGCATTGCAAATATAAAAACTGCTAAACTTATAGAAAATAGAAAACTCAATAAGAGCATTATAAGTTTTCCGCCATAAGCCTTGCTTCTGGATTTTGTAGTTGATAGAATCACTTGAAATCGTCCAGCACTTGCTTCCATGTCAACAACCTTAGATGTGATAGCACCAAATATTATTGGTAAGATAGCACCTAAAAGCACAAAATAATTCAGTATGATATCCATATCAGAAAAATTTTTTAGACTTGTAAATGTTGCTGCTCCATAAAATATTAGTGCATATAAAACAGGTAAGATAAAGTGAGCCCAGGGAATCCATGTATGCTTCAATTTATAAAACTCTGATTTTAATATTTTCATCATTACTTCACCTCTTGCTTAGAAAACCATTTTGCAGTAATGAAAGTCAATAATGTAAACAAACATATTGATAAAATACAAGGAACAAGTAAGGATGTGTTTAAAATCATTGGATCTGATACTTCTGTTGGGATACCGTTCGGTAAAATACGCATAACGGGTACCATCAATCTAATCCCCCAAGAATAAGGGCAATAAATCCACATAGAACCGTCAGCTAACAAAATTCCTAACACAAGACCTAATAC
Organism: Streptococcus timonensis; assembly: GCF_047460355.1. GTDB lineage: Bacteria > Bacillota > Bacilli > Lactobacillales > Streptococcaceae > Streptococcus > Streptococcus timonensis_A. The sequence continues at coordinate 87,328 of NZ_JASHGL010000002.1, read as the reverse complement.
AGCGTTTACTACAATGCTTGCTATAAACCCAAACTTTTTAGCCAGGAAAAAACAAAATGGAACTTGCCATATGTTAGTTATAACCAATAATACACTTGCGAATAATAATGTCGTGAATGCATAGTTTCCTGTTAATTGTTCTCCAATGAAAAATTGAAAAACAAATACTCCTAGCATATGCAAAATAGCAGTTATACTTAGATAAATTGAAGCTGTTAATATTTTTGAAATCCATATCGTTTTTAAATCAATATTGAGTGGAAAAATTGCTCGGTAGTTTAATTTTCTCTCTTCTTTTCTATGCATCATTGCTGGTATTAAAGCGAAAGTTGCTGGCATAATCATCACATACCACCAATTATATGCATTTACACTAAAATATAATGGCATTAATACAAACGCAACAAGTAAAGATATAATTGGTGCAATAAATAATATCTTCAACAAAAAACTGTGTTTGTGTTTCAAAGTTTCTGCAAAAATATAATTTTTCATTAATCTATACTCTCTTTCCATTCTTTACAACATCCATAAAAAGTTCTTCTAAATTTTCATTATGATCAATGATGTTTTGATATTTTAATTCTCCATCATGAATAATTCCTATGTGATCTGCAGTATGTTCTACTTCTGCCAGAATATGGCTTGATAAAATCACTGTTATCCCTTTTTCAGGAAAACTACGTATCAAATCACGTAATTCTTGAATTCCTAATGGATCTAATCCGTTTGTCGGTTCATCTAGTATCAATAGTTTAGGATTATTTAATAAAGCAATTGCAATACCTAATCTTTGTTTCATCCCCAAAGAAAATTGACCGCTTTTCTTTTTTCCGGTATTTTTTAAATCTACAATTTCTAAAACTTCATAAATTCTTGCATCAGGTAATCCAAGTAATAATGTTCTAACTTTTAGATTTTCTCTTGCACTTAAATTTTCGTATAAGGGTGGCATCTCGATTAAAGCACCAATATCTGATAAATCATTTCTACTCCATTCATGTCCTTCAAACATAATTTCACCTGACGTCTTGTGTAACATACCTGTAATCATCTTTAATGTCGTAGATTTACCTGCACCATTAGGTCCTAGTAATCCATATACTGAATTTTCCTCAATTTTTAATGACACATTATTTACAGCTTTTTGTTTTCCAAAAACTTTTGTTAGCTCATTTGTTTCCAAAATATATTTGCTCATATTTTGTTCCTCCTTTAATCTTGTAAATAGTATAAAAAATATTTTTAAGGATTCTGTAAGGAAAAAATATTTTTCAAAAAGTAGCAAGAAAATTCTAATTTATTAAACGTTTTGCATTTTTTCTTTAGTCTTTTATGCCATATTTCATATACTTCATAAATAAAAAAGGCAGAACCAGAGTTCTACCATAAATAATCATTATTTATCTTACAACTTCAATATCCACCTTTGCTCTAAATAAAATTTTAAGGAATTGAAATATTCTCTTTCTAATCCTATAGATATGCCTATTCTGTTCGAGTTTCAGCTAAATATATTCCCCATTCAGCTAATTCTTCAGGCAAATCATAAACAGTTTTTCCATTACTTTCATAGGTTTCAGATATTCCTGGTGAGGTCTTAGAAAAAGTTTTCCAAGCTGTCACTAGTTCTTCTACAAATTGAATATTATGAGGTTCAAAAAAGTCATTAAATTTCGATAGTTCTTTACTATAAATTGTCACAACATTATAGCTATCAAGCATGATCTCATCATGACTTTTATGCCTACCAAATCCAAACTTACTTAGTCCATCATTAACAAGTAAATCACCGTATCTAATCAACAGTGCTAGGCATTCCTCTCTTGAACAACCATCAATATAATAAACATCCTTATGGGATTCCTTGATAATATTCTTTGCTATCACTTTTTCTCTATCAATACTGACAGGCAATTCCAAAATAAAAAACAAGGGCTCGTCATGAATCGCAATAAAATGTTGAAAAACCTCTAATATTTTTTCTGCGTGTACATTCGCCATCAAATGATGTTCAGTTAACTTTGTAAATGATTCAAACAGGTTTTCTACCAAGCTAACTTGGTGTCCTTTTACTAAATTCAACATTATGCGTCCTCCAGAGAATTTAAACAATATCCACATTTATAATTTCATTATATCATTAAACCCCTAAAAAGACTGCAACTTCCCAGTCACAGTCTCTTATAAATCTACCTCAATTCCTTCAAGGAAAGTTATTACAATTTGTCCAGCTTCTGAAATAGATTGATAGCATGTCAGACTATAGTATCCAGAAGCCATACTTGAACTATTACTCTGATTCTTACCCTCTATTCGATTAGAGAAGCTACCTTCACGCTTTTCATTCTCCCTTTCGTTTAAAGGTTTCTAATTTTTTACAAGCAGTGATACCGCCTCAACGTGGGTTTTAGAGGACTAAATGGAGTCTGAATTGCCTGATAGAGATGTAGTATTGATTAAGCAATCAACAAATTATGTACAAAACAAAAATAAAGTACACTGCTTAATGAGTGTACTTTATCCTTCTAATTCAGTTTTATCAATGGTTTAGCTCTAGTTAAGTCGATTAGTTAAATGAATTTAGACTATTGCTTTTTATAACGACTATAAATTGTATGCTCAATGTTATAATTTATCTTCCGAATCTACTTCTTCATAATTTATCGGAATTAAAGCAACTTCACTGCTTAGAGTAGATTGTTTTTCATTTTCACTTATTTGAATGGCATTTTTGAGTGAAAAAATAACTTCTCTTACAAGATTTAATAAATCTAATGTACACTCTTGAAGTTCAAATTCAGTTAGATACAGTCTAGTTTCATTATTTTCTTCACTTCCATCAATAAAATTCAATGTAATATTAGTAAACCTATGCTCTAAATAATTTCTAATAGTTTTTAATAGCTTTGCGTGTGGATTTGCTGTCAAAGAATTATTACCATTATCAAAATCTTTCGATATCCAAAATATAGATGATAGACCAATATTCTTATCCAACAACTTACCTAAATTGCTATCTGTTCTCCAAATTGAATGAAAATTTACTTGTCGAGTCTTAATTTTTAAAGAATAATATTCATTTATAAACATTCCTACTTTATCTAATAATGAATATAGTGTTTTAAAAGCTGCTTTTAATCCTTCTACTCGGATAGAATATTGTACGTATTCTAGACAATCAATAAGATCAACATTCTCATCAGCATAATGAACCGAATCAATTTCAATGCTATTAAAACAGAGGTAACGCGCATAAACATATTCTTGCTTAATTTGATTAAACATAGAAATATATTTGTTTAAATCTTTATCCGATTGAAATAATAAACTTGGTAGTAAAAGATTATCATCATATCTATTTATATCGTCAGCTTGTAAGTCATTAAGTGGATTAAGATACAGCCCGTTATTCCAACACCATTCGCGATACTTTTGTGAATTAGGATTATAATCGATGGTTTTACAAGAGCATTCATCTAAGTCTTTATAATTAAGATATTGTTCGTAAAGTTCAATAAATCGCTTTTCTGCATAATCAACTCTGTTTGGATCTGAAACAGTTATGCTTGTTTCTATTAAATTTTTAATTTTTTTAATAAAGTGGAGGTGTTCGTTATCATTCAAAAAATTACGATAATGATCTAGACAAATAGCCAAGTTACCACTAGCCATTGTGAATCTTGGATTGATTTGTATACATTTACAATACATCTTAATAGCTAACTGCTTTCTACCACAAGCATCTAATAAATTTGCGTAATTAGTGTAAAGTGAACATAATAATGGGAAAACAAACCTACTGTTCTCAGAATTTATATCAACGTTATTTGAAATTTCTATAGCTTTTCTTAAGTAATAAATTTGTTGAACTGTAAAATCGGTATCTATGTTGAAAACTAAGTTATCACTTAGTTCAAATATATCAGCGTATGCTGTCCCAATAGAATAAAATAATTGAATTTTGGAAATATCATCAATAGTGTTTTCCATATTTTTTCCAAATTCTATTAGTCTATAGATTTCCTCTATATTTTTATGTTTAAAAGCATTATCGAAATCCATTGACAATTTAAGTACACTATGATTAATTGGATTATTTGTTAACATCTTCACCCCAAACTAAATATCTCGATTTTAAATTTGATTTTCCTTTATTTTCCTGTTCTTCAACTAACATATCAGATAAAAACTCTTTTATCATGTCCCAATTAAAATTCTCTTTAAATCCTCTACTACCATCAGAAGGAACATTTAATGAAAATGTTGCAAATACGGTTTCACAAGTTCTTCTTGGAAATTTTGCTAAGTAAGAATCAAAAAATGAATTTGAATACCTATAATGATGGCTATGAATAAAGTCTTTCCATGTATTTAGCATAGTCGCTTCGTCTACAATATCTATTACGGAAACTTCTTCAAGTGGTCTGTCTTCAATATTTCCCCATGCTTTTTTCATTAAATTAACAGCATCTACATCACTTTTAGGAGCACTGTATCCAAAAATAGTTAACATATATGAATGATCAACAAAGTAATCTAATGCTTTCCAACACCAATTTATGTATCCATCGGAAGAATAGTCTTTGTTTTTTACGGGATACAATAATTTTGTTGGATTTAATTTTTTATAACATGTTGGGCAATAGTAATCTACTGTTCCAAACTCAGTATGTTCTTCACAAAAACCGACAGCTACATTCCCATGTAAACAAAGAATTTGTGGCAGGTTCAGAGTAATTTTTGAACAGCGAACATAAGCTTGTATAAGTAAAGGGTCCCAATTAAACGTAGCTATGCAATCTTTATTATTTAAACTTAATATTAAAAGATCATAAATTGTTGGTTCATCAGGTAACTCCAACGAAGCAAAATAATCATAGAGTCTTTCTTCTAGCTTCCTAACTATTTCAGAGCACTCTTCTCTCTCAAATAATTCTGAATAGATATCTTCCAAATTTTCGCTCTTTGTCTGTAATTCAACACCGGCAAGAATTTCTTCTAAATTAAGTTTTTTTAGCAATCCATTCATAACTGAAGAGCTTTTCCCATTTTTATCACCATCTGGAATTGCTGCAATAGTAGCACCAGCGCCTAGAATAACTGTATGCGATCTCATCTCATTTCTCCTGAAAGTCTTTTGACACTATTATACCACTGTATCTACTTTATCTATGCTTCAAATACTATTATTATAGCCATAAATATTTTAAATAAAATGTACAATTGAACCGTCACTCCTTCTACTGTTACTTGAGTAAAAAATGTACAAATCAATTTCTTAGATTTGATTATATGATGCACTAGAAAACATACAAAATACCACTCTAGAATAATGTACAAAACAAAAATAAAGTACACTTTTTAAAGAATGTACTTTATGCTTCTAATTCAGTTGTATCAATGGTTTAGCTCTAGTTAAGTCAATTGTACATAAACTTTTAGTTTATTCGTGAATAAGAAAACCGTCATAACAGTAACCAAAAATTTTTTTAGAGTTAATTATCCTTAATTATGTACTTTATTTAAGTGAAAACTAAAAATTTTTCAATTATCCATAATCCAAAAAGGATAAATTATTTTCAGCTCCAAAATACACTTTAATCAAAAACCGACGTAAAAAATCCCTAGAGGACTGTTGTCTTCTAGGGATTTAGTGTATCCTTGAGCTGTTTATTAGACAATTTGATTATATTACGTGGGAGTTTATGTGTCAAAAATATCTCTTTATTTATTTTTAAAACATGTTGTATATAAAAATTGAAACAATAGAAAAGATTAATAAGAGAATTAAGAGGATTAACAAGATAAAAATAATTACTTTTTTCATGATTTATTAATAATACTGACCCTTAGGATACAGCATACTCCTTTCTAGGAAGAATTCTTATTATCCCTATCTTTATTATAGGCCTACAGCAATTTATATTCAATTATTTATATGTGAAAGTAGTTTCAGAGTTTGAGCTTTAAATTTTTTATTATACATTGATTATCATTGAAAATAATGTACAAATTAATTTCTCAGATTAGAGGATATTATGTACTAGAAAATATACAAAATACCACTCCAGAATAATGTACAAAACAAAAATAAAGTACACTCCTTAAAGAATGTACTTTATGCTTCTAATTCAGTTGTATCAATTGTTTAGCTCATGTTAAGTCAATTTTACATAACCTTTTAGTTTTATTATCTATAGGATAGATATCTAACTTCTAAAGCAGATATCTTGATACACTTTGCATTTAACAATTAATAAATTTTTACTTATTGATTAGATTTAAACCCAAAAATTGTTTTGAGTCATTTTTAATTTATTTTCTTAGGTATTGCTTGATGAAATTCATTTAACTAATAAGACATAAAATAAATTATGTAACATAGCCTTGTTACAATAACAAATCTTTTACATTTCCAATTTCATTTTTTGGAATTACTAAGTAAATCATATCTCCCAGATACATTCTTGTTGAACCATTAACAGTTTGGCTTTTTCCGTTGTGAATTTGAGTTGTGATGAGGACATTTTGTGGGAGGTTCAATTCATGAACTTGCTTGCCAGCAATTTTGTCAGAGACTGGGATTTCAATCAAGGTCACTTCTCCATGATGATCCACTTCTTCTGGTAGCATCTTTTCTAGCATGGCTTCATAGACAGGTGCTCCCTTAAGCAAGTCCATAACAATGTAGGCTACTAGGGTTACAAGACCAAGTGGCATAAGACTACGAATATCTCCGACCATCTCAGTTACTAGAATCATAGCTGTGAGAGGAGCTTTAGAAATAGCTCCAAAGTAACCACTCATCCCTAAAATAATGAAAATCGGGAATTGGTCTTGACTGATTAGTCCAAGCTGGAGGCAGATTGTTCCCATTAAGGCTCCCAAGAGAGAGCCTAAGGCTAAGATTGGCAGGAAAATACCTCCAGGAAGTCCACTACCAAAACTAATCATTGACCATACAAAGCGGATGATAAAGAAAGCCAGTAAAACTTGGAAAGTGTAGCTTTGCTCCGTCAAAGAGAGGATTAACTGATTTCCTCCTCCGAGAATATGGGGTAAATAAAGACCGATTGGAATAATAAGGATAAAGGCTAGGATTGGATAATAAGCACGATCTAGATGAAGATGTTTTCCAATCCAATCGTAGACTTGACCAACATTGAGAACAGTTTTCTGATAAAGATAGCCCGAAATCCCGAGGACAAGGCCCATAACCAAGTAGATCCAGTACTGATCCAAACGCATCTGAGGAATATGGTCAGGCATATCTAAAACCGGTGTTAAACCAAACATTAAGAGTGAAACAAAGTTTGCTACAAGGCTTGCAGCGAGTGTAGAAACCCAGAAAAATCTTGAAAAATGATGATAGACTTCTTCAACGACAAACAGAAGACCTGCTATCGGAGCATTGAAGGCTGCTGCAAGTCCAGCTGCAGCCCCACTTGCTATGAGTGAACGTTCTTCGACAGGGCTAGCTTTTAACCATTTGGCAATACCTTTACCGCCTACAGCTCCCAGTTGGATACTTGGTCCCTCACGACCCAGCATAAGTCCACTTGCAATGGCTAAAGTTCCAAGAATATATTTTTTCCAAATAATACTCCACCAATTGAGGTTCATGAGGCCTTTTAATTCAGCTTCTACCTGAGGAATACCAGAACCTTTAATATCCTTATCCGAACGGGTCAATCTTGCACTTAGAAAGACTATAAGAATATACATAATTAAAATTATGAAAACATTGATGAACCAGTTCGACTGGTCTTGGTATAAGTGTTGAAAAAAATGAAAAGCTTCTTCGATTAAAAAACGAAAGGAGCCGACAGTTATACCTACGATAAGCCCGACAAGAATTCCCCGAGCCACTTGTGATAAAATTGAGCTCGAAGCAAAGTCAAATTCCTTTTTAGAGCTTAATTTGTGTGATTCTTCCTCCATAATTTCTTCCTTTTCTTAATTTTCTTTTGAGGTAGCAACCATTGACTTAATGGGCTCAAAGCTTGTTCTGTGAATGGCTGTTAAGCCAAGTTTAGCTAAACCTTCCAAATGTTTTGCTGTCCCGTAACCTGCATTTTGAGCAAAATCATAACCTGGAAATTCTTGGTCGTAATGAGCCATCAACTCATCCCTTGTCACCTTAGCGATAATGGAAGCAGCTGCTATTGACAAGGAATTAGCATCTCCCTTGATAATAGATGTCTGTGAAATAGGTAAGTCCAATTTCATGGCATCAATTAAGAGATGTTGAGGCTGAGGCTCCAATTTAGAAATGGCTTCTTTCATTGCTAACTTAGTGGATTCATAGATATTGACTTGGTCAATGACATGATTGTCCATAATCCCAATCCCGATTGCTAAAGCCTGATTTTTAACAGCTTGAAAAATTTCCATGTGCTTCTTTTTAGGAATCTTTTTACTGTCATTTAGGCCCTTTATTTTGCAATCTTTGGGGAGAATAACCGCGGCAGCCACAACAGGTCCTGCTAGAGGACCACGTCCAACTTCGTCAACACCTGCAATCAAGTTGATACCCTCGGCATAGAGTTCCTTCTCATATCTGAGCATAGTTTCTAAGCGATTAATTTCTTCAAGTTCAGCTTGTATTTCTCTTTTTCTTTTTTGAATTTCCTTTTGAACTCCGGCCCTGGGGTCTTTTCCTAATTCTTCAAAAAGTGAACTTTCTAGGTCTGTAATGGTTGTTAATAGTTCTTTTATTTCTTTAATCGTTGCCATTGAGATCATCCAAGGTATCTAAGGTGTAGTTTCCAAGTTTTCCATCACGAACCTCTTTAACAAAAAGACTATAAAAACGGTCATAATCATCACGGAAACCAAGTAGACGAGTCATATCCATAATAATTTCTGGCGCTTCATCATCCAGATTCATCTGTTTAAAACGCTCTTGCAGTCTTTCTGGATAATGGTTTTTAAAGTAACTAATACCAAAGATTGTAACCTCATCCATTGGCAGTAATTGATCCTTGATTGCTCCCGTAAGCGCAAGTTTGAGTGCAACAGTTTCATCTTCAAATTTTGGCCAGAGAATCCCTGGAGTATCCAAAATTTCTAAATCCTTATTGGTTTTAAGCCATTGTTGACCTTTTGTCACACCTGGTTTATTACCAACTACAGCAATTTTCTTACCAGCCAAACGATTCATCAGAGTTGATTTTCCTGCGTTTGGAATCCCGATAATCATGGTGCGCAAGGTTTCGATTTGAATACCACGTTCTTTTTGACGAGCAATCTTATCTGCCATGAGTTTCTTAGCAGCATCAGTCACGACTTTAACTGTAATTTGCTCTTTAGAATTGATAGCAAGTGTTTGAATTCCTTGTGATTCAAAGTGCTGACGCCATTCTTTAGTAAGGATTGGATCAGCAAGGTCAGCCTTGTTTAATATTAAGAGCTTCGGTTTATCTCCAACAATTTTAGTAAGCATGGGATTCTGACTAGATAAAGGTAGTCTTGCATCCACCAAAATCGTCACAAAATCAACAAATTTTAAATTTTCCTGGACCTGTCTTCTGGCTTTAGACATATGCCCTGGAAACCATTGAATAGTTGCCATTATTATTCCTTCTCTTCAAATAAACTTCTTCTATTTTCATAAATCAACACTGTCTATTTTATCATATTTTGGCCTTTTTTGCAGATGCTTTGGATTTGAACCAGCAAAAAGCCCCTATTAATGAGATAGGAGCTTTAAAAATTTTATTGATGAATAGCTTGTGCTGCAGTAATCAATGTAAGGTTGTATACGTCGTCTGAGCTACATCCGCGAGAAAGGTCGTTAACTGGCTTATTCAAACCTTGCAAAACAGGACCTACGGCAGAGAATCCACCAAGACGTTCTGCAATCTTGTAGCCGATGTTACCAGCTTCGATACTTGGGAAGATGAATACTGTTGCTTGTCCAGCAACCTTACTTCCAGGAGCTTTCAAAGCGGCAGTTTGTGGATGGAAGGCAGCATCAAATTGCAATTCTCCATCAATTTCAAGGTCTGGGCGTAATTCGTGTGCACGTTGTGTAGCTGCTACTACCTTATCAACGTTTTCACCAAAACCAGAACCTTTACTTGAATAACTCAACATTGCAATTTTTGGTTCGATACCAAACATTTTTGCTGTAATTGCAGAGTTGATAGCAATTTCAGCTAATGCGTCAGCGTCTGGATTGATGTTAATTGCACAATCACCAAATAGGTAACGTTCATTTCCGCGTACCATTAGGAAGGCACCTGATGTACGAGTTACATTTGGACGAGTTTTGATAATTTGAAGAGCTGGACGAACTGTTGCAGCAGTTGAGTGAAGTGCACCTGAAACCATACCATCAACCAAGCCCATATACACCAACATTACACCGAAGTAGTTAACGTCTTCTCGTAAAGTTTTACGAGCTTCTTCTTCAGTCATTTTACCACCGCGGCGCTCTACCAATGCAGCAACCATTTCATCAAATTTAGCGTAGTGGTCAGGGTCAATGACTTCGTAACCTTCTGTAATCCCTTCGATTTCAAGGTAAATTTTAATTTTTTCTGGTTTACCTAGTAAGACAGGAATTACATCTGTTTCATTTACTAGACGTTTAGTTGCTTGAAGAATACGAGGTTCTTTCCCTTCAGGGAGAACAATACGTACGTTTTTGCCAACTAGGTTGGCTTTTAGATTCTCAAAAACTTCCATGAGTTTTACTCCTTTAATTTTATATAATTGATAACTTAGTAATAAGGTTCTTAAAATCATCCGGTAGAGGACTAGAAATTTCTAACTGTTCTTCTAGAAAAGGATGATAAAAGGACAAGAAATGACAATGTAGCGCCTGGCGCTCAATGCCATGCTCAAGACTTCCACCATAAAGGTCGTCTCCAAGCAAAGGAAAACCAATATGAGAGAAATGAACACGAATCTGGTGGGTTCTACCAGTATGCAAACGAATATCTACTAAATGAATATCCCCAAAAGATTCAACGATTTTATATTCGGTATGGGCATATTTGCCACCCTTGGCAACACGTCTGGTGATAATTGAGTCGATATCTCTTGCGATGGGAGCAATAATATTACCTTGTGGTTCTAACACTCCTGCTCCTTTAACTAATGCAAAATATCGTTTTTCAATAGCTTTTTTCTGGAGTTGTTTGTCCAACCGAGCGTGGGCATATCCATGTTTTGCAAATAGCATTAAACCAGATGTATCACGGTCGAGCCTTGTTACAATATGAACTTGCTGATTCTCATAGGCCTGTTTTACGTAATATCCTTTGATATAATTTGCAATGGTATTAGAGTGATTGACACTCGGAATAGAGGCAATTCCAAAAGGTTTATTTAATATGAGGAAATGGTCATCTTCAAAGAGGAATTCCAAGGGATAATCAATAGCTTCCAAAGTTTCGAACCCCTCTTCAGCCGGAATATCAATGACAACTAGGTCACCGATATCTAAAAGATAGGTTGCGTTTTGCGGTTGCCCATTCACAAGAATTTGGCCACCTCTAAACTTTATTTTAGCAAGTAGACCTTTAGAAACTTCGTGTTTTTTGAGGAAGATTTTTACCTTGACGTGTTCATCAGCAGTAAAATCAAACCTCATAACTCATCAACCTCACCAATAAAGGCATCTTTGACACGATTCCAAAAACTTGTATGGCTTGGTGTTGCTACGAAATGAATCTTATGATGATCAATTTGATACTCAATTCGTTCAATGTTTCGGAAGGAATAGATACTGTTATCAACAGAAATCGTATGATAGTCATTTCGAGTTGGAAAGACTTCAATCTTATCCTTCTTCGGTACGATAACTGAAGAACCAAGTGTTCGATAGATCCGATTGTTTAAACTGGCAATTTCCGTTAATTGAATAGCTTCAATAGTTGGATGTAAAACAGCACCACCGAGAGATTTATTATAGGCGGTACTACCAGTTGGTGTGGAAACAGTTAAGCCGTCCCCACGGAAGCGTTCAAAATGTACATGGTTAATGACTACGTCAGCTACCATGGTACGGTCTGCACGACGAATACTAGCTTCATTAAGAGCCCGGTAAGTTTTAACTTCACCATTTTCCAGATGGACTTTTACATTTAACAATGGATATGAGACCTTGGCCCCAGTATCCAGTTGTAAATTTGTAACTAGTTGCTCCAATTCAAAGTCTCTATAATCTGTAAAAAAACCTAAATGACCGGTGTGAACACCAACGAAACGGACCTTGTCCAACTGGTCTTCATACTTGTGAAAAGCAGAAAGAAGCATTCCGTCACCTCCAATAGAGACAACGATATCTGGATTTTTATCATTAAGTATGAAATGATGCTTTTTTAAAAGATCTTTCAACTCATATAAAACTTTTCTACTCTGTGGTTTTCGGTTTGCGATCAGATCAACCCTTTTACCTGTATTCTTCATCTGTATCGTCACTATTTCCTACCCCGTCATTTAATTTGCGATGCAAAGGATCAAAGAGTGCTTGTGCCTCTTGGATATCATCCCGAATCTTACTCATTTCCTCATCTAGCTGGTGAGAAATCCGAGCTGTGATTTCCAGGCGTTCCTTGATTTCTTTCGGAAAATCTCCCTGATACTTATAATTAAGAGAGTGTTCAATCGTCGCCCAAAAATTCATTGCTAAGGTACGGATTTGAATTTCAGCTAATATGGTTTTAGAACCATTAATAGTGTCAACCGTATATTCAATGATAATATGATAAGAACGATAACCTGATGCTTTGCGATGGTTGATGTAGTCTCGCTCTTGGATAATTCTCATATCCTGTCTTTTATGCAGAATAGATACTACTTCTTTAACGTCATCTACAAACTGGACCATTACACGCAAACCAGCGATATCTTGCAAGTCATTTTCAAGAGTTGCATAGGTAATCCCTCTGCGTTCCATCTTTTCCTTGATACTTTCGATAGGTTTGACACGACCTGTAACAAATTCAATCGGTGAATGTCGATTTTGTTTGCGATACTGTTTTCGAATTCCACGCAATTTAATTTTCAACTCGCCAACAGCTTGAATGTAAGGATCTAAAAATTCTTCCCATTCAGTAATCATAAATCTTATTGACTCACCTCTCTTAGCTTTTGGACTTATTTACTCTTTGATTTTAAGCAAAAAATCATATACAATAAATACAGTAAATATTATACCATAAATCGCTTTCAAAGATAAAGAAAAGGTTCCGAAAATGAAACATTTAGAAATCGAATTAAAAACCCTTCTCAAGAGGGAAGACTACCTCAACTTAAAAGAATTATTTTCTGATGTGAAGCCTGTCACCCAAAAAAACTATTATATAGATAGCCCTGATTTTATCCTTCGTAAGAATAAAATCGCTATGAGAATTCGTACTTTTGAGGATAGAGCTGAATTAACTATTAAAATTCCTCAAACCGTTGGTAACATGGAATATAATCAAACACTTAGTTTTGAAGATGCAAATATTTGTATAGATCAAGCAGTGATTCCTGCTGGACTCGTTCTAGAAGAATTAAGAAACAGAGGTATCCAAATTACAAACTGGCTTGTTCTAGGATGTCTAACCACTATTCGTTATGAAAAAGAGACTGATATCGGGCTTATGGCTCTGGATGAAAGTCACTACTTTGATGTTACAGACTTTGAACTAGAATTAGAGGTAACTAATCAGGAAAAAGGAACAGCAGATTTTCTAGCTTTTTTAGAAAAATACGATATTGAATATCAGAAGGCAGCATCAAAATTAGTTCGATTTATAGAAAAAAGAAAAAAAGACTGAAATTATCTACTTTTTTTGGTAAAATAGAAGGGATAAAAAATAATTGAAATCAATTTCATAAAAGTCTTAAAGGTTATCCTCAATCTTTAGAATCTAAGGATTTTATTAAAGATTTTATGTTTGAGATTCATATAATTATAGAGGACGGTTTATCAATGTCAGATACAAAAAATATGAAGCTTTTTGCTCTTAATTCCAATAAGGAAATTGCTCAAAAAATTGCAGAAACAGTTGGTGTTCCACTCGGGAAAGTATCTTCTAGACAGTTTTCTGATGGTGAAATTCAAGTAAATATCGAAGAAAGTGTTCGTGGATATGATGTCTATATCATCCAGTCTACTTCTTATCCTGTCAGCAACCATTTGATGGAACTTTTGATTACGGTAGATGCTTGTGTTCGCGCCAGTGCAAGCACAATTAACGTTGTTATGCCTTATTTTGGTTATGCTCGTCAAGACCGTATCGCTTCTTCTCGCGAACCTCTAACAGCTAAGCTAGTTGCCAATATGCTGGTCAAAGCTGGTGTTAATCGCGTCCTTACTCTCGACTTGCATGCTGTCCAAGTCCAAGGTTTCTTTGATATTCCAGTTGATAACCTTTATACTGTCCCTCTATTTGCAAAGCATTACTGTGACAAAGGTCTATTAGGACCTGATGTGGTTGTTGTTAGCCCTAAAAACTCTGGGGTTAAACGTGCACGTAGTCTAGCAGAATACCTAGATGCACCAATTGCCATCATTGACTACGCTCAAGATGATTCAGAGCGTAACCAAGGCTACATTATTGGAGATGTGGAAGGTAAGAAAGCCATCTTGATCGATGATATTCTAAATACTGGTCGTACCTTTGCTGAAGCTGCGAAAATCGTTGAACGTGAAGGCGCTACAGAAATTTATGCTGTCTCAAGTCACGGTCTCTTCGTTGAAGGTGCTGCTGAATTATTGGATGCAACCAAAATTAAAGAAATCCTTGTGTCCGATTCAGTAGCAACTCAAGGTAAGACTCCAAAAAATGTCAAATATATCACAGCAAGCGAATTAATCGGTGATGGTATCGTTCGTATTCACGAGAGAAAACCACTCAGTCCACTCTTTAAATAAGAAGGTGCTCCTTTGATTTATTTAGATAACGCTGCTACTACTCCCATGTCTCTACTTGCTATTTCAACAATGACAAAAGTCATGCAGGATATTTATGGCAATCCTTCAAGTATTCATAGTCATGGTCGGCTAGCTAACAAATTACTTAGAGAAGCTCGCCAGGATCTTGCAAAACTTTTGGGAACTAAACCTGATAAGCTATTTTTCACAGCAGGGGGTACAGAGAGTAATAATACAGCTATCATTGGCTACTGTTTGAGAAATCAGCATCGAGGAAAACATATTATCACGACGGCTATTGAACATCATTCTGTACTAGAACCAATCGAGTATCTAGTCAAGCAATTTGGGTTTGAAGTAACCATCATCCAACCAGATAGGCAGGTAATCACTGCCCAACAAATCCAAGAAGCTCTACGCAATGACACTATTCTAGTTTCAACTATGTTCGTCAATAACGAAACTGGTACCCTCCTTCCCATTGCTGAGATTGGAGAACTCTTAAAAAATCATCCTGCCGCTTATCATGTGGATGCAGTTCAAGCAATTGGAAAAATCCCTATTATCCCTAATGAGTTAGGAATTGACTTTTTAAGTGCCTCTGCCCATAAGTTCCATGGTCCAAAAGGTGTCGGTTTTCTATATGCCTCAGATGCTAACTTCGATTCTTACCTTCATGGTGGGGATCAGGAAAGGAAAAAACGGGCTGGAACCGAAAATCTACCTGGAATTGTGGCTATGGTCGCTGCTTTAAAGGAAGAACTGGCAAATCATGACCAAAACTATCAAGCTGTAGATGATTTACAAAAGGTATTTCTAAGAGAGATTGAAGGCTGTTCCTACTATCTCAATCAAGGAAAAAAACAGCTTCCTTATGTCTTAAATATTGGATTTCCAGGTCAAAAAAATGATCTACTACTACTTCGGCTAGACTTGGCTGGAATCTCTATCTCCACAGGCTCTGCTTGTACTGCTGGGGTTGTTCAACCAAGTCATGTCCTTAAAGCTTTCTATGGAGAAGATTCTCATCGTTTATCAGAATCGGTACGAATCAGTCTCTCCTCTCAAAACACAAAGGAAGAAATCATTCAGCTCGCAAATACATTAAAAGAAATAATTGGAGAAAAGTAAATGGCTTTTGAACAAACTATTCGTCTATCAAATTGTTTGTATGACTACACTATTAGTCCTTCTGTAAAAAAATTCACTCTTAAAGATAATACTTTCTTTGAAACTAAAGTTGGTAATTATGAATTAACTCGTCTACTCGAAAAAGTTCCAAACAGTGGTGAAGGATTTAAACTTAAGATTGTTATTAATAAAGAATTGACAGGTGCTAAGATCA
This sequence comes from Streptococcus timonensis, assembly GCF_047460355.1. Classification (GTDB taxonomy): domain Bacteria; phylum Bacillota; class Bacilli; order Lactobacillales; family Streptococcaceae; genus Streptococcus; species Streptococcus timonensis_A. The sequence goes on along the minus strand of NZ_JASHGL010000002.1, from coordinate 71,102 downwards.
ATATTACTGACAAATCTGGTTTACGTTTAGTTGATATTTTTAAATCTGAAGACCATGAGATTCATCAGCAAAAATTCTATTTCTTAATGGATAGCTTAGTTGAACGTGGCGTATTCACTAAAACCACTACTAGATAGAAGGTCTTAACATGTTTCAACTAACCTATCTAGATGCATATCAGGTTGAGCGCACACTAAATTATGCAGATTATGATGAACTAATGCTATCCTTATCAGGATGTGTTACTCTTCCAGATTCCTACCGTGTAACTTCTCTCACTTTTCAAGATAAGCTTATTTATCAGGGATTTGTTGGAGATTTATACCGTTTTCTTAAAACAATTGATTTAACAAAGATAAACTAAGATTTTTCTTAGTTTTTTCTTGTTTTTGTTGATTTTTTCACAAACTTGCTATACAATAGAATTAGAAAGGTTGTGATATTGTGAAAGAAAAACAATTTGATATTCCTAAAGCCACAGCAAAAAGACTTTCTCTATACTATAGAATTTTTAAACGCTTTAATGGGGAAAAAATTGAAAGAGTAAATTCCAAGCAAATTGCAGAAGCTATCGGGATTGATTCAGCTACTGTCAGACGTGACTTTTCATATTTTGGTGAACTTGGTCGTCGTGGATTTGGTTATGATGTCAACAAATTAATGACATTTTTTGCTGACCTCTTAAACGATAATTCTATTACCAATGTTATGTTAGTTGGTATTGGGAATATGGGACATGCACTCCTCCACTATCGTTTCCATGAACGCAATAAAATGAAAATTATCATGGCATTTGATTTGGATGATCATCCAGAGGTTGGAACCGTTACAGAAGATGGTATCCCTATTTACGGTATTTCTCAAATTAAAGATAAAATCAAAGATGCTGATGTAAAAACTGCTATCTTGACTGTCCCTAGTGTAAAATCACAAGAAGTTGCTAATCTCCTGGTTGATGCGGGTATTAAAGGAATTCTTAGTTTTTCTCCTGTTCACCTTCACCTTCCTAAAGATGTAGTGGTCCAATATGTCGACTTGACTAGCGAACTACAAACTCTTCTCTACTTTATGCGCAAAGCAGATTAGAGAAAGACCTTTTTAAGAAGATACTATACAAGAAAAAAACCTGTATCATATACAGGTTTTTTATATCATATCCGTCTTCTCGCGGTAACTAAAATAATCAGAATGAGAGACAATTAAATGGTCCAATAAGACCAATCCCATTAATTCGCAGGCTTCTTTAACAAGCTTCGTAACATGGTCATCATTGGGGCTAGGAACTACTGCTCCTGATGGATGATTATGAACCAGAATCACAGATGTTGCCATATGCTTCAAAGCATAGTGGAGAATTTCTCTCGGTTCAGCAATGCTTCTCGTGGCAGACCCGATAAAAATGGTCTGCTGGTGAATGATTTGATTTTGAGTATTCAGATAGAGCGCCACTAGGTGCTCTTGTTTTTTATCTCCAAGCTCAGACTGCATCTTTTTAGCTAATTTACGACTGCTAAGAATACTCTCCATTTCCACTGTTTCCCTTTTATGGATACGGTAGCCTAATTCAATAACGGCTTGTAATTCGATAGCCTTAACACGTCCAATACCCGATAGAGTCTGCAGTTCCTGTAGACTCATTTTTTTTAGGTCAGTTAAACATGTCAGCTGATTTAAGATCTTCTGTGCTATTTCAAAAACATTGGCCTGTTTTGTGCCTGTCCTTAGTAATATTGCCAGTAATTCTTGGTTGCTGAGTGCTTCTACTCCTTCTCTGACTAGTCTCTCTCTTGGTAAAAGTGAATCTTCTTGAAATGAAATACTATACATAAAAATCCTCCTCACTTTATTATTCGTGAGAAGGATGCTTAATTTGATAAATATAAGTTATTTTTAGATTTTTTCAAGTGCAAGACGCAAATCTTCAATCAAATCATCGACATTTTCAAGACCAATGGATAAACGGATTTGATTTTTAGTTACTCCTGCTGCTTCTAAGTCAGAATCAGACAACTGAGCATGGGTTGTAGTTGCCGGATGAACGACTAATGATTTGGCATCTGCCACATTGGCTAGGTTTGAAAAGATTTCTAAGCTGTCAATCACTTTACGAGCTTCTGCTTCTCCACCTTTAACATGGAAGGTAAAAATTGAACCAACACCTTTTGGTAAATATTTCTCCGCCAAGGCATAATAAGGGCTATCAGCTAATTTTGGATAATTAACTTTTTCAACTTTAGGATGGTTCACTAGGAAATCAACAATTTTTTCAGCATTTTGAACATGACGTTCAACACGGAGAGATAGTGTTTCAAGACCTTGTAGGAGCAAGAATGAGTTAAATGGTGAAAGGGCAGCTCCCATATCGCGAAGCAATTGAACACGAGCAGCAACGATGAAGGCTGCAGCACCTACATCACGAGTATAGCTTAAATTATGGTAGCTCGGATCTTCATTGACGAATTGAGGGAATTTCCCTGAAGCTGCCCAATCAAACTTGCCGCTATCAACAATGACACCACCGATAGTTGTACCGTGTCCTCCGATAAACTTAGTAGCTGAGTGAACTGCGATATCTACACCGTGAGAAAATACATTGATGAGATAAGGTGTTGCGAAAGTATTGTCAGTAACCAATGGAATCTGGTGTTTATGAGCAATTTCAGCAATCTTTTCAATATCAGGAATGTTGATGACTGGATTACCCAAAGTCTCAATCAAAACAAGTTTTGTATTGTCTTTAATCGCTGCCTCTACTTCTTCTGGATTATCAATATCAACAAAAGTTGTGGTGATTCCATAGCGGGGAAGGGTTTCTTTCAAAAGGTTAAAGGTACCACCGTAGATAGTTGAAGCTGCAACCACGTGATCACCTGCGTGAGCAAGTCCAAGGATAGTATAAGTAAGAGCTGCCATCCCAGAAGCTGTGGCAAGTGCACCTACTCCGCCTTCTAGCGCTGCAATACGCTCTTCAAAGGCTGAAGTTGTTGGGTTAGTGATACGAGTATAGATATTTCCAGCTTTTTGAAGGGCAAAAAGGTCTGCACCCTCTTGTGTATCTTCAAATACAAAAGATGTTGTTTGATAAATTGGTACAGCACGAGACTTGGTAGTAGCATCTACCACTTGTCCTGCATGCAATTGAAGAGTTTCAAATTTAAATTCACGAGTCATCATCAGACCTCCAAAGATTTTATTAAATTAATTGTATCATCTATGGCAGTCAGTTACAAATAAAACTTTATTATATATAGGATAAGAAATAGCTATGGCTTTTATTAGAATTGTAGAACTTTTTTCAGATAGTTTAAAAAGTTTGTATTCGCTATTCCTATACTTTATAATGGATAAAAAGGAGAAGACTATGTCAGAAATTACACATGAAATTGATTCAAACTTTGCCGGTCGTTTAAATATTTTACGTGCTGGCGTGCTCGGAGCCAATGACGGAATCATTTCCATCGCTGGAGTTGTTATCGGGGTTGCCAGTGCAACCAGTAATATCTGGATAATCTTTCTCTCAGGATTGGCCGCAATCCTTGCAGGAGCCTTCTCTATGGCTGGAGGTGAATATGTCTCTGTATCAACTCAAAAAGACACTGAAGAAGCCGCTGTTGCCCGTGAACAACTTCTTTTAGATAAAGATATGGATGCTGCTAAAAAATCCCTCTATGCAGCTTATCTTCAAAATGGTGAGTGTGAAACATCTGCTCAACTACTAACCAACAAAGCCTTTTTGAAAAATCCACTCAAGGCTTTGGTTGAGGAAAAATACGGAATCGAGTACGAAGAGTTTACAAATCCTTGGCATGCTGCTGCATCTAGCTTTATTGCCTTCGTACTTGGTAGCCTACCACCAATGCTTTCAATTATTATTTTCCCAAGCGAATACAGAATTCCTGCAACTGTCTTTATCGTAGCAATTTCTCTCTTAGTTACCGGTTACACCAGTGCTAAACTCGAGAAAGCACCAACAAAAACAGCTATGATTCGAAACCTTTGTATCGGTCTTTTAACCATGGGAGTTACCTACCTATTTGGACAAATGTTTAGTATTTAAGAGACAAAATGATACTGGGCAAAAACTAGCTTTAATACTCTTCAAAAATCTCTTCAAACCACGTCAGCTTCGCCTTGCCGTACGCGAGTACAGCCTTCGGCTAGCTTCCTAGTTTGCTCTTTGATTTTCATTGAGTATAAAATAAAACCACACAATGATTTCAGTCTTGAATTCTATCAAGAAGAAAGAATCACTGTGTGGTTTTTGAATAATAGATATTTTAGAGGCTAAATTTTTGACTAATTTTGTGAGATTCGTAGTCACGAAGGTGAATCTTATCTCTGTTTCGACGATTTGTTTGTTCCTAACACGCACTCTTCTAAAGCAACAAATAAACTATGCTCTACCATTTTCAGGGTTCATTTGAACGATTTTATGTCCATAGAACACTTAAAGAGCATAGGCGAACAGTGCATCTTCATAAGCATAGTTGGATGAAATTTAGGGTAACCAGTATGAGAATTTTCCTATAGAAACATTTGACTTGGGATACTGTCAACAAATAAACGAATCATTTAATATTCATGAGTTGTTAGAATATCACAGAACAGAATTACTTCCAAACTTAACTGATTTATGTTATAATCTGTAACCATTACCAACTTAAAGACGCAATCATCAAGATAAGATACTAGGATTAAAAATTGACTTTTTTTCTATCAAAACAGGCAAATAAATCGCAATCACTTACTTTTTTCTTTAAAAGATTCATATATTTTTTTATATAAGTCTTTTATATCTTTTTTCTGAGAATTCAACTCTTCTTTACCATAGTCAAAATTTGCTACTACAAATCCCTCGTCATCATTAGAAAAAGTAAAAAATTCTATTTCAATGAGTTTATTATGCTTAGAGTCCTCTATAGTGTCTCCTAAATTATTATTAAATCGCTTCACTTCTTCTTCACGAACTCCGAACCCCGTAGCAGCTCCATTTGCAATGATGTTTGAAAATACTTCTTCTGAAGACGCTACTTCTTTCACAGTTATGAAGTATATGGCCTCTTCTGTTTCTACTTCTTTCACTTTATTCCATTTTTCTGTATCACTAGAAGAAACCGTATAAACTGTTAACTCCAGTGTTGGTTTATTGGTATTTTCTTTTATGATCATTTGTTTTCCAAAGAAGAAAATAGCAAGTAGCCCAGCTACAAAGATCAAAGCAATATAAATTATCTTTTTCATACATTATCCCCTATATCTTTCATATCAATGATCACATCAACTTTGTTATAAACAGCTGGATCGTGAGTCGCAATAATAACATATTTGTCTTCATCTCTTTCATTTAATAATAAACGAATGATTTCTTTTCCAATCTCACCATCTAAAGCTCCTGTGGGTTCATCTGCTAAGATAATTTTACGTGGTTTCATTAACATTCTGGCAATAGCTACACGTTGAGCCTGCCCTCCAGACAATTCATATATTTTTTGATGTAAATAGTCGCTCGACAGTCCTACTTTTTCAAGTACATCAGTTATTATTTTTTTGTCTTTAGTGATAAGTTTCAGATTATCATATACTGTTTTGTTTTCGATTAAAGAATAATTCTGAAATACATATCCAACAGTATTTTTAAAGAAGGTTCTTTCTTTTATCTTCCAAATATCCTGTTTATCAACTAAAACGTTCCCACTATCAATTTTTTCTAATCTTCCTATAATATTAAGAAGAGTACTTTTACCAGAGCCAGAACCTCCAATCAATGCATAGCTTTTTCCAGATTCAAATCTTAAATTTAAGTCTGTAAAGATCTTTTTTGAGCCGAAACTTTTTGAAACGTTCAAAAGGTCAATTGTCATGTTTCATCTCCTTTTAAAATTTTAGTATAGCTTTCAGATAATTTTTTAAAACTCATGATTATTGACAACATCAAAACTAGTATAGAAGCAAGACCAATATATAGCAGCTCTATTTGTCCTGTCATAAGAAATGTAAATAGGATAACCATTGTAATAATCATCATAAAATACTTGAGACTTGAAATTGCTATATATGTTTTTGACAGACCCAAAATGATTTTTTTCACATATTCATTCTGTTTTAGGGCAATATAAAGTTGGACATATTGATAAATGAGTATAAAGACAATACTGTAAATTATCTTCTGCAAAATTTGTGACAGTAGAATTTGGTGCTCTAAGGATTGGATCTTCAACTTCACAATTTGGTAAACATCTACTGGATTCATTGAAAAATTCAACTGGGTAGCCATCTCATTTATTTTCTTTACCGCCTCAGGACTAAAAAGAGACTTACTTGTTATATTACTAGCCAAAGAAAACTTGTTATTTTCAATCATTTTGTCCGTATCTAACACAACAACTATATTATCTTTGCTATCTGCTACACTTGACATTGGTAAATGCTCTTTCATTTTATAATTATCATCAGCATCCTCATTGAAATAAAAAATTTTATCACCATCAGGAATTATTTGTACTGCAAGCTCTTCTTTGGTATAGTGTGTTCCAATAAATTGTTCTGCTACAACTGTATTCTCGATAGATTTCTGGTTTTCTTTCCATTTCTCAGGAATATAAATGGTTGCTATCTTATTATCTAAAAGATGATAGTTTGTTCCATTCACTTTATTTTCTAGGTTAGCACCTGTTTGATTGATATAAATCAACTCTTTATTTATTTCTGGATTCGTTATTCCGTCATTTTCTAATTGTTTAGAAAAGTCTTCGAAAGCATGAGATGTTTTCATAAAATCTGGAACATATGCTGAGGATCGTTCTATATATAAATAATCTAAGTTTTTTAAGGAAGCAGCTATCTGTAGATACTGATCATCCGAATCACTTACTTCTCCATTTTTAGCAAAGTTATTTTCTATTCCAAGGAACTCAATTCTTCTCCAGTCTTTTACTGTGTCCCATGGTGCTAAATTCTGTATTTGTATATTAATACTGGATTGACTACTCTTTGTTTCTTGTAAAAAAATTCCTGATACAACGATAATAATCGAAATAATGGCAAGCCATACGACAAAAATAAGCTTGTTTTTTGCCTTGTTTTTGATAATTTCAATGGGCTTTTCAATCTGAATCGTCAACCAAAATAAAACAAAGGTAATGAGATCAATGATTTGAAATAGTATAAAATTCGTTAAAAGCAGAGAGAAAAATAACTTAGAACTATAAGTGAAGAAACCATTTCCCAAAAAAGAACTGTAAAAAATCATCAATAAAGCCATCATAATCAGTTCAAAAATAAGAGAAATGCCATACTCTCTTCTTAGATCGTATACAGGCAATCCCAAAGAACGTCGTATCACTCCTTCTTTAATCTGCCTCGTTCTAACAACAAATAACACAACTAATAAGGTTAAGTAAATTGACCCCATTAACAGTATTCTTAAAGTTCCAGTAAATTGTAAGATTCCTCCTATATACCAAGGATAAGCAATATAGACTGTTTGTAGTCCAGTCATCGTAAGTGGTTTCAAACTGTCTATATTTATTTTTCCAAGGGTGTAATACATCCCTATTATTGGTGCTGACTTTAATTGTTCATTATTTACATCATCGAAATTTACATACTTCAACTGACCAGAACTCTGAACGATTGGTTTGTAAATGGTAACTTTTTCCGTTTTTGATAAGTCACGAAGCATTTCGTATATTTCGTTATTTGAAAGATTGCTTTTTCCTTGAATAGAAAAAGCACCATCAATTGGTAAAGGTATGGGCGTTTCGGTATCGCTAATAGTGACCAGACCAATTGCAGCAATCAAACAAAAGAAGAATCCAATAGTACATAATTTTAATTTCATAAGCATTTACCATATTACAAAAGACCCTAACTTATAATCGGCTCTCTTGTTTTCATAAATTATTTTTAAAATCTATAATAATCTCAATATGCATTTAAGCGAAAATTGTTTCAAGATTTTTTCTTGAAATGTCTATCTATAATCTTTTTTATCGTGAACTTTAACGTTCCCAAAATATTCGTTTGGGTTAATACTATGATTCCTTGACAAACATTTTTTATTATATTTGAACAATCTTGCGATAACTTCTTGAAGTAATCATAAAGATTAGGACATAGACTAAAGCAAAGATACCACAAATGGAAAGTGTTACGCTTAACATCATAGCTGTATCCACACCACCAATAACCTTGATAATCAAACTCAACATGTGATAGGCAAAGGCTAGATGTAGGAAGGCGAAGATTACAGGGAGGAAGAATACAGTCAAGACTTGCTTGTTAATGGTTTGCTTGATTTGTTTTTGATCCAAACCAACCTTTTGCAAAATCACGAAGCGTTCACGATCCTCATAACCTTCTGAGATTTGTTTATAGTAGATAACCAGTACAGTTCCTATCATAAAGATGATAGAGAGGAAAATACCAATAAAGAGAACTCCTCCAAAGAGAGCATTCATTTGGGCAATTGCGTCACTTGCAGTGCCTCCACCATAAACCATACCGTCTTCATTTTTGAGATTATGGTTAAAATTATTTACATACGCATCAAAATCATCAGATAGCTTTAATTGTTCCTCTAGACTTGCGGTGACATCCATACCACCGTAGAACTGAGTGTAGACAGCAGAATCTTGGTACTGATCCAAAAAGCTTTGAAGATCTGGTACAACTAGGTAGTTAAAATCTGAAACTAAAAGGATATAGAGATTGGAAACATGGTTAGCTAAAAAATCTTGCTGGATTTCTTGCTTGATACTATACTCCTGACTGTTAAGACTAAATGATTTCTGACCTTTTAGTTGGTTATTTTTAGCCCAAAGACCTACTTCATTACCAGTAAGATTTAGCTTTTGTCCAGTCATTTTTTCATAGTCTTTTTGATCAAATACTAGAAAAACTGTCTTAGGTAATTCCGTGATTTGTTCTTTAGTCATGATGGTTAATTTAGTTCCATCTTGACTAGAAAGGCCAAAGCTAGCATAGCTAAGAACGTCTTTATTGCTAATCGTCAAGTTCTTTTCACTGGCATATTGAGTCAATAGTTGGTCTAAATTCTCAACTTCAATATTATTTCCCTTAGCCTTAACATCGAAATCATGAGGATACATGATATTTTTTATATTTTCAGAACCGTTGTAGATACTGGTTGCTGCTGACATAGTAACCAAAACCATGGTGGAAAGGATGGTAATGGTTGCTAAACCGACAGCGTTTTTCTTCATACGGAAGATAAGGTTAGAAACAGAGATGAGGTTATTTGGTTGGTAGTAATAACGCTTGTTTTTCTTGAGTAAGTGTAAGAAAACTGTAATACCCGCATTGAATAAGAGGTAGGTCGCAACAATTACCAACAGGACGGCTATAAAGAAAGTAACAGTCGCTGAAACTGGATCTTTTACGCTTTGTGCTAGATAGTAGCCACTACCTAGTGCAATTAGCCCTAGTAAAGTTTGAAGGACTAAGAAACGTCCCTTCTTCTCCCCTTTTACTTTTTCACGAGATAGTTGCAGAGCATCCATACGGATGATACGTAGGGTATTTAGAAACACAAGGACTAAAAAGATAAGACCAAATACTAGAAGAATTGAAAGGACTACGGACCATTGAAAGGTTGCGACTAGCTCTACCTTCATCTTTGCAAGCTTAAGCAATATAGCAAAGATGAGATTGTCAAAGAGGGCACCAATGCCAATCCCAGAAGTCACTGTTACTAAACCAAATATTAGGAGTTCCTTAAAGGTCATACCAATTAAATGGCGCTTTTCTAGTCCCAACATACCATAGACACCCAGTTCTTTTGAGCGATTTTTCATGACAAAACTGTTGGCATAAAGAACGATAATGGCAGATGCAAGTGTCACAACGACAAGCCCTAGTTGTAGGGTAAATTGAATAGCAGATGCACCACGTAAATCCACAATTTTAGGATTAAAGGCTAGAGAGTAAAAGAGATAGCTGATAGTGACTGCCAAAATGACAGACAAAGCAAACGGATAATAGAGTTTGCGGTTTTTAATTAAGTTGGATATGGCCAACTTATTGGTTAATCGAAACATACTAGTTCACCTCACTTGCCATAACAGTCAAGGTGTCAGAGATTTCTTGGAACATCTGACGATCCGTCTTTTCACCACGATAGATTTGATTATAGAGAATACCGTCCTTGATGAAAAGAACACGTTTTGCACGGCTGGCCGCAGCTGTTGAGTGGGTCACCATGAGAATGGTTTGCCCTTGCTCGTTAATCTGATCAAAGATATCAAGGAGGGCTGCAGACGATTTAGAGTCTAGGGCGCCTGTTGGCTCGTCCGCAAGAAGAATTTCTGGTTCTGTGATGATAGCCCGTGCAACTGCTACCCGTTGTTTTTGCCCTCCAGAGATTTCATAAGGGTACTTCTCCTGCAATTGATTGATGCCAAGATTTTCGGCCGTCACGACCAATTTTTTCATCATTTCTGTAATAGGCTTTCTAGACAATACCAAAGGGAGTAAGATATTGTCTTTAACAGAAAGCGTATCTAACAAATTGAAGTCTTGGAAGACAAAGCCTAACTTTTCACGACGGAAGCTTGATGCTTCAGAATTTTTAATGGTAGCTGTGTCAGTTCCGTTTAGGAAGACCTGGCCACGCGTTGGCTTGTCAAGCATAGCAAGAATATTGAGTAAAGTAGATTTACCAGATCCAGACTCACCCATGATAGCGACGTAGTCGCCTTTTTCAACGGTAAAGTGAATATCTTTCAGGGCTTCTACTTGGCTGCCTTGGAAACGTGTTTTATAAATCTTTTGAACGTGTCTTACATCTAATAATGTCATGATAATCTCCTTTTTAATATCCCATTAATTGAAACTGAGCCTGCATAATAGCGCAACCGAGCTGAACTCGCTCGATATCCTTTTGACTTGGTTTACTTGTTTGTTTCTTTTGTAGAATATTTTTCATAGTTTTGCTACTTTATCTTTCTGATATAAGTGTACTCCAAATAAAGATGGCTTGCCATAACATAACCTTACAAAAGAGGTCTGTAATCTTACATTTTTGTAAGATTGGATTATTTTTTTGATATGAACTACTATTAGTTTACCACAAATTTTTAAGCAAAAGAAAAACCCTTGATACTACAAGGGTTTAATACTTCAAATGAATGGTAATATGGTTACCAAAACCAACCTTCGTCATCTTTGATTGGTTCAGCTTCTTTGATTTTGCGTGGTCCTGTTCCGTACATTTCAGCTTCGATATCTTCTTTTGTTGGTAGGATAGAAGCTAGTATAACGTAGATAATAATTCCGAGTCCAAAGTTTGCGATTGTAAAAATTGCAAAAAGGAAACGAACTAGGGTTACATCAAGATTCCACTTATCAGATAGACCAGCTAGAACACCTGATATCATACGATTTCTTCTCATTTTATAAAATTTTGTATTCATGATTTGTTCCTCTTTCGTTTTTCTTAATATTAGTATATCACTAAGCTAAACTGTCTACATCAGTCCTTAGGCCGATTTAACAAGAGGAGCTTTCCACGGCAGAGACCACAACGATAACGCTTGGTATCGATTTTTCGCTTTCTTTGATAGATTTGCTGACAAGACTGACAAGTATAGACTAAGTTTGGCTTTTTATTAGCACTTGATAAGGGAGGAACAAAGCGGAGACCGTCTACCTCTTTTAAAAGTTGCTTAAAGGCTAAATCCTTATGCTGATAGCCTCTACCTTCAAAGTAAAGATGGTAATGGCAGAGCTCATGACGAACAATTTTACGAAAAACCTCTAAACCAAGTTCTTGATAGACTTTGGGATTGAAATCCAAATGACCATCCTTAGAGAAAAATCGCCCACCTGTCGACCGTAGACGAGTATTCCATTGAGCTTTGTGTTTGAAAGGTTTCCCAAAATCTTCTAAAGAAACTTGTTTAACGTAATCAGTTAGATTCATTCGGTGCAAGAAGCGACAGATTTACTTTTTCACGGTCAGCATCGATTTTCTTAACCCAAACGGTTACCAAATCGCCGACAGAAACTACCTGACTAGGATGTTTGATAAACTTTTTACTCATGTGAGAGATATGAATCAGGCCATCCTCATGGATACCGATATCAACAAAGGCACCGAAGTCAACGACGTTACGCACAACTCCTTCAAGCTTTTGTCCAACTTTTAAATCATTGATATCCAAAACATCCTGACGAAGGACTGGGGCATCAAAAGAATCACGGAAATCACGACCAGGTTTTAGAAGGTCTGCAATAATATCTTTAAGAGTTTCTTGACCGAGGTCTAGTTCTTGGGCCATTTCCTTAATTGAAATCGATTTGAGTTTGGCTTGCGCTTCTTCATTTAGCTCATTAATGTCTAAACGTTTGAAGAGTTCTTTTACAGCAGCATAGTTTTCAGGGTGAACACCTGTGTTATCAAGGATATTGCTACTTTCAGGGATACGGAGGAAACCTGCAGCCTGCTCAAAAGCTTTAGCACCTAAACGAGGAACTTTCTTGATTTGGGCGCGTGAAGTGATTTTACCTTCTTCTTCACGATACTTAACGATATTTTCAGAGATAGTTTTGTTAAGCCCTGCGACATGAGAAAGCAAGGCTGGACTAGCTGTATTGACATTGACACCGACTTGGTTCACTACTGTATCAACAACAAAGTCTAGACTTTCAGACAGTTTCTTTTGACTAACATCGTGCTGATATTGACCGACACCAATGGATTTGGGATCGATTTTAACCAACTCAGCAAGTGGGTCTTGCAAGCGACGAGCAATCGAAATAGCAGAGCGTTTCTCAACGGTTAAATCAGGAAACTCTTGACGAGCAATTTCACTAGCTGAGTAAACAGATGCACCGCTCTCATTGACAATGACATAGCTGACCTCAGGAAAATCTTTAAGTACTTCAGCTACAAAGGCTTCGCTCTCACGACTAGCAGTACCATTGCCGATAGCAATGATTTCCACACCATATTGGCCAATCAAATCTGCCAAGTCTCTTTTTGCTTCTTCAATCTGACGACCTGAAGCCGGTTTGACAGGATAAATGACTTGCGTTGTCAGCATTTTCCCGGTCGCATCCACGACTGCAAGCTTGGCACCTGTACGAAAGGCAGGGTCAAATCCAAGGACCACGCGCCCTTTAAGAGGTGCTACAAGAAGGAGATTTCGTAGATTTTCGGAGAAGAGTTGAATCGCTCCTTCTTCTGCCTTCTCTGTTAATTCAGTACGAATACGGCGCTCAATAGCTGGCAAGACTTTTTTCTTAACAGATTGCTGAATAACTTCGTCAATATAAGCATTCTTAACTTTAAAACGACCACTAAAGAAAGATAGAATACGATCAGTCGCATGCTCAAAGCCAATTTTCAAAATGCCTAACTTCTCACCACGATTAAGTGCAAGCGTACGGTAACCTTGCATGTTTGCAACTGTTTCTGAGAAATCGTAATAAATCTGAAAAACTTGTTTTTCATCAAGACTCTCATCTTTGACTTGAGAAGTAATCTTAGAGCGTCTAAGTACCTCTTGATATGTCATTGAACGTAAATGAACATCCTCGGATAGTGCTTCAACCAAGATGTCTACAGCTCCAGCCAAAGCTTCTTGAGGAGTTTCGAAACCTTCACAGATAAATGCTTCTGCTTCTTTTTCTAGGTTAGAAACATTTTGTAAAATTAAACGAGCAAGTGGAAAAAGTCCAGCCTCACGGGCGACAGTTGCCTTTGTCCGACGTTTTTCTTTATAGGGAAGATAGAGTTCTTCTACATCTGCTAGTTTTTCAGCTGCTAGAATCGCTTCTTCCAATTCCTTGGTCAGCTTGCCTTGCTCTTTGATTTTTGCTAAAACTGCTTCCTTACGGTCATTGAGGTTGGTTAGACTTTTATCAAGGTCAATAATTGCCTTAATAGCCACCTCGTCTAAGCTTCCAGTCATGTCTTTCCGATAACGTGCAATAAAGGGAATGGTCGCACCCTCTGCTGTCAAAGACAAAACCGTATCAATCTGCTTTAAAGTTACACCCAAATCTTGGGAAATTTTTTCATATTTTTTATCCATGAAACTATTATACCATAAGGAAGAAAGCTTGTTTTCATTAATTTGTTGCTTTATTTCAACTTCATAAAGATAAAAGCCATGTTTATTTTAAAATCCAACTATTTCTTAGAAATAATAGTATAATAGTGTTAACTAAAAGAATCGAGGTATGCCTTATGGCTGTTAAATTTACAAAAACTGATGACTTAGATAAGATGTTCGAAGAATTCGCTAAACTACCTGATTTAAAGCAAGTAACATTTCCAGACGACAAAGAAAAGAAAGATAAGGTAGAAAAGAAAAAATAGATGACACTCTTTCAAAGTTTACCTTCTAGTGTGTTACAAGCTGGCGCCATTTTTCTTTCAATTATCATTGAAGCTTTACCCTTTGTCTTAATTGGTAGTATCATCTCTGGTGCCATTGAAGTCTATGTCACACCTGAGAAGGTCTATAAGTTTCTCCCTAAAAATCGCTTGGGGAGAATCTTTTTTGGTACATTTATAGGGTTTCTCTTCCCATCTTGTGAGTGTGGAATTGTTCCGATCATCAACCGCTTTTTAGAAAAGAAGGTTCCTAGCTATACAGCTGTTCCCTTTCTAGTAACGGCTCCTATCATCAATCCTATCGTACTTTTTGCGACCTATTCGGCCTTTGGTAATTCAATTCAAATGGTGTTACTACGTGCTTTGGGCTCTATTCTCGTTGCTACTATATTGGGTATCTTTCTTGGTTTTGTCTGGGAAGGACCTATCCAAAAAGAAAACAGATTGGCTTGTCACGAGCATGATTTTTCTCACCTGAGTAAAAGTCAAAAAATTCTTCAGGTATTCATTCAAGCTATTGATGAATTCTTTGATATGGGGCGTTATTTGGTCTTTGGCTGTCTTTTTGCAAGCATGGTCCAAGTCTATGTACCAACTCGGATCCTGACATCTATCAGCGCAACACCACTACTTGCGATTGTTCTTCTGATGGTCTTATCTTTCCTACTATCCCTCTGTAGTGAAGCGGATGCCTTTATCGGATCTTCTCTACTCTCTAGTTTTGGCTTTGCTCCAGTGCTTGCCTTTCTGGTTATAGGTCCCATGCTTGATGTCAAGAACTTACTCATGATGAAGAATTATCTTAAAACGCAATTTATTTGGCAATTCATGACCATCGTAACTCTTGTTGTTCTTGTCTATTCTTATCTAGTCGGGGTGATGCTATGATTCGATTTTTTATCTTATTTGGCTATTTTATCTTAACTCTTTATCTGCACCTGTCAGGTAAGCTCAATCAGTATCTAAACCTCCATTACTCTTATCTGGCTTATATTACTATGTTTTTATCTTTGTTACTAGCCATTGTTCAAGCCTATATTTGCTTCAAGCGTTTGAAAGAACATAGTCACTTACATAGTTTTTCAGCCAAGCTTGCTAGTTTTTCCCTCTTAAGTTTACCCTTGTTAGTTGGATTTACCTTTCCAACAGTCACTCTGGATTCACAAACAGTATCGGCAAAAGGATATTATTTCCCTTTGTCGGAAGGAACTGACAAAGCAATCCAAGCAAATGAAGGAACGAGCAGTCAGTATCTTAAGCCGGATACTAGCAGGTTTTATTCAAAGTCCTCTTATGAAAATTTTGTTAGGAAAACTGCTGATAAATACTTAGCTCAATCTAGTATAGTTATCAATGATGAAAATTACCTGGAGGTCATGGAAGCTATCTATGATTATCCAAATGAATTTGAAGATAAGGAAATCGAGTTTACTGGCTTTGTCTACAACGATCCAAATCATACCAATAGTCAATTTGTTTTTCGTTTTGGTATTATGCACTGTATCGCTGATTCAGGAGTTTTTGGACTTTTGACTACAGGAAACACCAATCAGTACGAAAATAATACTTGGGTGAGAGTCAAAGGTAAGATTAGCAATCGCTATCACAAGGAACTCAACCAATTTCTCCCAACCCTTGAAGTTCAATCCTTTGTAAAAGTCGATAAACCAGAGAATCCTTATGTTTATAAAGAATTTTAAAAAGTAGCCTGAGGGGGCTACTTTTTCTTGTTTAGTAAGTTTTTAACTTCTCGGGCTCCGACCTGATCGCCTGCTTTTTCAAAAAGTTCGATAGCATGCAGAAGATTCTCTTGCGATTTTTCTGAACTTTCAGCAGAATAAATCTCTCCCAATCCCCTATAGGCACAGGCTTGAGCGATAAGATCATCTGTTTGTAAAGCTTGCTTTAAGGACTGCTTCATATACATGATTGCTTTTGCTATTTCCCCTAGTTTTAATCGTAAATAACCTTGCTCATAATTATTGACAGAAGATTTGAGTGCATCCTCTGGAAAAAATTTTTCAATGATTTCTCGCTCTTTATCGATATAGTTTAGAGCCGTTTGATAGTCATTCATTTCACGATAAACCATAGCTAACTGGTGATAGCCTATATGTTCATTTTCTTTATCTTGACTTGAGATAGCGACTTCAAGATAGTTTTGATAAGTCAGCAAAGCTTCTTTATAGTCTTTTTCAAAGAGCTTGATATAGCCCGTCAAATTGAGAAGGCTATAATCCTTACAAGTTTCTAACGAGAAGGTTTCTGGGACTAATTTCTTGGCCTCATCAATCTTCCCTTCAAACAATAATTCCCAGGCTTGATTCATGCTTATTCTCCTCTAGCTTATGTTGTATAGAAAAATATTGACAAATCGCTATCAGACTCGTATTTCTTCCAAGCTAAACTGAAGCCATAATAGTCTTCGAACTCAGTATGCCAGTCATAATAAAGTGGGATACGGCTAAATTTTCTTGCAACTACTTCATCTTCAAATTCTGGGGACTCTCCTGCAGTAATTCCAAATTGAAGGCCATTCAATTCCCAGGTGTTTCCCCAAACATTTTCGTCTGATAGAACATCAATCCAACGAGAGGCGTCAATATCAAAATCTGCACATAATTCAAGTTCTAACAATTTTCTGTAGTTTACCTTGGTGGGTTTAATGAAGAAGGCACCCTCTACCTGATACCTTTTATCTTTAACTTGAATTTGTGTGATTTTCATCGGAATTGGAATTCTATTTAACTCCAACCAAAAATAGCCTAGAGGAGTTTTGATTGCATGGTAAATTTGTTTAGACTCTATATTTACTTTGTTCGAGCAAGCATTTAGAATTCTTCCATGTTCAAGTATATTTTTACAAACTATTTTTGAAGTCTCAGGATCAAAAATAGAATACCTACGGATGACACGTTTTATCTTTTCAACGGGAAAAGTAATATCCTTTGGTAGGGCATGATACTTCTGGACAACTAAAGCAGTTTTTTCAGTATTTTCCTTTCCTACTGGGACAATAACAGAATGTCCAATATGGATATTTGGCTCGTCACATATATAAGTATAACCATTTCCACCTTCTTGAAACTCAACGACAACGAGATTTAACTCTTGATCAGGATCGAAAAGTGGTTCTGATTTTGCACAGGTCTGGCGCTCATAAAAAGTGAAACAATTTGGATTATCCTCTTCGCCAAAGACCATAAAACTACCACAATTTGGGCACTTCCACATATAAAAGGAAGCCTCCGCAATGTCTTCATAGGAAATTGTATCATTACCATCTTTTTTATTCATGATTTCTACTAATAACTCATCCGAATAAACCGAATAAGCATTTGGATCAGGCGCTTGGTGGTCGTTCATTGCTTGACCACATCTACATGTCCATTTTCCCATATCTAACCTCAGTCACGACTTAATTCTTCAAGGAAAAAATGATTGAGAGCTTTCCAGTCTTTCTTTTCCTCTGTAACACTTTGGACGTAGTCATACAGCTCTTGGATATTTTTGATGATAAAGTCCTGAATTGGCTCTATCGGCTCAATTTCCATACCTTCACGTCCCTTTACCTTTATATCAAGCAATCTATACACATGCTCTTTCATTTCATCAGGGAGAAGTTCTTTGACCAAATCATCAAATAAAATCGGTGGAACAGAGTGATGTTTTTCAATCCAACGACAAGCTAAAATAGGATGAAGTACATAGAAATACTTTTTAGGTTTGACCTTATCTCCTAAAAGATACTTATTCATTTGAGTTCTAGCAGTATTCAAGTAATGGTGGAGCATCTTTTTCTCAGAAAAATACTGACTGACAAGAGAACGAATACAGTCAATAAAGTCTGAGTCTTGCTGGTAAACGATTGGCGACTGTAACCACTCAAAGAGGGTTGGATTTGACTTATAAAGCAACTTTAAAGCCTTGTCCAGATCCCAACCACTCACATCCCAAGTATCGTCAATTGGTAGTTCGATGACATCGCGATGATCATTCAAGCTAAGATAAAAATCTTGCTTGTGCTTGTATACGAAACGCACATCAAAGTCACTATCAGGAGACTCAAAGCCCCAAGCTCGACTGCCAGACTCAATTGCCCACAAAACTGTAACATCATAATCACGCTCAATTTCTGCAAGTTTTTCAGGTACCAGAACATTCATTTCTTCTTGTGTTTGCATGGTGGTTCTCTCTCTATTTTCAAGCTACTTCTTCGGCGCGATTATTGATTAAGTCAATTGTTTGGACAATATTCCTCAATACTGGTATTTGATGTTGAAATAGTACTTGTACGGATCCATAAGATTTAAACGGTTCTTGTGTCAGCATCGACTTATCCATATAACCATTTTCAACGACATAATCGACAATCAATTTCACAAAAGAAATTTGCTTAGCATTAAGGCTTTCATCTGATAAGAACTTAGAAAATACTTGATTAGCAGCCTCTCTATTCAAACCTATAATCTCACGAACTAATCTAGGAATAGCCTTGTTCTCATAGTGCTGCTGATAGTCAGATCTACTTCCTAATTTTTCCCACAATAGAGTTTCTAATGCTAATAAATCTTTTTCAGTCAACTTCTTGTTATGATACAATTTAGAAATTGCTTCCTCATCCAAATGAGCTTTCAAATAATGCTCAACTTTTTCGTTATAGGATCGAAGATCATTTACCTGCAAATAAGGAGTGGTTTCATAAACAGTAGAAAGAATTCGATCTTCAAAATTGACATAATATACTATTCGGCTCGTTTTATCTAAGAATTGCAATAAATCCCTTAGAGAAAGGCGTATTTTTTCAAGTTCAGACAAGCTTACTTCCTCCCAAAATTCAGGTTCTTGCACTTTCCTTATAATTTCAGCCTGTGCAAAGACCTGAGGGATATTGCCAACAGAAGCAAGGGCCTGAGCAGTTTTCATAACTTGAGATATATGGACAGTTGCTTGCTTAGTGGTTAGTTGTCCTACTTGAATTTCTAACATCCACAAATCAAATCGTCTCGCCATTTCATTTTCTTTATCTTCGTCAAACATGAGAGGAGATATATGAGTATGAAGATTTTCACATGAAATCGTTGTAAGATTTTGCCAATTTTCTAATTTCTTATAGGTATACACTGTATCTAAGACCATACGAACCCTAAAGTCCAACTCATTCAAGTCTTCTACATGTCTATGAAGTTCTGAGACCAGTTGCTGACGATACTCTCTTGCAAATGGATCCTCTTGATAGTGAAGATCCTGCAGTTCATGAATCAAGTCCACCTTGATATTAAACAAACGCTGTGCCAAGGGAACAATATGACGTCCATTTCCTTCTCTCGGATCTGCTTTGAAGTATTCAAAGTTGTCACCATAATCAAATACCAAGAAGTTTTCCTTATCCTGATCAGGTCCAAACAAATCTTTACAGAGACGCGTTCCACGACCAATCATCTGCCAAAATTTTGTTTTTGAGCGAACTTTCTTGAAAAAGACTAAATTGACAACCTCTGGAACATCAATACCTGTATCAAGCATATCAACTGAAATTGCAATTTGAGGGTATTTCTCTTTGATTTTAAAATCATCAATCAAGGTCTGATAATGTTTAATACTATAATCAATCACCTGAGCATAGTCGCTCCCCTTTTCAGGATATCGTTTATTAAAAATCTCTCTAATAAATTCAGCATGGTGATGATTCTTGGCAAAGATGATAGTTTTTCCAATCTCATTACCCGAAGCCGTCTGAATCCCTCTCGTCATTAGTTCATCTAGAACAATCTCTACTGTACCTTTATTAAAAATAAAGGAATTAAAAGCTCCAGCATCAATGTCTTTTTCTAGACTATCATCTTCAAATTGGCTATCAAAATATTCTTTATCTTCTTGGGATAGATCATCGTAATGAAGCCCTTCTGTAGGTAATTCTAACTTGGTTTCAATAGAATGATAGGATACCAAGTAGCCATCCTCAACAGCCTTTTCAAGATCATAAGCATAGGTAGGAACACCATTTTCCAAGTTAAAAAATCCATAAGTGTTTTTATCAAGATCCTGACGAGGTGTGGCCGTTAAGCCTACGATTCTAGCATCAAAATAATCAAAAATTGTCTTGTATTTTTGATAAATAGAGCGGTGGGACTCGTCAATAATGATAAGATCAAAATGACCAACAGTGAAAGGGCGTTGAATGACTTCTTCCTGATCACTAATAGCTCCAATCATGGTCGGATAAGTAGAAAACACCATACGACTTGATCGTGCTCCAACTTTATCCTCTAAAAAGTTACAAACCGAAATATCTGGAAGTAATTTCCTAAATGAATCATAGGCTTGTTTTACAAGAGATGTTCGGTCAGCTAGAAAGAGAACATTTTTGACCCAATTGTGACGTGATAGAATATCAACAAGAGAGACTGCTGTTCGAGTTTTGCCAGAACCAGTTGCCATTACCAAAAGAGCTTGTCTTCGATTGTTAGAAAAAGCCTCACAAACACTTGCAATCGCATGTTTCTGGTAATATCGTCCAGAGATATCGTCTCTGATTTTACTAGAAATATCCTCAAGTGGTTTTTGCAAATGTCGTCTGTCCATCAATAATTGCAATTCTTCTTGAGAATAGAAACCTGCGACCTGGCGACGATTTACACCATCAAGAATATAGTGCTTGAGGCCATTTGTAATAAAACAAATCGGTTGATACCCTATTTTTTCCTCTAGCGCATTAGCATATTCCTTGACTTGTACTTCACCGACTTCTGGATTAACTGCGGCCTTTTTAGCTTCAATAATTGCTAAAATCTTTCCATTTTTACCATAAAGTACATAATCACAATAACCTGTTCCTGAGCCGTGTTTCAGTCCATTAACAGCGACTTCAACTCGACAATTTTCTTCAAATGTCCAACCCGCTAATCGTAAATCAATATCAATAAAGAGTTTTCTCGTCTCAGCCTCAGATAACTGATCGATATGAAAGGAAACCTCTTGCCGTTGAGCAGCAGTTTCACGTTTTTCTGTATAATTCTCTTGAACTTCCAAGGACTGGACAGCCATTTGTTCATGAAAGTCAGGCATAACAGGTAAACTTTCTTGCAGTTCCACCATGGCTTGTGGTGTTTCTCTTTTCTTGACATTCTCTGAAATTGGCAATAACTTCTCGTCAAAAAAACGTTCCACAAACTCATTGCTGTAGCAGTAATCAATAAAGTTTACGAACTGGTACAAATGATGTAAGGCTAAAATGGCTTCACGTTCCTTGATCTCCCCACCATGAGCAGCATGATTGCCCCAGCGTATCAAGAGAACCATCTGACTATGAAGCTCTGGATCTACGATTTCTCTAAAGTCATCATCCCACACCAATGAAGACAAGGTAGCACGATAAGGGGCTTCCAAATAAGAATCATGGCTATAAATCCAATGAACAGCCTGCTCCAAGGCACGACGCGCCATGAAAGCTGTCGCTACAGTGGATGTCCCAATCATATTCTCAGCTTCTATACAGGACCTCGAAAAAGATTCATACTCCTCGTTATTTAAAAGAAAATCAAAATTTCCCATTTTTCTCTCACTTTGATTAAATAGATAGCTATATTATACTAGATTTTAAGCTATTTCTCCACAGTTTTATAGCCATCTGACAAGCAAATTGTGATTTGTCAACCTGAGCCACAAAGTCTGCGAACTCGTTTTGTAGGGAAAGAGGAGGGAGGGGGCACTTAAATTTAGAAATTTGAGATTTATTAACTTTAGGCAAATTAGTTCTACTTGAAAACGATAAAATAAAGTTCAAAAAATAATCACTTCTTAACACATGAGCTAGAAATATCCTATTCATTTTTTCTTCAACTGTTAGAATTGGATAGGCGTCTGCTGAACAAACTCCCATAAAATCAGGAAGAGCTACTTTATTTAAATTTGGCCTAATCTTACTATAAATAATGTGTTTCTTAGTAAATAAATACTTTCCACTACTGATTTGATCTTCTCCTACTGTTCTATAACCTATAAGTTTTCCGGTGTTTTTTTCAATACTATCTATTCCAATGTGTGGTAAATCTATGAAATTCGTAAAATCGTAAATCATTTTTGTATCAAATTTTGCAAACTCATTAAACGAAGCATAATCCCACTTAAATTCATTTAAAAATAAGTCACCAAACAATTCGTTAAATCGGGATTTTGCACTTAAGAGATGAATTTTTGGTGTGAATGTTTGACATTACTTTGGTTGACCATAGCATAGGCTAAGGTTGTGTCAATTTTACTATGACCTAGCAGTTTTTGGACTTGTTCGATAGGCATACCCTTATCAATTGCCTTTGTTGCTAGTGTTCTTCTGAATTTATGAGGGTGAACCTTTTGAATTCCAAGCTTTTGACCTAATTTTCTTAATCGAATCTCAACACCAGCTATTCCGAGTCTTTGGGCTTTTCCAAGCAAGGTGACAAAAAGAGCTGGATGATTATCTTCTCTGCTATTGATATAGTTCCTTAAATGGATTTTCGTCCGAGCATCAAAGTAAACAGGTCTCTCCTTTTTACCTTTTCCAAATACAACACATTCACGATTTTCAAAGTCAATATCTGAGCGATTCAGTTGAACAAGTTCTCCCACGCGCATTCCTGTTGAAGCTAGTAGATCGATCATTGCTAAATCCCTTAAGTTTTCACAATTGTCTCGCATGATTTCAAGATGTTCATCAGTATAAGTTTCTTTCACAGTTTGTTCGGTCTTAATCTTTTTAATTCGTCGAATAGGATTTTTGATGATATATTCCTCCTGCTCAAGCCAAGCAAAAAACGAAGACAGGATGCGTCGGATATTGTCCAAATTTGCTTTACTGCAATCTTTTTCTGACTGATACTGTGCTAGATAACTTCTCAAATCATCTGTTGTCAGTTGTGTTACAGACTGCTTTATGCTTGTAAATAAATTTTCAATGGTCCTTTGATAATAACGAATGGTTTTTGCACTACAACCCTCCACCTGTTTAGCAGTAATAAACAAGGCTAACAAGGAATTATTCGTATACTTCTGTTGATTTACACCACTCACTAAATGACGCTCTAAACTCTCCCGTAATGCTAGTAATTGTGCATTGTTTAAAAGGGGTAGCATTTCTTGAATGATGATTGTCACTTTTGTTTCCATATTTTCTCACTTTCATTTTTTCAATAAAAACAGACAATATTAGCTTTCTGCATTACAGAATTCTAATACTGTCTGTTTATCTATTTTTTACTTATAGGATTTAAACATCCAAGCTTAAATTTGACCATTAGCTCTAAATGAATGTTCAGAGATCCATTTGGTGTAGCTAGATAACCTTTCATCTGTTAAGGATTCTACTGCGATAGTTACACACATATCGACCGCTTCTTCAACTGTTACAGAAAAACGATAACCATTTAACTGTAGAAATTTCACCAAAACGAAGAAAGCAGTTCGTTTATTAGCATTGGCAAAAACATGCTTTTTAATCAATTGGACAAATAGTATCGTTGCCTTATCAAAAATTGTTGGATAAAGAGGTTTACCGAAGACAAATTGTTCTGGTAAATTGACAATCATATTTAAGGCAGAAGGACTAACTGTTTGAATTTTTTCATTAGGTGAATACCGTTGAATTGCTAAAGCATTGATTTTTTCAATTTGCCTTTCTGTTAGATAGACTGTCATTTTTCCACCAAAGCTTTGAAAACATCATCGTATTCGTCAAAAATTTTGTCCAAATTTAAGTCAAAGGCATCATCAGATACATAAGAAATCTGATGTCCAGACTCTTCGGGAGTAAAGATAATTTCACCACTTGGTAACAATTTCGCTTCGTATTTTACACCACTTGGAATATTGAATTCACTTGGGATGGTAATGGTGATTGAATTTCCTTGTTTTCTTGTTTTTACTACCATCTGATTTCCTCCTTTGAAGTATTATAACAAATAATTACCGTAATTACAATGACAGAATATCAGCCAAAATACTCCTGCATAAGAGATTTCTTCAAAGTTTCAAGTTCTTCTAGTGATTTTTGAATTGCCAATTGTGATTTGTCAACCTGAGCCACAAAGTCTGCGAACTCGTTTTGGAGGGAAAGAGGGGGGAGGGGGATGGAAATATCTTGTAATTCCTTCGCATTTATATTGGCTTGATTAACAGCACCTTTCGCGATGTTCCTTAGAAACTTCTTTGTACTTGGAAAGTTTAAAAATTCGGATAGATATCTAGGATTTAAAATATTTTTCTTTGTTCTAATACGAATAATGTAACCTGCTATAACCATATCAAAATCTAATTCATAAATACATGTTTTCCCGACTAATTCCATACTATTTGTACGATTAAATAATACATCCCCGTTGCTTACAACGTACTTTGCTAAGTCTTTCTCTGGAACATCTATATGTTTTAAATTCTGTATATTCAATCGACCATCTTCAGTTATATTATTCATTCTTAAATATCCATATTTACCATTAAGAGTGGCTGGTAAACTAGTTCCATATCGGACTTCTTCAACTAATTCTCCAAGTCTTTTTAATGGAAAATCCCTTAGTATAAACATCTCGTTAAATCGGGATTTTACAAGGTTAGAAAGTTCACTAAGTTGTTTATTTCTAATTATAATTTCATTGTCTAACT
Source organism: Streptococcus timonensis (assembly GCF_047460355.1). Taxonomy (GTDB): domain Bacteria; phylum Bacillota; class Bacilli; order Lactobacillales; family Streptococcaceae; genus Streptococcus; species Streptococcus timonensis_A. The sequence goes on along the minus strand of NZ_JASHGL010000002.1, from coordinate 46,102 downwards.
TTTCTAATATTCTAATAATTTTATCTTGTTCAATAGTACTTCTCATTGGAATCTGTGCATCTGATAAATTATTGAGCTTAATATACTTTATAACTCCTCCAATTGATTGATATCGTAAAACTTCAATGTACTTATCAAGAAAGTAGTATAAATATTTCATTCTTACATTAGAATTACTAGTCAAAATATAGGTTCTCTGATAAGCATTAAATTTACCTTTATAATACTTAACATTTAAATCCCCATTTCCTGCTACTAAAACGACTTCATCGTCATAAGCGTATTCATTAATACAAGAAATTTCTTTTGCTGTTGTAAAAAATGGATACTTACCTCCAGGAATTGCCTCATTAGCATCCAATTTACCAGTTTGAATAGAAACCAATTGCCCTAACTTCACTTTCTTCATGCTAGCACCTCCTCGAAATATCGGGATTTGACGAGCAGATTAAGCTCTTCAAGTTGTTCTTGTCTCATTGAAATTAGCTTGCTCAACAAATCTAGTTTCCTTGAGATCTTCTGTTGCTCTTTTAAACTTGTATAAGAAACTATAATATTATCAAAATATTTTTTAGTTAAATGCTTCATAGTAGAACCATGAGTATTTTTGACAGCATCTTGTAACCCTTTTTCAACAACATATTTGAAATAAGATTTATTAATATCTAGCTTATCAAAAACAGCTTTAAAAATATGTTGATTTAATACAGCTGTCTTACCGTACCACTGAAAAACACCTAGAGTTCCCGACCAAGAAATAAGAATATCACCAGTTTCAACAATATACTTTTTATCAATCTTACCAGAATAATAATTAATTTCCTTTGAAGTTTTTGTAAGATTCTGAATCCTTATTATCTCTTTTCCTTCAGTTGACCAATCTTGTGGTTTAAAAGCATAACCATTAATAAAAGTTGCCACTTCCCCCAACTTCACTTTTTTCATACATGCATCTCCCTACTTTAGTAATTCTTCTAACTCTGCTAAGCCAGCTTGAATTTCTTTTTCTAGATCATTGATTTTCTTTAAAATGACTTCTGTTGGTTCATACTCAACTTTTTCATACTCGATTTCTTTGTATTTATTGATGGACAGATCAAAATCATTTTCCTTAATCTCATCAACTGGAACAAAGAAGGACTGGTCTGTTCTCTTACGATCTGTTTCTTTCTCTAATTGATGGTATCGTTGAATAATATCTGGAATATCATTTTCGTTGATAGGCTGGCGTTTATCATCTAAACTCAGACCGTCTGCTTTCATATCGTAAAACCAAACCTTATCCGTCCCACCATTTCCAGTCTTAGTGAAGATAAGGATAGCGGTTGAAACCCCTGCATAAGGCTTAAAAACACCACTTGGCATCGAAATAACTGCATCTAGTTTATGGTGCTCAACGATTTCCTGACGAATCCCTTTATGAGCTTTAGAGGAACCAAAGAGGACACCGTCCGGTACAATAACAGCTGCACGTCCACCTGGCTTCAAAGTGCGTAAGAAAAGGGCAAGGAAAAGCAACTCTGTCTTCTTAGTCTTTATCGTAGCCAACAAATCACCAGAGGTTGAATCATAATCAAGAGATCCTTTGAAAGGTGGATTGGCTAAAACTAGAGTATATTTATCAGCTTCTTCGTTATCTTGAGAAAGCGAGTCTAGATAGCTAATTTGTGGATTCTCAACCCCATGGAGCATCATGTTCATAGCACCAAGTCTCAACATTGTCGTATCCGTATCATTCCCATGAAACATAGTATTGTGGAAATGCTTTACACTGTCAATATTTGTTTGCCACTCCTCTTTTCTTCGGTCTAGGTAGCGACTTGCAGAAACTAAAAATCCTGCAGACCCCATGGCAGGATCTGAAATAATATCCTTAATTGTCGGTTGCATTAGCTCAACCATCATATCAATGATATGACGAGGAGTACGAAATTGACCATTTGCCCCTGCCTGAGATAATTTTGACAATAGATACTCGTAAATGTCTCCAATATCTTTTATATCCGTAGGTAACTCATCCAGAGCTGCTATCGCCTTTTGTAAGGTAGCAGGTTTATTGATTTGAAAAATAGCATCCCTCATATAACGTGAAAAAGCTGTATCGTCAGTATCCCCCTTTAGATTCTTAATAAATGGAAAAATCTCTTGTGACATCAGACGATAAACTTCTTGCGAATCTCCTAAGTTCTTAAAGGTTGACCAACGATATTCGGGTTTATCTTTTGGGAAAATTCCCTCATAGGGAATACCTAGAAATTCAGCATCATTTTCTCGTCCAAGTTCAACTCTGTCCAAATCCTTCATAAATAAAAGATAAGTCAATTGCTCAATGTTGGTCAAAGGATTCGCATTCCCCTCTGTCCATAGCATTTCCCACAATTGATCAATCTTATTCTTTAATTCGCCTGTAATCATATTTTACCTCTCAAAATATTTCAATTTTAAAAATCTGACATACAAAATTTTAAAACTTCTTATAGCTCATTTTATCAGAATCCTAGGACATTATCAAAAAATTATTATAGTATCTACAGAAAAAAGCCTCTTGGAGGCTTTTTGTCATTTCACGATATCTTTATACATATCTGGTCTTCTATCTCTAAACAAGCCCCAGTTTAGGCGTTCATTTGCCCCCTTGTCCAGGTCATAAGTAGTTAACAAGACAGCTTCATCTTGTCGTTCGGCTTGACTTAAAATAGCTCCTGTTTCATCGGTCATAAAGGATGAACCGTAGAAGTTAAGACTGGAACTTTGTCCTCCATTTTCTTCACAAGGAGTGACTTCTTCCAAACCATAACGATTAGCCGCAATAACTGGCACAATATTTGCTGCTGAGTGTCCTTGCATGGTACGTTGCCAATGACCACAACTATCAGTATCCAAAATTGGCTCCGAACCAATGGCTGTTGGATAAAAGAGTAATTCTGCACCATTTAACGCAAGACAACGGGCAGTTTCAGGGAACCATTGATCCCAACAGATCCCGATACCAATCTTGGCGTAGCGAGTGTCCCAGACCTTGAAACCAGTATTTCCAGGAGTAAAGAAGAATTTCTCCTGATAATAATGGTCATCTGGTATATGAGTTTTACGATAAACTCCTAGTACTTCTCCATCCGCATCAATGACAGCAATAGAATTGTATAAGACATTACCATCTTTTTCATAGAAACTAATCGGTAAAACCACCTTTAGCTCTTTGGCAATTCCTTTAAAATGCTGAATAGCCGTATTTTCTGATACCGACTGGGCATACTGGTAGTAGTCATACTGACGTTCCTGACAGAAATAGGGACGTTCAAATAATTCAGGCAAGAGAATAATTTGGGCTCCCTGCTCAGCAGCTTGACGGACTAAACGTTCAGCTGTTTGGATATTCGTTTCCACATTCTTAGTGCATTGCATCTGAATGGCTGCAACCGTTACATTTCTCATCTTTTTCTCCTATTCTGGGATTTGTTGGGTAATACAGTGGATATTTCCACCACCTAAAAGAATATCTCTTGCAGGAATTCCGACAACTTCACGGTCTGGAAAACACTGGCTCAGAATATCCAAGGCCACTTGGTCATTTACATCTTGAAATTGTGGCACTAATACAGACTTATTAGCAATGTAAAAATTCACATAGGAAGCTGCTAGTCTTTCACCTGCATAACGCTTCTCTTCGCCTTCTTCATAAGTATAGCCCGGCAAATTTTCTTCTGTAACTACTTGATGAATAGCTGGGATTGGAAGTTTATGAATAGTGAAACTCCGGCCTTTTGCATCAGTTTCCTTCTCTAAGAGAGCTAAATTAGCTGCAGACATGGCATACTGAGGATCTTCTTGGTCGTCCGTCCAAGCTAAAACAAGCTCTGCAGGACCAACAAAGGCTGCAACATTGTCGACGTGTTCATTTGTCTCGTCTTGATAAATACCGTAAGGCAACCAAATGACTTTTTCGGCACCAAGGCTCTCTAGTAAGATCTTTTCAATCTCCTCTTTAGTCAGGTGAGGATTACGACCCGGACTGAGCAAGCAACTTTCAGTTACGAGAATAGTTCCTTGACCGTCACTATGAATAGCTCCACCTTCCAGTACAAATGGTTTGGCATCGTAAACAGGTATATCTAAGACTTCTGCAAAGCAACTGGCTACTTGGTCATCTGCTTCATAGTCTTGGTAAAGACCGTCAACAGCACCACCCCATGCATTGAAAGACCAATCTACCGCCAACTTTTCCCTTTTATCATTAAGAAGAATGGTCGGACCTGTATCACGAGCCCAGGCATCATTTGTCTGAATATCTAGATAAACAACATTGTCTCCAAGATAGGATTGTGCTTCAGATAGATAGTCCTCCTCAACCAAAAGGTAGACTGTTTCCCCCTGAGCAATCGTTTTGATAATCTGGCTAAAAGCTTTTTTTGCAGCCTTTCCTTGAAAAGGCCAAGATCCGGGTCGAGTCGGCCATATCATGAGAGTTCCATGATGGTGTTCATATTCTGCTGGCATACGATAGCCTAATTTCTTTGGACTGTTCATCATGATAATCTCTCCTTAAAGTCTTGGTATCCAAATGCTTTGACTAGACTGCACTCACCCTCTTTATCCATGAGATACAAACTTGGAAGTCCAATCCCGTTAAAGGTATTGTTTTTGACAAATGAGTAAATAGCCATGTCTTCAAAATAGAGGCGATCGCCAATTTCAATCTGTTTTTCAAAGCTGTAATCCCCAATGATATCACCTGTCAGGCAAGTATTTGAAGAGAGTCTATAAGTATAAGGTTTTTCTTGCGCTTCAAATCCATCTCTCAATGGGGGACGATAAGGCATCTCAAGAACATCTGGCATATGGCAGCTTGCCGAGGCGTCTAGCACCAAGGTCTCAATCCCGTTTTCAACAATATCCAAGACTTCTGTCGCTAGATAGCCCGCATTAAGGGCAATAGCTTCTCCAGGTTCAATGTAGACGTCTACGTTATAAGTTTCTCGAATTCGTTTAATCTCAGAAACCAGTAAGTCCACATCATAATCATCTCTCGTAATATGATGACCACCACCCATATTGAGCCATTTAACTTGGTGCAAATAGGCACCAAACTGGTCTTCTACTGCTTTCAAAGTCGTTTGTAAATCATCTGCCCCTTGCTCACAGAGGGTATGAAAATGAAGTCCGTCAACCAACTCCAATAAATCACTTGGTATCTTGTCTGAAGTCACTCCAAAACGAGAGCCAGGAGCACAAGGATCATAAAGCGCGTGGTCACCCTGCGTTGAACATTGAGGATTGATGCGAAGACCCACACTGATACCAGCCTCACGACAACGTTGACCATACTTTCGAAGTTGTCTCTCTGAGTTAAAATCAATATGATCCGATATTTGCAGTAGCTCTTCCATGTCTGATTCCTTGAAAGCAGGTGCAAATACATGAACTTCCCCCGGAAACTCTTCTCTAGCTAACTTCGCTTCATAGAGTCCACTAGCTGTCGTACCTGATAGATACTTGCTAATCAAAGGGTAGGTTTTATAGAGAGAATAAGCCTTTTGAGCTAGCAAAACCTTACAACCAGCTTTTTCCTCAACCTCTTGTAAAATGCTACAATTTTCTTCTAGTTTTGCTAAATCAATGACATAGGCTGGTGTTGGTACTTGTTCTAACTTCATTAGTCCACCATTTGTGGATTTTCAACCACAACCCATGGCAAACCGTATTTATTTAAAGCTTCCATGAATGGGTCTGGATCCAACTCTTCAAGGTTATAAACTCCAGGCTGTTTCCATGTACCATCCATCACTAATTTTGTCCCAATCATGGCAGGAACACCTGTTGTGTAAGAAATGGCTTGTGATCCAACCTCTGCATAGCACTCCTGATGGTCGCAAACATTGTAAATGTAGATGGTCTTTTCAACGCCATCTTTGATACCTGTAAAGATACAACCGATATTAGTTTTTCCAACAGTACGTGGTCCAAGGCTTGCAGGATCTGGAAGCAAGGCTTTCAAGAATTGAATCGGTACGATTTCTTGTCCGTTAAAATTAATAGCATCTGTACGAAGGAGACCAACGTTTTCCAAGCATTTCATGTGAGTTAGATAAGATTGACCAAAAGTCATAAAGAAGCGAATCCGTTTAACTCCTGGAATATTCTTTGCTAATGATTCGATTTCTTCGTGGTGGAGGAGATACATGTCTTTTTGACCAACTTGAGGGAAATCATACTCACGTTTGATAGACATGGCTTCGACTTCTACCCATTTTCCATCTTCCCAGTAAGAACCTGGTGCAGAAACCTCACGTAGATTGATTTCTGGGTTAAAGTTTGTCGCAAATGGATAACCGTGGTCACCACCATTACAGTCTAAAATATCAATATAGTGGATTTCGTCAAAGTAATGTTTGAGTGCATAAGCTGAAAAGACGCTGGTTACACCTGGGTCAAAACCAGATCCAAGTAGAGCAGTCAGACCTGCTTCTTTAAATTTCTCCTGATAAGCCCATTGCCATGAGTAGTCAAAGTAAGCTGTAAAACCAAGTTCCTTACAACGTTTCTCATAAATAGCACGCCATTCAGGGTCTTCTGTGTCCTCAGCCTCATAGTTGGCAGTATCGATATAGTGGACACCTGTTGCCAAACAAGCATCCATGATAGTCAAATCTTGGTATGGTAGAGCTACGTTCAAAACAGCTTCTGGTTTGTAGCTTTCAATCAAGGCAATCACTTCTTCTACCTTGTCTGCATCAAGAGCAGCTGTCTCAATCTTAGTTTTTGTTTTGCCTTCTAATTTAGCCTTCAAGTCATCACATTTTGACTTGGTACGGCTAGCAATCATAATTTCTTTAAAAGTTTCGCTATCTTGGCAAATCTTTGAAATAGCAACTTGGGCAACGCCCCCACATCCAATCACTAATAAACGACTCATTTTTTTCCTTCCTCTTCTTCTAAAATGTCCTCAACATACTTGGGCAACATAAAGGCCCCCACATGTAAGTTTGCGGTGTAGTATTCTGTGAAAAGCTGGCGTTTTTTCCAGCCTTCCTTGTCAAAATCTTTGACAGGGTGGTATTTTTTCGATGCAAATCCAAATAGCCAATAGCCAGCTGGACTGGTTGGGATGTGCGCCTGATAAACCCGACTGATTGGAAAGGCTTGATTGACCTTGCGGTGCATGCTTCGGCAAGCTGACTCATCCTCGTCAAAGAAGGGACTCCCATGCTGATAGATCATGATTCCGTCCTCTTTCAAGGCTCTATAGCTATTGCCGTAAAATTCCTTGGTAAAGAGCCCTTCCGTATGGCCAAATGGATCTGTCGCATCGTTGATGATAATATCGTAGTCATCTTCACAGTTTCGTAAAAAGCGTAGTCCATTTTGGTAGTAAATGGTAACACGGGGATCATCTAGCCCTGCAGCAAAATCTGGGAAATACTCACGACAGACTTCAACCAGCATCTCATCCGGTTCCACAATATCGATTTGTTCCAGTTCAGGATAGAGGGTTAATACTTGGGCAACACCACCGTCACCACCCCCAATAACCAAGACTTTCTTGGGATTTGGGTGGACAGCCATGGGAACGTGTACGGTCATCTCATTGTAAACAAAATCATCTGCATCTGAAAACAAGACGTGCCCATTTAAAATCAGTATTTTCCCAAAAGCTGGGGTGTCAAGAACCTCGATATCCTGCCATTCACTTTGACCAGAATACAGCTGTTTGGCTGTTCTCATCGTTAACTTGACATCTGGAGTATGAACTTCAGAAAACCATAAATCCATCTAGTTCTCCTTTCTTTCAATAACATTGATGTGATTGACCTCAGGATCTTCCGTCCCTTGGAGAGAACAACCACGTTCTTTGGCAAATTGGATATAATCGACAATTTCTCGTGTAATGCGTTCACCTGGAGCTAGGATTGGGATCCCAGGAGGGTAACACATGACAAATTCACCACAGACCTGGCCAACGGACTCGTCCAAGGTTAAACTTCTTCTATCTGAGTAAAAGGCTTCCTGAGGAGACAGAACCAACTCTGGTTGGATATATTCTCCAGCAATCAAGTCCTTCCCATCTCGTGAGTATAGTCTCTTGATATCAGCTAAAGCACCGACCAAGCGTTCAATGTCTTGGATACGGTCACCAATCGAAATATAAGCTAAGATATTGCCGATATCACCAAACTCAATCTGAATGTCATATTCATCTCGTAAGAGATCATAAACTTCAATCCCTGTTAAACCAATCCCCTGAGTGTAGACTGACAACTTAGTCACGTCAAAATCACAAACCGAGACACCGTCTATTAACTCTTTTGAGTAGGCGTAGTAGCCACCGATGGCATTGATTTCACGACGAGCATACTCAGATAACTCAATAACTTTCTCAAAGGACTCTTTGCCACGAAGGGCTAGGTTTCTACGAGAAACATCTAGACTAGACATTAGCAAGTAGGATGCTGATGTTGACTGTGTTAGGTTAATAATCTGACGTACGTACTCAGGATTCATCTGATCGCCAACTAAAAGAAGGGAACTTTGAGTCAAGCTACCACCGGACTTATGCATAGATACAGCTGACATATCTGCTCCTGCATCCATAGCTGATAGAGGGAGTTTATCTGTAAAGTGTAGATGAGCACCGTGAGCCTCGTCTACTAAGACTTTCATTCCTGCGGCGTGTGCCATCTCTGTTAATCCCTTAAGGTCTGAACAAATCCCATAATAGGTTGGATTGTTAATTAGGATAGCCTTGGCATCCGGATGTTCCTTGATTGCTTGGGCAACACGGTCATTCTCAAGCCCCAAAGCAATACCGATTTTGGGATCCACACTCATCTCGATATAGATGGGAATAGCTCCGCATAAAACGAGTGCATTAATAGCTGATTTATGGACATTTCGAGGAAGGATGATTTTATCACCGGATTTACAGGTGGAAAGAATCATGGTTTGCACGGATGAGGTTGTCCCGCCAATCATTAAAAAGGCATGAGCAGCACCAAATGCTTCTGCTGCTAGTTCTTCTGCATCTCTGATAATCGAAATGGGATGTCCTAGATTATCCAAAGGTTTCATAGAATTGACATCGATACCAACACATTTTTCCCCTAAGAGTTCCACTAATTCTGGGTTACCACGTCCACGCTTATGACCTGGTACATCGAAAGGAACAATTCTTTTTTTTCGTAACTTGACCAGTCCCTCATAAATTGGAGCTTGGTTTTGATTTAACATTATAGAGACATACTCCTTTATCATAGTTTTTTCACCTTGTATAAGTCTCTAAAGGATACTTATGAAAAAAGAGCAGGTTTTCACCTGCTCTACAATCTTCTGACGTTTTTATTTTGGTTTCTGTTGAGTATGTCTGTTCCTGATGTTTCCTAACTCTCTAGTAGCAAATATTACGTACTTTATTGATCGTTTCACAAGATGACGTGTGCTTTCACCACACTAACAAATTATACGAATTAGGACTTTTGTCCTAACATCAACTTATAAAAGTAGGCTTTTAACCCTATCAATAATGTGGCTCTTCAACCACGCTTCGGCATTCAACCCTGCCTGTCCGTAGGCATTTTTTACTCGGGTTTATATTTACCAGAAAACATCTATCTCATTTTCTAAGCTTAACTACTATATCACATTTTATCAAAGATGTAAATAGATATAGTAACGATTTTTAAAAGATATCTTCATTGGTCGTAAAATGCCAAAGTTATGGAATTTTGAACTACTATTTTGTAAAAATACAAAAAAGACAAGGAACTAAAATCCTTTAGTTCCTTGTCTTTTATTTTCATTTTATTAAACGAAGAGAAGTCTGCAAGCAGCTAGCATTGTTGTAACAATTACATCTATTGGTCCCTTGCTATCTGGGCTGCAAATTCAAAGTCAATCATCTGATAATCTTCATCCAATCTAATGATACTATAATACTCATTCCAAAAGAGATGATCACTATTAGTGGACCAGTTCAAGCCATACCACAGTTGACTTGTATCAGATGGACTAGTAGGCGGACTTGACCATAAATGCTTTTCAAAGTTTGATGTAACAGTATCTAAATCAAGTTTCCCAAGTAAGTCTAGTTCATTTAACCTAAGAGAAATAGAATGGGACTTGGCTGCCTCAATGCTCTCTTTATTAAAATGTATCTGAATGACCTTGCTATCTTCTAGAACTAGACTCTGTTCCTCTGAACTGTAAAAAGTAACACTTCCTAGAACGATCCCATCTTTTGCTAGTAAATAGGGAGCGTAGGGAACAGCATTGCTATCAAGTCTGAAGCCTTTTTCGATAGTAACTGATTTATCTCCTGAATACTTTTTGAAATTGCCGTCTGTCAGGAGGTCTTCGTAGTCGCTACCACCATCACCTTGTCTTACATAGATATCAAATCCAGCTTCCATCAAATCACTTGCTTTTGTTTCTGCTAACGTGATTTTACTTTCATTAATTTGCAAAATCGGTGCTTGAGGTGGGAGTCCAATCGTGAGATTAAACATGACTCCTACTAGAAAGACCATAAAGGTTATAAGGAGGGCAAGTAAAGACTTTCCAGTCCTTTTTCTTGCATTGAAAAGGGCCATTAGAGCTGGTAAGAGGATCATTTTGGCTAAAATAGAATTCCCAACTCCACCTCTATTTAAGGTCTGAAAGGCAAACATCCCTGCGATTGCAATAAGTGTCAGGTAGACCAAAATCTCGCCTAGGCCCAGTTTTTCTGTTCGAGTTTGTTGATTTACAGGGGTTTCGTACAATGACTGCCCATTCTCTTTCCTTTTCTTAAGAAAAAGATAAAAGCCCAGACCTAGTAGCAGATTAAAGATTGCAAAAACCATTAAAGTACCTATTATCACCGTTCTACCCATGGCTCTCTACTCCTTTATCTTCTCTCTCAAATCTTATCTTTCTCTTTAATGTCCAATTCCCAATCAATAAGACCAGCAAGAAGAAGGGGCCGCCTTCTATCAGTACAATCGGTAAAGCCAGTATAGCAATCATTAAAAAACTAGCTTTCTTTTGTCGCCAACTACCGTGCCATTCTCTGTTTATCAGTCCCCCAAAATAGTCGATGTAGTCAGTAAACCAAGTCAATAAGGGATTTTGAAAATCATTGAGTCTTAGGTAAATGAACATAGCAGAATTTAGCAAAACATAAAGAATTCCAAGGACTAGAATAATCTTTTGACTAGTTCGAGTAGCCTCTAGAACGATTTTTCTCTCTTCTCTGGTTTTATTTCCTTGAGACTTTGGTTCTTACAAGAAAGTTTTTCAAATCTATAGACCAAAAATCGGTAGAGATAATACTTTTTTATATCACGCTTCATAAAAACCTCAATCTAGGAAGTGCACTCAATTCTAAATCATAGTCTAATACTCTTCGATAATCTCTTCAAACCACGTCAGCTTTCATCTGCAACCTCAAAATAGTATTTTGAGCTGACTTCGTCAGTCTTATCTACAACCTCAAAGCAGTGCTTTGACCAACCTGCGGCTAGCTTCCTGGTTTACTCTTTGATTTTCATTGAGTCTAAACATCTAATTTCAAGGAATTGCCTTCCAAAAAGACTGCTTTTGATTCAGTGATTTTGATTTTTTGATCTTCTGAAAAGCCAATGGTTTCACCGTCCTTTAAGGTGACATCACTACCTAAAACATACTGAAGAATAGACAAGAGGAAATAATATAAGTCATCGCTATTCATAGGAGACTCGATAATCTCAATCTCAGTTTTTCCAAACTCTTTCAAACCATAAGTGTAAATACTAGTTTTATCTCCCTGGTTGATAATTCCTATATAAATCCAGAGTTGAAGGGGAAGCATTTCTTCTTTCAAAAGGTCAGCCAGGTCTAGATAAAGATCTTTGGGCAAGAGCAAGGTGGTAGAACCCTGATAAATACCAATAGCTGATTGACTAGTTTTTAGGATAGAGGAATTAACTTTAGTCAATAGGGAATAGGTTTCTACTGGCGAAAGATTGTCAGACAGGATAGAAACAATAGCGTGTTGTGTGTGCTCCTGTGTTTCCTTCTCAACATCCTGCCAGAGGTAAGAATAGGCATACAATTCTTCAAATTCTTGACTTGGGATAGGCAAATCCATTAAAGCCAGCGCAACGAGAGCACCATCAATCACAAAGGTTGCACTAGAATCATCCCCAGAAACTTCAGAAATTTCAAGTCCCCAGTGAGATTTCAATTCCTGAACGACCTGTTCTAAAGAATAGTCCTGCTTGCCTTTGAAGAGGGGCATGGACAAGATCAGTTGTTTTTTCTTCTCTGACTTTTCTTTCTTACTAGTAAATAGATTTTTTAAAAAATTCATAGGACTTCTCCTTTTTTTCATATCAGTTGGGAAGCAAAGCTATCTTGGTCAAAGTGAGTCGAGATACCAAGTTTCCTCATCCTCAAAACCGTAGAATTTCTCATCAAGTAGCCAATTTCCATCCACCAATCTAAGTACAAACTGATGCTTCATTTCTAAAGCTTCTTGATAATGGGTGATGACTCTTGCTTCTTCAGCTTTTGTCATGATAAAATCTACAGAAAAATCATTCGTTTGAACATAGTTATACTCACTTGGGGAGCCATAAGAATTTCGAACTCCTCCTTCCAAGCATTTTTGAGTCACTCGTCCAGTTAGAAGTTGCATTTGCCTCTGAAAATAGTCATCCATAAGTTCATTCCACTTAGGATGAACTTGATTGGCTGGGATGCCAAGGGCTTCTTTTTCCTTATCCAGTGCTCTGTTACGCTCAAAAATTTCCTCTTCTAACAAGGTTAAACTTTTGAGTAAATCAAGCAAGGGTGGGATGATTATTTCCGCCAGAGTTTGATATTTTTCAGGGGTATTTTTATAGTTCACTCTCATAATAAGCCTCTTAATCATCTTGGATTAATTGCTTTAATTCTAGGTCTGAAAGAAAGCCTTTCATGTAGAGTTTCCTAAGTAAATCTTTATCTACGGTAATTTCATAATAGTCAGTCACAAACTCTTGAAATCTCTCAAAGTTATCAAAAAGGTAAGAAAGCAACCATTCTCCACCATCCTGATCTTGGTAAGTGTATTGATGCGCATGACCGTCATACCAGATAAAGAAGGTTGTTTCATCTTTTTGATCTTCTGAATAAAGTGAGACATACTTTTCATCCAGTCCTTTATAAAAACTATCGATGATATCTTGATTCCACTCGTCAGCAGCAAACTGGCTTAAACTGCTTTCATGATCAAAACCTTTTATGAGGATCATTTTATCAGTCAAAATCACATCTAAAGAATCACCAGAGCCATTGTCAATAAGGTAGCGGAGTCCATAGTCTTCCTCAGTTTTAATCACGAGTCTGAGCCAATCCTCACTCGGATCTGTTAGATACTCATCAATGACCAGCAAGGCATCTAAGCGAGTCTTTATCTTGTCCCAATCTATCTTTCTCATCTCTAAAAACCTCCATCTTATTTTTGCTATTTATCAAGATCACAAGCCCTATAACGAGCTGTTAGATAGCCTGAAAAGCTAATCTGAGGGATATTCCACTCATTAGGCAAATAAATCGAACAAGCTACCTGATCACCTAGAGGGGAACTTGCTGAGAAGACATATCTTCCCAAATCCTCATTATTAGGATTTCTTTCAACTTGACCCAATCTGCTAGTGTTGAACCAGTCTTTAAACAGTAACCAGATTTGCTCGGCATCTTCGTTTAATAGGGAGACTTTCAAGTTGTAGCTGATTCCGACCCTACATCTTTTTTTGAATCCTGACTCATCAGCCTTACAAACCTTTATCGATCCCTTATCATACTGCCAGTTATCACTATCTAATAGCGTCAATTGGGCAGATAGATTGTCTTTAAATCCCTGCATAGTATCTAATAAATCTTTGGAGGCAGCTTCGAATACTTCTAGTTCTTCCATAGTCTTCACTTTAATTTTTATAGCTAATCACATTTCGATTTAATCCGCATCAACCCAAATCTGGTATTTTTGACAGTGAAGACATCTGAAAAGGTAGCCGCAAAGAGAGCCATCCTTAACCAAGTATTCTTCAATATCTTGATATTCTCCACGCGCTTCATAGTCTGCCAAAACTTGCTCGGCAATTCCCATGGCCTTTAATTCTCGAGTGCCAACTGTACCCAAATAAGCACAATAATCTTGGCAACAAGAAAGCCAATTTTCTCCCTGCCAACTAGAGTAGCCAGGAGTCTGGCAAAAAAGCAGCTGGTCTTTTTCTGGATCCAATTCACCCTGCCCCTCAGCATCTTGAACAAATTCTGCATCAAATTTTTCTGCTGCTAGCCCGTTTGCGATGCAAAATGGACAAAGATTTTCTATGTTGTCGATACAATAAGGGAGCAAGTTATAATAAACATTGCTTTTTTTCCCACAAGATGGACAAACCTTGGCTTCTCCCTCTACAAAAGCTCCCGTTGCTAGAGGATCTGGATGGTAGATAAAATGTGGCAAAGACTGTGATAGCTCTGTTCTCTGCTTCTTCTCTTCTTTTCTTAGAGGACGAGGAAGGGCAAAACGATCGCCATGACTCTGACTCATTTCTTGTAAACGGATCAGTTTCTTTATCTGTTTTCGATCAGGTTTGTCTAAGATTTCGATAAATAAGCTATAGGCACTAGTGTAGAGACCCAATTGCTCATAGAGATCCACTAAGACCTTCTTCGATTCTAAATCATCAGACTTAGCTAATTCATCAGCTAAGTCATAAAGAGCTGAGACACTTGATGGATTGCCCTCTTGGGCTATATATTGCTTCTTTATAGTAATGTATTTTTGTAAATATGGATTCATAGGATTACCTTTCTAATGGATTATAAAAACCTTAACAAATAGTCACTAAGACATTCCCCTTGTGGTTTAAGATTTCCTTGTAAAAGTCTTTCATTTTGACAAAGCAGGTTAAAATGAAAGACTTGATTTCTTCCTCATCCTCAAGATAATCCCAAATATCAGGATACAAGTCGGCTTTCTTGCATGCTTCCATGCTAAAGTCCGCCAAGGCTCTGTGCATGTCAAAACTTTCTAGAGCTTCTACGATCTCGGCTATCTTGTTTTTTTCAGTATAGGCTATGTACTCAGACACTTCTTCTAAAGGAGTCACTCCTAAAACCGCTTCTCTCAAGGGGTTGTCATCCAAAAATTCTGAACTACTAAATCCTGTCATGACAAAGAGAAGAGCATCCCACATTTTGTCGATATCTATTAAGATATCATGACTATCAGCGGAATCCTCAGCAAAGTCTAACAAGTCATCTTCTTGATTGGAAAGACCTTTTATTTGTTCTAATTCATTATCTGCTAAATATTGATAATTGGCAATCATTCCCATGATTTTACTCCTTTGAATCAGTTAGTATCATACGGATATTTCTAGCTCTATTTCCCTAGAAAGTGCTATAATGGAGCTAACAAAATTGTTCTCTAGCAATTGAAAAACGGGGGAAGTAGTCATGCTCACCACTATTGTTTTAGGATTTTATGCTCTTTTCTTTCTATCCTTGTGCTTTATTATCTATCTCTATATTAGACTTGTAGTTGCGGTTAAAAAAGGCAAAGACATTCCCAAATGGATTTATAAACTTGGCCATGCTGTTCAAGGAAGAATTCACGTTGACTATGAAGAAATCACTGATACCAATGCCCTTAAAGAGATTCATTGGTTCTTGCTAATCTATTTAATCGTAAATCTACTCGTATTGGCTGTCTTCTACTATCATGGTAATAGCTTTCCTCAAGCCATTTATGAATGTTTGAAAAAACAATTTTTTATCGTACTTGTTAGTATGGTTTTAAAAAGTATTGGTAAATTTGTTGTACTGGCTATAAGCAAAAACTTTCAAAACAGTCATGCCTATGCATCAACCAACGCTTTTGTCGGGACAGCTTTTTTAACGAGCTATGTGTTTATGTTTTGCATGATGATGAGTGGTCTTCCGGCTCAACCTGTTCCAGTAAGCATTCAAGATACCACTGTCATTATCGGAGAAACCAAGGCTTCCGAGCTTTTGGACCAAGGCTTTACCTTTGGAGATAAAGGCGCAGAGAGCTCCATCACCAATCCCAAAAACGACCACTTCTACTACGGTCAGCTTCTCGAAGTCAAGCGGGATGATCAGTCCTATGGCTTTATGAGCCTTACTCCTACGGGAAGAGATACCGATCAGCTCAAAAACTGCGTCATCACCTATTACAGAACACCTAAGGATAACAATCAACTAGAAGAAATTTCCATTAATCATGTCAAGCTAGCAAATCTCAAGCTCCAAGACTTTCAAACACGAAAATTAATCGATATCTTTCAACTAAATCCTACTGATTATGAAGAAAGTAAAAATCCCAACAACTTTACCTTGACCATTCAAACAGCAGATTACGATCTCTGGAAAAGATACAGGATTGAATCCAAGTTCAATTCAGATGGTTCGATTGATAGCTATGGAGTCAGAGCCCAACATAGCATGTGGGAATGATTCACCCTTATTTTCCTCTTATCAGATAGACATTAGACTGAAAAAATATCATCGACAAGTTTATAGGTTTCGATGAACCGTAGGCCAGAAGAGCCTTTATCTCTAGTGATTTCTTCATAAACATCTTCTAAATTATGGGCAGGTGCCAGCATCCAAAGACTAAATGGGCTGAGTTTCACCTGTCCAATTTTTTCAATATTTTCTAATAATCGCCCTAAATCTTTGTGATTGAACCAGCAATCTGTATCCAGAGCAAACTTCGTATTGTCCATCTTACAGGAGATTTGACTGGTCAAAAAATCATCGATGGTGGGCTTTTTTGTTTGTAAGAGGCGCGTGCAAGCTAGATGGTACTCAAGTTTTCTAGGACTCTGCTCAATCATAGATACAAATACAAGACCATACTCATCTTCAAACTTAACAGCAAGGATATCTCCTTCTTCAAAGTAAGATTTGCGTTTAGCCTTTGCTTTAGGAACCTTTAGAGGTCTAGGATTTTCAGTTTGCAATTGAACTGCAAGTTTTTCCAAGACCTTTTGCCTTTGCTTCAATGCCTTTGAATCTATTTCCAACCAAAATGGATCTGGACCTTTTTTAATAATCTCTAAGGTTTTATCTCTGATATCGTCAGTCAGGTGACCAATCTTCCACAGTGAGTAGGCAAATGCAGTCCAATAAATTTCTGTAAAAAAGTCTGTTTGACAGTCATCTTTCTCCGTATCAAGGATATCCTTGATAATATTCGCCACATGATCACCATCTCTATAGCGACCGACTACTTCATTGTAAATGTCATAAGCTTGATCACTGTCAATGATTTTAACGCCATCAATAGCCATTCTCAACTCCTATTTAATCTTATGCTTGTTCATTTTCTCTTGGAAAATATCTGTAAGTATTTGGCGCAATTCTTGAGCTTCCTTTTCAGGAAGTTGTCCTTCTTGTTCAGCAACAGCGTACAATTCCGGATACTCAAGAGAGATTCTCTTAATCGTACGCGTAATAGCATGTTTTCTAACAAAAAACGGGATACGCTTAATCATCTCTTGAGGAATTAGAGCGATTATCTTATCGGCTGTTTCCTTATCGCTAAGTTTAGAAAAAGTTAATCCCTTTTTAATCATTTCTTGTTCTTGTTTCGTAAAATCTTGTAATTCCATATGTCTAGTCCTCATCTTCTGTCACTTCCCAAACTTCAGCTTGGTAGGGTTCTCCATCTTCATCGTATTGATTGATATAACCAATAAACCTTTCATTTTTTCTTGGTTTCTGCTGATTTCCTTTGATAACCCAAATAGCCCATACTCCGCCTAAGACAATCATTATGAATGTCAGTGCTTCTTCCAATTCAATGCCTTCCTTTAAAATTGAACCCACTTATCATTATCCATAATAAATGGTTTAGCTAGACCTTCTCCTGTATAGTTTTCGTATTTTGTATCTAGATATTTGTAACAATCTTCCTTGGTCGCAAATTTGATGGCTTGATAAGGCTCTTCAAAGGTCAGCTTTTCGACAAAGAGATAGCCGTCTTCGCTTGGCACAAGTATTCCGACATGACCAATAAAGAGCGATTGACCATCCAAGTCATCATGGACTACTACAGAGAGCATTCTTGCATTTTCATTAAACTTGAATTGAGAAAGGAATTGTTCCATCTTTGCAGCATGAACCTTCACATCTGTCGTTGCTTCAGTCTTGACTCTTGAAAATAAAGTATCAAAAGCATCCTTGTCTTTCGCACCAAAAACTTTTCCTTTGTCAATGGCATCGTTATCGACAAACAAGAGGGAATCGTCTTTCTCTAACTTAGGGATTTCGATAGAATTTTTTAATAAACAATAGCTGTTAATGCGACAGTTGGTACCAACAAAATCACCTTTTTTGGGTGCCCAAAGATTGCTTATCTTTTCAACATCATAGTCTGTTTTGGTAAATGTAGAAAAATCCCCAGTTAAGCCTACTGAACCAACAGTGGCGTTGTAATCATTTACTAGGTTGAAAAATGCATCAATACTTTCTTTATCCAAATGTGCAGCCAAGGCTTTTCGAACTTCTTCTACACTTTCCTTGCTATTGAGATTGCTATAGGTTCCCTTGTAGTTCTCTTTATCTGAGCTGGCCAACGTAGTAGTTGAACTGTTCTGTTTTTCCATAGATTGGTTTTGGTTTGTACCACAGGCAGCTAAAGTAAAGATAGCTAAACCACAACAGCTCATTAATCTGATTTTTTTAGATACTTTCATAAAATGTTTCCTTTTTACTAAGATTTTTTCAAGTCGATCATCCTCTCTTATATTATAGTTCAAATTCATTTCAAGTCCAAATATTTCTCACTAAATGTAAATTATTTTAAAACCAAAAAAGAAGCTGACACATGGCTCGCTCCTTCTTGTTTGTTTTTGAAAATAGCTGAAATATAAACAAAATTTTTAACTTCATTCACCTTTTAGCTGTAGCTGTGTATGAGCTAGAAGGTCACCTAAATGTCGCTTATCTTTCCTAAAAATAGACATTGCTAGTAAGACTACCAAAAATAAAATAGATGTATAGCAGAGGATAAAATATAATAGATCAAAACCACTATAAACACTATGAATGGCAGACATATGACCTATTTGCCAAGGTAAAAATTTGATAGCATTTCTAATTAGGCTAGCTTGTACTGTTTTTTTCTCGTAAACCAGTTGAAGCTCTGCTTTTTTCTTGCCAATGCTACCATTTTTTGTATAATCCAAATATGTAAAAATGAGCGTGATTGGCAAAACAGAAGTGAAAAATGTAATGGACTGCGACTCAAATTCTGTTGGTTGCTGCATGCCATTTTGAAAAATAAGATAATAAACAAAGGAACCTAGAGCCAATAGAATTAAATAAGCTAGAATGAAAAGATAATCAAATAGTAATTCAATCATTCTTTTTTTAACTGGAATAGGATTAATTGCTAAAAACTTCATCATTATCGCCTCCTTTATTATCTATTATTCTTTTCAAAAGTTTCTTATTCTTTCGGTTGAGAATAGACTTCGATATGCTGTCCTAGTACCTTGATTTCTACTGGTAGGTCATCAGATTTGTCACCATCAACATCCGTTTCTAAGGCAGTATCTGAAGAAATTTTTATATGACGAGCTTTGATATACTCGATATTCTCATTCATGACAACATCCCCTTTTAATAAATCAGGGATGACTGACAATTTAGTAAGGATTGAGGCATCTTTAAGAATCAGAACGTTTGCATATCCGTCCTTGTCTTCATCAAAAATCTTCTTATCAGCAAAATAATTGGTTAGGAGAACTAAAACGTGACTTGCTTCTCCAATATAGTTTCCATTTTCTGTTTCAACTTGAATGTTAAATGCTTGATCTGTCACGACAGACTTTACAGTATTAACCGCATATGCCAGCATACCAAACTTTGTTTTATCTTCTATCCCAACGTTATGGATGGCTTCTGGTAGTGAGCCAATACTAAAGATATAACCAAAATAATTTCCATTTGATTTTCCGATATCAATCTTATTCGTAGAACTAAAATCAAGCTCGTCAATGGCTCCATCAATATCCTGATTGATTTCTAATAGTTTCGTGATGAGATTTCCAGTTCCTCCTGGGATAATCGCGAGTTTCGGAATGTAGTCTTTCTCAGCAATACCTGAGATGACTTCATTGACAGTCCCGTCTCCACCGAAAACAAGGACAGCATCATACTTCTCTTTAGAAGCTTCTGTTGCAAAGTTTGTCGCATCAAGAGCTTTCTCAGTGATTCTGGTTTCCACATGCTCAAAGTAATCTAAGGCTTTATTCTCCAGTTTCACCTTATAATCCAAGGCCTTTTCGCCACCAGAGGTTGGATTGATGATTACCATTATTTTATTCATTTATAATTCTCCTTAAAGATATCGCAAAATGTCTAGTAACTGATTATATCATTTGTGCTATTGTAACTCCATCTATAAGCTTGCAGGGTCACATTCAATAACTCATTAAAAACATTAAAGCGACAATAGTTTAATTCCTACACATCCTTCTTAGATAAAGTCACATAGTCTGTCAGGTACAAAACCCCTGAGACTAAAGCTAATATACTAGAAAAATAGGAAAAAAAGGGAACAAATCCTAGAATGGATGCAGTAAACAGAAACTGATAGGTTTTATTATTGACTTTTGAGTTCTCATCATGGAGAAAAAATGCCAGAAAAGCCAAAATTAGCAATATAAAACAGGTGAAATAGACCATATTTCTCAAATCAGGAACTTCAACAAACCGAGAGATTAAATAGAAAATTTTTCCCCCCTCTCTACCAGAAGAGGCATAAACTATCACATAAAATCCAATTATGGCACTGATTCCGTTTATAAGTAATAATTTTTTTGATTTCACTATTTATTAAACCTTTCTATTATGTCTAAAATGGAAGTACACCAGCCATCAAACCTTGAGCAATAAAACAGCTATTATTTTGGAAGTCTGAAAAATAGGTATTACTGATAAAATTGTATAGTTTATCAACCGGTCTTTTGTACCAATCCTTGTATACATATTCCATCTTATAAATCAGCAAGGGTTTTCCATCTTGGCTATAGCCCTTAAAAGTTATCGAAAATACATCTCTAT
This sequence comes from Streptococcus timonensis, assembly GCF_047460355.1. Lineage (GTDB taxonomy): Bacteria > Bacillota > Bacilli > Lactobacillales > Streptococcaceae > Streptococcus > Streptococcus timonensis_A. The sequence goes on along the minus strand of NZ_JASHGL010000002.1, from coordinate 25,000 downwards.
AACCAATAATTTTATCCTTCTTATTTGAATTGTTCCCCGTTCTATATTGTTCAAAATCAATAAGATGCGTATAGAGCATGAGTTTTGACAGAGCTTTTTCTGACAGTTTTTGACTATGTTCAAAGGAGATTATTCCACGATTACTAGATTCTTGGTAAGACAGTTCAGAGGTCATCAAATTACACTTAAAATAACCAATAATTTCACATCCACAATAGATAATAAATTCAAATTTTGAAAAATATTCTTTATCCCAAATCATCTTATTTCTCCAACCCTACAGCTTGATAGAAATTATATTTAAACTAACCAATCTACATTAAGACGTAAAAGATTTTCTTCTTTAAAAGGTTTTTACTCTTTTACCAGCAAAGCTACTCACTCACGAGGAATTTAATTTGACTATTGCATTTCTTCTATCGCTTCTTCCACATATTCCTCTACATCTTCAAACTCTACAAATATTGGATCTAAGTGACATAAGAAGTGCCAATCTTTGGCGTCTTTCTTTCTGTAGAGAATTGCTTCGCCGTCTTCGCTTCCGAAAAAGCTTCTGTCGACTTCATAACCTTTGCTTTCTAAGAAAGTTTTTACCTTTCGGAAGTTTGCTTCTCTTGCTTCGATATAGGCTTTGACTTCATCGTTATTAACGACATAGGCATCGACTTTTGTAGCTCCTTCTATCACTTTATCGTTTTTAACGGATAAATTCGAAATTTCTTTCAAAATAATCTCGACATTTTCTTCGGGTTCAAACGAAAATCTAGATAAAGGGACAATATTTCCATTGAAGACAATTTCCATATAATCCGGCAATTGTTTAGGATTAACATACTCTACTTCAAAACCATCTTCATTTTCTTGAGTATATCCAGGGATTTGAGCTACAAAGTCTTTCCCTTCTTCTAAAGTCTCAAATACGACTAAATCCTTTGAATAATTGTTTTGGTACAATTCTAATAGATACATCATTAATCCTTCCAATATTTGAAAAACCAACCAAGATTTAAGCGACTTACAACCTAATTATCTATCCTTAGTCTACGCATATATTTCATAACGAAAATATTTAACTAAAGTTTATCCAGGATCTACATCTATAGAAGTTAATTTGAAACCATCCTCATTGTATAAAAATTCTAATTGTAGGGTTAAATCTACTAATTCAGAATCGGAGGTCATCTGATATTCAACAGCAAATCCTGTTTGATCATTAAATTCATAAACTTGTAGTTGAGAATACTCATAGTTCGGATGGAAATTACATTCTACACCATATTCATCAATTTTATCAAAATCATTTAATTGTAATGAATCGTCAATATATTCAAGCAACTCTCTTACATCATCAACTTCTGAACCATCAACACAATCCATAATATCTCTATAATTATTTAGATGAATTGCTCTTAAAATCTTTTTAAGTACTTCAATTACTTTTTCTTCATTTTGGTAGTTTTCTTTGTACTCAAAATCATCGAATATTCCCATGACAATACTTCCTTTTCTAAAATTTAAAATCCTTTTCTTTACTAATTCTATTACTAGCCAATATAGTATAAATTAAAATAAGCAATAAAAATGATAATAAAAATAACATGACAACCAGTCTTACAACTTACTACTTTTCATATGATAATTTACAAATGTCTTTCCAGCCACTCGATCTTTTTAAAATCCTTATTGTTATTGTGATCATTTCGATAGGAGTCTTGAGAAGAAGCTTTGTAAATACTTAGATACTGCTCCAGACTTGGAAGACGAAAAGTGATGCCTTCAATGTGAATAAGCTCTATATCCGATTCCGAAACTCCTGCAAAATCAGGTAAGGAATCGATACTTCCAAATTCAACACTCACTCGATCCTTTTTGAATTCATGCTCATGAATATCTATTAAGACGTAGCCTAAGTCTTTCATCACTTTCATTATCTTGTCCCAGTCATAAATTCTGAGATGATCAGGTGCTTCCCAACCTCTAGGGTCACCAGGCACATGAATGTCAATGTCAGACGGCTCCCAATTTTCTTTCGTTCTAAACTCCAATCCCAAAGATCCCATCAGTGTCGGTGTAATTCCGACTCGATTTAAATGGAAACAAATGGTTTTAAATTCTTCAAATAAGAGACTCATGTTTACTCTAAACCTTTCATCTAAATGTTCGTTATTTCTACTTTATTCCCTTGAACAAAATCATCTTCATTTTCTAGAGTATATCCAGTTATTTTGGATACAAATTCTTTTCCTTCTTTTAAGGACCCAAATGCAACTAGATCTTCATAGGAAGGATTTTGATACAATTCCAATATATGCATCGATACCCCTCCTAAACTTTCCTTAGCGTGATTGTTCAATCATGCTCTCTAAATCATTCTTTTCCACACTCATGTATTCGACTTCTTTTGTTTCTTCATTGTATTGATAGCATCTAAATATCAATTGATTGCTTGTCTGAAACAGTGTGTCTACCCCAGAGTATTCTCCATGGCATTTTTCTAGTATCATTTCATCAACGAGCTCTAATGTCTCTAAATGAAACACAAACCATCTTTCTTCTGTTGTAGAGAATACACCGTAAGAATTGTTAATCTTCCAAACGTTTGATAACCCATCCTGTTCAAATATAGGAAATTGTTGACTAGATTTTATTTGGAAATCATGATTCGATATTTTATAAAATTCTGTCGTGTAAAAATTCACCAGCAACGAACTTTCCTTGTCAATCGTAAAAACAAACGCCAAATTTCGTGGAAATTTATGTCTCACATTTAGCTCATGATTCAAAAATTCAAGGCAAAAGTCCTGTGAACCATCCTGTCCCGCTGTCAATGAAACGATGATTCTATTATCGGAGAAGCCCTTAAAAGTTATTTCAGAATCAAGAAAGTTATCTTCCAAATCTAAATAGTAACTTTGAAAATTCTGTTCGTCTCTCACTTCAATCCGAATTTCATGGCTACTTTTTCGATAAGCAAGCCAAGTTAAGTTATTTTTCTGAGATTGATAGCTGCCGATTAAAGTGCCTACATTAGTATCTATATTTTCAAAACGCTTATAGGATTGTTTATGATTGTTAATTAAACAATTTTCATTTACTTTTTTAAAACGGTTAAGTTGAATCACTCGGTTCACCTCCATCTGATCTGGGAAATTTAACTATTATCGAGCAATAGCCTTATTTTTATAAATTCAGCCAACTTTCCTTCCCATCGTCTGAGCACCTCTTTCAAAGGCTCATCGAGATAGCTATAGGCCTTGTCCTTAATCCACTCAGGAATCCCATAAGCTGCTTCGGCGATACTCCCTGTGATTGCAGCGAGAGTGTCGCTGTCCCCACCAAGAGAAATCGCATTTCGAATCGCATCTTCAAAATCTGTACTTTCTAGAAAGGCAACGATGGCCTGAGGAACGGTATCCTGACAGGTTTCATTAAAACGGTACGTAGGACGAATTTCATCTAACGTTTTCGAAAGGTCATATCCATACTCTTTCTCGATATGTTCCTTAATACGTCTTTTAATCTCCGCAGGGTTATCGCTACCATCACCACCAAAGAAATAACGGCACATATAGATTGTATCCGCTGTAGCCATTGCTCCTTTGATTCCTTCTGGATGGTTATGCGTCACTTCTGCAGAAAGTTGCGCCAGACGTTTCACCTCGGACGGCAACTCGTCTGTTGTGGCATCCATCACCCAAGCGCACGGAGAAACACGCATCGCAGAACCATTTCCAAAACTATTGTAAGGCTCACGGTTGTCGGTCATCAGCCACTGGTTAAATCGAGCACCGTAACTTGCATCGGGATACATCCTACCATATTTTTTCATGGTATCAATAAAGTCATCCTTCCGACCGCCATTCATAATGGCTTCTGCAACAGCACAGGTCATAACCGTATCATCAGTGAAAAAACAATCATCACGAAATAATGGAAAGTCTTTCGTTTTAATGTTGTCCCATTCGTAAACAGAACCAACAATGTCTCCAACTATTGCTCCTAGCATCAGATTCCTCCTTATGATATATCAGATTCATTACACATTGCTCTTTAAAAATGGCACTACCAAATTAATCCACTCTTGAGGCAGGTAAGCTGATAAATAGCCGTGGTTATAGCCCTTTGCTTCATACAGGATCGTATTGGAATGTAGCTGCTGAAACAATCTAGCTGACTCTTTCACATAGTTCAATTCTTTTTCACCATAGATATACAGAATCTGCGACTTGCTTGCAGAAATCGTGTCCTTCAGCTTGTAATGCCCCATATAGGTTTTGTAAATGGTCACCAATGTTTTGATAGGCGTCCTTGGCAGATCCTCCAAATAATAATCTTTTATTTCCTCTGGATAAGCGAGTTTAGGATATATTTTGTTCATCATGCTTAACTGAAGTTTACAAGAGAATTTACTAAACATCAGTTTGCCAAATAGACATACCAGAAAAATGCTGATTTTAGCCAACCTTGGTTGAGGAATACAGAGGGTTCCATCTATGATGGCTTTCTCAGCTATATCTCTGTCTAATGACAAAAGCTCCATAGCAATTTGACCACCAAGTGAAACACCACCGATTGCAAACAATTTCCCACCACAGTTTGCTTTGATATAGTCTAGAATCTCCAAAGCAGAATCTTCCGTAGAAACATAATCAAGTTGATATTCCTCTCCGTGGCCATTCAAAGTGGGTAGAATAATACGGTATTCTTTTGACAAGATTCGTGCTTGACTAAGATAATTCCACCAAGAACTGCCACCGCCATGTATCAGCAAGATAGAAGGCAAATTCTTATCACCAAATTCATGGAATTTCATATTTAAACTCCTTAATGTAAGACTTTCCTAGCTACATCTTTGTTTAATCTGTTTAAACAAGCAGTGATACCACTTCAAACAGAAAATCTCTAACATTAATTATCTAGATAGACCACTCGTTACTTTCAATAAAGGATATGCTGATTTAAATTTTAAAATATTATTCCTTACTAATTCTATTACTAGCCAATATCGTGTAAATCAAATAAGCAATAAAAATGATAATAAAAATAAGATTAATTTTTAACACAAAATAGAGATTTAACAAATTTGCGAACGCATGAAATAATATACAGTATCCCACAGATTTCGTTTGACGATAAAGAAGTCCTAAAACAAAACTTAAAAATAATGTATATACAAAAAATAAAATAAAAGGAAATCCTTGATGACTTTCTCCAACTATAAACCATAAAGGCAGATGCCAAATTCCCCAGATTGAACCTACAATCAAATTAGATTGCCAATAAGTATATTTTTTATCAAGTAACGGTTGTAATACACCTCTCCATCCTAATTCTTCATGTCCACCACCAAAAAAAATTAGTTGTATAAAGAATAATGGAATCAGATAAATTGATACTTCATTTAATTCTAAGGAAGATACAGAAAATAGTATCAAAATTGCTAACAAATGAATAATGAAATAAATACTACTATTTCCTTTCTTACTAAATAGAAAATGTTGAAATTTTATATTATTCCTTTTCAAATAAAAGCCACTTGCAATAGCTGGACCAAGTGCCCCTACTATATGTAACATTCTCCCTATAATTGTTTCTAATCCCAAAATATGAGATTGCGTAAAGATGGCAAGAATCCCCCAAGCTATATAAGTAATTCCAAAAGTAAAATAAAGATAATTTTTTAAATTCTTTTTGTCAATTTCTGTCATTTTATCTTCCTTATCTTGATTATTTAATGAATAATATTTTTACTGTTTCTTATTTGCTCTCGATTTATAACTAACTATATTCTATCACAAAAATGCAAAAAAAGCCTTACAATCAAGGCTTTTCATTATTGATTCATACCAAGCTTTCTAGGCTTTTACGGCAAAGATACACACTCGGCGGTTCGGACTTACCGTATCATTTCGTCGGTGCCCCTCCTCTTTCTACGAGTCCTATCGCATGTGCCGAAAATCTACTTCTACTTCGCTAAAGTATCAGCTCGTACAAGCAGTGATACTGCCTCAACATGTGGTGCTAGTAAACTTCTATATTATAGAACGAAAGGGATAGAGTTAATGTTTAAACTTAAACTTTAGAATGAAAATATTTTTTCTTTTCTTACCCTACAGTATCCGTACAAATTTTATAGGCTTCATCTCATAAAAACTTGTACCTTGCTAAATTCAACAAACTGAAGCTTGTTTGTCTCATTTAGCTTTCTTAGGTTTCTTTTCTGGCAGTTCCGCATACATACCTTTCAGTAGTTCATTAATCAAATCCATATCCTCAAATCTGTCGAATGCATACATCAATGTCTTTGAACCCTCATACGGATAACGCAATTCTGAGTCTGCAAGAAGTTTGTCCGATGTCGGCGTTCTCTTTAAAAATAGTTCATTATCGCAAATGTCACCTATCAGCTTACCGTTAAAATATATAAGGTAGCCGCCCATCATGGATCTTATGACAATATCACCTGCTGCAGAAAAAATCTCACGAACAAATTCATTAAATTCATTCACTATGGTTACCTCCTTCAAAATCAAATATTCCTTACTTTATGGCAAACTCTTTCCCTATTTATCCTCAATATTTCAGCAATCCATTTTCATCAAATTGAAAATTCGGTCCCCATGAAACTTCCCAATAGTATCCATCTAAATCCGAAAAATATGCGTGATTATTCACCCCAAAATACTTCCTTTGGCTCTTTTACAATTTTTCCACCTGCTTTTCTTACTAATGCAATTACAGTCTCTACATCTTCTTTATGTTCAACATTGTAGGCTAATGTAATTCCTGAAAATCCATTCCCTTTTGGTGGATTATTTTCATCAATATCTTTTGCTAATTGTTCCAAAGGAAATAGTTCAAACTTTGTTCCCGGAGTATCAAAAAAGCATACTGACGGATTATTTTCTCTGCAATCAGTCTTATATCCTTAACCATCTCTATAAAACTTTATTGACCTTTCCATATCTTTCACACCTAAACAAAACAAATAAAAGATTAGTTACTCAACTTGCCATTAATTGTTTGATATTAAGTATTGATAAAGAAAAATTTCATAATTGCACATTTCTTATTGCAGAGATTACAAAACTATTAGATAACGAATTAAATTACTATGAACAAACTGTTTTCCTTTATGCTAAGGGCTACTTTGAATTTAAAAAGAATTTAGATACTGGTGTTGAAAAAATGAAACAGCCTATCCAAGTCTTTGATATTTTAGAAGAGCAAAATATGAAATCTCAGTATATAGATCATTTCTCTCAAAATGTGGAAATAAGATAGAATACTAACTTTAAAGACTTAGTGAAAAGCAGAAACTAGTAATGATACTAGTTTTTGCTTTTCTCCATAATAATTAATTTCCCCCTTTTTCCTTCTAAATCTTTTTTCACAACAAAAAAACCTGAATTTCTATATGCTTTTTGAGCCAATATATTTTTTTCATTTACAGCCAATATAATATGGTTAATTTCTAATTTTAAAGTTGAATCTATGAATTCAAATATTCCATTCAGAGCATTAGAACCATATCCTTGATTTCTGAAATTATCATCAATAGAAAATCCTCTAATAAGCGCATAATCATTTTGATAATAGCCGTACTCTTTAGGACCAGTGTTTAGGTGTAGGCAAAAAAAACCAATTACTTTATGGTCTTTATTAAGTATTACTATTGGGTATCTATCCTTATCTTTTTTAGACTTTTCAATAATATTTTTTGGGGTATCAGTATGTGTAATATCATTTAAAGAATAAGAACTTAAAGAATGGTAATGTTCAACTTCACTATACAAAGATAATTTCATGATAATTAATTCCTTTCTCTTTATGTAAGATACATAACTAAATCAGTTGATGATTTAATAATCATATCAATTGTTTTCATACTTTCTACTTTCCTATTCAACTTTCAAATATATAGCGTTTTCATTATTTTCTTATCCTATTATATCATTATTCAAAATAAAAAACTGCAACTTACTAGTTGCAGTTAAACACAGATTTACTTCTGTTCCTTTAGAGACTTATATTTTCATTTTCAGGCATATTAAAAACATCGTTTTTTTCAAAATAAGGTTTTACCATTTCTTTCCATCTAGCTTTATGAAAATTGATCGAATTTAAAGGAGATAGGCCATAATTTCCCAATGCATAACCATCATTTACTTCAACAACAAGTGTCCTGCCATCACTAGTAACACCGATATCTAGTCCATAAGCTATTGGCGCATCTTTCCAACATGATATGGCTTCATCAATTACACTAGGATCAAATTGTGCATGATAATCACCTGTATAGGGTCGAACATCTAATACGCGACCATCTAACACAAAACAACGCCATTCTGCTATGAATTCTACAACCTCACTAATCCATATAGGATAGTCAAAAGGTAAACCAATACCTATCAAATCACGGGTTCCGTTAACAACTCTTCCAGTAAAGACTTTTGAACCAGCTTTAGGCTTAATAAATTTTCCCCAATTATCAGGTATATTTACAATCTCTCCCAAAACGCCTTCATAAATCTTTCGACCATAAAACTCTTTGAGCTCAATAGGATAGTCATAAACCGGAACGTTTAACCCCATCATTTTTAGTAATGCTCTAGTCTCCATTATATAATCTACAACTATATCTTCACTTGTTAACTGTTCTATTTCAGAAAAAGATTGATATAAAATAACTTCTTCTCCTTGTAAGTATGCACCTACTTGAGCATTGTACTTATTAATTGAAACTTCACTTGGTAGTTTGCTTTGTCTAATATAAACAACCATTTTATCACTCCTATATCACTAGTGTTGCACCTGTTGGTAAAAAAATAATAGCATTTTTGCTGTTATTTTTTTGAGTAAATAGCTCCCATAATATCATCGAAATAATCAACAGTATTTAGGAGCAATTCTATAACTTGGGACTTTGTTAGTCGCATTCCTCTTCTATCTCTAGCATCTTCTACTAAATTTTCAAGTTTCTCTAGATTTTTATCATCCAAGCTAATCATTATTCTATTTTTATCAGTTGCCATTTTCTTCACCTCAAGTCAATTCTATCACAGGTGTTACACTTGTGTCAATTATTTTCTTTTTAAAATATAAATATTTAAATTAGGATACTTTTATACCTTTTTAATATTTTGTATTCAGTATTTAGTAATAAAGACTTAACTATAAAAAGCCTTACAATCAAGGCTTTCGATTATCCCTTTCGTTCAAGGTTTTCTAGGCTTTTACCAGCAAAGCTACACACTCAACATGATGCGTTTGCGGAAAAAGGTCCACCGGCTGGACTTTCTTCAACTCGTAGCCCAACTCTTGATAGAGTTTGATATCACGCGCCATGGTGGCGACATTACAGGAGATATAGGCGATACGGTCTGCTCCTGTTTGGGCGCTTGCTTTGATAAAGCTTTCGGTCAAGCCCTTGCGTGGTGGATCGACTAGGATTGCAGTTGGTTGGATGCCTTCCTTGAGCCAATTCTTCATGGCATTTTCAGCTGTGTCACAGACATAATGGGCATTGGTGATGCCGTTTAAGCTAGCATTCTTCTGGCTATTCTCTACTGCTTCTCGTATGACTTCGACACCATAAACTTCTTTAACATGCTTAGCGACAGATAATCCAATAGTTCCGATTCCTGAATAGGCATCAATGACCACATCATCTTCTTTTAACTCCGCAAAATCAATAGCTGTCTGATAAAGCTTCTCTGCCATTTCTGTATTGACCTGATAAAAGGCTGGTCCAGAGATTTGGAAGCTATTCCCCAACATTTGGTCCGTAATGTAATCTTGACCATAGAGAACCCGCCATTCTTTCCCAAAAATGGCATTGGTATTCTGGTCATTGATATTTTGCATAACAGACACAATCTCTGGGAACTGCTTGATGACTTGTTCAATCAACTGTTCAACTCGGAAAATTTTAGGACGAGTGGTCACCAAAATAACCATGATTTGTCCGGAATGATGTCCACGACGAACAACAAGATTACGAATCAAGCCAGACTGTTCCTTCTCATCATAGGGTTTTAAGTCATAGCGACGAAGCAAATCACGTAAAGCCACAATAACTTGGTCTATCACTGGATCTTGGATATAAAAATCTTCTAGAGGCATCAGATCATGAGAATTCTTACGGAAGAAACCAGTCTCCAGAACACCATTAACGCGACGAACAGGAACCTGAGCCTTGTTACGATACTTGACAGGATTTTCCATACCAAGAGTATCTGCTACCTCTATATCCGTGATTCCAGCAATCTTATAAAGACTGTCTTTTACTTGCTTGGTTTTAAACTTGAGTTGCTCTGGATAAGCTATATGTCCCAAGTCGGCAATGCCTGAACGCAGGTAAGCCAAATCTAAGTCTTGGTTACGATGTGGAGATTGCGTAAGGTATTCCTCGACTTTACCAAAGCCAATCTTCTTGTTGACTTTAAGTACACGCATAAGGATTTTTTCAGTCGGTAGAGCATTCTCTACAAAAAAGACCAAGCCATCTACCTTGGCAACACCTGCTCCTTCATGAGTTAAATCGACAATCTCAACTTCTACAATATAATTTTTCTTTAACATAATTTTCACTTTCTATAAACCGACAAAAAAAGACGGCAACAATCCTGTTACCATCTATTATACCATGAATTGACCTAAGCACCAAAACTCTTGAAGAAATCAAGGATAGCTTGCCAAATTGAGCTAAGGATGTTTCCACCGTCTTGAATAGCTTTATTGGCATCAAAGTTTAGATCGATATTGCTGAAACTATCACCTGCTTGTGCAACGATACTTTGTTTCAGATCTTTTAGCGTCTTAGTAAAGTCTTCGTTATTTAAAATATCACTCTTTGAAAGATTGAAGGCAAAGTTAATGATGACATTGATCTGATTTCCTGTTATAACCTGATCTAGTTTATAATTTTTTAATGTGTCTTCGACAATCTTACGAACATCATCCTCTGTGAGCTCACCTTTAGACTCTTTAGCTTTAGCAATAGCAGACTTGATATCAGCAAGGGCTACGTTGAGTTTATTGGCATCATAGCCAGATTTGTCCTTGTTTTCATCATTGATGTCTGACAAGGCTTTTAACTCCTCCTGAGCCAAGTTTTTATTCTCCTGAGGTAACTGAACACCATTAGACTCAAGGGAATAGTAAATACCTGCTAAGGCACTTTCACCAGTAACTGGAATTGGTGCCGCAACGATGATACGCGCGTGCTCCACACCCAAGGTAACAGCCGCATTACGGTACATATCTTGCGTCACTTTAGTGATATTTTCAGGTGTCTCAATCTTGACCTCAAGTGGTGATTTTTCTCCTAATTTTTGAATTTTTGCTGATGAATAAAGCTGAAGACTTGAATCATTTGCTACATTCATAATCTTTGAGTAGACATCCGGTGTCATAGTTTTCAACTGTTTTGTATCTTTAGAGGCATCATAGCCAAGTTTTTTTAGTGTTTGATTTTTTTGATCTTCCGTTAATGAAGAACCTAAGACATACTCAGGTTGAACATAGGTTTCATCAATGACTTTTTGAACATTAGTTGCTGCTTGAACGCTTTGCAGTGTTGCAACCGCCAAAAGAACAGCAGCGCTCGTCAGAAAGAATTTCTTTCGCATGAGACGTTCCTCCTTTTCTTCTCTAGCATATTAAACTATTCTTAAAGAAAACTTATAAAAGCACCTAGAAATTCTAGGTGCTTAAAATAGATTAAAAATTTTCATAATATAGAGATTTAGCTGAACCTGTCTAGAGTAATAATAGTTTCCCCCGTCCACATAAAGTTCTCCACCCTGAAAAATAGAAATGGGATTGATGTAGCGATAGGTTTTCCCTGTTGTATTTCCTAATATAGGTGCGACTGTATCTCTGGAGTATTGTTTAGCTAGTACAAGAGTATTCTTTTTCCCATTCTGGGCGATAAAATCGATATAAGCAGGTCCAAAGTTATAAGCTTGAATGGCTGTCCAGACATCCACTCCTTTTTCTTGAGCTAGATAGAGATTTTCTGTCAAGGTTTGAACCCCTTGCCGAATACTACTTTCATTATCGTTTATGGTATCAGTAGAGCCACTAGCAGATTCACTTGACTGCATCACGTCTCCTTCTTTACCCTTAGTTTCTGTATAAATCATGGCGAGCACAAGCTCTTCGTTTGCTGGGGTATCTCTTTCATTCAAGATTTCGCGAACCAAGGGTTGATAGGTCATGACTTGTTTGACATCCTGACGAATCAGATAAGCTTTATATCCAGCGAAAAGGAAGACTGCTAGTACCAGCATTCTTCGTATAAATTTAAACATTATTTACTTTGTATATCCTCGATATTTTTGATTAAGATAGAGTATGTTCCATTGTCGTTTTGAATAAATTCAACCGACTCAGCATCTTGATAAATACTATTTGGCACAATTAATTCAATCCCATTTGATAGAGAAAGTTTTTGGTTTTCAAAGCGTTTCAGTTGACGACTAGCATCTATTTCATCAAATTGCACAGGTTCCGGTACTGCTTCTTTCACTTGATCAACAAAGCTTAAACGAGCCGTCAGATTGTTATCAAATAAATCGTTAGCTAATTTTTCAGGAGAAAGTTCATTATTTTCTTCTAGATGATTGAAAATTGCAGACTTGACCTTAGATTGAAATTGGAAATCATCTGAGTTAAAAGTTTCGGCAATCTTTTGAGCTGTTTTTTCTAGTTCCTTGATAGATTTCTTTGGAGAAATTTTAGGATTTACAGCTAGGAGATTTTCTGAAAAATAATTGAGAAAGGCTCCGTTGTACTTGATGCGCTTTTCAATGAGGTGGTATTTACGAGTCTGTAGATTAACGACTAAAGCTTCATCAGCACCTGTTCCAAAACCAGGTAAGTTATTCTGAGTCAGCCTGATTGGATTATCGACCTCTCCACCAAGGTGAGTTAAAGTCTCGCGTAAAGCAATACGTAAAAAAGCAAAATGCTCTACGCCATCTTTGGAGAACTGAATGAAAATTAAATCATTAGTCTTGAGATTCTCAGAAATGCTGAACTCTTCTTTCCAGAGATTGGCTAGTGTTACTGAAGTCTCCAACAAATCGTCTGTGATGTGATTGAAGAAGGGATTTTCTTCTTCGAAAATCCCAGTCTTAGCTTCATCTGAATACACACGCTCAACCTTTTTGCGTAGGTATTCTTCGATTTTTGGAGTAATATTGAGAAACTTATCCGCTAGAAACAACTCCGTGTCATTAGGGCTGAACTGATGGATAATGGCTTTCTTAATATAAATGTCCATAAAAGTATTAGTCCTCGTATAATGGGAAGGCATCTGTCAAAGCTTTGACTACACTTCTTACTTCTTCTAATACAGCTTCATTATCTGCATTCTTGAGTGCTTTAATGATGAGCTCTGCCACTTTTCGGCTTTCTTCTTCACCAAACCCACGTGCAGTTATTGCGGCTGCTCCGATACGAATACCACTTGTCTTGAATGGAGACAAAGTTTCGTATGGGATAGAGTTTTTATTTAGCGTGATATTTACTTCATCCAACAAGTTTTGAGCAACTTTTCCATTCTCTACAACCTTGGTTACATCAACAAGGAAGAGATGGTTTTCAGTACCACCAGAGATAATACGGAAATCAGAATCTTGCAAAAAGACAGCTGCCATAGCCTTGCTGTTCTTGATGACATTAGCAGCATATTCTTTAAAAGCAGGATCCAATACTTCTTTGAATGAAACAGCTTTTGCTGCGATAACATGCTCTAATGGTCCACCTTGAATACCAGGGAAAATAGCTGAGTTAATTTTCTTAGCAAGTTCTTCATCGTTAGTCAATATCAAACCACCACGAGGTCCACGAAGGGTTTTGTGGGTCGTTGTCGTTGTGATATGTGCATATGGAACTGGATTTGGGTGAAGACCAGCTGCCACCAAACCAGCAATATGAGCCATATCAACCATGAGTTTTGCCCCCACAGCATCCGCAATTTCACGAAATTTTGAGAAATCAATGATGTGAGAATAGGCTGAGGCACCAGCAACGATAAGTTTTGGTTGCACTTCTTGAGCTTGTTTCAAGATGGCATCAAAGTCCAATAGCTCTGTCTCTGGATCAACGCTATATGAAACAAAGTTATAGGTTTGACCTGAGAAGCTAACAGGAGCTCCGTGAGTCAAGTGCCCACCTGCAGCCAAATCCATTCCCATAACAGTATCACCTGGTTCGATCAAGGCCATGTATGCTGCACAGTTAGCTTGACTTCCTGAGTGAGGTTGGACATTGGCAAATTTAGCACCAAAGATTTCTTTCGCACGTTCAATAGCTAGACTTTCGATAACATCCACTACATCAGTACCACCATAGTAACGACGTCCTGGATAGCCTTCGGCGTATTTATTAGTCAAGATAGACCCTTGAGCAGCCATAACAGCTTTAGAAACTACGTTCTCTGAAGCAATTAATTCAATATTATTTTGTTGGCGTTCCTCTTCTTTGGCAATAGCATTCCAAAGATCAGCATCATAAGCTTTAAAATCTTCTTTGTCAAAAATCATAGTTTTTCTCCTTTAATTAACTTAATAAATCGTTTTTGCACTTTATCACAAGTATAACCAACTCTCTCATAAAATGCATGCGCACCAAGACGATGGTCTGCAGAGTTTAATCGAATAAACTCATAACTCCGTCTTTTCGTTTCTTTCTCCAACCCTTCAAGTAAATCTCTACCAATACCTCTACCCTGGCTTTGTGGCAACACTGCCAAGGCTAAGATATTGAATCCTGCTTTAGAATAAAGGGATTCATAAACCTCAGCGTGGATATAACCAACTAGTTCGTGACTAGTATCATCCTCATAACCAAGTAGGAAATGATGTGAGTCTTGGGATAATTTGGTTAGTTGACTAGCCGTTTCCTCAGGGCTAAAATCATAACCTAAAGCTTCTTTGTTAATCTCATGAATCGATGCAACATCTGTTGCTTTCAAAGCACGTAGCATATCATACCTCCTCAAAAGGAATTTCAGGTATCTTGGCAAGGATATCTTCTCGAGTTATCGAACCTTGACGTAGAATTCTTGCCTTAGAAGCAGTCAAATCTAAAATAGTCGAATCTTGACCTGTTAAAAAAGCATCATCTTCTATTCCCAGAACCTCTTGTCCAAATTCTTTTAAAATTTCTTCAAAGCTAACACCGCTTGTATGCCCTGAAATATTTGCAGACGGGCCGATTAAGGGACCAAACTCACGAATCAATTCTAGAGTTATAGGGTGACTGGGCATCCGAAATCCAACAGTCGTCAAGTCTGAATTAACCCAGTAAGGGACCTTGTCATTAGCTTCTAGGATAATGGTCAATGGACCAGGAAGAAAACAATCAACAAGTTTTTGTAAATAAGGTGGCTGATTCTTTGAAAAGTTCAAGATATCATCTAAACTAGCAACATTGAGATTGAGAGCCTTATCTCTTGGACGACGTTTAAGCTGGTAGACATGGTCAACAGCCTTTTTATCCAATGCTTTTGCAAAAAGTCCATAAACCGTCTCAGTTGGCAAAACTACTGCTCCACCTTTTTCCAACTCTTGCTTAATTTTCTCCATCATCAATGACTACCATCCTATCTTGGCCAAATTGGTCTTTCAGAGTACGAACTCGTTTATCTGGAAGATTTTCCATAAAGAGAGCGGGCACACTTTGACCTTGTTTGTAGCCAATTTCAAGATAAATCTTACCACCATCATTTAGATAGTCCTTGGAGTCTTCCGCGATTCTACGGTAGATAGCTAGGCCATCCTCGTCAGCAAAAAGTGCCAAGTGTGGTTCTGAATGCAAAACATTCAAGCCAACTTCTTCTTGATCCTCACGAGAAATGTATGGTGGATTGGATACAATTATATCATATTTTGAAGAAATTTCGGAGAAACAGTCAGATTTGATAAAAGAGAGATTTAGATTTTGAGCGTTAGCATTCTCCAACGATAAGTCTAAAGCATCCTGTGAAATGTCAGCAGCTGTGAGCGACCAATCTGGTCTATTTTTAGCTAAAGCAAGGGCTATTGCACCGCTTCCTGTTCCGATATCTAGTACTTTAAGATTTTTCTCAGGATTTTCAGTCAAGATGAGGTCTACTAGCTCTTCTGTCTCTGGGCGGGGAATCAAAACCCGCTCATCTACTTTTAACTGCATCCCAAAGAATTCAGCATGACCGATAATGTACTGGGCAGGTATATGTGCTGCTAATTTCTTGTAAATTTCCTCCACAAATTGCTTCTCTTCCTCTGTTGCTTCTTGCTGGAGGGCAAAGACGAAGTCTGTAAAAGATAGATTTTTTAGGCTACGATAGACAAAGGAGAGGCTTTCTGCTTCCTCTCCTTGTACTATCAACTTTTCCTCAAAATCTTTAAAAATTTGAGCTAATTTCATTATTTGTTTAATTCTTCCAATTTTTGTGTTTGGTCATAAAGAACCAAAGCATCTACAACTTCATCTAGTTTACCAGACAAGATAGTATCAAGTTTTTGAAGTGTTAAGCCAATACGGTGGTCTGTGACACGGTTTTGCGGGAAATTGTAAGTACGGATACGCTCTGAACGATCACCAGTACCGATTGTAGACTTACGCTCAGCATCTTGCTCATCTTGAGCAATCTGAGCAAAGTGGTCAGCAACACGCGCACGAATAATCTTCATAGCCTTCTCACGGTTTTTCTGCTGGGTACGTTCTTCCTGCATCTCAACCTTGATATTGGTTGGTAAGTGGACGATACGAACGGCAGTCGCAACCTTGTTGACGTTCTGTCCACCAGCACCTGATGCATGGTAGATATCGACACGTAGGTCTTTTGGATCAATATCGTACTCTACTTCTTCTACCTCAGGCATGACAAGAACTGTTGCTGTTGAGGTATGAACACGGCCTTGACTTTCTGTCACGGGGACACGTTGCACACGGTGAGCACCAGACTCATACTTGAGTTTAGAATAAACTGACTGACCAGAAACCATGGCAACCACTTCTTTGAAACCACCAACCCCATTCATTGAGGCTTCCATAACTTCAAAGCGCCAGCCTTGAGCTTCAGCATACTTTTGATACATGGTTAGAAGGTCTCCAGCAAAAAGTGCTGCTTCGTCTCCACCAGCTGCCCCACGGATTTCAAGGATGATGTTCTTGTCATCGTTTGGATCCTTTGGAAGAAGCAATATTTTTAGTTTTTCTTCGTACTCTTCTTTTTCAGCCTTAGCGTCCTTGAGTTCTTGCTTGGCCATTTCTTCCAAGTCAGCATCTCCGCCTGATTCTTTAATCATTTCCTCAGCGTCGACAATATTTTGAAGGACTTGTTTGTATTCACGGTAGGCTGTTACTGTGTCACGAGTTGAAGCTTCTTCTTTTGAAAGCTCCATGAAACGCTTGGTGTCTGAAACGACATCAGGGTCACTGAGCAATTCTCCTAATTCTTCATAACGGTCTTCTACAGCTTGTAGTTGATCATAGATGTTCATTTTTTCTCCTTATTTTTCAATTGTTAAATCGTATATGGCTACTACTTCATTCTCAAATATTTCCCCAGTTTCTTTAAATCCATAACTGAGGTAACAAGATCTTGCATGTTCATTTTCTGATTCATAAGACAACCAAAGTTTATTGGATAAACCTGCTGGCGCTGTCCGAACATAGTCTATCACCTTATCCATAATTGGTTTAAAATAACCTTGATCTTGAAAATGCTTATCAATCATGAAACGAAATAGTAAATAATTTTCATTACTAATTCCGATTTTTTTATCATAAGCTAACATCACAAAACCTATGATTGCATCATTATCGTAAACTGCCAATGGAGCTACAAAATCTCCATTTTTTGTGTAGACATATGCTTCAGCTAAACTAATTGCGTTGGTAGCAATAAATTGTTTTTGATATTCCTTAACATCCAAATTCAGAACATCAAAATAATTTTTCATCGTAACATCTCTTAGTTCAATTGTCATAGTCTTGTTCCTTTTTAGATGTTATCAGTGGGGCAAAATAATGTTTACGGCAAACCGAGATATAGGTTTCATTGCCACCTATCTGTATTTGTTCACCTTCATAAGTAGGTTTTCCATCTAGCGTACGTAGTACCATGGTCGCCTTTTTCTTACAATACTGACAAATGGTTTTGATCTCATCAATTTTATCTGCTAATAACAATAGATGTTTAGATCCTTCAAACAGTTCATTACGAAAGTCATTCTTTAAACCAAAGGCCATAACAGGTATGTCTAACTCATCGACGACACGAGCTAAATCGTAAACATGATGACGCTTCAGAAACTGAGCTTCATCGACCAAAACACAGTAGGGTTTAACTTCCAAATCTCGAATCAAACCATAAATATCTGTATCATTTTCGATAGCTATGGCTGGTCGCTTCATGCCAATCCGACTCGACACATAGCCTATACCGTCTCTTGTATCCAGAGCCGAAGTCATGATAACAACTCCCTTTCCTTGCTCTTCATAGTTATAGGCTACCTTGAGAATCTCGATGGTCTTTCCTGAATTCATGGTCCCATAACGATAATACAACTGTGCCATGTTTCTATTTCACGTCCATTTCTATTTTTCTGCTACATTCTAGTATATCATATTTTCCAAAAGCTTTAAACGGCAAAATGTGGTAAAATAAAAGAAATCAAAAACTAGTGGAGGAAGCTATTATGCCATTTGTACGTATCGATTTATTTGAAGGTCGCACGCTCGAGCAAAAGAAAGCCCTAGCAAAGGAAGTAACCGAAGCTGTGGTTCGTAACACTGGTGCACCACAATCTGCTGTTCATGTCATCATCAATGATATGCCTGAAGGAACTTACTTCCCGCAAGGGGAAATGCGCACTAAGTAAAGCTTAAGCGATATGCTTAGGCTTTTCTTTATAAGTGGCATTCGTTGAATAAATAACTTTAATTTGTTACAATTTTAAGAGATATTTGTATATAAATTGTTAAAAGGAAATGAAATGATTACACGTGAATTTGATACCATTGCTGCAATCTCCACACCTCTTGGAGAAGGAGCTATTGGTATTGTCCGCTTGAGCGGAACAGACAGTTTTGCCATTGCGCAGAAAATCTTTAAAGGCAAGGACTTGAGCAAGGTTGCTAGCCACACTCTTAACTACGGCCACATTGTTGATCCTTTGACTGGTAAAGTTATGGATGAGGTCATGGTAGGAGCTATGAGGTCTCCAAAGACCTTTACTCGTGAAGATATTATCGAGATTAACACTCACGGTGGAATCGCCGTAACCAATGAAATTCTCCAACTGGCTATCCGTGAAGGGGCTCGCATGGCAGAACCTGGTGAATTTACCAAGCGTGCCTTCCTTAATGGTCGTGTGGACTTGACTCAGGCTGAGGCTGTTATGGATATCATTCGTGCTAAGACTGACAAGGCTATGAATATAGCAGTCAAACAACTTGATGGATCCCTGTCTGACCTCATTAACAATACTCGTCAGGAAATTCTCAATACCTTGGCTCAGGTTGAGGTTAATATCGATTACCCTGAGTATGACGATGTGGAAGAAGCCACTACTGCTGTTGTCCGTGAAAAAACTATGGAGTTTGAACAACTCTTGACCAATCTCCTAAAAACTGCACGTCGTGGGAAAATCCTCCGCGAAGGAATTGCAACGGCCATCATCGGTCGCCCTAACGTTGGGAAATCAAGTCTCCTCAACAACCTCCTCCGTGAAGATAAAGCCATTGTAACGGATATTGCAGGGACTACTCGAGATGTCATCGAAGAATACGTCAATATTAACGGTGTTCCACTGAAGTTGATTGATACTGCTGGTATTCGTGAAACAGATGATGTCGTGGAACAGATCGGGGTTGAACGCTCCAAAAAAGCCCTCAAGGAAGCTGACTTAGTTCTACTAGTCCTAAACGCTAGCGAACCTCTAACTGCCCAAGACCGACAACTTCTTGAAATTAGTCAAGATACTAATCGAATCATTCTTCTCAACAAAACTGACCTGCCAGAAGCTATTGAAACAGAGGAACTTCCAGAAGATATCATCCGCATTTCAGTCCTGAAAAATCAAAACATTGATAAGATTGAAGAACGCATCAATAACCTCTTCTTTGAAAATGCTGGCTTGGTCGAGCAAGATGCTACTTATCTATCTAACGCCCGTCATATTTCATTAATCGAAAAGGCTGTTGAAAGCTTACAAGCAGTTAACGAAGGTCTTGAACTGGGTATGCCAGTTGACCTGCTTCAGGTTGATTTAACTCGAACCTGGGAAATCCTCGGAGAAATTACAGGTGATGCAGCGCCAGATGAACTTATTACTCAATTGTTTAGCCAATTTTGTTTAGGTAAATAATATAAAAACTAGGTCATAAAAATACTAGTCACCTAAAAAGAGGTTGGGACAAAAAGATCCCGACCTCACTTTTTATTATCAATCATAATTTGACGCGGTAGCTGATTGGACTTTTTGTTCGTCTTTTAGACTCCAAAAAATTCCTAATCATCCTCGCGGGGCTGAGACTACGAAATCAAGACTTTGTCTATCGATTTCTGTCCCACCGCCTTTTCTTTCACCTTCTAAGTATATCCTGCCTTAGCAGATATTTGAAACAAAATTTACCAGTTCTTTTCTATTTTCACTTAGTCTTTAGGTAATTTGCCAGCTTTTTCAAGCATTTTTTTGATTAAATAAGGCATCTTGACATTTTCACGACCTTTTTTCTCAATTAATTTTTTAACAAATTCTGGCATTTGTAAGTCTTGTGATTCATCTAAAATATTCTTAGTTTCATCCGAAGGGACTAATTCATCAAAGGTTTCTTCTTCGGGGAGGAATTCTCTAAATTCTTTATGTTCATTAGCTCCGATAATATTGATCAAGGCATCAATCAAACGAGAATCTGTATTTGGCATTGGTGGACGATGGTAGTTCACCTCCAATTCCTGACACAAGTCTTGACATTCCACATCGTTGTCAAACAAGACTTCAATATGCTCACTGATAAAACTAATAGGCACAAAAATATAATGCTCTGGATGTTCTTCCTGTTCTCTAAGATATTCTAGAACATCTGGCTTAATCCAAGGAATACCAATATCACTTTCGCTCTGCCAAGTGTTGGTATATTGCTCTGGTTTCAAGCCTAATTTCTCAGCAATTAACTTGCTATTTTCGAAAATCTGGTCGATATAGGGATCACCAAAATCCAAGGCAAAAATGGGCACACTGTGGGCAGAAAAGATGACTTTAAAGCTATCCTGTTTCACCTTTTCTTTTAAAATCCTAGCAATTTCAGCCGTCCAATAGTTTAATAGTGCTTCTTCTTGATACCAGTTCTTAATAACTAAAAACTGAATTTGTTTGCTTTCCAGAAACTTTTCGTACCCCATGACAGAGTAAAAGGAATAGTGTGGCTCCAAAATCAAGCAAATACACTTTTCAATGCCATCTGCTTCCATTTGCCGAATTACATCTGGAATAAAAGGGGTTGAAAATTTATTGGCAAAATAGACACTATATTCATTTCCTAACCTAGCTTCTACCAAGGCAACTTCTTTACGGGTAATTTTTTGAAGCGGAGTGCCTCCAATTCGAACATAATTATCATAAAGGGTTTGAATCTCGTGGTCTTGAGGTCGAACTCCTCGACGAATGTTGGTAAAAAAGTCGGCTACTCCTTCAAAGGTAATCTCTTCTGGTGAACCAAATGTCATCATTAAAATTGCTTTTTTCATCTCTGCATCCTTGTGATATTTTTATCTTTTTTATTGTATCACTAAAGAAGCCATAAGTAAACGCTAACATAAGGATTTTATCTCCCTTCCGACTTTTGTTTTTCTCTTCTTTCTATGATACAATGGTTTTAAAAGAAGGAAAAAAGGAGTTTTTATGAAATATCCAACATTGTTGGAGCGTTTTTTGACTTATGTCAAAGTCAATACACGTTCTGACGAACATTCAACCACTACACCAAGTACCCAAAGTCAAGTAGACTTTGCGACCAACGTCCTCATCCCTGAGATGAAACGTATCGGTTTGCAAAATGTCTATTATTTGCGAAACGGTTTTGCTATCGGTACTCTTCCAGCTAATGATCCTAGTTTGACTCGTAAGATTGGTTTTATCTCCCACATGGATACGGCAGATTTTAATGCTGAAGGTGTCAATCCACAAGTAGTTGAAAACTACGACGGTGGCCTTATCGATCTTGGAGAATCTGGTTTCAAGCTCGATCCAGCAGATTTTAAGAGCTTAGAGAAATATCATGGACAAACATTGATTACTACTGATGGAACTACCCTTCTCGGTGCCGATGATAAATCAGGTATCGCCGAAATCATGACAGCTATCGAATACTTGACTGCTCATCCTGAAATTAAGCACTGCGAAATTCGTGTCGGCTTTGGACCTGATGAAGAAATCGGTGTTGGTGCCAATAAATTTGATGCAGAAGACTTCAATGTTGACTTTGCCTATACAGTTGACGGTGGGCCTCTTGGTGAACTTCAGTATGAAACCTTCTCTGCTGCAGGTGCCGAACTTCACTTCCAAGGTCGTAATGTTCACCCAGGAACGGCCAAAGGACAAATGGTTAACGCCCTTCAGTTGGCGATTGATTTCCACAACCAACTTCCAGCTGGTGACCGACCTGAATTTACTGATGGTTACCAAGGTTTCTACCATCTCATGGATATAACTGGAACTGTTGAGGAAGCGAGTGCTAGCTATATCATTCGTGACTTTGAAAAGGATGCCTTTGAAGCACGAAAAGCTGCCATGCAAGCTATTACTGATAAAATGAACCAAGAACTTGGTAGTGATCGTGTTACTTTAACATTGACAGACCAGTACTACAACATGAAAGAAGTCATTGAAAAGGATATGACACCAGTAACCATTGCCAAAGCGGTTATGGAAGACCTTGATATCACACCTATTATCGAACCAATTCGTGGAGGAACAGACGGTTCTAAAATTTCCTTTATGGGAATTCCAACGCCGAATATCTTCGCTGGTGGTGAAAATATGCACGGTCGTTTTGAATATGTCAGCCTTCAAACTATGGAACGTGCAGTTGACACTATTATTGGAATTGTAGCTTATAAAGACTAAAAAAGACGAGGTAGCTTAGCTACTTCGTCTTTTGCTTATTCTGCTACTTTTTCTCTCGTTTCTGGAGAGGTAGTTGCAGGAGTTAAGTTTGACTCAGCTTGTTTATCGTTTGTTTCTGTATTGGCTGTTTCTGTGCTAGCTTCAGCTGGCTTGACTTTAGATTGAAACTCTTGGTTTAATAAAACAATTTCTTGGGCAACAGCTAGAAGAGTCTGCTTATCCTTACTTGCTGCTGCTAGTTTATCAAACAGAGCATCTACTTTTTCAAAGTCAGCATCTGAACCATGATTCATCTCCAAATAGCTATGGAGGGCAATAATTCCGTTATAAAGCTGTTGATAAAGTGCCAAAAGTTGTGGATCTTGAGCCTCTTCCTGGCTTTCTTTCTGAATAGTTAATGAAATACGTTTCAGAAGATCTTGTACTTGCGTGTTTAATTCATCTAGGTCAGCACCCTCTTTGTCAAAGGCAGCTTTCAGATTCTTCACTTCGTCAACAAGTGAAGCTTTAACACCTTCTTCTTTCACTTGGCTTACCAATTCTACAGCTTTTGTTAAAAGTCCTGCTACCTGACCTTTTAAGACATGGTTACTTTGGTCCTCAGGTTGAATATCATCAAACAATCCTTTCAAGAACTCATAAACCGCAGTTTTAGCACTATGGCCATCAACTTTTTCTTTATCCAAGATTGTCTCAGAATGCTTACTTGAAACTGGTTCATTTTTAAGAGCTTCTTCAACTTCTAGTTTTGTTTGATAGATTTCTGGGAAGAGTTTATTTAAATCAGTTGCCTTAAGGAAGGATTGTGACTGATAAAGAGTCCAGGTTAAGTTAGCAACTTTATTACGGAGATTGTCATTTAAGCGACCATCAGATAGATGTTGATAGAAATATTTAATATACTCAACTGTTGTGACACCAGTACGGTCATTAAAATCTTGCAAAGCTTGTAACTTAGCTTCAACTGCATCTAAACCTGCTTCATCTTGGGCTAGTTTATTTTCTTGAAGCTGAGTCAATAAATCCTTCTTAGGAAGTCCATAAGCATCTGTGTCTAAGGTATTAATCTTATCTACTAAAGCTTGATATTTCTTGTCTAAAGGACTGATTTCTGTTGGTTTGACACTTGAGTCAATGTGAATATACTGCTTATCAAACAAATCCAAAGCTGCCAAATAACCTGCAGTAGAGTTGGTTGATAGCTTCTTCATATTCTCAGAGAATTGTCCCAAAGCAAGCTCAATTTGTCGTTGTAGACTTGGCTTATCTTTATAGACTTCACGACTCTCTGCCAAGAGTTGATCAACCTTATACTGGACTGCTTTTTCATCAAAAGCACCAGGTTGATAAGTTGACTGTAATGCAGGAATTTTGTTTTTCAAAGCAACTTCATAACCTTTAGTTTGAACCTTGATGTAGTGGTTGTGGTCGCCGTGAGGTATTACAAAGCTTCCATTTTCTACTTGTAAGCTATAAGGTGAAACACCGTCACGAAGAGCCGTTGTGTATAACTCATTTAGGAAATCAAGTTCTGGATCTCCAGTTACCAAAGGAATACGAACATGTTCCTTACGAACAGCGTAAGGGTGTATGTGAGTTGGATCATAAGCCTGGTCTGGATTACCAAATACAAAGAATCCATTTGAAATACGAATGGCTTCAAGTGGAACACCATAAGTCTTAGAAATATAAGCTATTTTTTCTTCATCACTTGCATCTCTAGAAAATGCTTCTACATCTTTTGCAAGTGGTTTAACAGGTTCTACCTGATGATGTTCCTTCAAGTGCTCTTGAGCAGCCTTAATCTGCTCTGCTGATAAATCCTTTTTAAAGAAATAATGATTGTGGTCCCCGTGAGAAACGACAAA
>NZ_JASHGL010000001.1:0-634268 GCF_047460355.1 Streptococcus timonensis | reverse complement strand
TTCAAGTGCTCTTGAGCAGCCTTAATCTGCTCTGCTGATAAATCCTTTTTAAAGAAATAATGATTGTGGTCCCCGTGAGAAACGACAAAGCCTTGTTCATCTTCACTAACAACTCGATCAGCATTAAATCCGTGTTCGTGGTCATCCTTGTCTTGGTGATTGTCATGATTGTGGTCATGGCCTTGTCCTTGTCCTTCGCCTTCGTGACCATGATGATGACCCGGCTCTTCCTGTTCGTTACCATGGTGTTCATGATTTCCGTCTTCATGGTCTTGTGAAGGCTTGCTTGGATGTTCATGAGGTAACTCCGGTTTTACAATAGGAGAAAGTGGAATCATGCGAGCAATTTTTTGCTCCAAGGCTGACAAACTGCTAAAAGGGATAAAGTGATAGTGATTACCGTGAGGAATAGCTACTCCGCTAGTTGTACGACTAGCAATTTTCGCTGGATCAAAGATTAAGCCATCAGACTCATGGTATCGTTGACTTTCTGGCAAGGCATATAATTGAGCTAATAGACTTTGGAGATCTTCTTCTTGACCTGGCTTAACACTGGTTCCCGGAACTTCAACCTGAGGTCTTGAATCATTACTCTGACCTACTTGGTTGTTTGTCAGACTTGGTTGGGTTCTTCTACCTGACAAATAAGCTTGAGCTGCTGCAAGTTCACTAGCTGATAGAGAACTCTTAGGAACGTAATGATAGTGGCCACCATGGGGGACAATATAAGCATCCCCAGTATCCTCAATGATATCCGCTGGATTAAATACATAGCCATCGTCAGTTGTATAACGACCTTGAGCCCTAGCTTGAGTAACTTCCTTGTTGTTACTAGATTTATCTGATGTGTGACTATGCTTTTGGTTTTCAATTTGTTCCTTAGTACGGATATTTACAGCATGGTTTGCATCCTTTAAGTAAACATAATATCGACCGTCTAGCTTAATAATATAGCCACCTTTGATTTCGTTAACGATATCTTGATCCCGTAACTGATAATTTGGATCCTTCATAAGCAAGTCTTCGCTAAAGATTGCATCAAAAGGTACTTTACCGTTATAAAAGTGGAAATGATCACCGTGCGAAGTTACATAACCTTGATCAGTAATCTTTGTGACAATTTGCTCGGCTTCAATGTCTTCCTTTTGATTCACCTGGTCAGGGGTTAGATTTTCATTTTTCTTATTTTCTGAACTTTTATCATCAACATAAGAGACACGATTATCAGCCTTCTTTTCAGGAGTTTGATGCTGATTTAAAACATATGCACAAACACTTAGTGCAAGAACTACGGCTGATCCTGCAATATATTTTTTAGTATTTTTCATTCTTTCCTCATTTCAATTCTTTAGCTAAAATAGCAATATTTTCTTCTAAATTTTCCAAGAAAGATTTATCATTTTGTGGGTCTGCTTCTAAGGGATTGAGTGTTTTAAGCTGAACCCCTGTTGACTTGACTAGTGTTTCAGCTACCTTAGATGAAATATTACTTTCTGTAAAAATTGTTTTAACCTGGTATGTTTTGACAAATTCTTGGATTTCAGTTAGTTGTCTAGGACTCGGTTCTTGTTCAGGTGATATACCAGCAATTCCAAGTTGCTTTAGACCGAAACGTTTTGACAAATAAGAAAATGCTGTATGTTGAGTCACAAAACTTTTTTGACTGGCTTTTTCAAAGTCTGCTTGGTATTTCTCAGTTAATTTATGAGCTCTAACAATAAAATCCTGAGCATTTTTTTGATAGGTTTCTTTATTACTAGTATCAAGCTCGGAAAGCTTATCTGCAATAATCTGGGCTTCCTCAGCAACTTTCTCTGGATCTAGCCAAGTATGGGGGTCATATAGTGTTTTTTCATCCATACCTTCTCCTACTTCCATATCCTCAAGTCCAGGTACGCGATCTAAGGACATTCCTTCAGATGCTTCTAGGACCTTAACTTTTGAATTTTTTAGATTAGGATCCAGACTACCTGCCCAAGACTCTAGGGTACGAGAATGATAAATGAAAACATCAGCATCATAAATTGCGACAATGTCATTTGCAGATGGTTCATAGGAATGTATTCCACTACTAGACTGAATCATTCGAACATCATTTAAGTCGCCAGATATTTCTTTGACCATGGCGTAAACTGGATAAAAACTGGTTACAATTCTCATTCCCTTACCTTCTTGGTTTCCCTGACTATTCTCTTGATCACAAGCTCCTAATATCATACTAAACAGAGCTAGCATCAGACAAATAATACTCCTTCTTTTCATATAAACTCCTTAACTAGTATTTAACCATTTAATTAACTAGTAAACATTTTACTCTTAAAAATTTAAGATGTCAAGTGATAGATTTAATTTTTTATATTTTTCTAAAAACAAAAAGCATCGATAAACGATGCTTTTATCTTAAACTCCAATATGGATATCTGGGAATTTCTCGATGATGAGGTTCCAAAGTTCTTCCAATTGTTCTTGAACTGTCTTAGTAGTTTTAATTGTTAAGTTATGTTTCTTAGTGCTATCCTTGAGAATGTAGCACAATTGATAAACTTTGTTTGTGAAGCCATAACGGTGATAACTTGTTTCGATTAGATAAATCTGTTGAACATTATTTAGATTGATCGCCTGAGTACCTTTGAAATAGGTAATAAGGTGATTTTTATAAAGAATAACCTTTAAATCCTGATCGTAAAAATCTGCTTGGTCAGCGATTCCTTCAAGATTTCCTTGTAACTCAGGGTATGTTTGATAAAGTTCTTCATAAGAAGCGATTGATTTTTTACGTAGTAGAAAGGCTCCAACGAGTGTAAATAAAGCAAGACCACCAAAAATAGCAATCCCGATGACATAGTACCAACCTTCACGTGAATGTTCTGTCAAGCTCAAATAGACACTAGAGTTCATGTTGAGATAGACAGTAGACGTTGGGTCCAAAATAGACTTAAGGAACCCTGATAAATCAACGATTCGATTGTTACGCGATTTATTAACATTTGTACTAAGTGGTTGTAATTGAGTCCCAACAAGAGTAGCAGGATTTTCTGCTAAGGTACCAGCTGTAGCTTGGTCAATGAGTTTTTTAATAGATTCATCAGTCTCTTTAGCCTCAACAACTGCAAATTTCCCATCGCCATCCTGACTATATTGGACAAGGTATATAACACTTCCACCGTCTACTTCTCCAACAACTTCAGGATAAATATCATAGACAGTCAGTGTTACTTCTTTGCCTGAACTAGTATCATCTGCAAATGGATCCGTCGGGTGTTGGTGAAGATTCCACATGAATCCCATACCACCAGCTACAAGGAATAATACAAGAGAAAGTATGAGTCCGGAAATAAATCCCTTATTTCTATTTTCTTTAAACATAAAAGTCTCCTTTAGTTTGATAGTTAAATTATATCAAAAAATACAAAGATTTTCAAATAAATTCTTGATTAGAAAATCATGTAGAAACTTTTATTAAAGATATTTTAACAAAAAAAGTTTGAGAAAGATCTCAAACTTATCATTTAAACTGAGTTATCCTCTAGCAATTTTTTCATCATGCTCAAGCTGATGAACCAATTCGTCAACAGACTCAAATTTAACCATATCTCGAATACGATCAAGCCAATAAACAGTAACTCTTTCGCCATAAATGTTTTCATCAAAATCAAAGATATTCACTTCAAAACGCTCTTCCTCTCCATCAAAAGTAACGTTCTTCCCAACACTAGCCATACCTCGATAAATTTTTCTTTGGATTTCAATTTCTACCGTGTAGACACCGTCAGCAGGCATATAGGTTCTGTCCAAGAGTACGAGATTTGCTGTAGGGTAGCCAATAGTACGACCTCTGGCATTTCCATGGACAACAACTCCTCTAGATGGTAGAGGTGCTCCAAGTAGTTGACCAGCTTCTTTAACATCACCTTCAATGATCGATTGACGAATACGAGTTGAACTGATTTTACCTTTTTCGTCCTCAACTGCAGGTACAATTACTACTTCACCATCAAAAATCTCCTTGAGGTCTTCAGCTGATTTCCTATCCGAACCCAAACTATAATCAAAACCAACAACAATTGTTTCTGCTTTAGCTTCTTTGACAAAAGTGTCAACAAATTCTTGAGCTGTCATATTTGCCACACGGCTGGTAAAGTCCATCAGATAAAGGGCTTCAACTCCCGCACGCTTTAACTTACGTTCGCGCTCATCAGGATTCAGAATATGCAATAACTGCTCTGGTGAATATTGGTGCAAGGTTAACTTTGGAGATTCGTTGAAAGTTACTAAAGCTACGCTCAGATTCTTTTCAATCGCAATCTTTCCTGCAATCTCAAATAGTTTTTGATGACCCAAATGAATGCCATCGAAATAGCCTAATACAAGGACGGTTGGTCCTGGGGTTGCAATATCTTTTTCTGTTTTAATGGGTATTGTTACAATCATATTCACATTATACCAAAAAGAAACTGCCTTTCAAAATAATAAAGATTTTAATCATCAATTTTTATGATTTGAACTGGTCTCTAACTTCTTTCCTAAGATCTTCTAAATTACTAATCCCATATTTATCCATAACACTAGGTAGATTTTCTATGATATCAGGGCAAGCATATGGATTGGTAAAGTTTGCTGTCCCAACACCAATAGCTGAGGCACCTGCCAAATACATTTCTAGCGCTGCCTCAGCCGAGTCAACTCCTCCCATTCCAATAATCGGAAGATTAGTTGTTTGAGCTACTTGTCGAATGAGTTTTAGAGCTACAGGAAATACTGCAGGTCCAGACATTCCTCCTGTCCCATTTGCAATGATTGGTTTTCTAGTTTTGAGATCAAAGCGCATACCAACAAGAGTATTAATCATGGTTAGCCCACTAGCTCCTGCGTCTTCTGCAGCTTTTGCAACGGAAGTTATATCGGTCACACTTGGTGTTAGTTTAACGTAAACAGGAACTGATGAAGCCTCTACGGCTGCTTTTACCACATCATAAGCCAAATCTGGATCTTGACCAATTAGTAATCCGTGATTTCCGTGGTCGACGTTCGGACAAGAAATATTGAGTTCTATTGCCTTTACATTGCTCGCTTTAGAAATACCATGAGAAACTGTTGCATACTCATATTTGGAAAAGCCAGCTACGTTTGCAATGATTGGAAGATTTGGATACTCTTTTTCTAGCCAAGGTAATTTTTCGGAGAGAACGGCATCTAGTCCTGGATTTTGTAGACCAATGGCATTCAGCATACCAGCAGGTGTTTCTGCCACTCGTGGAGTAGGATTACCAAAACGTGGTTCAAGGGTTGTAGCTTTAATCATGATAGAACCTAAAAGGTCCAAATCATAGTATTTGGCATACTCTTGTCCGAAACCAAAACAGCCTGAAGCAGGAATGATAGGATTCTTTAACACTAAGCCTGGTAGAGAAACTTGTAATCGATTTGTTGTCATGACACACTCCTTATAAAACTACTGTTCCTGTTTTAAATACAGGACCATCTTCGCAGACACGTTGACTAACAGTTTCATTATCTGGCACTTTCAGGACACAAGCGTAGCAAGCCCCCATGCCACAGGCCATGCGAGATTCTAGAGATAGATAAGCTCGTGGATGGTCATGGAAGGTTTGATTGATATATTTCATCATACCAGGCGCACCGCAAGAGTAGATGGCATCAAATTCAGTGTCAAATTCGTTAATCACTACAGAAACATTCCCTTTAATACTATGGGAGCCATCATCTGTTGTCACAAAAACTTGACTATATTTGGCTAATTCATCATCTAAAATGACAGCATCTTTAGTAGAAAATCCTAGAACAGTTGTAATTTCTACACCTCTCTCATGTAGTTGTTTAGCTACTTCAAGTAATGGAGGAACTCCTATTCCTCCACCGACTAGGAGAACATGACTCTGCTTGTCTAAATCAGATAAGTCAAAGCCATTTCCTTGAGGTCCCATGACATCTAAAAAATCGTCAGCTTTTAATCTTGAAAAGATTGCTGTACCAGAACCCTCAACTCGATAAATGAGATGGCATTGATTATTAGCCTTATCTATAGATGAGATTGAAATCGGACGACGCAAGAGATGGGCATCATCAGGTACACGCAAATGAAGAAATTGGCCCGCTTTCATAGCTTCGACCATTTCTCCTTCAAGTACAAGCTCAAAGATTGCTGGAGCGATTTCCTCCTGAGATACTACTCTCATCACTTCCAAGCGAATAGCTCCCATGCGTTTTCTACAATTTGGATTCATAACTTTTCCTCCTTAAATTTTAAGGGGATCAGATAAAGAAAAACCTTGCAATTGCAAGGTTTCAGTTAAGATATTTACACAAAAGTAGCAAATAAGCACTTGCTTACTTGTTTCCATTGTAGCTTCTTTTCTCTGACACCTTGTGAGTCTCTCTGGACTGCCCTTAAAGGTTAAATTTTCACTAGTATACTGTATCAAACATAAAAAGTCAAGTAAAAATAGGTAAGGTATCAGTTCATAAAAGTCGCTTATTTTTGTGAAGAAAGAATCTTTTCTAATTTTTGATAATCTTTAACACTATCGATTTCATAGATAGAGTTTTCTTCCAACTCTTCTACATATACATCTAGTTCTTTGATATTATCTTTGACCATGTTGTCCCAGTAGAGGTCAACAAACTCGCCACTTGCATAGGCTTCATCGATAAACCCAACAATTTTCTCAGCTGTTGGAGCATCCCAGAATGACACACCACTCAAGATGCGTCCATTTTTGCTATCGACAATGATATCTTGAACTTTGTAATCATCTCCGTAAACTAGGAACCACTCATTATCACAATCTTCACGATAAACACTGAAATAAGTTGAACGCTTGATATCATTACGGAACATATTCTTGAAAAGATAGTTATCCGCATCGATAACGTAGCTGTTAGCCAATTCTTCTTTTACCAAGTAAAGAGAGTAAAAGTTATTGTAATCAGCATACTTTTCGTTGAATACCAAACGAACTCCGTACTTTTCTTTAAGATAGTCGAATTGTTCTTTTAAATAACCGACAACGATGATAATGTCATCAATTCCACGTTCTTTTAAAAATTCGATTTGATATTCAACTAAAGGTTTTTCATTAACCTTGACCAAGGCTTTGGGAGTATTTTCTGTCATGGGTCTCAAACGTGTTCCCAAACCAGCTGCTAAGATAATCGCTTTCACGCGCTTTCTCCTTTATTCTTTAATAATAATGTAAACACCAGCCATTACGACAAGTGAAGTAATGATGGTCAGCAAATTAAGGGGCGAACCCAAGAAAATTGCTGCAAATAAAACAGTCCATACTACATAACTCACATTTAATCCAGTAGCTTTTGCTGGTTGCAATCGATTGATAGCAATGTAGTAGGCAAGGTAAGAAATCATATTAAATGCTGCAAATACTATCAATAAACCAAACAATTGTCCATTTACCACTTCTGCAAATGAATGATGCGAGAAGAGAACAATAACAAGATAGGACAAGAAGGAAGTTACTTGTCGGATCAAGAGGGCTTCGAGTTCGCTGAGTTCACTTTCCATTGCAAAAGAGCTTAGAACACTTTCACTTCCCCAAGCAAGGGCACAGATCAAGGCGCAGAGGATACCAATATAGAATGAATTGACCTGTTCGACCTTGTAGGTCTGAGCAATAATTCCTGCAATGATTAATAAAATTCCAAATACTGTATTCTTAGAAACCTTATGCTTTAAGAAAAAGAAAGCGAGAATGACAGATACTGCAGGATAAATAGCTGAAACCGATGATGCCAAAGAACTACCAATATACTTGACTGCATAGAGATTGGCCTGCATGCCAATTGGCCCAGCTAATAGAGCTCCAATAATGACACTGACATTTCGAATGTTCAGGAAGATTGAAAAACGTACTTTCCCTTCTTTAACTAGAAGATATCCTAGCAGGATAAAAATACTCAGAAAGTCGTGTGCTGCTGCTACTACAAAAGGTGATAGGTCAGTAAAAATAGAGAAGATATAGGCACTAATGGTTAGCCCTAATCCCCAAAAAATACCTGAAATAAGTCCAAAGGAAACTCCATTTTTAGTCTTCATCAATACCTCCCTGAGACTGCAATTCTTTTACAGCTCTATTATAACGAGTGATTCCATAATCTCCAAAATCTGCACCATTTTCCTCTTTGTAAATGGTCCATAGGCTCCAAATAATGTCTTGCAAGATTTTATAAATACGGATTTTCTCACGAGAAACAGGAGTCTTGTCACCCTCGTAATAAGCTAGAAAGTCCGCCTCTTCTTCCGGTGTAAATTCAGATTCTAGAAAGAGTGCTGCAAGGTCCCACATAGGATCGTTCATGGAAGAATATTCCCAATCGATGAGATAGAGATGTCCATCTGGTGCTTCAATAAAATTTTCAGGAACCAAATCAATATGACATGATTTCTTCTCAATTCCGATTTGTTCAAGCTCTTCTTTCAGAGAAAATACTGATTCTCTGACAGTTTCATAGTTTGGATAAGAAATCTCCCCTTGAATCAATGATTCATATTTTTTGATTTCCTCAAAAGGAGCAAACTCTCCTTTTAATTCTTTACCAGAAGCATGGATCGTTTGTAGAATTGGAGCAATTTTTTCAAATTTAGTTTTTATGGTAGCTGAATCAAGTGTCTCAGCATTTTCAATGTATTGATTGACTTTGATACCAGATTCAATATCAAAAAGATAATTTTCTACATCTAATTTTAAATCTTTCAACAATTCAATATTGAACTTTTCATTCTGGCGATCGATTAATTTTTCTGTACCTTTACCGAAAAACTTAACGATATATCGATTTGAGGACGTTCGAACCAAGTAGTTTTGATTGGTCATTCCACCCAACTGTTCAACGCTCTGAATTTCTTCATCACCTGATAATAAAGAAGCAATCTTCTCTTTAACAATTTCCTTCATAATCTTTCCCCATTAGACTTCCCACTTAAATACTGTCTTGAAGGCAGTGTTAAGGTCTGTTGCAAAAACTCGATGAATATCCTTAATCTCTCTTACTGGTTCTTCTAGATAAATGATATTCTTCAAACGATTGGCAAACTTCTTAATCTCCATCATTTGGATGGCATTTTCAAAGTCAACTCTTCCAGAACGAGAAGATCCAACTAATAACAAGCCTTTTTCTAAAGAATCACGAGTATTGATATTAACCTTATACTCACTTACTCCCATCATCAAAATGGTACCTTGTGGTTTAATGTAGCGAATCAAGTCATTAATAGCAGGTCCACTTCCATCACCACCACAGCATTCGAAACCATGGTCAAAACTAAGATCCTCTGGAATGCTATCAGTAATGTAGAGCTCTTTTGCAAATGAGAATAATTCTAATTTCTCCCAGTGACGTCCGATAACAATAATCTCAGCTTCAGGCAAAGTGTAGTTGATAATATTGGCCATGACAAAAGCTAAACTTCCATCACCAATGACAGCGATACGTTGACGTCTGCTGTGAGATACCGTCATGAAACGATTCATAGCATGCATGCCAACACTGACAAACTCTGTAATGGCAGCAACTGTATCTTCGATATCTTCGTAAGCTACCACACGATCCTTAGGCAGAGAAACGAATTCTCGCATAAAACCATCATAACCACTTGAAAGGAAATATGTTCCAGTCATGTAATTTTCGTAGAATTCCTCATCACTTTGCATAGGTGGTTGATTTGGAATCATAACAACCTTCTGACCAACTTTGTAGGTACCGGTTGGATCAGAAATGACTGTACCACAAGACTCGTGAATCATAGCCATTGGTAGTTTTTTCGCTAAAATTTTTGGATCGCGTTTACCTTGGTAATAACGTTGATCCGCATGACAAACCGCCATGTAATTTGGTCGAATGAGGATATGATTCTCTTGATCAATTTCTTCTTCCTGATATTTAATATTAATAAACTTTGGTTTTGTCAGTTGATAAATTTGATTAATCATGTCTTTAGTCTTTCTCAATCATGCTTTTAGCAATCTTCAAGTCTGTAACTGTTGTAATTTTAAGGTTTGAATATTCACCTTTTGCTAAGGCTACATCTTTACCCTTAATGACAAAGATTTTACATGCATCTGTTAAAATTTCTTTTTCCTCTGCTGATAAAGAACCATACAAATCAATAAAGTCTTTACAACGGAAGGTTTGAGGAGTTTGCCCTTGATAGAGATGAGCGCGGTTTGGAATATCTGTAATAAATTTCCCATTAGTGCTTTCAACAATGGTATCTACTGCTTCAACTACTGTATCAACAGCATCATGATTTTGTGCAAGAGCAATGTTATCTTGAATCATTCGAAGTGTGATAAAAGGACGAACTGAGTCATGAGTGACTACGATATCATCTTCCGTAATTGGACGGTATGCATCAATAGCCTCTATGATCTTTTCAATGCTAGAATTACGGTCTGCACCACCTTTTGTGATGATGATACGATCTTTATGAAGCGGAAGGAATTTTTCAACTAAATCTTCTGCGTGTGTCACCCAGTCTCCGTGAACTCCAACTACAATCTTTTCAATAGTTGGCTCTAAGACAAATTTTTCAATTGTATGGATTAGGATTGGGCGGGCTCCCAACTCAAGAAATTGTTTGGGTAGGTTACTAATACCCATGCGCGTGCCGGTTCCACCTGCTAAAATTCCAGCGTAAATCATTTTGATACTCCTTTGGTTTGTTTTAAAAACTCATTGTTTACTATTATATCACAATCTACTGGTATCTTGAAATAAATAGAGAGCAAGCAAAGCTATAATGAATTTGTATTCAAATAATAATCTGAACTTTTAGGATTAATCATTTATTTAAAGTAAACAATTATCCAAGAAAACTTTCTCTATTTATGAAACTGAAGATATTTGTTCGGATAATATAGAGTTCTTTAGAATATTATAAAAACCTTAAAGAAACCTTAAACTGTTTAAATAGCTAATTGAAAAAGAGCTGAGAATTTAGACAAGATAATGATCTTGTACCAATTTCTCAACTCTTTTAGTAAGTTTCTTTATTTTTCTTCCGAATCCCCAAGGCCTTTAACGGCTTTTTTAAACTCAGCAAGCATTTTTCCTACTGATTCGCCTAGCTCTGGTAAGCGTTTTGGTCCAAAAATCAACAAAGCACCAAGGATGATGATGATCAAGCCAGGGGCACCAATATCACGTAAGATTCCCATTCTCTTCTCCTTTCATTTTTCTTTTTTCAATTCTTTTACTTAAGGCAATACTAATCTCGTACAAAAGAATCAGGGGTACCGTCATTGCCAAGTCGCTAACAAAATCTGCTGGTGTCAGTATGACGGCCAGAACCAATAAAATAAAGTAAGCATAACGACGATAAGTTATCAATAAACTTGGCTCAATAAACCCAATGGAAGTTAAAAATCCAATAATAACTGGCAATTCAAAGATAAATGCTAGTGGTACAGTAGTTTGAAAGACAAAAGCTAGATAATTTTGTGCTGTTAACTGCGTCTCAAATAAGTTTTCACCCAGTCCTAGCAAGACCTGAAGTAAAGCTGGTGTTATAAAATAAAAACCAAAGGCTAATCCTAAGATAAAACAAAGGAAAGTTGCAGGGATATAAGCAAAAACCGCCCCTGCTTCTTCAGATTTAAGGGCTGGTCGGACAAAACTCCAGACTTGATAAACGGTAAATGGCAAGGTAAGGCTAAAGGCCATCAAACTTGCTAAACGGAGATAAATCCATAAAATATCATTCGGTCCTAAGACGATCAACTTCTGATTAAAGCCTTGTGTGATAAATTGATAAACCTGATCGGCAAATAATAATGAGACGCAAAATACTAGAAAAAAACAAACAACTACTGCTAGCAATCTCTTTCTAAATTCTACCAAATGTTCAATAATTGTCAATTCCTTTTGATTCACCATTTTTCACCCTGTCTAATGGTAACAAGAATCACCACAAGAATAAAGAGAGCCTGTCCTGCCAAACTTTCCCAACTAGGGTAAATTCCCAATATATCAATACTTGGTATTCCTGCGATCAGATGGTTCGGTATCATATTTGTCAACTGTAGGGCATGAATGCTGACTCCCGTCATCTTAAAGGCTAAAGCATAAATCATCCAAGTCAGGATAAAGAAAACCTTGTGAGGTAGGAAAAATTGACTGGCCTTGTTCATCACAAAGGCAATCACGACTAAGACTAAGAGAGCTAGAGAAATTCCTAAGACAAAATCAAAACTAGAAATCCTTGGCAGAATACCCACATAGAATAAAATCGTCTCAGCACCTTCTCGGAATACAGCTAGAAAACTCAGAACAAACATAGAAAGGAAAGAACCTGTTTTCGTGACAGTTTGCATTTGTGATTCCATAAAAGCATTCCATTTTTTAACGGAGGATTTGCTATGAAGCCAAATACCGATTAAAATCATCATGATAACCGCAAAAATCCCGACTGCACCTTCGATGATTTCACGGTTAGTTCCTGAGGTGACTGCTGGAAAGGCAATCTGTAGGATATAGGCAATTAAAAGACTTGCAACTATACCCGCAAATGCACCACCATAGACCCACTTGAGTCCCTTTCTCATCTTAGCAGCTTTCAAAGTTGTCACAAGCGCCATGACAATCAAGAGTGCTTCTACACCTTCTCGGAGCAAGATGAGCATGGCGTCAAATGCATTATAGGAAGCGCTAATATCAATTTGAGATAGCTCTGCAATCAAGCTAGAAAGCTTTTCTTGATATTCACTATCCTTTCCCTTAACCATGATGACAGGACTTTCACTTTCAACCTTTGTATAAAGCGAAGGATTGGTTGTACTTACAGAACCCTCGATGGTGGGCCAAATAGTAATAAACTCCTTCATGGTTGTAGCTGCTTCACTATCTTGACCAGCTTGAAATTGGGTCAAAGCCTTCTTTAAAAGGTCTATCCCATCCTTCAGTGTCAGGTTGGATGATGTTGTCGCAACTTCTGTACCTTCAACAAAGTTAGAAATGGCTTTTTTCAAATCATCAAACGATGCCTGAATAGTATCAAAGTTCGTTGGTTCACTCTCAATGCTACTACGCAGAAAGGAAATAGCTGTTTCCACTTGCCCATAATGAGCTGTACTATGGTCTCGAACCACTGATTCATTGATGGTCCAGGTTGAATTCATTTTTTTATAGGCCTCTCTTACTGCTTCCAAATTCTGAGAAACGATTGCTTTATCTAAGGCTACAAAACGAGGTTCTAAACGTGAAACAAGTTTCTCTTTTTCTGCATTAAGGTCGACTGGATTTTGCTCTTTCTCAAATGTTAAAAGAGCTAAAGAAATCTGAGTTAGCTGGTCTTCAGTAATATCACCAGTTAAGGCTAATTTTTCTTGAACTTTACGTCCTGCTTCAGAGTCAGAATTCTCGACTTTCTCGAAGTCTTTAGTAATTTCATCGATTAGTTTTCTTGCCTGATCTTGTTTTCCTTCTTTAACAGCTTTAGTTGCATCAGTTATTTTCACAAAGTAGGGACTCAAATTTTCCTTAGCTCCTACCGGAAAAATCAATAGAAAGAAACAAGCACATAGGAGGATGATACTTTTAGGATTCCAATAATTGCTGCCCAATGTAACCTCCCTTCTCCACTCCACCAAAGCAAGCAAAAAGGCCACTACCTATATGAGTAACGTACTCATTCATTTTATCCGTAGCCCCCAGATTGGTCTGAACTTTAACAAAACTATCAGGGTCTTTTTGGAAAGAAATAAAGAGTAATCCTGTATCGAACTGACCTGTCTTTTCATCAATTCCATCAGAATAAGAATAAGAGCGACGTAAAAGAGGTTTATTAGCTTCTTTTGCTAAGCGAACGTGGGAATCATCTGGAAGAAGACTTAAATCAATCTCATCGAATTCATGTTTCTTGCCAAAGGGAGCACCGCTTTCTTTATAGCGACCAAAGGTATTTTCTTGTTCCTCGAGATTGGTTCGATCCCAAGTATCTAGGAACATCTGGATGCGCCGAACTGCCATGTAGGAACCATTTTCCATCCAATCTTTACTATCAGCCCAAACAATATTATCAAATTCTTTTTCAGTAGTAGCGTTAGCAGTGCCATCCTTGAATCCAAAGAGATTACGAGGTGTTTCCATACGGTTACCAATAGCAGCAAAACCTGATTGACTCCAACGAAGAGTAACAGCATTTCTTCCCTTGCGAATAAGGTTACGAATAGCATGAAAGGCAACTTGCTCATCATCAGCACAAGCTTGGATAACAATATCTCCTCCCGTGTACTTTTCTCGTAACTGTTCCTTTGGAAATGGAGGTAAATCTCTAAAAAGTTTTGGACGTTTGTTCTCTAGTTTCATTTTTTCTAGGAAACTAGCCGAAACTCCAAAGGTCAGGGTCAAACGATGAGGATTAAGCCCAACTGTTTCTCCAGTATCACTTGGAGGCAAGAGGCTATTGTTACCATCTTTTTTAACCAATTCTCCCTCTACAAGTTTGGCACTATAATCCGTCCAATCTTTAAATAACTGGATGATTTTCTCTTTGTCAGTTGTATGCAAATCCAAGACAACAAAATAGATGTTTTTTTGCATGACTGTTGTAATACCAGCTTGGTGCTTGCCATAGAAGGCTATTTTTTCATCCCCGTACGAGATTTTCTCCTGACCATCAAGCTTAGGTGCGAAAAAAGCAGAAGCACCTGAAAGCCCAAGTGCGAGACCAGCCCCTCCGATACCTGCTTTTTTTAGAAATTCTCGACGGTCCATTTTTTGTTCAAAAAATTTTTCGCCTTTGTTTGTCATATTACTTATTCTCCACCAAGAAATTTACCCATTTGTGACAATGGTTCTCCAAGTTTGGTTACCGCCTCAGATAATTCTTTAGTGTCTTCTTTTGTTAAGTCTGTATAGAGTTTATAATGCTCTTTATCAGTCATGTGTTTATCTAAAAGACTATTGACAGATTTAAAATCTTCTTCTAATTCTTTAACCAGAGCTGCATCAGATTTTTCAAGCAAAGGTTTAAAGAGTTGGAAAATCTTTTCAGCCCCTTCGATATTAGCACGGAAATCGTATAGGTCTGTATGAGAATAGATTTCCTCTTCACCAGTAATCTTGCTTGTTGCTACCTCATTTAATAGGTCAACAGCACCTGTCAACATGACTTTGTAATCTACTTCCACTGTAGCAATTTTAGCTTTCAATTCTTTAATATCATTGACTAATTGATCACCATATGCTTCGGTTCCTTTAGTTGTATTCTCTTCCCAAAGAATACGTTCGATACGGTGGAAACCAGACCAACCTTCTTCTGTCTTGTTTTCATCTAAATAATCTGCCAAACGAAAGTCAATCTTAACATCAGACTCTCCAAAACTTTCAGCAATTGGTTCTGAACGCTCATAAGACATACGAATTAATGGATAGACCTTTTTAGCTTCTTCCAACTTACCATCCTTTAAGAGTTGAACAAAACCTTCTGTATCCGTCAATAACTTATCTATCTGGTCTTCCACAAATACTTTATAATCACTAGTTGCCTTGTCCAATAATTTTTGATTATCATCAGTTAATTTAGCAACTGTAGTTGAATCATTTGTATTAGATGATTGTTCAAAGCGAACTGCACATGCAGACAATAATAAAGCTGACGACAAAAGGACAAAACCAAGTTTTTTCATTTAAGACTCCTATTAAATCATGGAAAACCCATTTTATTTTCATTTTATTATAACATCCTTTTTCTCATTTTTCAATATAATTGTCAGAAAATTTAATGTTTGAGTTGACAGACTATTATTAGACTTTTAAAGTTAAAATTGATAAAATAGGAAAGAAATAATATAAAAAAGGAATTTTAAAACATTATGATGAATATGCAAAAATTGAACATAGTGTTTTTAATTTTTGTAAACATCAAAAAGGTTGATTTAAAAGGACTTTAAGTCTTTAGGTTTTTTTATCTAACACTACTATTCACGCAAACAAGACAAAATCTTGGCAAAAAAAATACAGTAGCAAAGAGTACACCAAACTACCACTCATTTTGGGCGGTAGTTTTCTTTTCGTCTAAAATAGAGATAAAAAGATAGGTGGTAACCTTATGCGTTATGGTTATGTACGAGTATCCACTAAGGAGCAAAATATCGATAGACAAATGTCTGCTTTGTCATTAGAAAATATCCCCAAAAATCAAATTTTTATAGATAGGGCCTCTGGAAAAGATTTTGACAGGACGGAATACCAAAAATTGCTATCGGTTCTACAAACAGGTGATGAAATAGTCATCAAATCAATTGATAGACTCGGACGAAATTACGATGATATTCTAGAACAATGGCAGTTACTAACTAAGACAAAGAAAGTACATATCAGCGTTTTAGACTTTCCACTCTTAAATACTAAAAATACCAGCGATACAATCACTGGTAAACTAATTTCTGATTTGGTTTTACAAGTTCTGTCCTACGTGTCTCAAATGGAAAGAGAACAAATCAAGCAAAGACAACTGGAAGGAATTCGAGAAGCTCATAAAAGAGGCAAACAATTCGGAAGACCTAAGATAAATATTCCAGAAAAATTTTATGATTTAGCCGTAAAACACAGCCAAAAAGAAATAACTATTCGTGAGGGAGCAGAAATCTTAGGAGTTTCAAAAAGTACTTTTCATAATTGGCTAAAAAACTATAGTTTTTGTCAAAAAAGGTAGAAAATTTTGGACAACTAATATTCCACCATTTTCAATCCAAAATAATGGAAAATTTAGTACTTTGATGGATTATATCTTCGATATTTATTCTACCAATTTTGTCCATAAAAGTCTACATTATTGGACAAGGGATTGCTTCATAAAAATAGGAGGTCTCTTTTAATGAAGACAAAATCAAAAATTAAACTTTTTGCAACTGCTATTCTTGCAACCACAACAATCGGTGCTAACGCCGTCTACGCAGACGCTCAAATCAATCGAGATACTGCAAATGATTCAGTAGAGATTATTTCAGATCCATACAAAACGTATGAAGAAGCTGATAAAGCTCTCAATAACGTTAAAGACAGATATCTAGCAGAGTACGGAAGTTATAGAGCGGGTGTTGTACCGACTGAAGATCTGAAGCATTACGAAGTGTATGCTATTCTTCATAGTGTATCCCGAGGTGAAAATCCTGAACCTACAGTTCAAAAAGTTGCTAAAGCTTTATCAAGTTCTAAATCAGTCGAATCGGCTAAACCTGTAGAAGATGTCAAACCTGAAACTCCGGCTAAACCAGCAGATGAAGGGAAAATTTCTAATGACATCAAGGAAATTACTGGTAAATTTAAATTTACTGAGATAAAAACAACCTCTACAGGATTAACATTTAAAGCAAAATTACCTGAAGCGGCTCCCCATGCTGGCCCAATTCTTCCAAACATTCAAGCAACTTTAACTGAGAAGGCAACAGGGAAAGAAGTTGCTAAAACTGGTGTTGTATTAGAAGGTCTGTCTGAAGAATTAAAAGAACCGAATGCTCTGTATTATTCTAATCTTCTTGAAGGGACTATTTTTGAGCCATCTCTTACTCCAGGAAACTACATTCTAACAGTTGAAGGGACTACAGGACCAACTTACGGACAAAATACTGATAAAAGAAAACGCCATTTTGTCTTTAGCACGAAGGTTACATTAACAGGAGAGGGTAACGCAACAACTACTACTCAACCTGAAAAACCAAAAGACAGTACTACAAAACCGAAGTCAGACCAGACAACAAACAACGTTAATAACAATCAACAGCCAAACAATGACAAAAATAAACAAATTACTAACAATAACACTGGCAAGCAAGATAAAAATGAATTAAGTACTAATAAAACTAGTGATACGAAGACAGGCAAACAAACTTCTGATAATACACTATCACAAGAAAAACAACAAACTACTAGCACTTCTACTACTAAACAAGAAGACAATAAAAATAATGACAAGAAGATTTTACCAAACACCGGTGAATCAACATCTATTCTTGGTATTTTAGGTACTGTCCTTTCAATCACAGGCTTAGGATTTATCGTAAAACGTAAACGTGGGTAAGGAGAAATTAAACGAATGTATAAAATTATTAAAATTGAGGATGGAACAATTTATGTAGGGAAAGGTTCTGATGGGCAGTTTACAGCTATTCCACGGACTAGCTTTGGTTTCGAGCCACAACTAGGAGATTACGTAGAATTTTACCAAAATGGTAGTGAATACATCGTATCAAAAGTAGATAATCTAGCTAACTTTACTGACAATCTTCCCATCAGTGGTAAAAGTGATAAATCTAAAGTTGCTGCAGGTTTACTAGCTTTATTTCTCGGTGCTCTAGGAGGGTATGATTTCTATATAGGAAATTCTAAACAAGCTATTATACGTCTTGTTATTACTTTATTAGGTATGATTCCATTCCTACTTCCATTTGTCTTTTTGATTAACCTTATTTGGAATCTAGTCATTGGAATCCAAGTATTAACATCAAAATCTGGAAATAAATGGCATAAAGATGCTCAAGGACTTGAACTACAAGATTAATTATGATTAAAAAAACAACCTTATTTACTATTCTTGCTTTAACTAGCCTAACTCTTGTAGCCTGCCAACAAAAGCAAGAGTCTGCTACTTCCGCAAGTACAGAACAGACGAGTTCTACTAGCACGGAATCTTCCAGCTCCTCTTCAGAAGTGAAGAAAACGGATTATAGTTTATATAACGAGGTAATAGAAAAATATTCTCAACCACAAAATAACCCCTCCAAGGATATTAATCCCAAAGCTAACTTAAAAGATAACTATCCTCAAGTATATTCAGATATAGATTACTGCCTATATGATTTTGATAAAAATGGGACGGACGAACTAATTATTGCTCTGAAAATTAAGTCAGGCAAACATGACATTCTAGACATCAGAACGATCCAGAATGATAAAGTCATTCAACTCACTAATGCAGAAAATCATTTAGATTTTATCGGAGAAAAAGTGATTTTTGTCCCTCTTGAAGATAGTTATTTTCAACTTTCAAGCGCATCTGGTGGTAAACAATCTCATAAACTCTATAAACTAAATACGAATACATCTGATTTAGAATTACTTATTGAATCAGATACAGAAGCTGGATTAGGAACTAGACCACCACTACTGAACCAAGATACATTTTCTTGGAAATCCGTAACAAATCCAATATCAGGAGAAACAACACCTTCACAAGAAATTAAAGGAATGAATCTATCTGCCATCCAAAACGGTGATTTTTCAAGCATTTCTGGTACATGGCGCAATAGTGCTGGTGTAGAACTTGTATTTGATGAACATGGACTGGTTAGTGATAATTCGCAAGTTTCAATTGAATACTCTAAAGAAATTGACCACTACCTTAAGGCTACTTTACTTCCTAAAAATGGAGGTGCTGGTGGTTCTGCTATTGCCTTTTTACCTGCAGGAATTCCTTTGACAATGGCTATCACTTCTTCACCCGAAAACGGATATAAGGACCCATCCGATATTAGCCAAGAACGACTATGGACCGGACAACAACTTATAGAAGGAAATAGCTCAGGATTTTTCTATAAGGTTCAATAATTAAATGAACTACTGAACCGCTCATACGCGGTTCCTTTTGATAAGGAGGAAATCATGGATTTTACAGAATATTTATATAAAAATATTGGAGAACGTATTAGACTGGATAGAGAAAGGAAAAATTTTAATTTTAAAAATTATTCTACTCATATCTCTCAATGCGCATATGATAAGATTGTAAAAGAAACGGGAAATACAAAAACTGATCCAAAAACTGGAATAACAAGAGGGAATCTTAGTCAAATAGAAAAAGGTAAGATTTACGATTATACTAGAAGTTTTTTAACAGAAAATCAAATCAATGCATTAACCGCTACCCTTGATTGTAATCAAGATGAATTGCTTTTAGGAAA
Organism: Streptococcus timonensis; assembly: GCF_047460355.1. Taxonomy (GTDB): domain Bacteria; phylum Bacillota; class Bacilli; order Lactobacillales; family Streptococcaceae; genus Streptococcus; species Streptococcus timonensis_A. The sequence continues at coordinate 614,331 of NZ_JASHGL010000001.1, read as the reverse complement.
TAATGAACAGAAACAAGAAATCGTAAAAATTTTACTTTTAGGATGTCTTTTAAATAATATAGATGTTCAAATTGACTCTGTTTCATCTGAGACTTGGCGAGATTTATACCATAAATCTCAATCTCTCGGTATCAAACCTAATAAAAAAACTGAACGTTTAGGTAATATAGTATTAAAATTTTTACTAAGCTATCCCACTTTCCAAAAGCACTTCATAAATTCCGTTTTTTATTATTCAGATAACTATCCTGATAAATATACTCCTTTTAAATCAAAAGATGAACAACACAGTGTTTCTTTTAACCGTAAATTACAAACTGAATATGCTAGAGACTTTGAAAAAGTCAATTCCCAACTTCAAACCTGGTACACTACTGATTTAGGAAATATTACTTCTGTTCTACTACGTAAACCTGAAAATATTATTTATATATTTGAAGCATTCGAACATACTATATATAAAATAATTGATTTAATTTTTGATAAGTTTATAGAAACATTTAACAATAGCTTGAATACCAGAGGTAAAAATAATACTCCTAGCAAAATAATAGACTATTTAAGTTCTGATTCTCTTCTAAATATTCTATTGGAAGATGATATATACTATCTTTTAGTAATCGAACTAAAAAGAGAACAGGTAGATAAAACTAATAGTCTATTTCATATTCAATTTCTACAACTAATTCAGTACCAGAATTTATTTTTAGAAAAGATACATAGTAATTATGAGTATACTAGTGATAACTATGATAAATTCAAACTCTATTCTGATTTAACTCAACTTATCAAATTTTATGAAAAAGCAAAAGATAAGCATCTAACTCTCTACGTAAATGATTTCATAGACAATCAAGACTACGAATAAAATTATGGCTTTACGACTAAAATCGTGAAGTCTTTTTTTATTGCATATCATATATTCTTTCTTCCAAGGTATACAATTTTATCTCTAAATTTCATTTTAGTGTATACAATCTCCTTATTAAAACCAAATATAATAGCTTATGTAAAGAGCAACAAAGGTACCTAGTTCATTACACAAATATTTTTTATTAGAAATCAGCAAATTCTAGACATGCTGATTATGGAGGAATAGCACATGAGTGCATTTAAATATAAAAATCCAATTTATGGATACAATATCGCCCTTTTCCATGAAATATTTGGAGAAAAACCTATCTTTAGTTCATTATCTGTCGAAGAAGAGATTAAGTGGGTCTATAAAGATAATAAGCGGACTGACGAAGTAGATGGATTTAGTCGATATTTCATTATCCCTGGTCAGAATCCTTTTCTTGTCAAATTCCCCACTTCGCAAGAAATTGAACAATTCGCAGAGGTTGAGTTAATTAATCCTGTTGCTTGTAAAGTGAAAAGTAATGTTTATTTTAAAGCCGAATCTGTAAAAATTATCAAAGAAGGAGGTAAGTAACTAATGGCATTTCCGTTTATTCAATCAGAAAATAAACGGGAGCTGGTAGTTGATACTGAATACCTGGTTCAGTGTGTAGAAATAGGGTTGCAAAACAGCTCTATTTCTTCAACTACTAATTCCTTCCAATTTATCTATGGTGACAATTATCTAGACTTTGTTCCTCGCTTTCCTTGTGCGTACATTTTGGATAATAGTCTTTACCAACAGATTTTTCAAATTTTATCAACAAGTGCTTACCCTGTGTTAACGTTCCTTAAGCAGCCGTCGGCCTACATTGTCAAACGTGATAGTGCAAGCATTAACACTAGTCGTGCCTTTCGATTTCCATTCTTTAAGGGAATACCGGAAAGATTGAAGTATCAAAAGCTATCTGATATTACCGTTCAAAATGAAAGTTTTGAACTCATGAAAAACTATCGTATTGATTTCAATCGCATAGTTCATTGTTTGATCGCTGGTTCTTCTGGTTCTGGAAAGAGCTACGCTTTGACCTATCTAATCTCTGTTATTAATCAATTTGCTCATGTAACAGTCGTAGACCCTAAATGTGATTCTATCTCTCGTTACTGCTTAAAACAGAGCATACCTGTACTTTATCAAGAGAGAGACTTCTCAGCGGATGAGTTTTTATCTAAGGTGAACACCCTGCTAAAAGTAGAACTAGATACTATCTATCAAAGACAAGCAGAGCTTCTTGAAAATCCTTCTAAAAAATTTCAACACCGTTGTCTGGTAATTGATGAATTACTCGCTTTAACATCTTTGACTTCCAAAAATGTTAAAGATACCTTTTTTGCACTATTATCTAATATTGCACTACTTGGACGAGCAACATCTGTCCATCTAATCCTAGTGAGTCAGCGGATGGATACAAACGCTTTACCGATTGCCGTTAGAGAGCAGTGTAGCTGCATGATTCAGCTCGGCTTAATCAACAGAAAAACGACAACGTTTTTATTTCCAGACTTAGATTCAGAGACAGGAATTGTCATTCCCAACGGAAAAGGAACTGGTATTGTTCAAGTTATTGACGGTATAACACCACCTAATGTTATGCCATTGCTTATACCAACATTTAAAGGAGAAAATATATGAAAAACATTAACAATAAAATCATGAGAAATAGCACTGTCATTACCGATAAACTCTACTATTTACTGCCTTTAGAGTTACTCTTGAGCTTTCTGTGGAGTTTATCTCTAGCAGGTATATGGTTCATCAACCAAGTTAGCACTATTATCTCTTGGGACGATTGGAGGCAAATTTTAGATGATTTTCAAATAACACAATCTATACTATTTAAAGCAATGACTATTGTCCTAATCATCTATCTTTTAGCTCATCTCCTTCTTTGCATCGTATGGATAAAAGAAGATAAGTTTTTGAACTTTTTCCAAACAGTAGATCTATTAAGGATAGTACGAAAACAAATGCTAAGTGAAACTAAAATGATTGATAGTGATGTTTTAAAAAAGTATAAGTCTGTCATTTACTCTATCAGATGTATTTTAACGGGTGACTATATTTATGTTATTATACCACACGCTCAAAGTCTTATGGTTGACGAAATTTTAAAAGATAAAGCAGAATTTTTGCGTAAAAATCTGATTTGTAAATATCAGAATTTATATCAATTCTCTAATCAAAATGATTATTCATATGATATTGAGGGAGAGAGAATCTCTAATGATTAAAATACCAGCGGAGCTTGCCGTAAGGCAAGAGCTCCAAGCTGGTTTTGTTTCAATTCATTTAGGAGCTTTATTATACTGCTTCAGGGCTTGTTATTGAAGCAGTATAGTTTTGTTCCATTGTTCCAAAAAAGAAAGGAGTTTAAAATGGCAAAAGCCAGAAATATTATGTTTGTTCAACAGATTGAGTATTTCCAAGCTTCAAATTTACAAGATATCATCGAGTATATGACGAACATTCTAAAACCGATTCGTTTTGCGGGAATATTGCATGATAAGGATATCGGGCAAGAGGGACACCTTGTCGCACCACATATACACCTTGTTTTACAGTTTGAAAGTGCTAGAAGTTTAAACAATCTTGCTAAGTTGACTAAACAACCAATACAGTGTTTTGAGCAATGGAGGGGTTCAGTAAACAATGCTTATTCATATCTCGTTCATCACACGGAGTCTAATCAAGATAAATACCAATATTCTCCCAAAGAAGTTATTGCGAATTTTGACTATTTACTCCTATTAGACACCATAGAAAAAAATGTAACTAAACGATATGAAATAAATGACACTATGATTATAGATAATCTACTGGATCTACTTTATACTGGTGATATTACAAAATCAGAAATTGAACAACGACTTACTGGTTCACAATATGCCAAAGCAAGGCAAAAAATAGAAACCGTCTATTTAAAACGACTAGAAACACAAGCTGAACTATGGCGACAAGAAATGATTGACAAGAATGAAATTGTTACGATTATTTGGCTTTTTGGAAAAGCGGGAACAGGGAAGACTCGTCTAGCACGTCAATACGCAGAACAGTATGACCTTAACTATTTTATTACGGGCTCAATCCGTGACCCTTTTCAACAATACAATTTAGAACACGTGATTATTTTAGACGAATTACGCCCCCATCAATTTGACTACTCAGACTTACTCAAAATGTTTGACCCTTACAATGTTAAAGCGATGGCAAGTAGTCGTTATTTTGATAAGCCGTTACTAGCTAATATTTATATCATCACTAGCCCCTACTCTCCCTATGATTTCTTTTTAGAATTAACTAAGAAAAGAAAAACAAGTCATATCGATTCTTGGGGCCAGCTAATGCGAAGATTATCCTTAGTAGTTGAAGTCAAAAAAGAACATCTGCAATTTTACAAGTACGAACCAATGGACCAGATGTTTTATATAGACCATGGCAATAAATTACCAAACCCCTTTAAAAATCAGACTGATAGAGAAGAAACTATTCAAGACAAATCGTACCAGTTATTTTTAGAATTGAATAAGAAAAAGGAAAGGAATGAATAAATGCAAGAAATTCAAACAGTTACCTACATAGATATCGCAAATCAAGGATATCCAGAAGGCACAGCTAGACGTGTTATACGAGAGGGTAAAAAATTACTTGTCGAAAGAGGTTTCAAAATTTATAAAAACAAAAGGATTGGAAGAATACCAAAGACTATTGCCGAAGAAATTCTTGGATTCAAAATCATCTCAAAAAATGATATAATAGATACTGTACTCTTCGCTACTGACATAGAAAGAGGAAAATAATATGTCAGTTATCAAAGGATACAAGGGAAAATGGAAAGTAGATATTACCGATGGCATAGACCCATTGACTGGTGAAATCAAACGGCATAGAAAGTCAGGATTTACCACTCGTAAAGAAGCTGTTCAATATGAAGCAGATTATCGATTAAACAAACTTCACCAAGTTCAGATTAAAGATAAAATATCTGTTTCTCACCTTTACTCTTTAGTTCAACAAGAAGATGAACTCCGTGGGAATAAACGTGGTACCATTGATACACAGATATCCTATTATAACCAATATGTCTCTAAGTTTTTTGAGCATGCAGATATGTCTGCCATTACTATCCATGAAGTAAAAAAATTTAGAGATTGGTTGGTCAAACAACCAAGTGTCAAAGGAGGAACACTATCAAGTACGACCGTTAATCAGCTAATGATTTTTCTGCATAAAATGTTTGATGTTGCTGTTGCTAATCGTCTTAGACAAGATAATCCATGCAATGGACTAAGAAAACTTCCTGATAAACACAAGGAGATGTCTTATTTCACTCCTGAAGAATTCAAGCTATTTGATTCTCTGTTCACAGAAGATGAATACATGTTTCAGCTATTTTATCGAGTGCTGATGTTTACAGGCGTTCGTGTTGGCGAAGCATTGGCCTTAACTTGGAAACAGATTAATTTATCAGAGGGATATATCGATATTAAGTATTCTGCTTACTTTCGTAATAACAAGGTCCATATCGGAACGGTAAAAACTACTCAATCCAATCGTCGAATTTATATTCATAAAGCATTCGTTCAAGAACTAACGGAATGGAAAGAAAAACAAGCTCACCTATTAGTAGAGTTTACGGACAATACAGAAGACTTACAAATCTTTCAAGACAGTCCTTTACAACTGACCGCTCCAATGGTTTCTAATCAAAAGATTAAACTGAAAAAAAGAATGCCTGCGTCATTAAAAATGATTCGTAATCACGATTTCCGACATTCACATGCAGCGTTTCTAGTTTCAAAAGGACTCAGAAACGGTGAGGGAAAAGATTATATATTTTTTACACTTATGAAACGACTCGGACATAGTAGCATTAATACAACTATCAACATCTACTCGCATTTATTCCCAACTCAACAAAAAGAAGTCGCCAATGCTTTTGACAACTTCTAGGGCAAAAAATGGCAAAAAAATTTAATAAACAAGGCTCAAAGCCTTGATACGAAAGGAATCTTAAAAATATTATGATGAATATGCAAAACATGATGCGTCAAGCTCAAAAACTTCAAAAACAAATGGAACAAAGCCAAGCAGAACTTGCTGCAACTGAATTTGTAGGCACTTCTGCTCAAAATCTTGTAACTGCTACTTTGACAGGGGACAAGAAAGTTGTCAAAATTGATTTTGATGCTGCTATTGTTGATCCAGAAGACATCGAAACTCTATCAGATATGACTGTTCAAGCTCTTAATGCCGCACTTGAACAAATCGATGAAACTACTAAAAAGAAACTTGGCGCTTTCGCTGGAAAATTACCATTTTAAAAAAAAGAGGCTGACAGCCTCTTTTCTATTGCTAAAAATTAAAGAAATCCATTGCCTTCTTTAGCAGTAAATCGCTATATTCTGGGTCTTCTTGAGCGGCAGCTAGTTGAGCTTGCATACTTTCAAGATCATCTGTTATCATACCATCAACCCCCAGATGGAGACTCTTATTAAAAGCTTCTGAACTATTGATTGTCCAGACATAGAGTTTTTTCTCCGTATTCCAAAGTTTAGTTACAAAGTATTCATCTAAAGTAGAATACTCCATAGTATAACCACTAGCATTAGTTCTTGGGAAGACCGAATTATAAGGCATAATAAAGTAGACCGGAATGTCCTTGTCGTAGTTTCTAACTTTTTCAACTACATGATAGTCCAAAGATTGCATCTGATGGCCATATACTTTAATTTTAGCACCGTAGTGATCCAAAAAGTTATCCATCATTTGTTCACTATCTTTGTTACTAGTTTTAATCTCAATCAATAACTTTTGATTGAGTTCATTAGCGCGTTTGATATAATCATCGAAAGTCGAAATCTTTGCTTGATGATCATTTTCAAAAATATCAATTTTCTTTAACTCTTCTAAAGTCAAATCCTGCGGACGGATGTTTAATCCTGCCAAGTTTTTTAAATTGGCATCATGCATCATGACAAATTGCCCATCCTTGGTTTCTTGGACATCTATCTCAACCAGATCTGGTTTTAGAGTAACTGTTTTCTCTAAAGACTCTACAGTATTTTGAATACCATTAGCATTTGAAACTCCACGATGAGAAATAACCAATGGTGGATTGACTAAAGGTGCCTCAAGATAATTATAACCTTCTATTGCAAAGATGAAGCTAGCACAGAGCATGACACCCCATCTCATGATATGGTCTTTCTCTCGTCTAGGTATTAAATCAAGTTCTTCTCCCGTTAAGAAAGAGGTGAATTTGACTAAGAAGTAAGTCAAGGCCATATAATGAGCATTTTTGATGATAACAAAGTTTAGAATGGCAAGGATAAGAGATTCTTTTTGAGTTAGACTATCCACTAGGAATTGACAGAGCAGTAATGGAATTAAAATCAAATAGAAGAAGAAATTCATCTTCACCAATATCCAAAATATATGCCAGGCATAAAACCAAAATTGGTTTTTTGTTTTCTCTAAGCTATAGCACGCTGCTTCTCTCACAGATAGGTTGTCGTAAAAGATTTTAGGAAGAGCAAACATCAATCTTACAGATATATAGAGTAATAGCAAGGATAAGATAATGAATCCTAACCACCACATCCAATATTGTTCTTCTACATATGTCTGGATGAACTCTGGAATGACAATCTTATTAAGATAGTAGATTTTAAACATCCTTCTAATGAAAGGAAAAAGCATAACTACGTAGAAGAAGATAAATACAACTTTAGATAAGTTCAAGTTTCTCATAAACTTAATGCTTTCTCGAAAAACTTTTCGAGTGTACTCTATCAGCGTACGTTTTTCATGATAAAGTAGATGCCTTGCTCCGATAAAGAGGAGACTGAGCTGAAAATAAGCTACTAAAAGGTTGATAAAGATTAAAACTAAGAAGCCAAAACTAACTAGAGGGGCATTTTTAACAATAGAGAAGATGTTGTTGTAAGATATAAATAAGTATCCAGTTCGTGTTAGTAAAAGTCCCGCTAACCATGAGTTTAAAGGTAACCACAAATACTCAACCAACATGAAGATTAGAAAAAAGAGAAAGAGGATTTTATCTAGATTAAGGTAAATCTTTTTAAAACCCAATTTTTTCGGTTTTTCAGGTTTCATAAAAACTCCTAATCAAAAAGTTGTGATAAATCTAAGGCACCAAATGGATTCGAATTGAGACTAGTCTGAGAATTGAGTAATAGTCTACTCTCATCTGACTCCAGAAAAGCTTCATACACTCGACCAGTCATACGAGCATCCTCTAGACTATTATGAGATTGCCCTTTAAAACCTAGAAAATTAGCCACAGTTTGTAATTTTAGATTAGCAATTCCATGAAGATCAGAACTACGTCGCTCCAGTGCTTCATTATAGAGATCGACTAAATATTGTTCTCGATAGTCCAAACCATGTTCTAGTAAAATCGGTAAGTCACTCTTTGCTGCATTATAACCAACAAGGGGTAAATCACCAACAAAAATTTGAAATTTTTGGAGTACTTCTTCTACCTTTGGTGCGCCTTTCAATGTCTCTGAAGTAATCCCAGTCAATCCATTTATGAAGCTTTTTAAAGGAGCCTCTGTATAAACGTATGAATCAAATGCAGCTATTTCTTGACCATCTTTAAAATGTACTGCCGATACCTGTATCAGATGTGTTACACCTTCATGCTGATTAAACTCTAAATCAAAGGAGATATACTCTCTTAATTTTTCCATACAACATATTCCTACTCTATACTACTAAAAGAAAAGAAACTACCTGGTTTCTCTATAAAACCAAGCAGTTTTTTCTTATTTTCCAAATAAGCGAGCAAAGAAGCCTTTCTTCGTTGCTTGAACTTCTTGCTTAGCTTGTTCTAACTCTAACTGAAGATTCTCCTGATCTTTCATGGCTTGAAGTGTTAGCTGTTGTTGTTGATCTAACTGCTTATCTTTTTCAGCAATTTGACGATCTTTCACTCGTATCTGCTCATCCTTTTCTGAGAGTTGCTTATCTTTAGCTTTTAACTGCTCATATAAGCGAATAATCTCAGAATTTTTCTCATCAACCAGGATTTCCATCAACTCTCGTTGTTTGACTTCATCGCTAACTGGCTCATCTTCAAAAATTGTTTTCTTGTAGATTTCTTCTAGCTTAATCAAGCCACTGCGAGTAACAACAGTAACCCCTTTGTCATTTTTTGTTGTGTCTTCTTCTGGTAATTCTTTGACACGATTATTGATTGCTTGGCGAGATAAACCCAAGACCTCAGCAATCTCACTGACAGTCATCTCAATACTCATAATATCCTCTGATTTTTCTAGCATTTCTTTAAATTAAATATTATCATAAGCAAGCAAAACTGTCAAATATCACCCTGTTTTCAAGCCTTTCAGACATTAATTTACAAAATATAGAATACATCATAAATAGTTATTTTTAAACAAGAAAAGATGAGTCGAGCTCATCAATTTACTATGACATTTAATCCTTAAATCAAAACCTTTCTAGGTTTGTAGAGATTGTCTCGTTTTTCGAGAATGGCAAGAAGTCGCTCCCCTTCAAAAGCAGCTACTTCTTTCACAGTTTGCTCTAACTCAATAAAGCGGCCAAAACGGACTTCCTCTGCCTGTTCCGGAGTAAGATAAACCTTAACTAAATCCCCTGTCCCAATCTCGAGCGGATGGAGAAAGTCCAGTTGTCCAGCCTCTACTTTTTCTGCAATTTCTTCCAAGGTCAAGGAATCTTCTAACTGTAAACCTGCAGCACTTGTCCGTGTCAAATGTGACATATGAGCTGCATAACCTAGTTTTTCTCCCAAGTCAACCGATAAGGTACGGATATAGGTTCCCTTGCTACATTTTACTCGGAATGTAAAACGTGCAAGTTTATCCTCGTAGGAAATAGGACTGGTTCTTTCAAAACTATAAATGGTCACCTGACGTTCTGGGCGCTCGACTTCCTGACCAGCACGCGCATACTCATAGAGCTTGCGCCCATTGACCTTGACAGCTGAGTACATTGGTGGAATTTGAGTGATAGGTCCAGTCAGACTAGCAATTGCTTCATCGACAAGCTTTTCATCCAATGGAGCTAAAACAGGAGTTTCATCAACTATTTCACCACTAGCATCTTCAGTAGTCGTTGAATAACCTAGAGTGATTTCTCCCTCATAGACTTTACCCTCATCCTGCATAAACTCAACCATGCGAGTCGCCTTGCCAACCGCAATCGGCAAAACACCCACAACATCAGGATCTAAGGTTCCACCATGACCGATTTTTTTAGTTCCTAAAATCTTACGCAGTTTAAAGACTGCATCATGGGAGGTCATGCCCGCTTCTTTTCTTAAGTTGATAATACCGTTCATGTTTGCTTTCTGATTTCCTTTCTCATCATGTGATTAATAAAGTTTTTTTAATTCGTTCCGGTATCATTTAAACCATCCTCTCATGCCTTTAATCAGGCAATTAGAACCTTTTTTAGATTTTTTTATGTAGCATCAATAACAAATCTATAGGTAAATAACCTACTATTCATCTCTATTTCTCCAATTCTTTATGATATTATAAATAGAATGTATCAGTAGTACTACTATAAGTGAGAACAAAGGGCGTAATGATACCAAACTGATACCCACAACAAAGAAGGCTGATAAAAAATAAATGATAAACGCCTCTAACTTAGAAGGTCTTCTAGCCTCTGGAAGCATATCTAAATGTTCCTTCGTTATAGCTGAGCGTTTATCGAATCGATAAAAGAAACGATATCTTGCAGATAAAGAATCAATATCTAAAAAGTCATATCCCCTAATATAATCAATTACGTAAAACATCAGTAAATTGTCAATTTCGTCAATATTTTCAGTATAGAGAGAAAAATTTCTCTTTCCAGCAATTGCAATATTACTTGCAGCATAAACGGCAATCGGAATGCCATCTTTTGTGACAGGTGAAATATCTCCTTTACTACCTGAACCTACACACGTCATTTCATAGTTATTTAAATTAAATTGAAAAACTCCATGCCAGTATGCTTGTTCCCATAAATGGTCAAATCTTTCTTCTTCAAAATAAATCAAATCCTTATTTACCCCTTTTGCGACTATTCTTTTCTTTTTAGAAATGAATTCTGATACTCTCAAGACAAGAATTTCTACATCTTTTGCATATAGACGGTAACCTTCCTCTTCTTGAACGATTTCAATTCTTTCAGTCCAATGTTCATCATCAGGTAATTTTGACTCAAGGATAAATCCTTCTGAGTTTCCACGTAATTTTAATTGTATTTCCATGTTTTACCCCCCTATTAATAAGCCCAATCCAAATGGTCCTAGTTTCATTTTTGCCTCTGCTTTTTAGTATCTGGACAATGATTAACAATCATGACAGGCTCCACACCTTCTCTCACCCGAACAACACTCCCAATCGGTAAGCGGTAAGCCCTGACATCAGTTTTCAACTCCTAAATATTTCTTCGCTTCCTGAACATAAAAGAGTTCTGGATTTTCATGGGCGATACTTTCAAACAAACTGCGAGCACGAGCTTCATCTCCTTTTAATTGGGCATTGAGAGCGCCGTAATAAGAAAACATGATTCGAGCTAACTTATTTTCTGGTTCCGCAGTGTCGAAATAGTCGTTCACTTCTTGATTGAACACAATATCTTTTATGGCTTGGGCTTGAGCGATTAGTTTTGCCTTACCATCTTTCGAATCTGGCGCCTTGGACAACTGTTCCTCAAAGAAAGCAATATCTTGGGCATCTTGAAGATGAATAGATACTTTTAATAGTTCAAAGCTTGATATTAAAAATGTATAGTCTCTTAATCTACCCCAAATTTTTTTCAAATTATATTTGGACATAATTTCCTTGGCAGATTGAAAGTCTCCTTTTAGATAAGCCACTTGACCTTGGATAAATTGATAATACTCTTGATATGTTGCCCTATAAATCTTAATCGATTTCTCAGATTGAACCCTGGACATGTCTTCATACAGTTTAAGATTAATAGCATCGTTTAAAATTAGATAAACAACTTTGCTAGTTACAAATCTTAAATAAAATACAAAGACGAGAGCTAAAAAGGCAATAACTAATAATATTAGTCCCAATATTATCAAATTACTTTGCAATACTAAACACACTGCTATCACATCAACAACCAAGCCTAAAAATGAGCAAATTAGAATAGCCCTATCAAGTTGTAACAGAGTGTTTTCTGTCGCCCTACTTACTATTTTTTTTACTAAATTCATATGTTACTCTCTTATTCCTCTGCTTCTAAATATTTCTGCGCTTCCTGTACATAGAAAAGCTCTTGATTCTCATGGGCTATGCTTTCAAACAAACTACGAGCACGATCTTCGTCTCCTTTTAGCTGAGCATTGAGTGCTCCATAATAAGAGAACATGATTTGAGTTAGCTTGTTTTCTGGTTCAGTGGTGTCGAAATAGTCGTTTGATATTTTATTACAATAGATATCAACAATAGCCTTTAAACTCAAAATATCTTCCTGATATTTTAGAATTTGAGATTGAACATTACTTTTTAGTCCTTCAATTTCTACCATCAATTCTTTTAATTCTAAACAATCATTCAAATGAAGCAAGTTTAGGATGCTATAATACTTGATATTAAATACATAGTACAGATTTTTGGATTTCTTTAGATTACTATTTTTTATGTTATTCAGCAATTCTAAACTATCTCGGAAGTGTCCTCTATAAAAGGATACTTTTGCATTTGCCAAATATTTTGGAAGAACTTGAACATTTCTATTTAAAGAATTTGCATCAGCTCTAGCAACTATATACTGATACTTTGTTAAATTGATATCTTCAAATAAAATATCAATTAAAGTCTTATCTAGTAATATTTTAGATAGAAGAATAAACAATATAAGAAGGACAAGAAGTATTGTTAATACCTTTGTGTAAGTGGTCGATGAATGGTTAAAAATATATATATACACAATTACTGTTGAAAACACTAAAAAATACAGCAAGTATTTAAATATAATTTTAAGAAATACTAATTCTATTTTATCAGCTGACCATGTTCTAATAATTTCTATAACTCTTTTCATATAAATTCCTGGTTCTATGGAAAATTTACTCCCCCTTCAAGGCATCAAACTTAGCTTTCATAGTCGGATTCTTCCGAGTCAATTTTTTAACTGAAACATCATCCAGCTTATTATTGGCAAGTCGGAGTTGGTTTTCTGATGTGGTCAAGAATTTCTTGACCTCTTCCATGCGTTTGATGGCTTTGTCGATTTCATCGATGGCCTTACCGAAGTTAACAGATGCTGAATTGTAGTTCTTGGCAAAGGCCACTTTGAAAGCATCTAGGTCTTCCTCGAAATGGGTGATATCAATGTTTTGCTCACGGATTAGTGCTAGCTCCTGCTTGTATTTAAGGGAATTAAGAGCCGCATTGCGTAAGAGACCAATCAACTGGATAAAGAACTGAGGACGAACGACGTACATCTTCTCATACTCGTGGCTGACGTCAACAATTCCAGTATTGAAGTAGTCATTATCAGCCTCAAGCATAGTCACTAATACGGCATACTCACAGTTCTTCTCACGACGATCCTTGTCCAACTCCTTGTAAAAATCGGCATTCTTATGCTTCTTTTCAGTCCCGTCAGCTTCATTTTTCATCTCAAACATGATGGAAATGAATTCTAGCCCATTTTCATCAAAGTCACGGAAGATAAAGTCCCCTTTAGACCCACGAGCTGAGACTTTGTTATCCTTTTCAAAATAGGCATTAGGAAAGGCAAAGCTACGGACCTTGTTAAACTCACTTTCCGCATACTGCTCAAGACTTTCTCCAATAGCCTTGGTTGATTGTTGAGCCTTGAAATTCTTGTAGAATTCGACCTGCTCATTAGCTGCCTTCAGTTGGGCTTCATAGTTTTGCTTGACAGAAGTAAGAGAAAGTTCGTTTTCCTTTTCCTGTAAAAGGAGCTGATTTTTAACCTGATCACGTTCTTTTTCTAAATCAGATAAAGTTTTTTGCAGTTGGTTCTCATGTTCCAAGCGCAAGGTAGCTAGTTGATTTTCAAGTGCTTGAACTTCTTTTTCCTTCTCTAACAGACTTTGACTAGCACTTTGCTCGACTTCCTTTTTGGCCAACTCTTTTTCCGTATCAAAGTTCTGAATTTGGCTTTGGAGTTGAGCTATTTCTTGGTTTTTTTGAGCCAGTTTGGTCTGTTGCTCATTCATGGCTTTTTGCTCAGCCAAAGCCAACTCTTGCTTCATACGATTATGCAATTCCTTATCAAACTCTACAGTTCGAACTTGAGAAATCAGCTCTGCATATTGGCTTTCATTAACTGTAAAAACTTCCCCACAATTGGGGCATTTAATTTCATTCATGATATTCCTCTATATCCTTATTGCTACATTCATTATAGCATGGATAGATAAAAAGAAAAAGTTGGAATAAATCCAACTTTTAATCTACGTATGTATCTTCGTTTTTGTTTAAGAAGGCGTATGGTAAACCAATCAAAAGCCCACCACCGATAAGGTTACCGATAAAGGTCACACCCCAGTGACGAAGGATATTACCAATACCAAAGTTAGCAATTGTGTCTGCTGCGACACTGAATTTTACGATAGCGAAGGAAGCAAAGTTAGCTGCAATGTGTTCGTTTGTCAAGAATACAAACATATAAATAGCAGATAAGACAATCCAGAGTTTCGCAGCACTGTCTTTAATCAAGACAAAGGAAAGAATGGCAATATTTACGAAGACATTTGCCAAAATAGCTTCAAGTAAGACTAAATCATTACCACGACCTAGCTTCATCTCAACAACACCTGAAATAAAGCTTTCATGTGACAATTTTGCGAAAGCTGCCGAATGAGCGAATCCCCATCCTGCTATGAGGGAACCAATCAAGTTGAAGAAAGTACAGTAAAGTAAGATCTCTGCTGTTTTCTTCCAGTTAATCTTCTTCAAGAATGTACCTGCAGTCAAGAACATCATATTTGATGTTACCAATTCTGCATTTAAGAAAACGATATAGACAAGTCCCCAAGCAAAAACAAATGGGAAAAGGAAACGGCCTGTTCCTGGGACAATTTTATTGATCAAGTCAGCACCAATCGCACCCGCAGCAGTACTGAAGGTCAAAAAGGCACCTGCAAACATCGAACGAATAGCGTACTTGAACTTGTGCTGATTGTATAGGCTTTCCTTTTTGTGACAAGCAAATTCAATCTTTGAAATAAATTCTGAAGAAACCATATAAACTCCTAAAACATTTTATTTGTGAATATTATAACATAAAATCAATATTATGGGAAGGCTTTCCTAAATCAATCACTAATATTTTTTAAAAATATCGGTATCGTTTACACCCTTGTAGTATTCAGTTTTTACACTTCAAATATCTCTGAAAACTATTCCTGAACTTCTAGAGATATTTATTATATTTAATATAATTTTTAACTAAAATAAAAAGAGAGAAACCTAGCATTTCTCCCCACTTCAATTGATATATTTTAATCTACATAAGTCTCTTCATTTTTATTAAGATAAGCGTATGGTAAGCCTATCAAGAATCCTCCACCAATCAAGTTAGCAATGAAGGTAACACTCCAATGACGTAGGATATTAGGAATATCAAAGTTAGCAATCTGATCAGCTACAATACTAAATTTAATAATGCTAAAGGATGAAAAGTTAGCTGCAATGTGCTCGTTTGACAAGAAAACAAACATAGAAATAGCTGACAAGATAATCCACAGCTTAGCACCGCTATCCTTAACTAAAATAGATGATAGAATGGCAATATTTACAAACATATTTGCCAGAATCCCCTCCAACAAGACCAAATCACTAGGTCTTGCTAACTTTTTAGCTACAATTTTGGGTAGGTAACTGTCGTGTGTTAGATGTGAAAAAGCAGATGAATTAGCAAAGCACCAACCTGCTAAGATAGCTCCAACTAAGTTGAAAAAAGCACAATAGAGTAAGATAATAAAGGCCTTCTTCCAATCGATCTTCTTCAAGAATGTTCCAGCTGTCAGGTACATCATGTTTGATGTGACCAATTCAGCATTTAAAAATACAATGTAAACCAGTCCCCAAGCAAACACAAAGGGAAAAAGAAAATAGCCAGCACTAGGGATGATGCTATTTAGTAGATCTGCACCGATAGCCCCAGCGGCTGTACTAAAGGTTAAGAAAGCGCCTGCGAACATAGAACGAATGGCATATTTGAACTTACTTTTGTCAAATAGATTTTCTTTCTTATGACAATAATAATCAATCTTTGAAATAAATTCTGAAGAACTCATATAAACTCCTAAAAAATTTTCTGTTGCTATTATAACATAAAAAACTTTAAGAGAATAAAGAATTTTTCAGACCTTATTTTTCCATCATCTTTTTTAGAAATCCTTACCCAAGCTACAGCGAAAAATCATTACCATCTAGCTATTAGTTGCCAAAGTTCATAATTTCTTCCCTACTCATTCCAATAAGCTTCGAAACCCACAAGCCCACAATATCTGACAAAACAGAATCGCAGACATATTCATTCTCACCATGACCATATTTACAGGTGAAAAGAGGGGGGCTTATAGCTGATTGATAAAAATTGAAGGCTAACTCTTGTAGTTTTTCTGGCTCAAATTCAAGTCCCAACTCTTGTGCAAGTCCAGCTCTCACTTTATCCCACACTACCCCTTTTGACTGATAATTTTCTCGTGCTTTGTTGAGAAATCCTTGACAAAATTTTGCTAATAAATCCTTTTTTTGGTAGAGCAAACGACAAGAAAAACAGAGATAGAACCAGCATGAAGAAAGAAGGCAAGCAGGCCCTTAAGGCTTTCTGCCACCCTCCCAACTTGTCCTTCGCTTCCTATAAAGCCGATACTCTCATCCTCAAGAATTACATATTCTCCCCCGCTGCAATCTTTAGCAAAGGCCCTGTGCGAAAGAGAATAAACTTCATTGTTCTGAGAAAATTCGACCTCTTTCAACTGGTCATAAAATAAAATATCACATTCCTGCATCAATAAAGTTCTTAGTTGATTATCTTCTCTTATTACTTATAGTTGATTCATATTAGCTACTCTCCTAGATTTGACAACTGTCACAAGTGACAACAATCCAATTTTAGCAATCGACTCTTAATAATGATGGATTTTAATATGGCACTTCTTGGCCACATTGGCAAGATTTTTCAATAACTCCTCGCTTCTTTTGCTTTTTCCAAAATAAAAAGTAAAAGATTTTCCATCTTTCCTTGTAAAGTACAGATGATACCTGTCCCCATTCATTCTTCTCCCTCGAACGTAAGCAATATCAATCTGTCTAATTTCAGCTAGAGGAATAATCCTTTTTCTAAAAAGAATAATCGTGTGAATGTATAATCTTCCCTTTGAAATATGAAAAGGATCCAACATACTCCCACCACTTTTTAAGGATGTCTTAACTCTTTGGAAAAAAAGATAGAAATAAAATAGTGCTAAAAAAATTAACAAAAATCTAATGACCTGATGTTTCCAAAGGACTTCAAAAACTGAAATATGATAACTATACATATTAAAATAATCCCTTTTTTCTTTATTATACCACTTTATCTACTAAAGAACCTCAAATATAAAGAAAAAGCAGTTGAACCAGGTTCAACTGCTTAATTGTTTAAAAATTATCTAGTCAAATCAATTCGTTGACCAATTTTTCCAATGATAATAGCTCCGATGATTAAGGAAGCAAATTCTCCGATACCTGTAGTGAACCATGTCAAGAAAAATGGAGCTTCAGCAACAAGATACAATTCAGCCGCAATTGTTACCATAGATATTGAGAATAGAATTGAAAAGAAGAAATGATCTTTTCGAATCAATCCATTAAATAGATAGTCTTTGCTGTATTTGCTAAACAAGATGACTCCAAGACTTAGGAATACTAAAGTCGATCCACCTCCAACGGCAACGTCGATAATACCAAAGCTGAAGAAATTGGCAATCATACATCCAATCGTAACACCAATGATGTACTTAGGATTGTAGAAAGCTAAGAAATTCATCATCTCAGAAATACGGAACTGATAGGCACCATAACTGATAGCATTTAGCGGTGGAGTAATGGTCAAGACCACATAGATAGCGGCGACAATGGCAATATCTGCCATATCACGAACAGTAAGTTTTTTCATATTTTCTCCTTTAGCGGTTTACCCGCGTTTAATATGCTTGGTGAAAGAAGCTAAGCACCAAGGGTTGATGAAAAGTCAACTTTACAAGTATAGCACAATTATTTGCTTTGTGCTATACTAATTTTATGAAAAAATATTTAAAAAAATTTTTTGATAATGAAATACTTTCCTATTTATTTTTCGGTGTTGCTACTACCATAGTTTCTGTAGGAACTCGCATGATCATTTTTTATCTAACACGCGAAGAGCTTTTTGCCACAGCTGTTGGAAATATAACTGGAATTCTCTTTGCCTTTGTTACAAATGATACCATTGTTTTTAAGCAAAAACGAAAAAATTGGTTTAATCGTTTAATAAAATTCTCAGCAGCTAGATTCTTTACTTTTGTACTAGATCTTCTTCTAACTTTTGTTTTTGTAACGACCTTCCCACAAATTATTGGCCAATTTGTAGGTCACAATATAGATGCTATTAATACTATTGAAATTTTTATAGCTCAGGTTTCCATTGTTATATTAAATTACCTTTTTAGTAAGCTTTTTGTATTTAAAAATAAATAGTTAAATCCCTTGATTTTCCTATAAAACTGCGATATAATGTAGTCTGAAAATATGAAAGGAAAAAGATTATGTTAAAGGATCTTAAAAATTTCTTACTCCGTGGCAACGTTGTTGACCTTGCTGTCGGTGTGATCATTGCCTCTGCTTTTGGTGCTATCGTGACTTCATTTGTTAATGATATCATCACTCCACTCCTATTGAACCCAGCCTTGGAAGCTGCGAAAGTACAAAACATTGCTGAGCTTGCATGGAATGGTGTTACATATGGTAAATTCTTGAGCGCTATTATCAACTTTGTTGTTGTAGGTACTGTTCTTTTCTTCGTTATTAAAGCTATTGAAAAAGCACAAAACCTTCGTAAGAAAGATGAACCTGTTGAAGAAACTCCAGCAGGACCGACTGAATTGGAAGTTCTTCAAGAAATTAAAGCACTTCTTGAAAAAAAATAAACATTTAAGAGGATTTAGTTTTTGCTAAATCCTTTTTAGTATCCTCCATATAGTGCATATACATTAGTCTTGAGTTACACCATATTTTTTGATATAATGGTGAAAGTTTCCACTCTTAGTGTAATGGATATCACGTAAGATTCCGGTTCTTGAGATGGGGGTTCGATTCCCTCAGGGTGGATGGATTTAAACAAAAAAACAGCCAAACCGCTGTTTTTTTGTTTATTAATCTTGTCTTTGAATATAAATCATTGATACCAACGAAAGAAAAATAACTCCGAGTCCGATGATTAAAAAGGAAACTAATTGCACACTTGGTAGAAATGTCATCAAACCTTTCGCAATCGGCATAAAGAGAATTGCCAGTGTAAAAATGGTACTCAATACCCTCCCCAGATAGTCTCCGTCAACCTTGGTCTGTACCTGAGTGAAAAAGTGAATATTAAAAATTGTCATAAAGAGTTCACAAATTAGGTTTCCTGAAAAAGTAAGAAGATTTGGCAGTGGTAAACCCATCATGAAAACTCCTACTCCTGTTAAAATCAATAAGAATAAAAGCATCTTCATACTAGATTTAAATTTATTGGCTATCAGTGCTCCTATGATTGAGCCAATCGCACCCATGGTTAAGATAGTCGCATAGGCTCCGTCTACACCATAAAGTTTATTTGAAAAAGGAAGCAAAAATTCAAAGGCAGCAAAAAAGAAATTAACGCTGGAAGCCACTAACAAGAGAAAGAAGATCTCTTGTTGACGCCAGATATAGTTCAAGCCATCTTTGATATCCGCAAAAATATCTTTCCCAGTAAAAGGTTTCTTATCTTGAATCTTTGGTTCTTCTTTTGGAAGTAAGGCTACTAAAACAAAGGCAATGAAAAAAGTCAAAGCATCTAGTAAGAGCGCCATATGAAGACTTGCAAATTGTAAAACAAGGAAAGAAAACACGGGAGAACTGACACCCACCACCTGCAAAACTAGCTCCAAATGAGAGTTATAGGTCACTATCTCATCTTTCTCTACAATCTCTGTTATAATAGCTTTATTAGCAGTGCGAGAAAAAGCAAAGGCAATCGCCTGAACAATATTAGCAAAAATTAGAGCCACAATCATCCAGCTATCATTTCTGATAAAAGAAATGGCCAAACAGAGAATACCACAAATCAAGTCTGTCATCATCAAAATCTTGCGACGTGAAAAACGATCTGAAACAACCCCACCAAAAGGATTGACTAGAATGGATGTGACGAGTTCAGAGATCTGATAAATCCCTAAAACGGTCTGTCCTATCGTTCCCATTGATGCCAACCAAACACTGTTTCCATAATCATAGAGCATATTTCCTATCTTGTTTATAGCACCACGACTAATTAACTGCACTGCGAATCGATTCATAAAAACTCCTCTCAAATTTTGAAACTATTGTATCAAAACTTGGAGGAGTTTCTTATTTTTTCCCGTATTTGGGAAATTTAACTTTGACAAATTTTTCGTAGTGTTCCTGATAGTAGGCTACTTGCTCTGGAAGACCTAGCACGTCAAAAATATGCATAGATTCTTGCATCTGCTTACAACCTTCTTTACACTGTCCTTTTTGGTACAAGGAAAAGCCTTTTAGATAATGGAAAATATTACGCTCATACAGTTTGATACCATTACAGATAATCTTCTCTACGTAAGCTTCAAAATAGCTGGAATTTTCAAAAGCAAAATTTTCCAAGCAATGCTGGTAACAATTAAGAGCTAAAATCAAGACCAGTTTTCGATGACGACCAATCTCTTGATAAAATTCTTCGCGCTCCATCACTTCTCTACCAAGTCGAGCAACATAGTCAACATCATAAAAGCTATAGAGATTACCAAATAAAATCAACTCATACATGGTCCATTCTTCTGTTTGAAAAAGATAATCTGCTACCTTGTCCAAATCACTTTGTTTCATACTGTAACTAGCATCTCTTTGACAAATTAGACCTTGTAATAAAATCCAGTTCAGCTCAAAATAGAGGGGATTAGTTGAACTCTTAGCCTTTTCAAGTTGTTCTCTTTGAAGCTTTTGAAAACCTGCAATATCATTTGAGTAGTAAAGTGAAATAATCTGAGCCATCAAGCTGACATGCTCATGATGTTGAAAATTTCTGGCCTTATCCATAAAATTTTCAAGCGTCACGTGAATATTATCTAAAATTTCAAAGAAACGTGAAGTAGCCAGATCCGACTCTCCAAGTTCAAAACGAGATAATTGAGAGGTCGAGCAGGCTTCTCCTGCAGCTTCTTTTAGAGAGTAATTTTTACTGATTCGAAATTCACGAAAAACTTTTCCAAGATTTTCCATCCTACACCTGCTCCGATAATTCTTCCCACTCTAGCATTGCTTCTTCTTGACGATGACTGATTTTATCCAGTTCTGCTTGTAATTGTATGAGTTCATCCGCATCATTGGTTGTATGCATTTGTTCAGAAATGGCTTGGGACTGAGTTTCCAGTTCTTCGATTTCTGCCTCTAAGTTTTCGATTTGTCTCATCAACTTACGAAGTTCTTTTTGACTCTCTTTTTGGGCTTGATAGTCATTAACTGGAGAAAACTCTTTTTCTTGGCTATAAGCTGCCGCTTCTTCCGCTTGACTAGCTACTAGCTCTGCTTTTTTATCAACATAATAGTCATAATCACCTAGATAAAGGGTTGATCCATTCTCGGATAATTCCAACACATGAGTAGCTACACGGTTGATGAAATAACGGTCGTGGCTGACAAAGAGAAGAGTTCCGTCAAAGTCAATCAGGGCATTTTCTAGAACTTCCTTACTATCAATATCCAAATGGTTTGTCGGCTCGTCAAGAATCAGGAAGTTATTATTTTCCATTGATAGTTTAGCTAGAAGCAATCGAGCTTTCTCTCCACCTGAAAGCATGCCAACTGATTTCTTAACATCATCACCTGAAAAAAGGAAGGCGCCTAAACGATTTCGGATTTCCACTTCTGGTGTCAATCTAAAATCATTCCAAAGTTCATCTAAAACTGTATTGCTTGGTGTCAACTTACTTTGAGTTTGATCATAGTAGCCAACTTCTACATTTGCACCGAAGCGCTTCTCACCCTTGATAAAGGGAATCTGGTCCACAATAGACTTGATAAAGGTTGATTTACCAATACCATTAGGTCCTACGATAGCAATAGCATTCATCTTACGAAGGTCGAGGTTGATAGGCTCTGATAATATTTCTCCATCATATCCAATAGCAGCATTCTCAACTGTCAGCACAATATTACCAGATGTTTTATCAGAGTGAAAGGTCATATTGGCTGATTTATTCCCAGCTTCAGGCTTATCTAAACGCTCCATCTTTTCCAGTTGTTTACGTCTAGATTGAGCACGCTTGGTTGTCGATGCTCGAACGAGATTTCGGTTAACAAAGTCTTCTAAAGCAGCAATTTCCTTCTGTTGCTTTTCGTAATTTTTAGCTTCAGTTGCTAATTTTAGTTCTTTTTGCTCAACAAAAGAAGAGTAATTTCCCACATATCTATCTAAAGAATGTTTGGTTAAGTCGAGTGTTATGATCGCAACCTTATCGAGGAAATAACGGTCATGGCTGACGATAATTAAAGCACCGCTATAATTTACCAAGTAATTCTCTAGCCAGGCTATAGTTTCAATATCTAGGTGGTTAGTCGGCTCGTCCAAGACCAAGAGATTAGGCTTTTCAAGGAGCATTTTGGCAAGGGCTAAACGGGTATTTTGACCACCGGAAAGCTCAGCGATTCGCATCTGCCACATGGACTCGTCAAACTTGAATCCATTTAAGATAGAGCGAATATCGGCTTCATAGGTAAATCCTCCAGCCTGACGGAAATTTTCTGATAGGCGATCATAGTCAGACATAAGTTTGTCTAATTCTGCACCAGTCTTTTCCCCCATCTCCAACTCCATCTGTCGAAGTTGTCTTTCAGTCCGACGCAAATCATCAAATACATGTAGCATTTCATCGTAAATAGTATTTTCAGACTCAAAGCGACTATCCTGTGCTAGATAAGAGAGGGAAATATCTTTTTTCTTATTGATTTCACCAGTGGTTGGCTCCTCTTCTCCAACCAATATCTTGAGTAATGTAGACTTTCCTGCACCATTTTTCCCAACGAGGGCAATGCGGTCTCTTTCATCTACTTGTAGGTTTATATTATCAAAAAGAACCTCTCCAGCAAAAGAACGTTCAATTTTATTAGCTTGTAAAATAATCATACAGTTAGTATAGCATGTTTCGGTAAGCCGTTCAAGACTTGTGGTTTAGGTACATTTCATAACTTTTTCAGAAACTCATGCTAACGTTTTACTAAAACTTCAAATCGTGGTATAATTTAAGCGATTAGATTATATATTAAAGGAGATTTCCTATGGCTTACCAAGAAAACTACCAAAATTGGGTTGATTTCGCAGAACTTCCAGACTATCTTCGTCATGATTTGGAAAATATGGACGAAAAAACTAAGGAAGACGCATTCTATACAAATCTTGAGTTTGGTACTGCAGGTATGCGTGGATTGATTGGTGCTGGAACTAATCGCATTAATATCTACGTTGTTCGTCAAGCAACTGAAGGTTTGGCTCGTTTGATTGAGTCAAAAGGTGGAAATGAAAAAGAACGTGGTGTAGCCATCGCTTATGATAGCCGTCACTTTTCTCCAGAATTTGCCTTTGAATCTGCAGCAGTTCTTGCTAAACACGGTATTAAATCGTATGTTTTTGAAAGTCTCCGTCCAACTCCAGAGCTTTCATTTGCAGTTCGTCACCTCAACTGCTTTGCAGGTATCATGATTACTGCCAGCCACAACCCAGCTCCATTTAATGGTTACAAGGTTTATGGTGAAGATGGTGGCCAAATGCCTCCACACGATGCTGACGCTTTGACTACCTACATCCGTGCTATCGACAATCTTTTCGCTGTAGAAGTCGCTGATGTAGAAGCTGAAAAAGCTTCTGGCTTGATTGAAGTTATCGGCGAAGCTGTCGATGTTGAATACCTCAAAGAGGTGAAGGACGTAAACATCAACCCCGCCTTGATTGAAGAATTCGGTAAAGACATGAAGATTGTCTACACACCACTTCATGGTACTGGTGAAATGTTGGCTCGTCGTGCTCTTGCTCAAGCAGGATTTGACTCTGTTCAATTAGTTGAAGCCCAAGCAACTCCAGACCCAGACTTCTCAACTGTTAAATCTCCAAACCCAGAGAGCCAAGCAGCCTTTGCACTTGCAGAAGAACTTGGTCGTCAAGTTGGTGCAGATGTTCTTGTGGCAACTGACCCTGACGCTGACCGTGTTGGTGTTGAAGTTCTTCAAAAAGATGGTAGCTACCTCAACCTTTCAGGTAACCAAATCGGTGCCATCATGGCTAAGTACATCTTGGAAGCTCATAAAAATGCTGGAACTCTTCCTGAAAATGCAGCCCTATGTAAATCAATCGTATCTACTGACTTGGTAACGAAGATTGCTGAAAGCTACGGCGCAACTATGTTCAACGTCTTGACTGGTTTCAAATTTATCGCTGAAAAAATTCAAGAATTCGAAGAAAAACACAATCATACCTACATGATGGGGTTTGAAGAAAGCTTCGGTTACTTGATTAAGCCATTCGTACGTGATAAAGATGCCATCCAAGCTGTTCTTGTCGTTGCTGAACTTGCTGCCTACTACCGTTCTCGTGGTTTGACTTTAGCTGACGGTATCGAAGAAATCTACAAAGAGTACGGCTACTATGCTGAAAAGACAATCTCTGTTACTCTTTCTGGTGTTGACGGTGCTGAGCAAATCAAAGCAATTATGGCTAAATTCCGTGAAAACGGGCCTAAAGAATGGAACGCAACAGCAGTTTCAATCACTGAAGACTTCAAAACACAAACATCTACTGCAGCTGATGGCACTGTAACAACCTTGACAACTCCTCCAAGTGATGTATTGAAATACACTCTTGCAGATGGTTCATGGATTGCAGTTCGCCCTTCTGGTACTGAACCAAAAATCAAGTTCTACATTGCAGTTGTTGGTGAAAGCAACGAAGATTCACAAGCTAAGATTGCTAACATCGAAGCTGAAATCAATGCCTTTGTAAAATAAGCAAGTATATAAAGGTCGGGAAAAATCCTGACCTTTATTTTTGATGACAAAGTATAAAGCTGACTATAATTTATATCATCTATTTTTGATGATGAAGTAAAAGATGACTGTAATTTATATCTTCTTCTTGTTCTTTTGAGCAGAACTTCAGTTTCTATATCTTTAAAGAAACACGGACATTGGACTAGAAAATCAGACTTAGTCTACTGATTTCTTCCCCACCACCTATTCGCGTATCAAAACTGAGCAATTTTAGCATTTTTATGGCATACTAGTTTTATCAAAATAAACGAGGTATTCTCATGGAACAATTTTTAGAAAACATCAAAGATCTTGAAGTGACTACAGTTGCGCGTGCTCAAGAAGCTCTTGAAAAAAAAGAAACTGCTACTTTCTTTATCGGGCGTAAAACATGTCCCTACTGCCGTAAATTTGCTGGCACATTGGCTGGTGTAGTGGCTGAAACCAAAGCACACATCTACTTCATTAATAGTGAAGAACCAAGCCAACTTGAAGCTTTACAAGACTTCCGCTCACGCTACGAAATTCCAACTGTACCAGGATTCGTTCATGTTAAAAATGGACAAATCAAGGTTCGTTGTGATTCATCTATGACAGAAGAAGAAATTAAAGAATTTGCAGGATTATAAAAACCACTCGATTGAGTGGTTTTTGTGTTTTCTATATTAATACTTGTTAAGTAATTCTTGTACCATTTTATGAAGTTCTTCAATTCTTTCAGCCTGCTTCTCAACTAAACGCCTTTGCATAACCAATTCATTCTGTAGTTGTTCTAATTTGGATTCTTCATTAGAATTTTCTTTAACAAAAAAATTAGTTAAGGCACTTGTCAGCATCCCAATCGTTCCTATACCCACTAGCATTAAGATTATTGCTAACCATTTCCCAAATATCGAATTTGGGACTATATCACCATAACCAACAGTTGTTACTGTAACAATAGCCCACCAAAGACTATCCGAAAAAGCCTTCTCCTCAACAACTGATAAGATTGAGCTTCCAACAAATACAATAAACAAATTGACATATAAGATATAAAGCAAGCCATTCGTTCGCAGTAATCTACTAGCTTTTCTTTCTAATTTTCCACTTAAACCAATTATTCTTAATAACCTTGTAAGTTTAACTAATTTTGTTAATTTTGCTAAACGAAAAATACGTCCCAAACGAAAAACTGTAAAAATAGCATTTAAAGGAAGAATCGCTAATAAATCAAAAACATTATCAATAATGAAACGAAATTTTTCTTTACTAGAAAAGAAACGCCATAGATAATCCACTATAAACACTATCCAAATCATTAAATCAATAATATTGTAAGGCGGATTATCCAAATCTATAACATCCATAAAACCAAAAACAACTAACACCACAGATATCAATGCTAATAATAATATGGTTGTATCATAATAATCTGCAAATGTCCAAGTCTTTTTCAATTTATATTTCTCCATTATAATCGCTTATGAAATCATTATATCATAAATTAAAAACTAAGATTCATTAAAAAGGAACACCTAATGGTGTTCCTTTTTATATATCCGTTAAAGGTGTTGCAGTATCTGGTGAAGTGTCATAAACTTGAAAGTCTACTCCTACTCCTAGATCTGCCTGAGCCAACTGATTGACCATCGTCATATGAGCCAGCTCCTTGATATTATTCTCTTTAGATAGATGTCCTAGGTAAATCTTCTTAGTACGATTTCCAAGTGTACGAATCATGGCATCTGCACCATCTTCATTTGATAGGTGGCCAAGGTCAGACAGGATGCGTTGTTTGAGTCGCCAAGCATAAGATCCAGCTCGCAGGATTTCAACATCATGATTTGACTCGATTAGATAGCCATCTGCATTCTCGACAATACCAGCCATTCGATCACTGACATAGCCTGTATCAGTCAATAGGACAAAACTCTTATCATCCTTCATAAAGCGATAAAATTGAGGAGCAACTGCATCATGGCTAACACCAAAACTTTCAATGTCAATATCACCAAAAGTTTTAGTCTTGCCCATTTCAAAGATATGTTTTTGTGATGAGTCAACCTTTCCAAGATATTTGCTATTCTCCATAGCCTGCCAAGTTTTTTCATTAGCATAAAGGTCCATGCCATACTTGCGCGCAAGAACCCCTACTCCATGGATGTGATCCGCATGCTCATGCGTAATCAAAATAGCATCCAAATCTTCTGGCTTACGATTGATTTCACCCAATAAGCTTGTAATTTTTTTACCAGATAAACCGGCATCCACTAAAATCTTTTTCTTTGGGGTTTCTAGATAGAAGGAATTTCCACTAGAACCCGATGCTAAAATACTATATTTAAAGCCTGTTTCACTCATTCTAGTCTTCTACTTCATCCTCCCATACTTCTTCTTTTACAGCATCCTTATCATAAGGAAGCACAATAGTAAAGGTTGAGCCTTTACCATATTCACTTTTGGCCCAGATAAATCCATTATGTTGCTTGATGATTTCCTTAGCAATGGCTAATCCTAGACCTGTTCCACCTTGAGCACGGCTTCTAGCACGATCCACACGATAGAAACGGTCAAAGATTTTAGGTAAATCTTGTTTTGGAATTCCCAATCCTTGATCGGAAATAGATAGAATCATCTGATCGTCAGTTGTTTTCATAGAAACAGTGATTTTCCCACCATCTGGTGAATATTTGATAGCATTGTTTAAAATATTATCAATCACCTGAGTCATCTTATCTGTATCGATCTCAATCCATACGGAAGTAATTGGATAATCTCTAATCAATTCATACTTCAGATTCTCATCCTGACTTTTGATTTTATCAAAACGATTGAGGATAAAGGTAATGAATGCAGTAAAATTAGTTAATTCAACATCTAAGTTGCTAGTAGCATTATCAATACGCGATAGATGTAAGAGATCTGTTACCATTCGCATCATTCGATTGGTCTCATCTAATGATACTTTAATAAAATCAGGCGCAACTGGTTCTGACAAAGCACCTTCATCCAAGGCCTCTAGATAAGATTTCACACTAGTCAAAGGAGTTCGCAGTTCATGGCTAACATTCGATACGAAGAGCCTTCTCTCCCGTTCTTCCTTCTCTTGTTCAGTTGTATCGTGCAATACAGCAACAAGACCTGAAATAAAGCCAGATTCTCTACGAACAAGAGCAAAACGCACACGAATACTTATGTATTCTCCATTCACATCCTGAGAATCTATCATCAATTCCGGACTTTGAGTAATCAAATCTCGCAGCTCATACTCATCTTCAATATGGAGTAATTCTAAAATATTTTGGTTGAGTGCTTCATCTTTTACAATCCCTAATTGTTTCTTGGCCATATCATTGATCATGATAATTTGCCCACGGCGATTGGTAGCAAGCACTCCATCAGTCATATAAGAAAGAATAGAATTTAATCTTTTACTCTCTTGCTCAAGATTTTCATGGGTCAGACGGATAACTTCTGACAGGTCATTGAGATTATTTGCGATATTAGTAATCTCGGTAGAACCTTGAAGGTCTAGAACGTGAGAATAATCACCAGCAATCAAATCCTTTACTTTTTTGTTTAATTGTCTAAGTCTAATGCTATCTCGACGATTTTCAAGCAATAGAAAACTGAGCAGTAGAATAAAACCAATTAAAATGAGGCCAAAGACGAAATCTCTTGTGAAAATTGTTTGTCTAATTACTTCAATCATTATTTCTCATATAATATCCTACTCCACGACGAGTTAGGATGTATTCTGGTCTACTTGGTGTGTCTTCGATTTTCTCGCGGAGACGTCTAATGGTCACATCAACGGTACGAACATCTCCGAAATAATCGTATCCCCAAACAGTCTCTAAGAGGTGTTCACGAGTAATCACTTGGCCGATATGTGACGCTAGGTGATACAAAAGCTCAAACTCACGGTGAGTCAACTCTAGCTCCTCACCATATTTTTTGGCTACATAGGCATCTGGGAGAATTTCCAAATCACCAATTTGCAGACTTTGTAACTTAGTGTCTGATTCTTGATTATCAGTAGCAAGTACAACCGAACGACGTAGCAAGGCTTTAACACGCGCCTGCAATTCTCGATTTGAGAAGGGCTTGGTCACATAATCATCAGCTCCAAGTTCTAGTCCGATAACCTTGTCAAATTCGTTGTCTTTGGCAGAAAGCATAATAATAGGAACACTACTTGTCTTACGAATTGTTTTAGCAACTTCAAGCCCATCAATCTCTGGCAACATTAAGTCCAAAATAATAATATCAGGTTGTTCGGACTCAAATAACTCAATTGCTTCACGACCATTAAAGGCTGTCACAACATCATAGCCTTCCTTAGTCATATTAAACTTAATAATATCTGAGATGGGTTTTTCATCATCTACAATAAGAATTTTTTTCATATAGTCACCTTTTTCCTTTACTCATTATACCAAAAAAACATAAAGAAGACATAAAACACTGACTTTATAGACCTCTTTTTAAATAGGTTTGCCAGATTTTCTGTTGGGGTTTTGCTAGTGGATACAGACTAAATTCTTCCGGAGTCAGCCAAAGGACTTCTCTATCAGTATAATCCTTATTTTCAGATACCTGACCGGCAATAAGTTGAATATGCCACTTACGATGGCTAAAAACATGCTTGACTTCCTCAAAGCTAACATCAAGCCAATTTACATCAAGGTCATAGTCTTGTTCAAAGCTAGCTTGGGGAGACGGACCCATTTCTAGAATTGGTTCAGCAACTTGACTAAAAAGGTCCAAGTCATGAGTTTGCTCTGAGAATTCATTAACTTCAATCAAGGGAAAATGCCAAAATCCAGCTAATAGTTTTTCGCTCTCGTTCTTTTCCAATAAGAATTGCCCTTTTTCATTTGATACCACTAATGCCTTTAGATAGATTGGAATTGGTTTTTTCTTTGGTGCTTTAATGGGATAGCGATCCATGGTCCCGTGTAGAAAGGCTGCGCTAAAGTCCTTAACTGGACTATCTTGAGGTCTAGGATTGACAGGCGCTTCAATATCAGAACCTAAATCCATCAAAGCCTGGTTAAAATCACCTGGACGATCTGGATCAATTAAGATTTCCATCATAGCTTGAAAAATTTTACGATTGCTGGGATTGCCAATATCATGATTTACCTCAAACAAGCGAGCCAAGACTCTCATAACGTTCCCATCAACTGCAGGTTGTGGAAGATTAAAGGCAATACTTGAAATAGCACCAGCCGTATAGGGACCAATCCCTTTCAAGCTTGAAATACCTTCGTAAGTTGAAGGAAATTCTCCATTAAATTCATTCATAATCTGCTGAGCAGCAGTTTGCATATTGCGAACACGCGAGTAATAACCCAAACCTTCCCAGGCTTTTAAAAGTCGCTGTTCGGATGCATTTGCTAAAGCTACAACACTTGGGAACCAATCCAGAAAACGTTCATAATAGGGAATAACTGTATCAACTCTGGTCTGTTGCAACATGATTTCAGAAACCCAGATATGGTATGGATTTTTGCTTCTTCTCCAGGGTAAATCACGCTTATTTTCATCATACCAAGCTAAAAGTTTTTGACGGAAAGAGAGAATTTTTTCCTCTTCCCACAGGGTCACACCATATTTCTCTAAATCTAACATATGTCTAGTATAGCATATCCTTAAAGGATACTCAAAAGCTAGTTAACCGAGGTATCTATTCGTTTAGTTTTTTGATATAATAATTTTAACCTCATTCTCAAAGGAGACTATTATGCGCTATAATCAATTTAGTTATTATCCCGTATCCAAGGAAGAAGCTTTGATTCAATTAGCTGAACTTGGTTTTAAACTGGATCCTTCGGCTTCTGAAAAAGATCAGTTTGAGTCATTTGTTAGAAACTGTTTTTTTTATTACAAAAATAAAGATTATCCTCTTTCTACTTTAGCAGTTGATAAGGAAACAGACCTTCTAGCTTTCTTTACATCTGAACGCGAATTGACAGCAGAAATTTTCTACACTGTTGCCTTTCAATTGCTTGGATTTAGCTATCTAACAGACTTCGAAGATGGTCTTGCTTTTCACAAAGAAACAGCGTTTCCGATCGTTTACGGAGATTTAATCGACAATTTCTATCAGCTTTTAAATACACGCACTAAAAAAGGGAACACCCTTATCGATCAGTTAGTTAGTGATGGTCTTATTCCTGAGGACAATAACTATCACTACTTCAATGGCAAGAGTTTAGCGACTTTCTCAACTAACAATGTCATTCGTGAAGTAGTTTATGTAGAGACTCGTGTTGATTCTGATAAGGATGGCTTACCTGACCTAGTCAAGGTTAATATTATCCGTCCATCTTTCTCAGGAAGAATTCCTGCAGTCATGACAGCAAGTCCATACCATCAAGGAACCAATGACAAAGCAAGTGATAAGGCCCTCTACAAAATGGAGGAGGAATTAACAGTTAAAGAACCTCACAAGATTAGCTTGGAGGAGCCTACATTGGATTTGGTTGATCCTGTAGGCCAAGCTCAACTTGTCACTGAAGCTGAAGAAAAACTCACTCATATCAATAGTAGCTACACACTTAACGACTACTTCCTTCCAAGAGGATTTGCCAATATCTACGTATCAGGTCTTGGTACCAGGGATTCTCAAGGTCAGATGACCAACGGAGATTACCGCCAAGTTGAAGCTTATAAGAATGTTATCGATTGGCTAAATGGTCGTTGTCGTGCCTTTACGGATCATAGTCGTAAACGTCAAGTAAAAGCTGATTGGTCAAATGGTAAAGTGGCAACTACTGGTCTTTCTTACCTAGGAACAATGTCAAATGGTCTTGCTACTACAGGTGTTGAAGGTTTAGAGGTCATCATTGCTGAAGCTGGTATTTCTTCTTGGTACAACTATTACCGAGAAAATGGTCTTGTGACAAGCCCAGGCGGCTATCCTGGAGAGGACTTCGATTCATTAGATGAATTAACTTATTCTCGTAATCTCTTAGCTGGTGACTATATTCGTGGGAATAATGCTCATAAAGCTGCCTTAGAAGAACTTAAGAAAAATCTAGACCGCAAAACTGGTGATTACAATCAATTCTGGCATGACAGAAACTACCTTCTTAATGCTAAAAAGGTTAAGGCTGAAGTTGTCTTTACTCACGGTTCGCAAGACTGGAATGTGAAACCACTCCATGTCTATCAAATGTTCAATGCTCTTCCAAGTGGCATTAAGAAACACCTCTTCTATCATAATGGTGCTCATGTATACATCAACAACTGGCAGTCTATAGACTTCCGTGAATCCATGAATGCCCTTTTGACACAAAGATTATTAGGACAGGAAACTCAATATCAACTCCCTACGGTGATTTGGCAAGATAATACTGTTGAACAAACTTGGATGACACTTGCTGATTTCGGTAATCAAGAAACTAGTAAAACTTTCAAACTTGGAACTAATCAAGCTGCTATCCAAAACCAGTATGAAGAATCAGACTTTGAACGATTTGGAAAAAACTATCCAACCTTTAACACTGAACTATATCAAGGCAAGGTTAATCAACTTACAATCGACCTTCCAGTAACAGAGGATCTTCATATCAATGGTCGTGTTAAACTAAACATTCGTCTCAAGTCAAGTACAAACAAAGGCTTACTTTCTGCTCAACTTCTCGAACTTGGTCAAAAGAAATACCTTCAACCTTATCCTGGAATCTTATCAGTTCGTACCCTTGATAATGGTCGATACCACATGTTAGATAATCTCTTTGAGTTACCATATAGTCAAAGTGCCCAACGTGTTATTACCAAAGGCTACCTCAACCTCCAAAATCGTCATGATTTATTAAAAATTGAAGAAGTTAAACCAGATGAATGGATGGAATTTCAATTTGAACTCCAACCAACAATTTACAAACTAAGAAAAGGCGATACTCTCCGTCTCGTTCTCTATACTACTGACTTTGAGATTACTATACGTGACAATACAGACTATCGATTAACTGTAGACCTTGCGCAATCTAGTCTAGAAATTCCGTTGCAGTAAAATTTTAAACTAAAATAATCAATTTTTAGATTGTATCTTTATCAAATAAGAATCCCTGTAATTTTGTGTAACAGGGATTTTATTGTATAAGTAAAATTAAAGGGATTATAAAAAGGGAACAATTCGTTCCCTTTTCAGGTTTCACAACCCTAAGTAATCATAGAAAAAGATACTCTATGTTTAAGATTAACAATTAGTTATCATCTTTTTTACGACGACTAAGTGTTGCAAGACCTGTAACTACTCCCATTAGACCAGTTGCTACTGAATCAGCTGCCCCAGTATTTGGAAGTTGTTGAGGACTTGGAGTTGGTTCAGAAGGTTTACCTGGAGTTGGTTCAACTGGAGTTGAATCTTTCACAAGTTTGTATACATAAGTTACATTCTTATCGCCTTCAACCACTTTACCTGTTGTAGGATCTGTTGTTGTCAAGTGACCTTCACTATCAACTTTACCTACTTGGTAGTTACCTTGTGGTACCAATTCGTAGACTTTACCATCTGGTGTAGTAATAGTCTTAGGACGGTTGTCGATTACTGTATCATAATCTTTACCTACTGGTTGTGCAAATTCATCTGTTACAGATTTCTTAATCGTATTACCAAATTCATCTACATAGTGAACATAAACATTACCTTTAGGTCGAGTTGGCTCTTCTTTAAGTTTGTAGATGTATGTTACATTCTTATCTCTTGAAGCAACTTTACCAGTTGTAGCGTCATCACCTGTCCAGTGACCTTGTTCGTCAACTTGACCTACTGTGTAGTGACCTGCTGGTACCAATTCATAAGTCTTACCTTCAAACTCGATTGTTTGTGGGCGGTTGTCTACTACTGTGTCGTAGTCTTTACCTACTGGTTGTGCAAGTTCGTCAATTACTGTTTGCTTGATAACTTTACCTTCAGTATCTACATAGTGAACATAAACGTTACCTGTTGGTGTTGATGGATCTTCTTTGATTTCTTTATAGACATAAGTAATCTTAGAAAGTGGTTTTTCTACTTTACCTTTAATCGGATCTGAAGATTCAAGATGTCCTTCGTTATCAACTTTACCTACTGGGTAATTGCCAGCTGGAACACGCTCATATTTTTTATCTTCGAACTCAATGTACTTAGGTTGTTCATCATTTTCAGTAGTGTTATAAGGTGTGTTGTAGTCAGACTTAGGAGTGTCTTGGCGTTGAACCTTAATTTCCTTACCATCATTTTCTCGGATGTAAGTAATGATAACTTCACCTTGAGGTTTTTCACTTTCAGAATTTGATGATGAGTTAGATGATGACTCAGAAACCGAAGTTGAAAGTGATTCTGATGTTGAAACTGATTCTGACTTAGATACAGATTCTGATTCAGAAGTTGATACTGACTCTGAGGTGCTTACTGATTCTGATGTTGAAACAGATTCTGAGGTGCTTACTGATTCTGACTCAGAAGTTGATACAGACTCTGAGGTGCTTACTGATTCTGATTCAGAGGTTGAAACAGATTCTGAGATGCTTACTGATTCTGACTCAGAGGTTGATACTGACTCAGAGGTGCTTACTGATTCTGACTCAGAGGTTGAAACAGATTCTGAGGTGCTTACTGATTCTGACTCAGAGGTTGAAACAGATTCTGAGGTGCTTACTGATTCTGATCTTGAAACTGATTCTGAAGTGCTTACTGATTCTGATTCTGAGGTTGAAACAGACTCAGATGTACTTACTGATTCTGACTTAGATGCAGATTCTGAGGTGCTTACTGATTCTGACTCAGAAGTTGATACTGACTCTGAGGTGCTTACTGATTCTGACTCAGAGGTTGAAACAGACTCTGAGGTGCTTACTGATTCTGATTCTGATGTTGAAACTGACTCTGAGGTGCTTACTGATTCTGACTCAGAGGTTGAAACAGACTCTGAGGTGCTTACTGATTCTGATGTTGAAACAGACTCTGAGGTACTTACTGATTCTGATGTTGAAACAGATTCTGAGGTGCTTACTGATTCTGACTCAGAGGTTGAAACAGATTCTGAGATGCTTACTGATTCTGACTCAGAGGTTGATACTGACTCTGAGGTACTTACTGATTCTGATGTTGAAACAGATTCTGAGGTGCTTACTGATTCTGACTCAGAAGTTGATACAGACTCTGAGGTTGAAACAGATTCTGAGGTGCTTACTGATTCTGACTCAGAGGTTGAAACAGACTCTGATGTGCTTACTGATTCTGAGGTTGAAACAGACTCTGATATGCTTACTGATTCTGAGGTTGAAAGTGATTCTGATTTAGAAACTGATTCTGACTTAGATACAGATTCTGACTTAGAAACTGATTCTGACTTAGATACAGATTCTGACTTAGAAACTGATTCTGACGTTGAGACTGATGCTGAGCTGCTTACTGACTCTAATGCTGAGACTGATTCTGATGTAGATTCAGATTCTGAAGTTGATACAGACTCAGATGTAGATTCAGATTCTGACGTTGAGATTGACTCAAATATTGATACGGATTCTGAGATAGATACAGATTCAGATTCTGAGGTTGAAACTGAATCTGAGGTTGAGAAAGATACTGATGTAGATACAGACTCAGATTCAAATGCTGAAACTGATTCTGACGTTGAAATAGATGCTGAAGATGACACTGATTCTGATGTTGATACAGACTCTGAGGTGCTTACTGATTCTGATTCAGATGTTGAAACAGATTCTGAAGTTGATACTGACTCAGATATTGATACAGATTCTGATGCAGATACTGATGCAGATACTGACCCGGATCTTGATACCGATTCTGATGCAGATACTGACTCGGATCTTGATACCGATTCTGATGCAGATACTGACTCTGATATCGAGACTGATTCAGATACAGATACTGACTCGGATCTTGATACCGATTCGGACTTAGATGCAGACTCTGAAGTTGATACTGACTCAGATAATGAAACTGATTCTGATTCAGAAGTTGACACAGACTCAGATGTTGATGCGGATTCTGAGTTAGATACAGACTCAGATTCAAATGCTGAGACTGATTCTGACGTTGATATCGACTCTGACGTTGAGACAAATTCTGAAGATGACACTGATTCTGATGTAGATACAGACTCAGATTCAAATGCCGAGACTGATTCGGACGTTGATATCGACTCTGACGTTGAAACAAATTCTGAAGATGACACTGATTCTGATGTAGATTCAGATTCTGAGATTGAGACTAACTCTGATGAGCTTACTGATTCGGACGTTGACACAGACTCAGACGTTAATACTGATTCGGACTTAAATACTGATTCTGAGGTTGAAACTAACTCTGATGTGCTTACTGATACCAAGGTAGATTCTGAAACTGATGAACTGGCTAACTCAGATTCAAGTACAGAAATACTTTCAATCTCTGACAAACTAAGCGAAATGCTTACTGAAAGCGACTGTCTTCTAGGATCCTCTGTTAAAGGAACGGTCACTGTATTCGAAGTATTGTCTTTGAAGATAACCGTTACTTCACCTGTAGACGATATTGAGTAAGTCTTGAAATCCTTGGACGAAATCAAACGAGGATTTGCATCTTTGAACTTCTGCCATACTTGTTCTTTTTCCGGGTCCGTCAAATTTAAAAGATCAGATACTTGTGTATTAGACTTGACTTCCATAATCGGGTTTCGAATCCCATCATTCTGTGGTAAGACTTTAATGCGGAAGGAACGATCAAGAAATTGATTTCGTTCATTAGTAAAACGAACCGTAATCGTATAGATTTTGCCTGGTTCAACAACTTCATTATCTCCAACCTTACCTTCAATAAGCATAGGCGCAAATGGGGTTTTTAATGTGGCATTCGGAACTAATACACCGTCAACACGATCACTGTTAGGAGAATACCCCATATATGTCAAAATGACCCCACCAGATTGTTCTCTAACAATATATTGCAGTCGAACGGGGTCTGAATTATAGGCTGTAATTAGATGATTATTGGCAGGTCCACTCATGACAAACGGTGTTCGCAAACTCTTTTCTCTTCCAATCACCGTATTATTACGGGAGTCACGATTTCCAGAATTTACACGCAATGTAGCATTAACCAATCGATTGCGAACGATTTTCGCTTGACTAACTACTCCTATTCTATCAGAGGATGGATTTGAGAGTTCCTTACGTAGTGACTCTAATGTTTCCTCTCCTAAAAGAGCTAGTTCATTCCCACCTTCTAAAGTTTTCACTTGGTCAATGTAAGTATATATATCTCGTGCAATGATTTTTATTTGGTCTTCTTGAATTTCATATAATCTAGGAGATATTGATTCAGCTCGCTGAATCTCTGAAGCCAAGATAGTAGCCGATTCACTTGCTGATCCTGAACTAGCCAACGAATAAACTACTGAAGTAGAGTCTTCAGGTGAAAAAGATTTGCTCTCTATATCAGTTGAATCTAAACTATTGGAACTAACGATTGATTTTTCAATAACTGCTAACACCAGGCTGTCTTTTCCAATTACTCCCACTTCCGAATCCCACTCAGAAGCTATTTCATTACTGCTTTCTTCGTCTGCATATGTAGGATGGGAAAGACTTGATGCTCCTAAAATTGTACCTGCTGTAATTACCCCTTTCAAGAAAAATGATGGTTTGGTACGAATCATGAACCCTTCTTCCATTTTTCCTTGAAATAATAAAATACTAGAAGATGGTACTCGAATCCAACTTTTCCCTGATTTGACTAATTTAAAGCGTGTAATTTGTTCTCTCACCCAGGATCTTCTACTCAATAGTTTAAATCTCACTCTGTACTCCCTAAATAATATTCTCTATTGATTATACACGATTATCATCTATTTTCAATAAATTTAACTTAAGTTTCAAAGGTAATTTTTATATATAAAGAAAGCAAACCTCCTAGTGATTTGCTTTTATCATTTTTCTTAGGACTTACCAATATAGTAATTCCTCCAAGAGGGCCATAAACTCCAGCTTATAGCAAACCCTATGAAATAATTATTCCAGTTTCTGATAGTTACCACGTAAGATCGGTGAAAAATTTGTGAAGAATTTTCTGATTCTTAGGTTGATACTGACGGTTACTAGCCGAGAGATTGTAGGACATCAACTCTCACTTTTTTTCAAATATACTAAATAGTAAGATTTAAAAAATATATCCTATTTGATTTGCGTCATTATCATATGTAAAAACAAAACTAAAAGAAATAGGATACTCAAGAATAGGGTCGTAAGTTTAAGCCCTCGATGAGAGCGCCAATAGTTTGGTTTCCCCAAATTACTAGTTGCATCAGTCGATAAAGATTGCTTTTGGCGAGGTTGGAGGATGATTAAAATTACTAATCCAAGAGATATTGTAATGATGCCAGCTACAAATATCAAATCCATCTTATGATCCCCCTAAAACTCTAAATAGGGTGAATAAAACTCCGAATAAAATTACGAGACCTATAACCACATTAAAAATAACATTGATTCTTTCCGAACGCGTAGTTTTTTCCTTTTCTGGAGGACGTCTCTTAAGTTCTTCCATCCGGCCTTCGACTTCTTTGTAAAATAAATCTTTCCTATGATCAGACATTTCCATCTCCTAGTCCTTCTTGAAATCTTGTGCGAAACTCATTCATTTCAATCGCACTTGATTGTTCAATTTGAAGTGCAACAGCTCCTTTATAACGATCTACCGACTTGTAAATTTCGTTAATCCGGTTTACAAGAGCCACTTCCTGCCCTTGCTCGAATATATGCTCTTTGGCTATATATCGTTTATCATGAACAGTATGAGCGAAGCCAAGAATCACTTGTTTATGTTCAAAGGCCTTGCGAACAATCCCTTGTACCTCTCCATAATGATTGATATCTAGATAGATACTTGAAACTCTCAGTAACTCTTCGATTCTTTTTTGGCTAATATTTTGGTATAGAACGACATTGGGATAGCGAACCATACCTAATAGAATAGGCGACATTTCTGTCAAGGCTGCAACTCGAAAAGTCACATTAGGAGCTTGCTCAACTATATAGGACAAGGATTCAATTTGGTCTGAATTTGTCAGAACAAAGGCATCCTTCCGAATATCCTCTTTTTCAGTAAATTCATAAATATAACCTAGAGGACCAAATAAACTATGCTGCTCTTTTGGAGTTAAAAGCAATGCACGGTGGTAAGTATCGGTTTGAGGAATTAAAATCTTTTTAGTACGAACAGGCTGACTATTTAAAATGAGCTGCATATTCCCAGGTATACTATCATAAAGACGTTCTTGCCAAACTAAGATATCCTGCCCTAGAATCCCCTTACTTCCTAACTGAAGACTAACACTAAAGGATGTGGCCAAGGTATTATAGATTACTCTGTCTAAGTTAAATCTTCTGTATTCTAGATAAAATACATAGAAATCTAAACGATTCTTGAAAATCCTGATCGGTTGTTTTTTCAAGGTTAAGATCAGGTCTCCTGTTTGGTGATTCTCTGTCAAACGCTCTAAACCTTCTTCAAAATAAGTGGTCACTAATTGTTTACCATCTGTATCACAGGTTGTGGTAGCAATGTGTCGGCCGTATTGATCATAGCGTTCAATTAGAACAATTTGCCCCTTATTATCTATCCATTCTACACGTTCAAC
Source organism: Streptococcus timonensis (assembly GCF_047460355.1). Taxonomy (GTDB): domain Bacteria; phylum Bacillota; class Bacilli; order Lactobacillales; family Streptococcaceae; genus Streptococcus; species Streptococcus timonensis_A. The sequence continues at coordinate 574,507 of NZ_JASHGL010000001.1, read as the reverse complement.
GATTCGTTTATAAGAAGGTGCGTAGTAATAAATCTTGGCTTTTACCTGACCGTAATAGTTCACTTGAGCCATGGTATTATCACCTGTAATCTCCCAGAAATCAGGGACTCTGACCTCGTTAAAGAAACGGCCCCTCTTCTCAACTTTTGGTTGACCTAAAAAGTAAATAAAAGGAGATTCCACACCATCTGGTAGAAAGCCATTTGGCTCCAACACAACTGTCGGATGCTCATAACCTGCCTCTTTGAGAGAATGGAGCAAATCCTGACTTTCACGGGAATAAGTATCAAACAAATTCAGCATGGGTCACCTCTTCTATCAACTGAGTCCAAGCCTCTTCAACTCGGCTGGTTAAAAAATCTTCAGCACGCGCATAGGACGCTTGACGCATAGAATCAAGTTCTTTATTTTGGTACAACTTAACAATCTTTTCAGCAAAAGAAGCAGTTATACGTTCTACAACTTGATCTGCAGAATTTTCAAGCAAGTAACCATTTTCCCCTTGGCTAACAAAAGTTTGGTTACCATAAGGTACATCAAATCCAATAATTGGTAATCCAGAACCAATTGCCTCCATCAAGGTTAAGCCAAAACCTTCACTGGTTGACGCAGATAGATAAACCTCATAGTTCTTGTAGACCTCAGCTAAATCTGCATGTCCTTTAAGTTGGATATAATCAGAAGCACCCAAGTCATCAATCAGAGAAAGAAGTTTCCCTTCTTCTCCTCCCTTTCCATAGATATCAAAAGAAAGTTCTGGAATTTCACGTTTTGCACGCACAACAGAACGAACCAGCCAGTCGATGTGTTTTTCAGTAGCCAAGCGAGAAGCTGTTATCATTGAGAAAGGCTTACGTTGATCAGAATGCGATAAGCTCGCTAAGCTACCAACAGGGATTGAATAGATAGATGGGACATGATCCGTATACTTTGCAAACTGGTTTGCTAAAACTTCCTTTTGACGGTCCGTTGCTACTATAAAGAAATCAACCTTGTCTGCATTGGTAAATTGATAATCGTAGTAATTATTCCATAAGATATACTGGTCATCTGTACTATTAGCACTATAATGCTCCGCATGAACCACGACACCCAGGCGAGCCTTTTGAGCTTCCTCAAAAATAGGTTGGCCAATATTGGTTTCGCGGTCTAAAATAACAAGGTCTTGTTTGGTCAAATTAAGAGTCTGCATAAAATAGCGGATTAATTCCTGACGCCCTACTAAAAAACGATCTGGAAAACGGAAAACTTCTCGCCCATCTGCCATCTGCATACTATAGGCTACACTTCCATTTTCATTATAAAAACGACGCTCAATTAAAGTAGCTTGATTGTTTTTAGGGATAAAGAACTCTGTACAATATCTAGTATAAGAGAAATAGTCTTTACGGACCAAAATTCCTCTAGAAACATATTCACAACGCTCAACAAAAGGACTATTCTCGTTCCGCAAATAACAAGTCAAAAAACTGTCCTGTTCCTCATAGAAAAAACGTCTAATTTTCCCTTCTGTTTCTTCCCTACTTGGATTGCCATCAAAACCAGCTAGTACTTGAGAAAGTCTATAAGTGGTTAGTGTAATCTTAAGATCTGTGAAATGAGTATAGAGCCATATAATCTCATCATCTTTGAAACCGATATTGTCGGTTAGATGTTGAATATTATCTGCCAAAATCATGTCCATAAAAATAAATTTAGCAGGTTCCTTGATACTTCTTAATAATTTTGCTCGGTAGGCTTGGGCATACTCTACACCACTGCTTGCCCAACCTATCCCTAAATTGATATTGTATATAGTCATAAGGTCCTCATCTTTAAGGGAAATGCAAAACAATTTCCCCTTTTTTATTGATTTCTACTCTACTAAGTAAGAGATTTCGAATCATCTGTTCTTTTGATAAAAATTTCATTCTCTCAAAAGATTGATAAGCTTCTTGGAAAAATTCGACCAAAGGATTCTTTTGATTGGTATATTGACCCGTTAAAGCTGTTCTCAATTGTTGCAAATAATCGACCTGCTCCACCCAATTCTCATCAATGGCCTTTAAAATAGCCATCCGTTGAAATTGTGCAACTACTTCATCTGTTCCTAAAATCTTATATTTGCTTTCTAACTCATCCTGTGCGATCTCCCAGAGAAAATTCTCCTTCATTTTATTAGATCGGAATGATTGATGGTTTTTTAGTAGGTCAACTTGGTAACTGACATTATCAAGGATATAACGATAAAAAGCAATCGGCTCTTCATAATCCTTATTTTTAGACACTTGGGCAAAGACATCACGCACAACTTGCTCCACAATATCATCTAAGCGTCCCTCTTTTTTGATTAAACGATCGCGTTCCTTATAAACCAAATCACGCTGAATATTCATGCTCTCCGCAAACTCTAAGGTCATTCTCCGACTCGCTTGACTCGAACTTTCACTAGCATTTTGGGCTCTTTCGACCAGGTTTCTATATTTACGTTTGGTTAGTGCTTTTGTAGCATCAATTCTTCTGTCTACGTCATAATCATGATAGGTATCTTGGATCCAATCAGGTCCCCAGTTTTTTATCAGATCATCTTCAAGCGAAACAAAGAATTTAGTGCGACCTGGATCTCCTTGTCTTCCTGACCGTCCACGGATTTGCAAGTCAATTCGTTGGTTCATCATTCTTTCAGTACCAACTACAACAAGACCGCCTAACTCGGAGACTCCAGGTCCTAATTTAATATCTGTGCCTCGCCCAGCCATAGAAGTTGCTACTGTCACAGCACCTTTTTGCCCAGATTCTGAAATAATTTGAGCCTCACGAGGAGCATTGTTGGCATTCAAAAGGTTATGAGCAATCCCTTCCCGCAAGAGAAGATTGGAATAGAGAGTTGACATCTCAACTGAACCGACGAAGACTAGAATGGGGTTTCCCTTAGCATGAACTTCTTTTATATACTCTAAAGAAGCAAAAACTTTTTCTGGTAAAGTTAAATAAATTTGATCTGGTAAATCCTGCCTAATTTTTTTTCGGTTGGTAGGTATTTTAATGACCGACATAGCATAGGTATCGAGAAATTCAGCTTCTGCAACCTTACCAGTCCCTGTCATCCCGCCAAGTTTTCTAAACATCTTGAAGAGATTTTGATAGGTGATAGAAGCCATAGCCCGTGTTTCCTGTGTCAACTCTAGCCCCTCCTTGGCCTCAATAGCCTGGTGAAGTCCTCCTTGAAGGCGAGTCATCTCCATCAAACGACCAGTCGCTTGGTCCAATAGTACAACTTCTTTTACTCCTCGTTTATTGGGATGAATAACATAATCTTTATCCCTTATAAAGTTCTTATTAGCTTGGAGAGCTAAGCTGATATGGCGAACTAAGTCACGATGTTCAGGATCATAAAGATTTTTGATTCCTAAAAAAGATTCAGCTGACTGAGCTCCTTTTTTAGTTAACCAAACACGTTTTTTATCCTCATCAACTTTGAAATCTTCCCCTTCTTTAAAAGTTTTGATCAAAGTATCAATGATTCCATAGAGATTAGATTGAACCCGAGGAGAGCCTGAAATAATCAAGGGTGTCTGTGCACTATCCAATAAAACAGAGTCAATTTCATCCACAATCGCATAATTGAAGTCTGCTAAAAACTGTCCATCCACAGATGCGGTTAAGTTTTCTGTCAAGTAATCAAAGCCTAAACTAGTATTTGTTGTATAAACAACATCTGACTTGTAGATTTCTCGTTTAACTTCTGGAAGTATTTCTTCATCTTCAGAAACCTTCAAAGGAACACCAATTGTCAGTCCAAGGAAACGATAGACCTGTCCCATCTCTTCGGCATCTCGAGTAGCCAAGTAGTTATTGGTTGTAATGACCATAACTCCCTTACCTTCTAATGCATTTAAATAGACTGGCATTGTGGCGGTCAATGTTTTTCCTTCACCCGTATTCATCTCTGCAACATTTCCTTGATGAAGAACAATCCCACCCATAACTTGAACATCATAGGGAAACATACCCAAAACCCGTTTATCTGCTTCACGAGCCACAGCAAAAGCTTCCGGTAAGATATCATCAAGAGTCGCTCCCTGCGCTAAGCGTTCACGAAACTCTCCTGTTTTATCCTGTAATTCTTGGTCTGTTAATTGGGAAATACGATCTTTCCAACTATTGACTTTCTTTAAGATCTTATTAATTTTTCTCAATTTATAGTAATCCAATGATTTCCTCTTTTACTAGCATTATAATCATCTAATTAAGAACATCATCCTTTTTAGACGAGCTGGGTGTAATTGTAAAATAGTGGAAGGTAAATTCTTGCATACCTGCACTTAGTAAGCGTACTTGGTAGCTATACGCGTGTTCCGGGTAAACAAAGGACAATGTTCTGTCTGTTGTCACTTGACGTTTAACTGTAACCCCAAAACGGTCCTGAAACACGATCTCCACCATAACATTATGAGAAGGATCAGAAGACATGCATATATCCAAGCTGTAAGATTCTCCTCTCTTTAAAAGAGGAAGACTAGGCGCCATTCGATCTTTACCATAATTGGTGATTGACTGCCATTTTTTTATAAGCTGACCTGAAGGCATTAAGGGATTTTTGAATCGTACCTTATCTTTTGCAAGTCCTTGAATCTCCGATCCCCATAAGTAATCTACTGAGGAAATTGGACCCCAATACAATCGATTGATTTTGTTTTGTCTAATTTCTATCATTCAATCCTTCCAAAATCTCTTTCCATGATTTCCTTAAACTGTGTTACAAACCACTCAATAATAGGTGCAGTTGCATCATTATGTCGACCAGGACGACTTGAACTAATAATCCGAACAGGATAGTCATAAAGTGCTTCTAAGAGGTGTGAATAAGCTTTCTGATCATAGTCATCATCCCTCATATAAGCTAAGGCCAAAATAGTTCTTGATAAATTTTCCTGGTTGAAATGATCCCAAAAGCGTTGGTTTAATAGATTTATTCCTTCCCAAGACACTTGTCCAATAATCAGTTGCATCATATCCAAGGATGTAGCAAAATCATCTGGACGTTTAAATTTAAGATTAGCCGCAACATCACCAATATTGATAAGAGGCTTACCAACTAAGATGGCATGAGGAGAGTATGGAGCGCCATAATAGAGTGCTCCAAAGCTCCCCATGGAAAGCCCAGAAAAATTCATTTCTTTTGAACTAAAGCCTAACCAGTGAAGTTGTTGATCAATGTAAGAACTAATCTTATTTTCCAGCTCATGAGTTCCCAGGTAGAAAGAACCGCCCTCTAGGCGCGGATCTGAGAAAAGAATGAAGGGACTACCCATAGCTTTCATCATCATAAATCCCTCAAATCCTTCAGCAGGTCGATAACCAGAGAAATAAATATTTAGTGGTGGCTTCAAATCACCTGGATGAAAATAAGCAAAAATTTCCTGACGCTTACTGTCTCTTAATGTGATAGCCCCAGGACTCATTTCTCCAAAAGGTCCATGCGAAAATCGTTTATGTAGGGCTCCTAGCTTAATGCGCCCCTGTCCCTTTGCTTCGATAGAAAAGGCGATATAGTAGCGCTCTTCTTCATCTATCAAAATGGGATCTACCATTTGCGCTTCTGAATAGACAACTTCTTTTATCAAGTTACCTAGACTACCATTTTGGAAAAATTGTAGTCTTAACTGAAGCTGACAGGTTGGTACTTTTTCGTATTCTAGCCAAAAATTGATAGGACTAGATCCTTCATAGACATAATTGTAAATCCATTGAGCTAGAGGTAAAAAAGTTTCACCATAGGAACCATCCAGCTGTAAGAAATGTTTCCCTAATACCGTTTGAACACCCGAAAAATCAGGTCGAATTCGGATGTCACTAGCTCCAAAGGCATCTCCGTATTGTTTATCGTTGAGGTAACGATCTACAAGATATACAAACTCTGCTTTATCCGAAAAATCCCAAGCTTGCACTTGTTTTAAGCGAAGCAAATAATCTACTTCTTTGGGTAAAATATCCCTCCGAGAGTACTGGTTATAAAAGATGGTGTATGGTTGAAAAAACTGAATATCATCTTTCAGGGATAGCAAGTCTTCCGGTTTATCTACGATTAAAGCCTTGAATTTAGAAATTTCTTGCTCTTCCATATATTCTTGCAGAGATGGTAGCTCAAAGTTTGAAAAATAATGCCAGCCAAGTCCTTGGGGAAGATTGATTAGTTCCTGCCAATTTTCAGTACCAATTTGAAGAATATGGCTAGTTTTTAGATTGTCATTCATACTAATCCCTCATCCATCCTTCCCACATATCTACCAAACGATGACCAGTATATACTTGAATCTTTTCTACCGAGTAGACCAAGGATTCATTCCAAGGTTTTAAGGCAGATAAAAAATAGTCCACACCCTTGGCTAATTCTTTTTCTCCATTAGATAAAATATACCCATTCTTCAAGTGATCAACATATTCGGTCTTAGTACGATTGATTTGTGGAATACCAGCTGAAATTCCAGCAATTTGCGTATATAGGTCTGGTTCCTCATTTAAATCGATAATCAAACGTGTTTGTTCTAATTCTTTAATAATATCGTTTTCGTTAAAAAAATTCTTAACTTTGTAACGATACTCAGGTTCTTCGACAACAAGTTCATCATCATGAATTTGATTCTCTCCGAGCTTTTGAGAAATAGTTTGAGCTCGAACCGTTTCAAGGGCTAATTCTTCTAGCAATTGATTAAGCTGATTCCTTAAGGTTAGTACAAAGTCTTCTGATCCATTATAAAATACGAATACTAACTCAAACAAAGGATTTTTAGCTAAAATATCCAACAGAATCTTAAGAATATTTTTTGACAATGACTGTTCTTGACCAACGTAACAATAAATTTTTGATTCTTTTCGCTCTTGACTAGTCCCTAGTCGCAAGCGAGAATCAAAAGAAGTAACTCGATGAATTTTGGACTCTAAAACAGGAGAAAATCCCTGGATTGAAATCTTGGTTTTTTCAGAATCTGTAATAATTAATTTCGCTTCCTCTAGGCAGGATGTAAGGAGGTAATCTTCAGATGATAGAACTTGTCGTTTCCCATAAAAAGAAAGCACTTTTTTTATCCCTCCACCTAATTTTTTAAAAAAAGGTAAGTTAGCAGGATGCGCAGCAAATACAATTTGATCCTGACTAGGGAGCAAATTTCCTAGCAGAGAGGACATTTTTTCAGTAATGACTTCATCAATACCGTCATAAACTTCGTGTTTGAATACGGATTTGAAATCCTTATTAACAATGACTAAAGGCTTCTCCTCGCTAAATAGTTCTCTTAAAACCCATGTTCCAGAAGTATTTAGATACTCTTGAAAATACGGCTTATTTTCCTTGTAAAAAATAGCACTGGAGATAAAACCTCGATCATCAAGATAATCTATATGGCTAATATTCCCTTTTCTTAGATGAGTTATTGATAGTATATTACCATCCTCTCCCGTGTCAATTTTAGCAATCTGCTGACCTCTCCAAAAAGCTAAAACCTGAAAGGGAGTATAAGTAAAAGTGGTCTGACTTGGCCAATCTAAATCTTCAAATTGAAGAGGTAACATTTGTCTATCAGGTGAAACATCTTGTATGTCATCAAAAATTGATAGATAGTCTGTCTCCAGTAAATCTTGACGATGTAGAAAATAACGCAATTGTGGAGCATAGTGAGGGATTACTAATTTTCTGCCAATTCCTACTTCCTGAAAAATACGAACTTGGTTAATGGTATCATCAAATTCAACAGAATCTTCGGTCCAATACCAAGGTGTAATAGTGCTGTGCCAGATACGTTCTTTTCCGTACCAAGCTGGTATAAAGTAATACATGGTAACTCCTAGAATAATCTCGTATATCTCTGGTTCACTTGAAGAGCACGAACTTCTTCACGAATGTTAGATATCATCCCGATAAACATTAGAAAAGTTCCTGGAATCATTGTCAAACGTAATAAACCTTTATCCCAAAGCAAAACTAAAAAGGGTAAAGCTGTAAAAAAGATGATGTAAAGAGTTCCAAAAACTGTTAAACGAAATACAATCCCATTGATATATTTTCTAGTTTCCTTCCCAGGATAAACTGAATCAATATACTCTGAATTTTTCATCATTTTATCCGCTATTTCTTCTCCATTCATGTTATTGAAAGAGAAAGCAAACGATAAAAGAGCAATCATAAAAATATAGAGAAGAATCCAAATTGGCTCACCTAATACCAGTTCCTTGGCTAGTTGGGCCGCCCATTTAGCATTAGAATCTATATATAGAATCAACAATAAAATATATTGAGGGATGGAAACCAAGGTCATGGCATACATAAAAGGCATCCCTCCAGCTGGATTTAGCTTAATATCTAAATAAGTGTAAGACTTTAAATTATTATGAATTCCAAGTTTATTAACTGGAATACGGTAGCGAGAATACTCGATGATAACAGCTGTATAGACAAAGACTAAAATCAGAGCAAGTCCGATAAAATACCAACTACTAGGTATATCAATTTTAGAAAGAATCTGAGCGATATCTTCAGGTAAGTACAAAACCATACCTGCCATAATAATTACGACAGAGCTCCCTAGTCCCAGTGCAGCATTCAAATCTGATAACCAGACCAAGAAAAAAGTTCCTGCAACCATAATCATGGTATTGAGACTGATAACTAGAAACGAATCCAAATTAGTATCTAAAGGTAAATAAATAGAAACTGCTAAAGCTTGTACGATTGCTAAAGCAAGAGTTACATACATTTTTCTACGCTCTACTATATCTGAGCTTGTCTTTTCTAAATTAAATCGTTTAGATACTGTAAACATCCTCCATAAAATCATAGAAGACATCCAAGGAGACAAACCAGTTGAGAAAATAGACATTCCTCTTAGATTTCCTCCTGTGACGGCGCTAGTTAATTGTAATCCTGTAGCAGTACTTTCATTCAAATTGAGAGCTTTTGATAAATCAACAAAAGGGAGTGAAATTTTACTACCAAATACATAGATTAAGACGAAACAAATCGTCCAACATAACCGTTTCCAAACTTCTAATCGTTTTAACATTTTACTTTAAATCTATTTCTTTCTCTCGTTTAGTTTAATCTATCCAAGGCTCATTTATGCGTTTTCATAAAGTGTGCTAAGAACACTGCTTTTCCTTTTATTCTAACACATTTTAAAGATTTTCTTAAATAATTACCTAATTATTTAGCTTGTTAGTTTTTTGTATTTTTATCTATTACTAATCCTATCAGAAGATAAAAAAAGTTCTTCAGCATAAGCTTGAAGAACTTGATTTCATTTACTAACACTATTTCGAGAGATAATCTAGAACAACAACTAGAAGCCGTAACTGTTTAACCAAGAGTTTAAGACCAAAAACAAATTCTGTTATAACTCTATCAAGTCATCTAACTATCAGCATGATTAGATAATCCTGTCTTTACTGGATACATCTATAAATAGAACAACTCTAGTCAGAGATGTAAACTAAGCCGAAGGCCTATCATCTTTTTTCTGACGTGCTAAACGAAGGGCTCGATTAGGATTAAGGCGGTTAAAAAGTTCTTCTAATTTCTTTTCATTCCAGACATCTGCTGCAGATACGAAATTTCCATCAGCATCTCGGAAAGATATTGGTTTATCCCCCATAACTATCTCCTAGTCTACAAATTCAAACTCAAACTTGCCGATACGAACCAAATCTCCATCTTTAGCCCCACGAGCACGGAGGGCTTCATCAACCCCCATCCCTCGCAATTGACGGGCAAATTTCATAACAGACTCATCACGGTCAAAATTGGTCATGTTAAAGAGTTTCATAAGCTTATCACCTGAAAGAACCCAAGTTGCATCATCATCACGACTGATTTCAAAGGCTTTTTCTTCCTCATCAAAGCCATAATAAACTTCTTCTTCCATTTCTGACTCATCATAAAGAAGAAATTCTGGTGTTTTATCAAGAAGCTCAGCCGTTGCATCTAATAAAGGTGCAAGACCTTGCTTAGTTAGACCTGAAATTGGGAAGATAGCTGGCAAGTCCTCAAACTCATCATAGTTGGCTGCCAATTTTTTCTTGAACTCGGCAAGGTTTTCCTGACTATCTGGCATGTCCATCTTATTGGCAACAATAATCTGCGGACGCTCCATCAGACGAAGATTGTAAGATTCTAACTCTTTATTGATGGCTAAATAATCCTCGTAAGGATCACGTCCTTCACTCGCTGACATATCAATGATGTGAAGGATAACGCGAGTACGCTCAATATGGCGAAGGAACTGAGTTCCCAATCCCACACCTTGACTGGCACCTTCAATCAATCCTGGAAGGTCAGCTACGGCAAAGGATTCACCTGACTGAGTTCGAACCATACCAAGATTTGGCACGATGGTCGTAAAGTGGTAGGCTCCGATTTTTGGCTTAGCAGAGGTAATCACACTAAGGAGTGTAGATTTCCCTACAGATGGGAAACCAACTAAACCTACATCAGCAAGGATTTTAAGCTCTAACTGAAGTTCACGTTCCTGACCTGGTTCTCCATTTTCTGAAATTTCAGGAGCAGGATTTTTCGGTGTCGCAAAGCGAATATTACCTCGACCACCACGACCACCATGAGCTACGATAAACTCTTGCCCATTTTCAATCAAGTCCGTCAAAACTTTTCCAGTTTCAGCATCTCGTACAGTTGTACCTTGAGGAACACGGACAATCAAATCCTCAGCCCCACGACCATGCATTCCTTTGGTCATCCCTTTTTCACCCGACTGGGCCTTGAAATGACGGTTATAACGGAAATCCATCAGAGTGCGCAAGCCCTCGTCTACGACGAAAACGACATTACCACCACGACCACCGTCACCACCCCATGGTCCGCCATTAGGGACATACTTCTCGCGGCGAAAGGCAACCATGCCATCACCACCATTTCCAGCCTTCACCTTAATCTTGGCTGTATCTAAAAACATACTCATTTTCTTTTCTCACTTTAAAAAGGGCTGGGAAAATCCCAGACACCGAAAATATTCTATTGCAAGAGTTCTAATTGCTTAGAATCTGCTTAATACTCCAATAGCAGTAGCAAAAATGCCCGCTAGGGTTACGAACAACATGATCATAACGATGAAAAGTGTTAATTTTTCAAAAAAAGATTTTTTACGTTGACCGTTATCTCCAAATGCCATAATTTTCTCCTCCTATGTAATTCTTAAATCTTAAAATTCTTCTGAAACTGGAGCGATTGCCCACAAAATTAAATAAGCTAAAACACCTGCTCCATAACCGAAAGCTAATACTCCCCAAATAACACGAACAAGTGTTGGATCAATATTAAAATAATGGGCAGCACCTGCACATACACCACCAATTTTTTGATCTCGGCTACTTCTCATAAATTTTTTATTCATTTTTTAACACTCCATTTTTTTTAGTCCAACCAATAGTCTCTAAAACTATTTAACTGCTTTCTAGAAGCTTTTAAAATTCGCTTCGAACCTTTAACAGGCATAGTAACAGCCTGTTGAGGTAAATAAAATACGGTCTTTAAGAAACGTTTGGTTATCGGTTGATCACCAGTTAATTCTTTTTCAAAATTATTTGAAATAATCGCGTCTAAGTAGAACTCATGAACACGCTTGGCAAAATTTTCAGCAGAAATCTCATATAATTTTTCTGCCAATAACTTTGGATCCATATCCGGAGTAGCAATTAAGGCTTCTAAAATTGCTCCTGCAAGATCCCTTTCCTGGTAATACAAGGTTCCAAACATTTTATCCGTAATAAGATTGTCCAGATAAGGATTTCCATGAGCAATAACTGGTGTCTTACTTGCTAGACTCTCCAAATAAGTTAGGCCCTGGGTCTCACTTGTCGAAGCAGATATAAAGAAATCAGCAGCCTTATAATAAAGAGCTGTCTCACTTGGGGCAATCATGCCCGTAAAAATAACTGAATCCTGAATGTTAAGTTGTAAAGCTTGCTCCTTGAGATTATCTAGATAAGGACCATCCCCAGCAACAACCAATTTAACTTTTAGTTCTTCCTTTAGCACATCCGAAAAAGCTGCTAGAACAGCTTGGATATTCTTTTCATAAGAAACTCGTGAAAGACTCAAGAGCATTTTCTCGTCTTCCTTGATACCTAGTTTTTCACGTAAGTCTCTCAGTTGTTCAGGTCCAATCTCAGGTCTTTCGAACTTAGCTAGATCAATCCCTGTTGGTATGACTCTTTTTTCAACCTTGACCTTATAATCAGACAGAAGATCATGAACAATTTCACTTGGACAAATGACACCATCTACATCATGTAAGAAGCCTCTGACTAAATATTTGACCATGCTTGGTCGTATTAACAAGCCTTTAGCAATATAGTGCACATAGTCTTCGTACTGGGTATGGTAGGTATGAATAACAGGAATTTTTAACTCACGAGCTATCCATACACCCAATAAACCGAGCGAAAACTCTGTTTGCGTATGGATGATATCCAACTGGTATTGTTTAGCAATTTCTAAAGCCTTTGTAAAACCACGATAGGCCAAACGTCGATCTTTAAAAGCAAAGAAAGGTACACTTGGAATACGTATAATTTGCCAGTCTTCATAACGATTCACATCTTTATCTGTCGTTGTGAAAATAAAAACTGCATGCCCTTGTTTCTCAAGTTCCGTTTTTAAAGTTCGAATACTGGTTGCAACACCCGACACCTGTGGGAAATAAGTATCTGTAAATAAACCAATTCGCATATACTACCTCATTTTTTTCCTAAAGCAGCCTGTTCTCGATAAAACTTTAACCAAATTTCTAGAAGATGCTCTTCTGAATACTCTTTTGAGATTTTCTTAGCCTTATCTTTTAATTCGCTCAAGGCTTGCGGATTATCTTGATATTCTAAAATCGAATCTTTCATCTCTTCTACATCACTCGTTGGTCTATAATTTCCTTCCAAAATAACCTTGTAAAGATCAAGGTCACGAAGCATAATCGGAGCCTCACAGCTAGCAGCCTCTAAAATTGTCATCGGGAATAACTCGTTATAACTTGGTAGTAGGAAAAGATCAGCCAAGGCGTATAATTCTCTCATGCGCTCTGGCGAAACAATTCCAGGGAAGATTAAATTTTCTGGAGGGTTGTCCATAATCTTCTTATATCGTTCGTAACCATCGGTAATTCCACCAAATGAAAAACCACCTGCCCAAATAAAGGTCACTTGGGGTAATTGCTCAGCCAAGGTAATAAAATCATCGATACCTTTACGCTTTTGAACCTGCCCAGCTCCTATCACAACAAATTGATTTTCATCAAGACCCATGTTCTTACGCAGTTGAACCACTTGTTCAGCTGGAAGTGGATGCCATTTTTCTTTATTAACAAAATTAGGAATATAGGTTACTTTCTCACGAGGAATGCCAGCCGCAACCAAATCTTCTATGAAAGTTGGATTTACTACTACTAGGTGCTCCATCCGATTATAAAAGGAAAAGACATAACGTTTCACAATTCCCTTTAAGAAAAATGGAATCTTCAAACTACCTTCCAAGGTATCTGGTAAAAAGTGAACATAACCGATTCTGCGACCAGAACGCTTCTTCTGAAAAGTTGATAAATAATAGGCAAGGTCAATTGTATGAAAGTGGCTTACATCAGATTCAACAGGAAGATTTTCCGTAATAATTAATTGGTCTTTCGCATCTCGTTTTAACAATTGCACAAGTTCACGATAGGCGCCAGATACACCTTGGCCTTCTACTTTCTCACTTGAACTTAGCATATTGATGCGTAATTTCTCTTTTTCCATACTACCTATTATACCATTTTCTTCTAAGAAAATCAGCAAATAAAAAAGAGATAGTATAAAAGCTAGGAAAACCCAAGCAAGTATACTATTTCTCCTTTTGTAACTATCTTATTTAATTCCTAAAGCAATTCGAGCATAGCGACTCATTTTTTCAACAGTCCAAGCTGGATACCAGACTAACTTCACTTCAGTATTGGTTACTTCTGGAACTTCGGTCATTGCATCATAAATCTGGTCAGTTAAGAAATCTGCTAAAGGACATCCCATGGTTGTAAGCGTCATATCAATCTCTGTCTCTCCAGTATCACCGTCGAAACGAATCTCGTAAATCAAGCCAAGATTGACAATGTCGATACCCAACTCTGGGTCAATTACTTCTTCAAGTGCAGACAAAATTTTTGTTTTAATTGTTTCAATTTGTTCTTCAGTATAAGCCATAATCAATCCCCCGTACTAATCTTCAATAAAATCACGAAGTGGTTTGCTACGACTTGGCTGACGGAGTTTTCTTAAAGCCTTTGCTTCAATCTGACGGATACGCTCACGAGTGACATTAAAGACCTTACCAACATCTTCAAGAGTGCGCATTTTCCCATCATCAAGACCAAAACGTAGGCGTAGAACGTTTTCCTCACGATCTGTAAGAGTATCCAAGACTTCATCCAACTGCTCACGCAAGACGATACGAGTTGTGTAGTCCACTGGATTTTCAATCACTTCGTCCTCGATAAAGTCACCAAGATGGCTATCGTCCTCTTCACCGATTGGTGTTTCAAGAGAAACTGGTTCTTGAGCAATCTTGAGGATTTCACGAACCTTATCAGGTGTCATATCCATACGTTCAGCAATTTGTTCAGGTGTTGGGTCTTGTCCCAATTCTTGAAGGAGGTTACGTTGCTCACGCACAAGCTTGTTAATAGTTTCAACCATGTGAACAGGGATACGGATGGTACGAGCTTGGTCAGCAATAGCACGTGTAATAGCCTGACGAATCCACCAAGTTGCATAAGTAGAGAACTTAAAGCCTTTAGAGTAGTCAAATTTATCAACGGCTTTCATCAAGCCCATGTTACCTTCTTGAATCAAATCAAGGAACTGCATGCCACGTCCAACATAACGTTTGGCAATCGACACTACCAAACGAAGGTTGGCTTCAGCCAAACGTTGTTTAGCTTCAACATCTCCAGCTTCAACAGCAAGGGCCAACTCTTTTTCCTCTTCATTTGTAAGCAGAGGCACAACCCCAATCTCTTTTAGATACATACGGACAGGGTCATTAACCTTAGCAGAGGTCGAACCAATCAAATCCTCATCATTAAGCTCTGGCTCTTCTTCTGCACTTAGGACACGAGCACTTGGATTACCTTCATTATCTGTGATTGAAATTCCAGCATCTTGAATGCGTTGCAAGAGATTTTCAATCCCTTCTACATCCAGACTAAAAGGAATGACAAGGACATTGTTAATCTCATCATCAGTAGCTGTCCCAGTTTTTTTATGATTACGAATAAATTCCGCAACTTGGACATCAAAGGTTGTTACTTCATTTTGTTTTGTTGCCATTCTTACTCCATTCTTCTTTTTTGGGCAATTAAGCGTTCTAGCTCTTCTAAGGCGGTATCTGTATCACCTACGTGACTAGCTTCCTGAACTTTCTTTTTGATTTGCAAATTTTGTTGATTTAGAATTGCACGATTCCGTGACTCTTCAACTTCTACTAGCTCCTGAGGAGACATTTCCGTTGGCAAATCCAAGGCTAGTACTTGATACCAAGCACTCTCAACCTCTCTAGGTTGCTGAGACAAATCTTCAGAAGAAACACTTCCGTTTTCAACCAAGAGTCCATACAAGGTTTGAAACTCAGGTGTCTCAAAGACAAAATCATCTCTCAAGCGATAATCATTAAGTACAAGCGGATGCTCCATCATGCGATAAAGGATATGCGCTTCGGCCCGCATAACTGCAGTTAGTTGTTTGGAAACCGACATGGTTATTGGCGTTGGATTTGAGATTTGCTGGACTTTCTCCTGTCTTTTTCGAACACGACTCTCATTGATAATATGCTCAACCTGCTGGTAATCAAATGAAGGCAAGTGATCTGTCAGCAGATGAATGTAGGTGTTCTGAGCTGTGATAGAAGGTTCTTTGACAATGAGTGGTGCAATTTTCTCAATAAAATCAATCTGAGCTTGCAAATTATCACTATTAGTTGGCTTGAAATGATGAATGTAGAACTCAATCGGACTAATTCGAGTATTGGCTAAGAGATAAGCCAAGTCTTCAGGAGAATTCTTTTGCAAGTACTCATCAGGGTCCATAGCATCAGGGATCTGAACAATCTGAACAGGCATATCCCCAAGTTCATCCAAAGCTTTAGCCGTTGCAGCCTGACCTGCCTTATCACCATCATAAGTGATGATCACCTTTTTGGTAAAGCGTTTCAGGTGATTGACATGCTCTCTAGTTAGAGCAGTCCCCATGGAAGCTACCGCATTTTCAATACCAGCTCGATAGGCAGCAATTACATCCATAAAACCTTCCATGAGGTAGATTTCAGAGGCCTTGCCCGAACCTTTTTTTACACTTTCCAAATGATACAATTCGTAACTCTTGTTAAAAATTGCCGTCGATCGACTATTTTTATACTTTGCTGTTTGGGAGTCAGTTTCCTGCCAGATTCGACCAGAAAAGGCAATGACCTTGCCTTGATCATTTGAAAGCGGAAATATGATCCGATTATGAAAAGTATCAAAGAATTGGTTATTCTCAGATAAGTAGAATAAACCTGAATCCAGCAGGTCTTTTTCACTATAATCCTTTTCCAAACGTTGATAAAGGTAAGAGCGCTCTGCTGGAGCCAGTCCAATCATAAAGTGATTGAGAACATCATCTGTCAAACCACGCTGGTAGAGATAGTTTCTTGCTTCTTCACCCATCTTAGTCGTCATGAGAATAGCATGGTAAAACCTCGCAGCTTTTTCATGCATGTCATAGAGATTCTGGTGTGGTGAAGTGTGGTGGACAGAATGCTGAACAGGACTTACCACTTGTACGCCAAGTCTTTCCGCTAAAATCCTGACAGCATCAGTAAAGGAGACTTGCTGATATTCTTCAATAAACTTAAAAACATCCCCAGAACGTCCACAGCCAAAACAATGGTAAAACTGCTTATCTTCAACAACGTTAAAGGAAGGTGTCTTTTCACCATGAAAAGGACAGAGCCCCAAAAAGTTCCGTCCAGATTTTTGTAAAGAAATCACTTCTCCTATGATTTCAACAATATTGGTATTGTTTTTGATCTCTTCGATGAGTCTCTTGTCAACCATAGACAATACCTCCATTTTATCACAGTTTACTTTATATAGTATAGCTTATTTCTGAAAAAAAGTAAACCATTTCATACCACTTACATACTTCTATTTCATTGATAAATGGTATTTTCTTAAGTAAGTATTCATGAAAATACTAAAATCTCTAGAATTTATCAAAAATAGAGGATTCTTTGACACTTTCAACTATTAAAAACTTAGAAGCAGATAACCTACTTCTAAGTTTTTAGCAATCAATCCTTTACTCAAATAGTTGATAGTAATCTGAAATCTTCATCTTGGCTTTTTCATCCTTGTTTAAATCTTGGATGATTCGTCCTTCTTTCATAACAATAAGACGATTTCCATACTTGAGAGCATCTTCCATATGGTGGGTAATCATCAGAGCAGTCAGATGATCCTTGCTGACAAAGTCATCTGTCAATTCCATCAAGGCTACACTTGTTTTAGGGTCAAGAGCAGCTGTATGTTCATCCAACAAAAGGAGTTCTGGACGCTTCAAGGTTGCCATCAAGAGGCTCAAGGCCTGTCTTTGTCCACCTGACAAGAATTCAATCGGGGTGTCCAAGTGTTTTTCTAGACCATTTCCGACTTTCTCAATAGTTGCTTGAAATTCTTCCTTGTAAGCTGAGAGTCTTCGTGGAAAGAGTCCACGTTTTTCTCCACGAAACTTAGCAATCAAGAGATTTTCTGCAACTGTCATACGTGGTGCAGTTCCCATCTTTGGATCTTGAAAAACACGAGAGAGATACTTGGCCCGTTTTTCAGGGCTGAAATTTGTGACATCCTCCCCCATGATGCGAATAGTCCCACTAGTTAAAGGTAAAGTTCCTGCAATGCTATTAAAGAGTGTTGATTTTCCTGCACCATTTCCACCCAAGATTGTGATGAAGTCGTGTTCATAAATGTCAAGCGAAACATCGTTTAGGATAATCTTTTCTTCATCAAATCCATTCTTCACAATTTTTGTGGCATTTCTTAATTCTACAATCGCTGTCATTTGCTTAACTTGACTCCTTTCAAGTATTTATCCTTAAGTGTTGGAATGACTAGACAAGTTGCTAGGATAAGAGCACTATATAGTCGAAGGTAGCTTGTGTTAAAGCCGAGAGCAATGACTCCCCATACTAGGAATTGGTAGCTAATAGAACCAACGACAATAGTAACCAAACGTTCTGCTAGGGTCAAACTCTTAAAGAGTACTTCTCCGATAATCAAGCTAGCAAGCCCAACTACGATAACCCCGATACCACGAGAAACATCTGCATAACCTTCTTGTTGGGCAATTAAGGCACCAGCAAGGGCAATAACACCATTTGACAAGACCAAGCCCATAAGTTCCATACGTCCCGTATTGATACCAAAACTACGAGCCATGTCTGGATTATCTCCTGTTGCGATATAAGCTTGTCCCAATTTAGTATCTAGGAAGAAAAGCATAAGAAGGATAACCAAAGTCACAAAGATTAAACCTGTCAGTAATTGATTAACTTCAGATGAAAATGGAAGAACATCCTGGATTTGTTTAGTCCCTAGAAGACCAAGGTTAGCCCTTCCCATTATCATGAGCATGATTGAATGGCAAGAAGTCATGACTAGAATTCCAGACAAGAGTGTTGGAATTTTACCTTTTGTATAGAGAAGTCCTGTTGCTAAACCTGCAAGACAACCTGCTCCAACAGCTACTAATGTAGCAAGAAAAGGATTAACCCCTTGAGTAATCAATGTTACTGCAACTGCTCCTCCTAGTGGGAAGGAGCCCTCAGTTGTCATATCTGGGAAGTTAAGGATTCTAAAGGTCATAAAGATTCCCAAACCCAGAATTGCCCAGACGAATCCTTGTGAAATAATCGATATTATCATGTTACATTCATTTCCTTCTTTTAAAAATTGGAGGAGATGTCTCCAACTCCTCCCGTTTTCTTATTCAATCACTTGACCAGCTTCTTTTAAAACTGATTCAGGAATTGTAATTCCAAGTTCTTGAGCCAATTTTTTGTTGATAACTGATTTACCAGTTGAAAAGACATTGACTGGAGTATCTGCAGGTTTTTCACCCTTCAAGACTTTAGCGATCATCTTACCAGTAGCAACACCAAGGTCGTGTTGATCAACAACCACTGATGCCAAACCACCCGCTTCTACCATTGCAGTTGCGCTTGGATAGATTGGTTTTTTAGCTGTTTGGTTACTTGATACTACAGTTGAGAATGCAGATGCGATTGTGTTGTCAATTGGAACCCAGATTGCATCTACTTTTCCAGTCATGACATTTACTGTTGAAGCAATTTCGTTAGTTGATGGAACTGCAAAAGTTTCGACTTTCAAACCAGCTTTTTCAGCGTAAGCTTTGAACTCTTCAACTTGTGATTTAGAGTTATCTTCACTACTTGAGTAAAGAGCTCCAACTGTCTTGACATCAGGAGTTAATGTTTTAATCAATTCAACCTGTTGTTCAGCAGGGTTATGGTCAGATACCCCTGTGATGTTTCCACCTGGTTTTTCCAAGTTTTGTACAAGGTTAGCTCCAACTGGGTCTGTAATAGCTGCCATGATAACAGGAAGGTCTTTTGTTGCACTTGCTAGACCTTGAGCTGCAGGTGTCGCAATTCCAACAACAACATCATTTCCATTTGACACCAATTGTTTACTCATTGTGGCAACCTTACTTTGATCACCTTCCGAGTTCATAAAGTCAATTTTAACTTGATCGCTCTTATAGCCTTCTTCAGCAAGTCCATCTTGGATACCTTGGTAAATTAAGTCGAGTGATGGGTGACTGACGAACTGTAGAACACCAACCTTAGCTGTTTTGTTAGCTGTCTCGGTTTTAGTATCTTGTTTCATTAAGTTAGAGTAGACCAAGCTTCCTCCAACTACAAGTGCTAGTGCTGCGATAATACCAATTAAACGTTTATTCATATTTATTTCTCCTTATTTCACTTAAACTTCGTAATGTTCATTTCACTTTTAATATAACTTTACCAAGCGTCGCCATCGTTTGAATTCCATCATATACCTCCTAAACAAAAGAAAAAGTCCTCACACAAAAAACTTGTGTGAGGACGTCGATGCGCGGTGCCACCTCAATTATAGGGAATCCTCCCTATCTCTCAATCTCGCTTCACGAGTTGCACTGTAAGGTGTGCGCACCGAATTCTTATGATTTCAAATTCTTAATAACATTCAGCCCAATTTTCATCATCTCCATCTATCTGTTTCCACCAACCACAGACTCTCTAAAAAATTTTAATGATTACTTTCTGAATGGTTAAATTATATCATTTTAAAAATGCTTGTCAAGTTATTTTATGAATTATTTTTTTAAAAATGTTAAATTAAATAAAATAAGTTTATCATAGGACTGTAGAAATCGGCTTTACAATGTAACATTACAAAATTCTACGTAATTTTACAAATTATTTTAACCAAATATGAAACATATCTTCATCAACTATCTTTTCAAGAATGATAGTATTTTCATTTATGTCATATGCAATTAATTTATTACCAGCTAAAACTAATAAGATATTATCTTCGATCAGCTTAATATCCTTTATGTAGTCTGTTTCAGCTGAAAATCCAAATTGAGATAAATTGATAAAGGTTGATTTATGACTAGTTACATCAAATAGACTGAAAGCAATTTTTCCTGAATCATTATTCTCATGTTCAATTGCTAACAAGTTTTCTCCTAATTCAATAATATTAACTGGCCCAATTTCATCTAAATCAAAAAATTCCTTAAGTCCTGATTCCATATCATAGTGAAAAACTTTTCCCCAAAGTACTTTTTCCTTGGTCGAGTTAATTCGATAACCACCGGAAATTGAATAGAGTTGCTTACCTCTCACAATGCTATTGTCAAAAAAATAGGTTAATTCTGGATCTTCATGGAGAATTTCTTTATTTTCAAACTGTAATTTTTGATTTTTTAGTGAAAAATGATGTAAGTAGGTTGGGTAATTATCATTACTGTTAACCTCTACTCCCAAAAAGTAGATATCATCACCATCGTTTGAAAAATCTGAAGCAAAAACAGAATTTTTGAAAATATATTTATCTACTTCCTTTAGATTTGTATCAAAAACTGCAATAAAACTATCATCTGTATTTGCTTCAGATGTGAAATAATAGTCTGGATTTACGCCAGCTGATGAAAAAGCATAATCGGAGGTCTTATTATAGTGAATTTTCCCAGTTTCAAAATCAACTGATATTATTCTACCCACTACACCTAAGGGTGGACCTTCTTCAGAAAATAGCAAATAACGATTGGAAATTTCTGCACGCTTAACAACTTGATTAATCTGTCCCCTAACTATCTCTATTTTTTCATCAGAAACTTTCTCGAATGAACTATCTTTAAAATTATACCCCTCCACACTGTGGTATCCCAATAAATAAAAATCTACATCTGACTGTATAGAAAATTGTTTTGATGATACTGAAGAATGTCTTTGGATAAAAAATAACACCCCCGTTAAAATAATAATGGCTACAACAATACCATGACCAAGTTTTTGTTTATTATTCATACTCATTTATTCCTATTCATAACTCAAGTCATCAGCCTAATAGTTATTACTCCATCCTCAATAACTATTCTCCTAATATAGGCAGATTCATCTTTATACTTGCAATTGTAAGCCTTTTCCTATATATAGAATAGCATTATATTTAGGCCTTGTAAACGAATTTAATGCTCTATTTCGTTTTATATATATTTAGTTGACTAAAAAAAGCCAAGAAAAATTTTTCGAACATCAATAATTTAAGCTAGGAGAATGGTCATTAGGAAATAGATAAAGTTCTAGTTATAAGATAAAACAAAACTGTTTGCCTCTCTTGGCTGATCGAAAGAGTAGACATTAAATTATCCCTATACCTCTTGGGAAAGGGGAACTAATGATAATCACAACTAGCTGATTCGTATAGGATTCCCTAAAAGAAAAAAGAAAACGACTCCTAAAGAAGTCGCCTTCATTGATAATTGGATGAATAACTATCCTAAAAAATTCTTGGGCTACAAGTCACGTTAAAAATTGCTATTTGCTATCCAACTTGAACTTGAAACTTAGCAGATTCCTACGGTTTTTGAAAAATGTAGCTTGTATCAGCCCGAATTACGCAATCCTGTAGCGATTCCGTTAATGGTCGTATGAATCAATCTTTCTTCATCTGAAGATAACTCACCACGACGTTGACGCTTAATCAATTCCAACTGGATATAGTTGAGAATGTTAAAGTAAGGCATACGATAGTTTAGACTAGCCTTCAAATAAGGATTTTCTGCCAAAAGATCATCATGTCCTTCGATTGCTAAAATGACATTCTTAGTCAACTGCCACTCATCTAAAATAGTGTAATAGATTGCTTGTACTTCTTCGCTTTCACATAGCTTAGCGTACTCAAAGGCAATATTCATATTTGATTTTGATAAGACCATGTCTACGTTAGAAAGTAGTGACTGGAAGAATGGCCAGTTTTGATACATATCTCGAAGGTATTCGATATTTTGTGGATCTTGGTCAATAAATTCCTTAAAACTAGAACCTACACCATACCAACCTGGAAACATAACACGACTTTGTGACCAAGAGAACACCCATGGAATAGCACGAAGACCGCCAATTTCAGTGATGGTTTTACGAGCAGCTGGACGAGAGCCAATATTAAAGCTTGAAATATTCTTGATTGGACTTGACTCAAAGAAGTAGTCATAGAAATGTTCATTTCCAAATACCAAGTCACGGTAAATATCATAAGAACGATTAACTACCTGGTCCATAATGGCTTCATAATGATTTGAAGTATTGGTGTCACTCTTCTTCTGTGTAATCATCCGGTTGATGGCTGCAGATACTAACATTTCTAAGTTATAGTAGGCTGCATCTTTATTACCATATTTATTGCCAATTACTTCACCTTGCTCGGTCAAACGGATACGATCTTTGATAGACTTGAGCGGTTGAGAAGCAATGGCATCATATGTTGGTCCACCTCCACGGCCAACAGTCCCCCCACGTCCATGGAAGAAGGTAACTTTAACACCAAATTCATCACCGATAGCTGTTAGTTGTTGTTGAGCCTTATAAAGGGTCCAACATGAAGATAGGTAACCACCATCTTTGTTACTGTCAGAGTAGCCAAGCATGATTTCTTGGTAATTATTCTTGGAAGCAATCCATTTTTTAGCTAATGGGAGTGAGAAGTATTTTCTCATGGTTTCTTCAGAATGGTCCAAGTCTTCAATAGTCTCAAACAGAGGAACAATTTGAACACGCGCTTTTTCAGCATCCACAAGGCCAACTTCTTTGAGCATAATGGCAAGTTCTAACATATCAGACACACTAGTTGCGTGAGAGATAATGGTTTGACGAATGACATCTTCCCCTAAGCGGTCTTTTAATTCACGAGCAGTTTGGAAGATAGCCAATTCTTTTTCAAGTAGTTCTGATTTTTGCGCATGAGTTGCAGACAAAATGCGAGGATCCTCTAGTAGCTCATGTAAGAGCAAGTCACATTTTTCGTCTTCTGATAGTTCACTATAGTGGTCATTGATACCAGCGGATGCAAGCAATTCAGCTACACAGGCTTCATGAACACTAGAATCTTGACGCATATCAATAGAAGCCAAGTAGAAACCAAAGACTTCTACTGCTTCTAAAAGTTCAGCAAATTCACCCGTAATTAAAGCTTCTGCCTTATTCTCAATCAAGGAATCATGAATGGTATTTAAATCATCTTTAAATTCTTCTACAGTTTGGTAATAAGGAGCACGATCGTCTGCTAATTCCTGTATAGCACCTGAGATACGACTACCGATGTAATCTGAAATCACTCCTTGTTGATGACTATTTCCCCCAATAAAACCTGCAACAGGACGACGCTCTTCTACCGTAGAACCAACTAGAGACCATTGTTTTAAGTTGAGCAAGGTCTGGATTAGTTTTGATTGAATCAAGTGGAAAGCACGGCGATAAGGTTCTTTTTCTCGAAAGACTGAATTGTCACCTGAACGTTCAGCCATCTCTTCTACTGCTTTACTTGTTTTTGAAAGATTGGTTGAGAGAGAAAAGTTAAGGTAAAGACTAGAAATCTTGCTGATATAGTAATTTAAAATAACTTCACTTTGAATAGTAGCTGAGCGTTTAAGTGTCTCAGCTGTCACAAATGGATTTCCGTCTCGGTCCCCACCAATCCACATACCCATGGTAATTGGTTTAGGCTGATTCAAATCAATCCCTTGCTCCTTAGCCAGACGTTTGTACTCCAGCATTAGGTTCGGAATGGCTTGAAGGAAGGAACTATTGTAGTATTCCATAACGTTAGTGATTTCATTGGTCACTTTTAGTTTCTTCTCACGAATCATGTCCGTCTGCATGATGATTTGAATATAACGGCGGAGATCATTATGCCATTTATCCTTGTTAATCAAGCCCATCTTCACATCGCGGTATTTTCGTAAAAGATTATGAATATGATTGGTCAGGTCCAGCATACTTTTACGTTGCACTTGGGTTGGGTGGGCCGTTAAAACAGGTACCACATTTAACTGCTCAAGAATTTCTCTAGCATTTTCTTTCTCTGCAACTATTTTAATGGTTGTTGAAAGTTTACCAAGATAATCTTGGTCCACGTTATTAAGGTGGTTGATTTCGTAGGCCAAGTCAACATCTTCTGAAATATTGATCAAAAGTGGCAAAATTGAAAAGTAACGAGAAATGTAGACCATCTCATCATTTGTAAGACTAGTTACAATTTCATTAAGACCTTGATAGTCTTCGTTAGTTGACAATTCTTTCAATTGCATAATCTTGTCAAAAGTCTCAGGAGTCAACATATTTTTAGTGATGTCTTCCAACAACTCTGTCAAAATTTGAACTTCTTCTTTTACAACTGATTTATTACTATAATTTTCTAATTTTTGAAGAGACATTTTTTCTCCTTTTTAAGCTGTCTTTAGATACGGTAACCCATTTCACTGTATAGTTTTGCACGGTTTTCACTGGCATCAATATTGAGAACAAAGGCAATAGCTACTGATAAAACTAAAAGACTATTCCCCCCTTGTGACAGGAAGGGGAAGGTTACTCCCGTCGAAGGGATCAAGCCTGAAATTCCACCGATATTAACAAAGACCTGAACTAAAATCATACCACCAATACCAATAGCCATCATTGAGTTGAAAGGGTCCTTAGCTCTGATACCAACTAGAATGATACGTAGAATGAGGAAGAAAACCAGAGCCAAAATAAGACTTGCTCCAACAAAACCAAATTCTTCAATCACAATAGAAAAGACAAAATCCGTGTGGGCTTCTGGTAGATAACCTCGTTTTTCAATCGAATTCCCCAAACCTAGACCAAACCAGCCACCATTAACCATGGCATAATAGGAATTGGCCAATTGGTGCCCAGCCCCAGATAGGTCATCGAAGGGATTGAAAAAGGCGCTAAAACGTTTTGCTACATAACCAAATACAGGGATTTTAGAAAATTTCTCAACACCAATAAACTTAATAGCCGTCAATGATAGGGTAGACACTCCTATTAGCAAACCTATGATAGTTCCAAACCAGCGATGGGCAATACCACTAATTGTATACATTATTATAGACACCAATAGTAAAATGGTTGCATTTCCCAGGTCTGGGAAAATAGCCAAACTACCAATCATTACCAAAAGAACAAAACGCCAATCGTTAAAAGCTCTCGGAAACCACTGATTTTGTGTCAAAACTTGGAAATCATATACGCCAATTTCATCTTGTTGTTTAGAAAAACGTTGAGCAAGATACCAAATAATAATAATCTTTAGGTACTCAGCAGGCTGAATCGTAACCGGTCCAACCTTAATCCAACCATAAGCTCCATTGATGGGAATCCCAACTAAACGAGCCAAAGCTAGTAAGATTAACTCAGCAAACATGACTATAAAAATCAAGCGTTCATTTCGTAAAAAACCTAATTTTAATTTATAAATCAAGGCGATAAGGAACAAACTGACTAGCCAAAATAGTCCTTGGTTTCGAACTAATTGAAAGGCACTTTTACCTTCTTCAATCAATGTTGCACTTGTCGTCGAATAAACTACTATCAAGCCTAAAATAGACAAGAGTAGATATGGCACTAAAATGGAATAATTCAGCAGGTGCCTTTTACTAATTTTCATACTTCACCATCTATCTATAGAAAATCTTGTTTTCTTTCATCATTTCTAGTTTTACTAGCTATTATACCATTTTTTAGACTAGAAAAAAACTCTTATACATGAAAGGAAGGAATTTCTACATATAATAAACTGAGTCAAAAGTAGTCCTAACATTTAATTTGACTTAGACTCCATGTTTTCTGTACTTCAATCTTCATCAAAAAAACTCTACCTAAAGGTAGAGTTAAAAGTTTAGTTTGAAGTAGTTGTTTCGCTTGCAGTTGTTGTCTCATCTGCAGTCGTTGTTGTTGTCTCTTGCTTACTAATATACTGAGTGAAAATACTTTGGAAGGTTTGATCCTTAACCTTAATATTTGCTTCTTGCAATTCTTTACCAATGATACCTTGAACAAAAGTAGTATCATTTTGTTTTTGAGTTAAGATTACAGTTTTTAATTTTTCTTTATAATCTTCCCAGTTAGCTGATTTTTCAGATTTCTTGGTTAGTTTAACAATATAGAAATTACTAGTGTAAGCTTGTTTCCCTGGGGCAGTAATAACATCAGATACACCATCAACATCTAAAGCGAAGGCAGCTTTCTTTACAACATCTGGCAATTCTGTCGATGCAGAGTCAAATGTGATTTCGCCACCATTTTCTTTAGCTTTTTCATCTACTGAATTATCTTTAGCTAACTGTGCAAAATCAGCTCCTGATTCTTTAGCTTTAGCCAGAACTTCTTTAGCTTTTTCTTCACTATCAAGACGAATAACCTGTGCAGTTACTTCGGGAGTGTACTCATCATATGCTTTTTTGTAGTTTTCATCAGTCAATTCAGCTTCTGCAGCTTTTTTAACAGCGTATTCTACTAATTTACTTGTTCGAATTTGTGCCTTACGACTTTCAGGTGTCATGCCTGCACGAGCCAATACAGTTTGGTAGCTATCACCGTATTTCTTTTGTTCTTCTGCAACAGCTTCTTCTACTTCTTTGTCACTGACTTCAGAACCGTATTGTTTTTCAAATACTTTTTGAATAGTCATATTGAGCAAAACTTGTTGCGCAACTGAATTATTTTTAACTTCTTCGAAAAATTGATGCTCAGTAATGACATCACCCTTCATAGTGATTAAGTCTGCTCCTTCAGAGCTCTTTGAACATGCAGCTAAAGTAGCTACTGACAATAATGTGATGGCTCCTGCCATTAATTTTTTCTTCATGTTTACTCCTTTTTCTAAAAACGGTCGAAAATTTCTCTAGACCGACTCAATCATTATACCATATTTTAAAGCAGATAACTTAAATAAGACTAAAAATACTAGCTTTTAAATTTATTACGATTCCAGTTTTTCTTATTCCAAAAAGAGAGGCTGGGACAAAAGTCCTAGCCTCTTCTTGTCTTTGGATTGTCGAGCAAGACGCAGTGGTTGAGTGGGCTCTACTACGCTGATTTCATCAGCTTTTACAGCCCTACTCAACTATGCGGAGGTGGGACGACGAAATCGAATTCTAACGAATTACCGATTTCTGTCCCACTCTCTCTTGTTTATCGTGTGTTAATTTTTTAGTGACGTCCTTTGTAAGTTAGACCTGCTAAGCCAAGACTTGCTAGGAGGAAGCCTGCAAATCCAAGAATTGAATTTTGTTCTCCAGTATTTGGTAGGACTTTCGACCCACCTTCAGTCTTGGTATTTAGCGGTGTAGCTTGCGCTTTTGTGGTATCTGCTCCATTGCTATTTTGACCTGTGGTTGTTGTATTTTCACCACCTACAACAGCAATAGGCATTTGTATGCTACTGTCATTGCGATTTGCAGCGATATTTTTGAATGTCATTGCATAGATACTAAAGTGGTTGGTTTCAAAAGTCACCTTATCTGCATCTTGCTTGAAATCAAGTGCTTGCAAAGCGCCATCTGGGGCAACATAGTAGACATTTTCAACTGGTTTGTCGGCAGAAAGGGTCACTAAAACCATGCCATTTGGCTGGATAGCCTTGCCGTTTGCGTCATATAAATGAATGTCATAAGCCTTGTAGCTTTTCGTCTCAAGTGATTTAGCCTTGGTTTCTTCTACCTTGATGTAGCTAACATTTTTGAGCGTTGACTCTGAGCCACGAACTTGAACGCTTCCAGCTTCGTTCGAAAGGACTCGGCTTGTGCTTGGAGTAACTGGTTTCTCTGGCTTAGCAGGTTGTGGTTGATCTGGAACAGCTGGTGTAACTGGTTTCTCTGGCTTAGCAGGTTGTGGTTGATCTGGAACAGCTGGTGTAACTGGTTTCGGTGTGTCTGATGGTTTAGTTTCCGGCTTAACTTCTGGTTTCGGAGTCTCTGATGGTTTAGGTTCTGGCTTAACTCCTGGTTTTGGAGTCTCTGAAGGTTTAGTTTCTGGTTTTACTTCTGGTTTTGGAGTCTCTGATGGTTTAGTTTCTGGTTTTACTTCTGGTTTTGGTGTCTCTGATGGTTTAGTTTCTGGTTTTACTTCTGGTTTTGAAATATCAGAAGGTTTAGTTTCAGGCTTAACTTCTGGTTTCAGAGTCTCTGAAGGTTTGGCATCCGCATTTACCTTCTTATAACGTAGAAACATGTAATGTTCAAACGTAGTACCACCAGAATATGTACTCATTATCCTGTAGTCCACTTTATAACCAGGCATCCAGCTATAATACGAAACCACCTCATAGCCCTCAATATCTTTATAAATATTGATGGTCTCTCCAGGGTTTAAAACTCCATATTCTCGAGATATCTCCTTTCCCGTATCTGCATCGAAATAATCGATACGGTATTTGAGGGGCTCCTGCTTTTCTTCATCTTTTGGCGCTGGTTTTGGTGTTTCTGAAGGCTTAGCATCCGCCTTTACCTTCTTATAATCTAGAAACATGTAACGTTCAAACGTTTGACCACCAAAATATCTACTCATTATCCTGTAGTCAACAATATATCCAGGCATCCAGCTATCATTCGAAACTACCTCATAGCCATCGATATTTTTATGGATATTGACAGTTTCACCAGGTTTTAATACTCCATATTTTCGAGATATCCTCTCTCCCGTTTCTGCATCGAAATATTCGATAAGATAGTTGATGGGTTCTTGATTTTCGTCAGCTTTTGGCGCTGGTTCTGGTTTAACTTCTGGTTTTGGTGTCTCAGAAGGCTTCGTTTCAGGTTTTACTTCTGGTTTCGGAGTCTCTGAAGGCTTAGCATCCGCATTTACCTTCTTATATTCTAGAAACATGTATCGATATCCAGACGAAGACCCAAAATATCTATCCATTAACCGGTAGTCCACATTATAACCAGACATCCAACGACGATTCGTAACTACCTCATAGCCGTCAATATTTTTATGGATATTGATAGTTTCACCAGGGTTTAAAACTCCAATTTCTCGAGATAGCCTCTCTCCCGTATCTGCATCGAAATAATCGATACGATATTTGATGGGCTCTTGATTTTCGTCAGCTTTTGGTGCTGGTTTCTCCGTAGGTTGAGATGGTTTTTCTGGTCGATAATAACTATAACTAACTGAAATATGATCGCTTTCTACACCGTCAACAACAGCAGGATAAAAGTTGAATTTCTCGTAAGGTACAGTTTCTCCAGGTTTATAATGATTACCAGTAGTTGCTCCCCATCTTCCCTCTTCGTGTCTAGAATCCGTTATATCTTCCAAAATATAGCCATCTATCTCACCCTTAGGTAAAGTAAAACTCTCACCTGGCTTAATAGTGACTGTTATGCCTCGTTTTCCATCATCAATGGAATGATACTTGCGACGAAGAGGGCGTGTACCATCGGGCCAAATTTTAGGAGTTTCAGTATAGCTAAAGTTAATATGAAGAGTCCGTTCGCTCCTATTAGGCTTCTCTAGCGGAAGTGTCTCATATTGAAGCCGACGATGTGCTATAATTGTATCGCCTTCTTTTGTGAGAGTATACTCCCTATCTTTAGATGTCTCATCTATTTCATAAACTTCAGATCCAGCTGTCTTCCCAAAATTATTTAGATTATCATAACTAATATTCAGTATTTTGGGGTAAGCTCTTTCAAGCCTATATCCTTCAAATGTTGGAGCATCAATTGTTAAATCTTCACCAAAGTTAACAGTTCCTGTCAACGTTTTAGTAGGTTCTACTTCCCCCGCAATACCTATATGTTTAAAATGTAGTTCGATTACATATCGGATAGGAAGATGTTTTTCTTCTTTTAAGGTTGCATCTCCTCCTGGGGTAGCAGCTGGCTGAGTTTCGGCTACGTTTGCTGTTGACTTAGCTTCAGGTTTCACTTCTTCAACCGGTTTAACCTCTGGTTTTTCTGAATCACTTGGTTTGCCATTTTCTACTGGTTTTGAAGCTGTATTTGGCTGCTCTGCCACATTTGTGTCTGCCTGAGCTGTATTTGGCTGTTCTGCCACATGTGTATCTGCCTGAGCTGTAAAAGCTGGCACTACACCCAACACCGCAACCGCAAAGGTTGCGATACCGAGTTTAACAAGTTTATTTGTTTTCATAATTTCCTCCATAGGCATGTAGATTACCTTTTAGGTGGGCTAATACTACAAAATCCTAATTTTTTTGATATTAGTGTTTCGAACAATTCACCTCAAGCTCTTGAGCGACAAGGGTCTTGGTGTATCGTGTAACGACCGTTAAACGATACACTTAAAAAACAAAAAAATACCAATCCAACACAGGCTCAAAACCTTGTTAGATTCGTATTTTCTGAAATATTCACATTGTTATTTTGAATGTTTCGCCAAACGGTCGTTAATCGAAACATATTTACGCCTTCATTGTAGCATTTTATCTTGTTTTTAGCAAGAAATTTGCGAAACTTTTTTGCGATTGTTGGCAACCTTGTTTCGTTCCAAGACTTTATAGATGGTTGAGGTCGAAATTCGTTCTGTTTTTGCTATTGTTCTGATGCTTGATTCCCCTGCTAAATACAGCTCAATAATTCTCTCTTCCTTATCTCTTGACATTCGCTTGGCACCTAGTTTGACACCATTTTCCTTGGCTTTCCGAAGTCCTTCACGGGTACGAAATCGTAAATTTTCCAGTTCACTTTCTGCCACAAATCCTAAAATGACGCAAAGTAACCTACCGATGAGCGAGTCGGTTTCCAGTTTTTCATGCAAACTGACTAGCTGAATAGCCGAAGCATTGAATTGTTCAATCAGCTCCAGTAATCTGAACATGGAGCGAGTCAGGCGATCTAACTTATAGATTGTAAAAGTGACCTGTTTGCCTTCCTTTGAAAGGTCACAAGCCAATTTTAAGGCTTTTTCGAGTTCTGGACGTGCATTGTTTGATCCAGATTCACGTTCGATAAAGAGCTGGTCGCAGTGCTTGAGAGCCTCCATTTGCACCTCCAAGCCAAGGTCTTGCTTGTGGGTAGAAACGCGAGCATAGCCTATATTGATGGTGGTTTGAAACATAAAAATCCTCCTGTTTTTGATACAGAAGGATTATACGATTTTTTAAAATTATTCCATTTCTGGTAGACTTACATTTTCCACATTCTTTCTCAGCATGAGAATTCCGTCTCCAAGAGGAGCCAAACTAGCGGTTAATCCTGGATTATCCAAAGTCGCATCAAAGAGTCTTTGCAAGCCACGATAGATGGTTCGTTGGCCTCTACGGACTTCCATGATATCTTTGGCAATATCCCCTCCTTGGAAAATATCATCCAAGACAACGACTCCACCTACTTCGAGGTGTTTGAGGATTTCTGGTAGAAAGACGATGTATTTGGACTTGGCAGAATCCATAAATACAAAGTCATAGGTCTCTGTTAAGGTCGAAAGGACATCCACAGCATCGCCTTCTAAAAGGGAAATCTGCTTGCGACTATCAAAGCGAGCAAAATTCTCCTTGGCAAAACCAATCATCTCAGGATTACGGTCAATTGTCGTAATCTTTGACTCCGGTGAATGCTCCGCCATAAGGAGAGCAGAAAAACCAATTGCCGTCCCAATCTCTAAAATATTTTTTGGTTGCATAGTCTCCATGAGAAAACGGAAATAAGCAACCGTTTCATGAGGAATGATGGGAATATTTTCCTTACGAGCAAAATTTTCTAGCTCTTTTAAGGAACCTGTCACCTGCTTTTGACGCTGGCGCATAAAGTCTACGATTTCTTCTTTGACAACTGGTCGACGCATGTTATGATTGGCATTTTTACTATATGACTCTACCATCTAGCTTATGCCAATCCTAATTTTTCAACGAGGGCTTCAAACTCATCTAAACGACGTTCAAAGACAGCAAATGCATCGTTGAGGTAATCTTCCTTCTCCATATCAACGCCTGCTTTTTTCATGACATTAAGTGGATAGTCTGACTTCCCTGCTTTGAGGTAATCTATATAGCGATCACGATCATCTTGACTACCATGAACAATCTTTTCAGCCAAGGCTGAAGCTGCTGCAAATCCTGTTGAATACTGATACACATAGTAGTTGTAGTAAAAATGAGGAATGCGTGCCCATTCATATTGAATTTGAGGATTGTCTTCCTTGTTAAGTCCATAGTACTCTTGGTTCAAGTCAGCATAGAGATTGTTTAAGAACTCGCTTGTCAAGACTTCACCATTTTGGTCTGCTTGGTGAATAGCGTGTTCAAACTCAGCGAACTGCGTTTGACGGAAGACTGTTCCACGGAAACCGTCTAAGAAGTTATTGAGGATTGCAAAGCGTGTCGCATCGTCTTGAACTTCTTCCAATAATTTTTCAGTTAGGATATTTTCATTAGTTGTTGAAGCAATCTCTGCTAAGAAAATTGAGTAATCTCCATAAACATAAGGCTGGGTTTCACGAGTATAGCTAGAATGCATACTGTGACCAGTTTCATGGACAAGTGTAAAGAGATTATCTAGGTTGTCCTGCCAGTTAAGAAGCATGAAGGCATTTGTATCGTAGGAACCACCAGAGTATGCACCTGAACGCTTGCCTTGGTTTTCATAGACGTCAATCCAGCGTTCAGTAAAGGCACGTTTCACACGACTCAAGTAGTCCTCACCAAGAACTGCCAAAGCTTCTTCTGCCTTCTTCAAGGCTGCCTCGTAAGTAAAGCTATAGTCTACTGAAGAAAGTGGTGTATAGACATCATACATCTTGAGGTCTGAAATTCCCAAGATTTTTGAACGTAATGCAAGATAACGATGCAAAAGTGGCAAGTGTTTGCGAACTACTGACACTAGATTGTCATAGACACTTTCTGGTACAAAGTTAGCCGCAAGAGCTGCCTGACGAGCACTCTCATAATTGCGAACTTTAGCACGGTAGTTTTGCACCTTGACATTTGTTTGCAAAGTCTTAGCATAGGTATGCTGGAATTGCTCGTAAGTTGCATAAAGAGCTTCATAAGCACCACGGCGAACTTCACGATTTTTTGACTCCATCAAACGAATGTATGTCCCGTGAGAGAGTTGTACTTCATTTCCTTCATCATCCAAAACATGAGGGAATGTGATGTCCGCATTGTCCAAGATAGCAAAGGTTTCACTGGCTGCACCAAAGATTTCTCCAGCTCCGGCCAATAATTCTTCTTCACGTTGTGAAAGTACATGATTCTTATTTTGCAAGAGTTTGTCAAAAAAGTGTTTGTAGACTTGAAGTTTTGGCTCAGCTTCTAAAAATGCATGATACTGTTCCTCAGTAATCTCCATAAACTCTGGCTCATAAAAAGAGAATACTTGGTCGAGTTGGCTAGACAAAGTCATAGCCTTTGCGTAGTATTCTTGATACTTAGCTTCGCGTGTGTCTTGGTCATTTTTCATATGAGCATAAACATAAAGTTTTTCTAGACGACGATTCAAATCTAGATAAAGCTCAGTAATTTCAAGTAAGCTCGTAGCACTATCTAATAGATGGCCTTCAGAACTAGCTGATTCTTTGGTAGCCTGGCTTAAAAGTTCAAGTTCTTTTTCCCAAGCTTGGTCAGTTTCATAGATCGTTGATAGATCCCATGTATCTTTTTCATTAATTTCATTTCTTTGTAATACCATAAGATACCTCCATCCTTTCTATTTTACCATATTTTTTGAGAAATATTGATGATAAAATGCTGGCGGGTAAAGGTTTTGTTTATTATTTTGAGGATGCTTGTGATAAAAGGCTAAAAACTCTTTATAATAGGCACTCAAATTCTGGTCAATCTGACAAAAATCTGCTTTTTCGATAGGTCTAATCTGCGGGTACCAATCCTTTAATTCATAGTTGAGGATGTTTTGGCCTTGCTGATAGGCCTGAGCCTGTTTGTTCATCCAATAGGGATTTTGATAGTAAAGTTGTTGGCGAATGTAGTAACAAATACTTGGATCTTGCTTAACCGTTAAAGTGGCTATTCCTTGTTTTTGGTAAGGACTTCGTAATATGTCCAAAAGCTTGCCCTTTCCAAAAGGAAATTCCTTGACTTGATAATGTAATCTTGCTCGTAAATCTTGATGAAGGAGATACTTAAGTCTTAAAACTTGTTTTTTCTGATCTATTTCCCAGACATAAAATCCTAGATTTTGGCTAAAATAGAGAAAATCTCTTTGTAGATTTGTCAGCCTATCTTTTAACCAAAGTTTTGTTCCTAGTAGCCAGAGAACTTGATATCCTAGACTTCTGTAACCCTGACTTCTAGCTCTTAACATTTTCTGAGGTAAGGGACTACATTGAACTTCAAGTGCTAGCTTTTCATTTACCAAAATATCTGCTATCTGTTGAATCTCTGCTATGGGAAACTCTAGGGCAACCGTACTATCCTTCTTAGCCCAATGATAGAGGGCTTCTTTATTGCCAAGGTGTTCTGGACTTTCATTTTCGAAATAATAGGAACAGTCTTTTAAGGATTTGTGAGCAAAATGACTCCGTACAACCTTTCCTTTACGCAAACGAAGTCCACCTCCACATGCGAGACAGGTATAAGTCTGCCTATTCAATTCATCCTCTAGGGCGTTTACTAAGTGGCCTTTGGCATCTCTCGCTACAAACATAGTCTCCTCCTTTTCTACTTTATTCGAAATAGAAAGAAAAAAAGACCGGCAATACCGGTCTTTCTTTGGTAGAATTATTTACCTTTTTGTTTTTTTGTATATTTTGTCAACATAGGGATGATATTAGGTATCTGTTCACTTCGAATCACCAAAATTCCATACTCCTGACAACGATTTGCATAAACAGGATTGACCTTTCCTGTACAAACAATGAGTTTATGACAAGTTTCTCCTGCGAAGTGATTAGCATAAACCTCCAGTTCATTAATTGCCTCTACTGCTAAGTCGGTCATTTTACAGGAAATAAAAACGATGGACCGGCCCTTACGCAAGATAACATCAATCTCATTTTGAACATTGTCAGCTTCTGGGAAAATCCCATTCCAATCTATTTCTCCACCAACCATACATTCATCAAACAATTGAGATTCAAGTGCCAAGAGATAGAGATACAACTCTAAAACATGACCCTTGCTTCGGCAGAAAATCTGAGCCTCTTGATTAGGAAAGGTATAAACAACTTTCTTTTTATTCTCCAACTTCACTTGAAGCATTCCTGCCTCTTGCAGCAATGGAATTAGTGTCGTTGGGTAGGTGTAAGATTTACCATTATTTGCTAGTGTTTTTTCTGTTTCTGCATGTAGGTCATTTGTTTTTGCTAAGGAGAAAAATTGAGTAACTTGGTACCAGTGACTAGGGTCAGCAATAGCAAGTTTCGCTAATTTTTTTATAGCTACAACCTGTTGCTGGCTAAAAATTGGTCTTTTTGATTTGAGCAACTTGCCACCACGAAGGGCTATTAGCTCTTGGATTGTCAGAGTAGGAATATCTAAATCTTCCTTTAATAATCTACCGGCTTGCCACTTGTACTGCTTACCATTCTCAATATCCATAGCGACTATTGGTAGATTTCGACTTAAGCCATATTGGTAAAGTGATATTGCTAATAGAGAGTCTCCACCAAAAACATCAAGAAGAACCTGGTCATAGTTAGGCAAACTAAAATCTAACTGAGCCTCCAGTTGCTCTAAGGAAACCTGACGAAAAGTTACTCTCTTGACATGAGCTACTTGATCCAAAATAAATTGCCGAAGGGAGAATTTCTCATCATCATCTATCTTGTCCAGAGATAGGAAAAGGAGCTCATCACTATTACTGATATAGGCTTGATAGACATTCTTTTCTAAAACATGTCTATCGTAAAGTTCTACCAAAAGACTAGTCATAGCATACCTCCGTCTATAGAAAATCCCTTGCTTATCTATGCATACACCCAAATTTTACCTACTAGTTTAATTAATCTTATCCACCTCTAGTATAACATAAATAGGATTATAAGACCTCAAACTTTACATTAAGAAAAATGAGTAGATAATATCTATTATCTACTCGCTTAATATTTATTTTACTTTTTTAGCCAACATGGTCGCAAAGCGTAGTTGGATACGATTTCCGTTTTCATCACGACGGTGGAGATGGCCAGGATTTTCATTGTATTTGATGAATTCCCAATCCTTGTAGTAATTTGCCAATTCTCCTTCTTTAAAAGTGAATGGGAAGTTGACTGAACAAGGATAATCTTCTGTATCCATAGCACACACAATCAAATTGTAACCTCCAATTGAGGTTTGTTCCTGCATGTTTTGAATAATAGTTGGAATGCGATCTGCTTGTAAAAACATCAGAACAACCGTTGATACGATAAAATCATAAGTTTGTCCAATGCTAGCTGAATTGATATCGTAGATACCGACAGGCATTTCTAAATCTTCTTGCTCCACAATGCTTTGCAAGATTTCAAGAGATAGCTCATTCTGATCTACAGCTGTGACATCAAAGCCATGTTGAGCTAGAAAGAGTGCATTCCTACCCTGACCACATCCTAGGTCTAGTGCCTTACATGGTTTTACTGTATCCATAGCTTCTAAAACTTCCGAATGAACTGGATTAGTATTGTATTTCTTAGGGAAATAATCCTCCGGTTTACAATAAAATTCCAAGTACCATTCTACATCATCTGTAGCAGCTTCTACACGGTGCCAGGCTTGAGGCTGAGCCATGGGATTATTGGCACCCGCTTCAAAGAGGTGCTCAGCTATAATTTCCCCGTCTTCAGTCAACTCAATAAACTTAAGAATCCCTTTTAATACGGTAATCTTGCCCCAGGTTCCGACCTTAGTATTGTGTTTTCTTTGAACAGCTTCAGGCATGGTGTCTTTATTCCAGACAGGCATGCGTTTATAGGCAACTAGTTTTTCCATATTCTTCACTCTTTCTATCGATGGTTAACTGCTTTCATGACACGCGCAATATCACGATCTTGCTCACGGCGTTTGATAGACTCACGTTTATCGTAATCATGTTTCCCTTTTGCTAATCCTAAAAGAAGCTTAGCATAACCATCTTTAATATAAACTTTAAGAGGAACCAGGGTCATCCCTGTCCCTTTGGTTTCTTGCTCTAATTTCTGGATTTGTTTTTTATGAATGAGAAGTTTACGACGACGTTCTGGCTCCTGGTTCCAGATATTGCCCTCTTCATATGGAGCGATATGGACATTACTCAGCCAAACTTCCCCATTCTTAACCTGAGCAAACCCATCTTTCAAATTGATGCGAGCTGCTCGAACACTCTTGATCTCAGTTCCTGTCAGGACCATTCCCGCTTCTAGCGTATCTACGATTGTATAGTCGTGGTGCGCCTTTTTATTTTGCGCGACGACCTTTCCCTCGCCCTTTGCCATGCTTGGCTCCTTTCTTTGCTACTTCCTTATAAAAAGGTTTCTTGCTCTTTTTCTTCTTGTCTTTTGGAGAATGCTTGCGCTTATCACCTAAGCGACCAGCTTTTCTCTTGTCATCTTTCTTATCTGAACGACGCCCTCTATCCTTACGACCAGAGCCTTTCAGACCTTTCTCAATGACATCAAATTCACTTGGAATAAAGGAGAAATCGATCTCACCAGTCATCTTATCCGCTCTTTCGACACGAATACGGATCTGCTGTCCCACACGGAAAGTAATTCCTGATTTCTCCCCACGGAGGGTCAAATCACGTTCGTTAAAATGATAAAACTCAGGTAGATTTGTGATGTGGATCAAGCCTTCGACTGTATTTGGCAATTCAACAAAAAGACCAAATTTAACGATACTTGAAACAACTGCATCATACTCTTCGCCAACATACTCTTCCATGTACTCAGCTTTTTTCATAGCTTCGACTTCACGCTCTGCCTCGATAGCACGGCGCTCACGGTTGGAAGACTGGGTGGCAATCTCAGGAATGACCTGTTCAAAATGATCTGCTACATCCTTAGAACGTCCATAGTCACGAATCATACGATGAACAAGAAGGTCAGGATAACGACGAATTGGGCTGGTAAAGTGAGTGTAGTAGTCTGCAGCTAATCCATAGTGACCGTGATTATGCTCAGAATAACGAGCCTGCTGCATCGAACGCAGAAGCATCATTGATAATACATCCGCATATGGCTCGCCTTCAACAGCACGCATAATGTCTTGAAGGGCTTCCTGACTAATCTCACTGGCAGTTCCATAGATTCGTAATCCAAAACTTGAAGCGTAATCAATAAATTTCTGAACTTTTTCAGCTTTAGGCTCCTCGTGAATCCGATAGATAAAAGGTAGGTCCAGCTTGCTAAAGTGTTCTGCAACTGTTTCGTTAGCAATCAACATAAAAGACTCAATCATACGTTCAGCGACACCACGTTGACGAAGAACAATATCAACTGGCTTACCTTTTTTATCGACTAAAATCTTAGCTTCATTGGTATCAAAATTTAAAGCACCACGCTTGATTCTCATACTTTCCAAAGTCTCATGGAGCTTAGCCATTAACTCGATACTAGGAATGATTTTCTTATACTCTTGTCTCTTCTCCTCATCACCTGCTAGGATGTCATTGACATCACTATAGGTCATACGGAAACTTGTCTTGATAACAGTCTGAGTAATCGTATAATTACGAACACGACCATTTTTATCAATCTCCATAATAGCAGATTGAGTCAAGCGGTCCACTTGAGGGTTAAGAGAACAGATTCCGTTTGAGAGGCGCTCTGGTAGCATTGGAACTACACGGTCTGTCACATAGACAGAGGTCGCACGATTGAGAGCTTCCTTGTCAAGAGCAGAACCCTCTGTCACATAGTAGGAGACATCGGCAATGTGAACACCTAGTTCGATATTTCCATTTTTCAATGGTTTGATATGAACAGCATCATCCAAGTCTTTTGCATCAGCTCCATCAATGGTAAAGGTAATTTCATCTCTTAAGTCCAGACGACCTTCCATATCCTTCTCTGATGGTGCATCCGGAACTCTTTCTGCTTCTTTAAGAACAGCCTCTGGAAACTCGGAGACAATGTCCATTGACTCCAAGACCTCAAGGACATCAATCCCTGCATCTGTTGAATGCCCAACCACATCTAATACACTAGCCACAAAGAAATCGTGTTTCTTACTTGGGTACTTATCAATAAAGACCTTGAGAACTTCAGTCCCTTCCAATTGAATAGCTGGCTTTTTAACGTAGATTGGTTGGCTAATTTTTTGATTTTTTGAACGGATATAACCCGCATACTTTGGTTTTTCCTCATCAAGAACGATTTGACCAACAACCGTCGTCAAACTGTGTTCTAAAATATCAATAATCTTAGCTTCAGCAGCTGTTCCTTTCTGTCTATCTGCAACCTTCTTGATTACAATTTCAACTGTATCGCCATCAATGGCATAGTTAACATCATTTTTTCCTACAAAAAGGTCATCTTCCTCGCCTTCCAGACTAACAAAACCGAAGCCATTTTTATGGGCATGAAAAATCCCCTTGAGGGTAATCTCATGCTTCTTCTTCTGGTCCAGGGTTAGACTACCATCTTCTTCAAAGCGAATCTGATGCTTACGTTCCATCAAGGAAAGGGTTTTGATTAACTCACGAAAATCCTTGGATCCATCCTTTCCTAGAGCTTGGGCTAGGTCATTAACTGTGACACGTCCCTTCTCTTTTAAATATTCTTTTATTTTATCTTTCATGTTTTCTTTCTAGATTTATAAATTTTTCTTTTGGTGTAAAACCTTATGTCTTTAAAAACAAAAATAGGCTAAGACCTAGTCTCGCCCATTATTTTCTTATCTACTTGATAATATCGTCAATGCTAAGGCAATGGCTAGCCAGAAAAAGACTAAAATTCCTGTCAAACGTTGCATCACAGCTTCAAAACCGCGCGCTTTGCTACGTTCAAACAAATCACCTGCACTGGCATCAAATACATTGCTAGATTGGTTTTTAGTTGGTTGCATAAAAATCGCAATTACAATCACAACAGATAATACTAATAAAATGGTTAATAATAGGTTATACATATCAAACTCCTTAAAATCCTTATCATTTTACCATAAAAGCTATTTAGATTCAAGATGTAAAGTAACTTTTCTTTCCTTTGGACAATATTTTAAGACTTCTATCTTGTATGGATGAGTTTTTGAGTTTTTACTTGTTAGATAATTGATGCTACCACAAGAAGAGCACTTAAGATTAATTTTTACGCGCACTAGATTTCCTTCACTTTTAATAATGTTCTAAATTGGATAAGGTTAAAAATACAACTCAAAGCAACACAGGCTGCTGTTGCGTAATAAACAGACTTATAACCAAATTGATTTGCTACTAATGAACCTGCTAGAGGACCAATCACCCCTCCTAGGTAAAAAAATACTTGGTTGAAAGCAAACACCCTCGAAATAGCTGATTTTGGAGCCATTTTACTAAGAATAGCATTGATACCGGGAACTAAAGCCCCTGTTCCTAGACCGAAAAGAAAGCGGTAAATTCCAAGTTCAACTGGACTTGTAGCATTGCCACAAAGTACATATATTACAGCTGAATAGACTTGAGCTAAGATCAGAAGTCGATGATTGCCAACTTTATCTCCCAATCGTCCCATAATACCTGCACTCATCATACTCGATAAACCCATGCTAGAAACTATTACACCAGAGACAAAGAGAAGATTCTCCTTCTGCCCTAGTTCACGCACATAGAGAGCGAGAATAGGTCCGATAGATTGAGCTGCAAATTGAATGACAAAACTTGTTGCAAATAAGTTAAATAAAAGGTATGGATACTTCAGGCT
The DNA here is from genome assembly GCF_047460355.1 of Streptococcus timonensis. GTDB lineage: Bacteria > Bacillota > Bacilli > Lactobacillales > Streptococcaceae > Streptococcus > Streptococcus timonensis_A. Next base: position 533,121 of record NZ_JASHGL010000001.1, on the reverse strand, counting down.
AGCATATAAATATTTTGTGGGAATTGCAGTTTCTTTGGTTACAGGTTGAAAATCTTCCTTGATAAAGAATATAGTCAAGATAGCAGCTAAAGATACCAGAGCCCCAACCATTAAAAAGGCATTTCGAATCCCAAATACTTCTGCAATCAAACCTCCAACAAAAGGGCCTGAAAGTGTTCCTGCCAAAACTCCAGATGTTATTGTTCCCAGAGCATAACCCGACTTATCCTTTGGAACTTGACTAGCTATTAAGGCAGTTGCATTTGGTACGTATCCAGTAAATACTCCATTCAAAAAACGTAAGACTAAAAGCCAAAAGATATTTGGAACAAAGGCCAGGCCTCCCATAGTAATAGTCATAGCTATCCCTGCTCTAATCATCATAGGTTTACGGCCATATTTGTCTGCTAAAATTCCCCAAATAGGCGATATAAAAGCAGCCGAAACAGCAGAGATTGAAATAGCTATCCCTGAATAGAAAGTGACCTGACTTGGTTCAACTCCTAATTCTTCAACAAAAATTGGCATAAAAGGTAGAACCAAGGATACACAAGCCCCTGTCAAGAAACATCCAATCCAAGCTATGCGAAGATTGTTTTTCCAATTAATTTCTTTCATGGAACTCACCTCTCTCTAGTAGAGAAATGACCTGATCAAACAGTTGGTCCTGATTCCCACTATTGTCAATAATGTGAGTCGCAAGTTTTTTCTTTTTATCTAGGGGCCACTGAGATGCAAGTCTTACTTCAGCAGCTTCTAGAGATAGTTTGTCTCTATTCATCAATCTTTCAATCTGAGTTTCTCTATCTAGATAGATTAACCATACTTCATCAAACCAAGATTCATAACCTTGTTCAAATAAGAGGGGAATATCCATAAAAAACATATCTTCAGTCTGAGCCAACTGATTTTTTAAAGCGGCCAACTCTTCAAGAATAACTTGACCTTGAGTTTCTTTTGACCATTCTTGTTCTTCAGGATTAGAAAAAATCAGACTAGCTAGTAGAGGGCGGTTAAGTTGTCCATTTTTCAAAAGAACCTGGTTGCCAAAATGCTCCACTAAAATATTGTAGAGTCGACCACCTGGAGCTTGAAGCTGATGTACAAGAGCGTCAGCATCAACCACTTGAAAGCCTCTTTGACGTAAAAAATTTGTTACAGTTGATTTGCCAGAAGATATGCCCCCTGTAATTCCAATAATTTTTCCCATCAACTTCTCCTTTGACACCTAGGGCAAAAATGAGTTCCTCGTCCACCAAGTTGAATTTTTTCGATGATGGATCCACATCGTGAACAAGCTTGTCCGGCTTTATCATAGACCTGATGAAAATCTTGCATGGTTCCATCTTCACCAAAAGCATTGGTATAGGTGCGAATGGTTGAACCACCCTTATCAACAGCTTGCTCCAAAACGCTTATGGTTTGTTCGTGAATAGCTCTTGCTTCTTTTCCTGTTATTAGTTGTGAAGATTTAGCAGGGTGAACTTTAGCTCTCCAAAGAACCTCGTCCACATAAATATTTCCCAAACCTACAACTAGAGTTTGATCTAACAAGTGAGTTTTAATTGGCTTTTTAGATTTCTTAAGAGCTTTTTCAAAGGTTAGTAAATCAAAGTCTTTCTTGGTAGGTTCTGGACCTAACTTTTTGGAGATAAAGTAGGATTTCAAAAGCTCAGGTGTCAGCAGTTCCATGGTCCCAAACTTGCGTACATCCTCATAAACAAGCGTTCCTCCATCTTCAAACCGAATGAAAACATGGGCATGCTTGCGTTCAGGGATCTGGTCTGGATAATAAAAATACTTGCCCTCCATCCGCAGATGGGAAATCAAAACCTTGTCTGTTAGGTAAAAAAGCAAATATTTTCCACGACGTCCTATTGACTCAATTACTTGGCCAGGCACTTCCTTTCGAAACTCGCCCAAATCTGTCTTGATCATTTTTGGATAATGGACCTCTATGCTAGAAATCTTTTTTCCAAGAATCAATTTTTCTAGACCACGGCGAACCGTTTCGACCTCAGGTAATTCAGGCATACATCCTCCTTCTGTAAAAACAAGAAGCAGGCATGAGCCCACCTCTACTTAATATTCTTTCTCATTATAGCCAAAGTCAGCCAAATCTAGCTTTTTATCACGCCAGTTTTTCTTGACCTTGACCCAAGTTTCTAAGAAGACTTTATCCCCTAGCATGAGCTCGATATCCTTCCGCGCAAGGGTTCCGATCTTCTTGAGCATGGCGCCACCTTTTCCGATGACGATACCCTTTTGGCTGTCACGTTCAACCATGATGGTTGCTCGAATATGAACCTTGTCCGTCTCCTCATCACGTTTCATAGAGTCCACCACAACTGCAACAGAATGCGGGATTTCCTCACGAGTTAAGTGAAGAACTTTCTCACGAATCATTTCTGAAACCAAGAATCGCTCTGGGTGGTCTGTAATTTGATCAGTTGGGAAATATTGAAAACCTTCTTCTAAATTCTCACTTAAGATATCTACTAAATGTGATACATTATTTCCCTGAAGAGCTGAGATTGGTACAATCTCTTTGAAGTCCATTTGATTACGGAAATCATCGATTTGAGCCAAAAGTTGATCCGGATGAACCTTATCAATTTTATTAACTACTAGAATTACGGGAACTTTTGCAGCTTTAAGACGTTCGATAATCATATCGTCACCCTTACCACGTGGCTCATCTGCAGGAACCATAAAAAGCACGGTATCCACTTCACGAAGGGTGCTATATGCTGACTCTACCATAAAATCTCCGAGGGCAGTTTTAGGCTTGTGAATCCCCGGAGTATCGATAAAGACAATTTGTTCCTTATCAGTCGTATAAATTCCCATAATTTTATTACGCGTTGTTTGCGCCTTATCACTCATAATGGCAATTTTTTGCCCCATGACGTGATTCAAAAAAGTTGACTTCCCAACATTGGGACGTCCTAAAATGGCTACAAAGCCTGATTTAAATGTCATAATTTCCTCTTACTGTTAAAATAATAAATCCCAAATCCGTGGGAGAAAGATAAGCGCACCTGTCAAAGCGGCAAAAAGTGAGACTACAAGCACGGCACCAGCCGCCATGTCCTTAGCCTTCTTTGCCAGCATATCGAAGTGATAATGGCTAGCCAAATCCACAACATTTTCGATAGCTGAGTTAAGAATCTCAAATGCTACCACTAAGAAAATGCTTAGAAGTAGAAAAAGCCATTCGATTCGAGACACCTGAAAAACAAAACCTGCAAGGATAACCGCCAAAGCCGTCACTGCATGTTTTCTCATATTGCGTTCTTCCTGAATCGCTGTCAAAATCCCTGTAAAAGCAAATTCCAAACTTGTGATCAGGTCACGGTTTTTCCATTTTCTTTTATTGTCTTGTGAGTCCATAGGCAGTCAAAATTTCTTCCTGTAAACCGAACATCTCCGCTTCTTCTTCGGGAGTGTAGTGATCATAACCGTTAATATGTAAAAAGCCGTGAACTGCTAAGAAGCCCATCTCACGTTCAAAACTATGACCGTATTCTTCAGCTTGCTCATACGCTTTATCAATAGAGATGAATAGTTCACCGATATAGGCATCAAATTCTGACAGCATTTCTGCCAAGTCAGGATTCTCTGCTAAATCTTCCTCATCAAAGGTAATTTCTAGCTCTGGTTTGTATTCAAGACTGATAACATCTGTAGGACGATCTGTATCTCTATACTCCAAATTGAGTTCATGACTCCGCTCATTCGTCACAAAAGTAACCGCCATCTCCTTGTCTTCTTTTCCTAACTTTTTGGCAGCAAACTCTAAAATTTCTTGAGTTTGTTGTAGAATTTCGTTTGAAACTTTTCCAGTTTCATCTACTATTTCAATAAACATGTGTTTCTCGATTCTCTTTACTTGGCTTTATTATACCATATTTCTATGATTTTATTCTACCTTTTTGATATAATACTATGTAATACAATCACGAGGAGAGAACCATGTCATTTGACGGATTTTTTTTACACCACATGGTTGAGGAATTACGAGCAGAATTAGTAAATGGTCGTATCCAGAAAATTAATCAACCTTTTGAACAAGAATTAGTCTTGCAAATTCGAAGCAATCGTAAAAGTCATCGTTTGCTCCTTTCTGCCCATCCAGTTTTTGGTCGTATTCAATTAACTGAATCAACTTTTGAAAACCCTGCACAGCCATCAACCTTTATTATGGTTTTAAGGAAGTATCTTCAAGGTGCTGTCATTGAATCTATCCAACAAATTGATAATGATCGTATCGTGGAAATCACAGTTTCTAACAAAAATGAAATTGGAGATCATATCCAGGCGACTCTTATCATTGAGATTATGGGAAAACATAGTAATATTCTCTTGGTAGACAAAACTGAGCAAAAAATCCTCGAAGTTATCAAACATATTGGTTTTTCTCAAAATAGCTATCGGACCTTATTACCGGGAGCTACTTACATCGCTCCTCCAAGCTCAGATGCCTTTAATCCTTTTACTATCAAGAATGAAAAACTATTTGAAATTCTCCAAACTCAAGAATTAACTACAAAGAATCTTCAACATCTTTTCCAAGGATTGGGAAGTGATACAGCTATGGAATTGGAGAAAATACTCCTTGATGATAAACTAAATACCTTCCGTAACTTTTTCTCTCAAGAAACAAACCCTTATCTTACGGAAACATCATTTAGCTCTGTACCTTTCTCAAATCGTGTGGGTGAATCTTTCAATAGCCTTTCAGAGCTATTAGATAGCTATTATAAGGACAAGGCTGAACGTGACCGTGTCAAACAACAGGCGAGTGAACTCATTCGCCGAGTTGAAAATGAACTGCAAAAAAATCGTCAAAAGCTTAAGAAACAAGAAAAAGAACTGCTTGCTACCGAAAATGCTGAGGAATTCCGACAAAAAGGCGAGTTACTAACGACTTTTCTTCATCAAGTTCCAAATGACCAAGATCAGGTGGTTTTGGATAATTATTACACTAATCAACCAGTTACAATCGCGCTTGATAAGGCCTTGACTCCCAACCAGAATGCCCAACGCTACTTCAAACGCTACCAAAAACTCAAAGAAGCTGTTAAATATTTGACAGAACTGATAGAAGAAACCAAGTCAACCATTCTCTATCTGGAAAGTGTTGAGACAGTTCTTAATCAAGCTGGATTGGATGAAATCGCTGAGATTCGTGAGGAGTTGATTGAAACAGGCTTCATCAGAAGACGCCAACGTGAGAAACTTCATAAGCGGAAAAAACCTGAAAAATATCTTGCTAGTGATGGCAAGACTATCATCTATGTTGGTCGAAATAACCTCCAGAATGATGAATTAACCTTTAAAATGGCCCGAAAAGATGAGCTTTGGTTCCACGCTAAAGACATTCCTGGAAGTCATGTCGTCATCTCAGGAAATCTCGACCCATCTGACGAGGTCAAGACGGATGCAGCAGAACTTGCAGCCTACTACTCAAAAGGTCGCTTATCTAATTTAGTACAAGTTGATATGATTCAGGTAAAAAAACTAAATAAGCCAACTGGTGGAAAACCTGGTTTCGTTACTTATACAGGACAAAAAACTCTCCGAGTCACGCCAGATCCAGATAAAATCCAATCCATGAAATTTAGCTAAGCTTCCATGCTACAATTTTTAGTACTACAGAAAGGAGGTCTTTCTCTGAATGTATAACCATATTAAGTCCATCATGACTATCATACTAGGTGCTGCTATATTTGCCTTCGGACTTACATATTTTGTAGTCCCACATCATTTATTTGAAGGTGGAGCCACAGGGATTACCTTAATTACCTACTATCTCTTTAATATCCCTATCTCATTGATGAACATCATCATTAACATCCCGCTCTTTATTCTCGCTTGGAAAATTTTTGGAGCAAAGACTCTATATTCGAGTCTCCTGGGAACCATCTCAGTATCCGTCTGGCTGGCTATCTTTGAGAAGATTCCTCTTCAGTTTAATCTTGAAGGTGATTTAGTTATCGTAGCCTTAGTCTCAGGAGTACTCCTAGGTGTTGGATTAGGAATTATTTTCAACGCTGGTGGAACTACAGGTGGAACTGACATCGTTGCTCGAATCCTTAATAAATATACCAATATTTCAGTCGGTAAATTACTCTTTGGATTAGACTTCCTAATCCTGATGTTGATTTTAATTATTTTTCAAGATCTCCGTCTAGTAACTTATACCCTCTTATTCGACTTTATCGTATCTCGAGTTATAGATTTGATTGGAGAAGGTGGTTATGCTGGTAAAGGCTTCATGATCATCACTCAAAAACCAATGGAACTAGCTGATAAAATTAATGACGAGCTGGGACGTGGTGTTACTTTTATTTCAGGTCAAGGCTACTACAGTAAAAACGATTTAAAGATTGTCTATTGTATCGTAGCTAGAAATGAGATGGTTAAGATGAAAGAGATGATTCACAGCATTGATCCTATGGCCTTTATTACTATCACTGAAGCCCACGAAATCCTAGGGGAAGGTTTTACATTTGATCCTAGGTAAACTAGCAATTTGAACTGAAAAGCAATCCCATTACAGGATTGCTTTTTTATTTCAATATACAAAAAAACAGAAGAGCATGCTCTTCTGTTTTAATAGAGATTATTTTTCAGCCGACAATGCTGCCATTGTGATGTAGTTGTATGGTTTGTTGAAGTGTGGCAAGAAGAAAAGGTCAGTCAATGCCAATTTATCAATTGTAACATGTTCTTGGATAGCAAGTGAGAACATGTGGATAGCCATACCGATTGCTGAATCGCGAGATACCATTTGAGCACCAAGGATTTCACGGCTGTCTTTATCAAAGACAATCTTGATAGCAACTTCATGGTTATCATGCTTCATGAATTCTGGTTTTTGAAGGTCATTAAATCCAGTTTCAGTTGCGTTGTAACCTGCAGCTTTTGCTTTTTCCAGTGTCAAACCAGTTGAAACCATGTGAAGGCCGTAGATTGAGATACCATTTGATCCTTGAACACCGATTCCTTCAAGTTCATGTCCACAAGCGTTGTAAGCACCAACGATACCAGTACGAACAGCGTTTGAAGCAAGTGCGATGTAGCTAGTGTCTTTACGAGCGTTGTCATAAACAGTTGCACAGTCACCAACAGCGTATACACCTGGGATAGATGTTTCTTGTTTCTTGTCAACAAGGAAAGCACCGTTACGGAAGAGTTCGATCTTACCGTCAGCAAGAGCAGTGTTTGGACGGAAACCAACTGCAAGAACAACCATATCAACGTCAAATGTTTCTTTGTCAGTTACCAAGCGTTCAACTTTACCATCACCTTCGATAGCTTTTACAGTTTGACCAAGTGCCAAGCGGATGTTGTGGTCTTCCAAGTTTTTAGCCATCATTTGAGTGAAGTCTTTGTCGTAGTAACCGTTCAATACAGTATCAACGATATCAACAAGCACAACTTCTTTTCCAAGACGTTCGAAAGCTTCAGCAAGTTCAACACCGATGTATCCACCACCAACTACAGCGATACGCTCAAGGTGTTGGCTCTTATCAGCAAGTTTGTTGATAACTTCTTCAGCATTTTGGTACAATTTAACGAATTGAACATTTTCAAGAGTTGTCTTGAATTCACGGTTTCCTTTAACAATTTCAACACCTTCGATTGGTGGCAAGATTGGTGTAGAACCAGTAGCGAAGATCAACTTATCGTATGATTCTTTGTGTTCTTTTCCTTCAACTTCTGCAGTAACAACTTTGTTGTCATAGTCAATTGAAAGAACTGGTGAGTTCATGTAAACTTTAGCACCTTTTGCTTCCAATTTTTCTTTATCTGAGTAGAACAATCCTTCAGCACCATCGATTTGCTCACCGATCCAAAGAGCCATTCCGCATCCAAGGAATGAAATATTTGAGTTTTGGTCAAATACAACGATTTCGTTTTCGTTTCCAAAATTGTCCAACATTGTGTTGATACATGCAGTTCCAGCGTGGTTAGCACCCACAACTACGATTTTACTCATAAGATAATTCCTACCTTTTATTTAAAATTTTTTACTGTACTAGTATATCATTTTCTGTTAGCGTTTACAAGTTTTTTTGTTTGAAATTACTTAATTTTGACTAAAATTAAAATTAATTTATTATAAAAAAAACTTATCAAGAGTATTATTTTTTATAATTATGCTTTTGAGCATTTTTCTTGACTTTTTTAAAAAAACAAATTGTGAAAACGCTGACTTTATGATATGCTATTTATACGGGAATAAAATATAAATCTCAAAGTTACTTTCATGACAGGATTTACAACTATTTCCAATTGACTTGAAAGGAGTTAGTTTTTTGCCTTTCTGTTCATCTTCTGAACGACTAATGGGAACTACGATTACCATTTCCTTAGTACATGATCGGGCTGATTGTCTGCTCAGACAAGCTTTTGATTTGCTTAAAGAGCTTGAATTTCGGTTCAATGCCAATAGTGCTGAATCTGAATTGATGGAAATCAACTATCTTGCTGGCATTGCTCCTGTTAAAGTTCATCCTGATTTATTTGAACTGATTTCATTAGGTTTAGACCACAGCCTAGCACCTAAAAGCCATCTCAACATTAGCATTGGCCCTTTGGTTCAAACCTGGCGCATCGGTTTTTCCGATGCAAAAGTTGCAAGCTCTGAAGAAATTGCTTCAGCCTTAGCACTAATAGACCCTCATTTTATTAAACTCGATTCAGTCAATTCTACAGTTTTCCTAGAAAAAAAGGGAATGAAAATTGACTTAGGGTGTTTAGCAAAGGGCTATAGCGCGGATAAGGTTGCCATATTCTTGAAAGAGAATGGAGTCACTTCTGCTCTTATCAATCTTGGAGGAAACATCCTCACAATTGGTAATAACCAGGCAAAAAACGGTCAACCTTGGCAAATCGGCATTCAAGATCCAACTCATACACGTGGTAATCACCTGATGACCTTATCAGTTACTGGAAAATCAGTTGTTACTTCGGGTATTTATGAACGGCACCTGACAATTGACGGAAAAGACTATCACCATATTTTTGATAGTGAGACAGGATTCCCTGTCGAAACAGAACTCGCTAGCCTAACGATTATCTCTGATAAATCCGTTGATGGTGAGATTTGGACAACCCGCCTATTCGGTGAACGTAGCGCTTCTATTATGTGGCAAGTCGAAAATATTGATGGCATCGAAGCCATCCTCATTGACAAAGATGGACGCATCGCTTGTTCATCTGGTATCCAACGGTAATTAATTAATAATGCAAAAGAGAAAGGAAAGCCCATGCTTAAACTTATTGCTATTGTAGGAACTAACTCAAAACGTTCCACAAACCGCCAACTGCTTCAATATATGCAGAAACACTTTGCTGATAAAGCAGAAATCGAATTGGTAGAAATTAAAGACCTACCAGTCTTCAACAAACCTGCAGATAAACTTATTCCTGCAGAAGCCTTAGAAATTGTTGCAAAAATTGATGCAGCTGATGGTGTGATTATCGGCACTCCTGAATATGATCACTCAATTCCAGCTGTTCTTATGAGCGCCCTAGCTTGGATTTCTTATGGAGTATTCCCACTTTTGAATAAACCAGTCATGATTACTGGTGCTTCATATGGTACTCTTGGTTCTTCACGTGCTCAATTGCAACTTCGTCAAATTTTGAATGCTCCTGAGATTAAAGCAACAGTTCTTCCTGATGAATTCTTACTCTCTCATTCTCTTCAAGCATTTGATAAGAATGGTGACTTGGTAGATCTTGATGTTATCAATAAATTGGATGCCATCTTTGACGACTTCCGTATCTTTGTCAAGATTACTGAAAAATTGCGTAGCGCACAAGAATTGCTTCGCAAAGATGCAGAAGAATTTGACTGGGAAAACTTGTAAGATAGGAGACAAAATAGAATGAAATTTGTTGGACTTGTTGGATCAAACTACGATCAATCATATAACCGCAAACTCTTGGAATTCATCCGTCGTAACTTCAAACTCAAATTTGAATTAGAAGTTCTTGAAATCGATGAAGTTCCAATGTTTAATCAAGATGAAAAATGGGATGAAAGCTTCCAATTACGTCTTCTTTATAACAGAATTACACGTGCTGATGGTGTCATTATTGCCACTCCTGAGCACAACCACACAATTTCTGCTTCACTTAAATCAGTTCTTGAATGGCTTTCATACGAAGTTCATCCATTTGAAAACAAACCAGTGATGATCGTTGGTGCTTCATACTATGACCAAGGAACTTCACGTGCTCAAGTTCACCTTCGTAAGATTCTAGATGCACCAGGAGTAAATGCCTACACATTGCCAGGTAATGAGTTCCTTCTTGGAAAAGCTAAAGAAGCTTTTGATAATAACGGAAACATTATCAACGAAGGAACTGTTAAATTCCTTGAGACTTGCTTAGATAACTTTGTCAAATACGTAGGAGTCGTTTCGAAATTGAAAAAACCAAAACCAATTGATCCAGAAGACTTAGATTGTGGAAAACCAATCGCTACAACTATTACAGAAGTTGACCCTGATGATCCAGAATGGGTAGAAAAAGTTGCAGAAATTACAGGCGCTGTATCTGGTGATACATACGTTAAACTTGACCATGGTATCCTTACAGTTAACCAAATTGATATGTTCTTGAAAGCTATGCCTTTTGAATTGACATATGCTGACGATAACAACCAATTCCTCTACTACAACAATGCTCACCAAGATCCAGATACTATGTTTGCTAAACGTGTACCTTCTCAATCAGGAGGCCGTATGTCAACTATTCACGGTTCCCTTCCACCTGCACGTATGAAGAACGTAGAGTGGGTCATCGGTACACTTCGTAATGGAAACCAGCAATACGTACGTACCATTGTTCCAGGTTCTCCAGCTGGTGTCATTAATACTCACAACTACCAAGCTATGTACTATCCTGATGGATCATATGCTGGTATCAATGAAATTGTCTTTAACTTCCAACCATGGCTTGACTGGTACTTGAAAGAAACTGGCCAACGTTTGGTAGGCGGTAGCGGACCTTTTGCTCCTGCTGCTGGAGGTCACGGAGATGCCGATGCTACTTCTGGCGCTTCTGACTCAGCCGATGGTGGCGCAGATGCAACTTCTGGTGCTAGTAACTAATAACTAACAAAAAGGAACCATTTTGAGTTCCTTTTTTATAATAGAAATCTCGGTTCGCACACACAAACCGAGAATTTTTTTATTTATGAATTCGGATCATCAAGACTACGGCCGTGTAGACCTTTTTCTCGTTGCACTTGACGAAGTTTTTCAGGAGTCACATCATTACCATCTTCATCGACAATTTTGATTCCTTCAACGTGGTGACGTACTGAACGACGATAGCCTTCAATATATTCCTCACGAAGTTTGGCTTGTTCTACTTTTTCTTCTGCAGTCAAGCCTTCTGTTTTTTTCTTTTTAGCAAGTTCATTAATACGAGCGATTTTTTCTGGTGTCATATTTGGATCTCCGATCTACTTTTCAATTACTATTTTGTATTAAGAAGGTTAAAAGCAGCTACTGTTTTTGCTTTATTGACAAGTTCAGCTAGAATAGCCAAACGATTATTCTTAACATCAATATCCTCTGCCATAACCATGGTATTGTCAAAGAATGCATCAATAACTGGACTAAGAGCAAATAGTTGTGTTAATTTATCGCTTGCTGAACCTTTCAATTCTAGGTTTTCTACCGCTTGAGCTAGTTCTTTTTCCTGTTCATTTTCAAAGAGACTTGCATCAACTTTGACGGAACCTTCTACCTTTTCTGCTAGGTTAAAGGCACGAGATAATGACTCAACTGATGATTTGTAATCTTCAGTTTTCGTAGCTTCTGAAAGAGCTTCTGCTGCTTCAATCATATCAGAGACAACAAAGTTTGAACTTGCGAGAACAGCTTCTTTAATATCTTTTGCAGTAGAACCCATCATCTTATCAACACGAGCTTTGATGAAGTTAAGCACTTCTTCTTGGTTATCGTAAGTTAAACTATCAAATGAAAGAGCATAGAGACTAGAAATTAACTCATCCATTGGAATATTCCAACCAAAGGCATCTAAGATACGGACAATCCCTTGTGTCGCACGACGAAGTGCATAAGGGTCATTTGAACCAGATGGAATGAGACCAACTGAGAAGAAAGATAAAAGAGTATCTAATTTATCTGCAAGAGCTAGAATTGCTCCAACTTTAGATTCAGGAAGAGCTCCGTCTGCTGAGTCTGGAAGGTAGTGTTCACGGATTGCTTGTGCCACTGCAGCATTTTCACCTGCAAGAAGCGCATACTTCTCACCCATGATCCCTTGAAGCTCATCAAATTCACCAACCATACCGGTTAAGAGGTCAAATTTATAAATGGCTGCAGCACGAGCAAGATCAATAGATTCATCAACTGATAGGCCAGCTTTTTCTGCTAGCAGGATAGCAATTTGCCCTGTACGAATCATGTGTTCACGAAGTGAACCAATCTTTTCATGGAAGGTAACGTGTGAAAGTTTAGCAACTAAATCTTCAATCTTGAGCTTTTGGTCTTCACGCCAGAAAAATTCACCATCTTCAAGACGCGCAACTAAGACTTTCTCATTACCTCGGATGACATTATCCAAATACTCTGCATTTCCGTTACGAACTGAAATGAAGTTTGGTTTTAGATTTCCTTCAAGATCACGGACAACAAAATAACGTTGATGAGTTTCCATTGAAGTAACCAAAACTTCTTCTGGAACCTCTAGGTATTTAGGATCAAAATTACCCATAAATGCAGTTGGATATTCGACCAAATTTAAGACTTCGTTTAGAAGCCCTTCATCAATCTGTACTTGAACGCCTTGTTCTGCTTCAATTTCCTTGATTTGTTCACGAATCATATTTTCACGTTCAATACTATCAGCAATGACATATACTTTGCGTAAGTCTTCTTCGTAACTATCAGCATGACGGATTTCAACTTCATGTCCAAGGAAGCGATGTCCACGACTCACTCTGCCTGAATGAATATCTAAGAAATCTAGTTCAAGAGCTTCATCATCCAAAAGCACTGTCAAAGTGTGGACTGGACGGATATATTCAAAAGTATTGTTTGCCCAACGCATGCTAACAGGGAAACTTAAGCTAGCCAAGACTTCTGGAATTCCAGTCAGAACTTCTTCCGCTGGTTTTCCAGCTTCATGCTTAGTTACATAGACGTATTCTTCACCTTTGATTTCACGGAATTCAATGTCATCTACAGTCAAGCCTTTTCCACGGACAAAACCTTGTGCTGCTTTAGAAAAGTTTCCTTCTGCATCCAAAGCAATTTTCTTAGAAGGTCCTTTAAAATCTTCAGTCAAATCTGTTTGTTGGTCTGCTAAACCAAGTACACGAACAGCTAAACGACGTGGAGTTGAAAATGTTTGAATCCCTTCGTATGAAAGACGGTTCTCATCCAAGAAGGCTGCCATTTTTTCACCCAGTTGTTTTTCACTTAGTGTGACAACGTAGGCTGGTAACTCTTCGAGTCCTAGTTCTACTAATAAGTTTTTTGTCATGTTTCTTCCTTTACACAATTAATTTTCTTCAACAAGACCTTTAGTAGTGGGGAACGCAAGCAAACCTTCGGTTTCATTGCTAACTGCCAAGCCTTAAGTCTCGTCAGTTCCCCAGTCGGATAAGAAACTTCTTATCCGACTTTCACTACAGCGGTCTTGTTTTATTTAGCGACCTACGGTCGACTTTCAGTCATTTATTCCTGTAATTCTTTCTATTCTTCCTCTTCTGCTAGGAGTTGAGCGCGTGTGGCTTCGTCAAGAAGTGGGTAACCAAGTTTTTTGCGTTCTGCTACAAATGTTTTAGCTACGACACGGGCTAAGTTACGGATACGAGCAATATAACCGGCACGTTCTGTAACGGATACTGCTCCACGAGCATCAAGCAAGTTGAAGGTATGTGAGCATTTCAAAACGTAGTCATAGGCTGGGTGTACAAGGCCTAATTCCAAAGCACGTCCAGCTTCTTTTTCAAACTTTTCAAAGTTTTCAAGAAGCATATCTTGATCAGAAACTTCAAAGCTGTATTTCGAATGCTCATATTCTGGTTGAAGGAAGATTTCTCCGTATTTAACACCTGGTGCCCACTCAATATCATAAACAGAGTCTACTTCTTGGATATAAGAAGCTAAACGTTCCAAACCATAAGTAACCTCAGCAGTAACAGGACCAGTTGCCAAGCCACCGACTTGTTGGAAATAAGTAAACTGAGTGATTTCCATACCGTCAAGCCAAACTTCCCAACCTAGACCAGCAGATCCAGTTGATGGGTTTTCCCAGTTATCTTCAACAAAACGAATATCGTGTTCCAAAGGATTGATACCCAATTTTTCTAAAGACTCAAGGTAGAGCTCTTGAATGTTTGAAGGTGACGGTTTCATGACTACTTGGAATTGGTGGTGTTGGTAGAGACGATTCGGATTTTCTCCGTAACGACCGTCTGCTGGACGACGAGAAGGCTCTACATAGGCTGCATTCCATGGCTCAGGACCAATAGCACGAAGGAAAGTGTAAGGACTCATCGTACCCGCACCCTTTTCATTATCATAAGCCTGCATCAGCATACAACCCTGGTCATTCCAGTATTGTTGCAAAGTAAGGATGATCTCCTGGAAAGTCAATTTTTTAGACATTGTTTTCTCCTTTTTCTATAATTTCTTGCGACACGAGTCTGCCTCGTCGATCATACGAGGCAAGACGAGTTAGTACTGCATCTAGCTCTGGCAACTTAGTGCTAAGCGTGGGGCAGTCCGACTGTAAGGAGGTATCTGCCGCTGACGCAGTGAAATGTTAATTTCTTAGACATTGAATACTCCTTAATTTAAATGTTTGTTTGCGACTCAGAACACAAAAAAACCGTGCCTTTGCTCCTAAGTCAAGTGACCTAGGGGCGTCAAAAACGCGGTTCCACCCTAATTTATTACTTCATTATTTTTAAAAAAATACCAAAAGCGCCACACTTATCTCTCAATCACCTGACTTTCACTACCACAGGCTCGCTTAGGATTTACTGATAAGATATTCTTTCTTGTCATCTATTATAACAAAATGAAATTAAAAAGTAAATTTTTTTCATAAGGAATCTTTTCTAAATGATATAAAATAGACATACCAATTTGACATCGTTTCCCTTTTTACCCCTTATCGAACAAAATGAAAAACCGCTACTCCTAAGAATAGCGGTTTAATCATGTTTTTAAGCTACTAAAGTAGTCGCTCTATTATTTAAGAGTAACTGAAGCTCCAGCTTCTTCCAATTTAGCTTTAAGTTCTTCAGCTTCTGCTGCTGCAACACCTTCTTTAACAAGTGCTGGTGCACCATCAACAAGTTCTTTAGCTTCTTTAAGACCAAGACCAGTGATTTCACGTACAACTTTGATAACGCCGACTTTTTTGTCGCCTGCAGCTGTCAATTCAACGTCAAATGAATCTTTAGCAGCTTCTTCAGCACCACCAGCAGCAGCTACAGCTACAGGAGCAGCTGCAGTTACACCAAATTCTTCTTCGATAGCTTTTACAAGGTCGTTCAATTCAAGGATTGAAGCTTCTTTAATTTCAGCAATAATGTTTTCAATGTTCAATGCCATTGTTATTTCCTCCAAATAAGTTTTAAAATTAGTTTTTATTTTTTTGTAGCTAGGCTACACTGCGTAGCTTAAGATTAAGCTGCGTCTTCTTTGTTGTCTGCAACCGCTTTGACTGCAAGAGCAACGTTACGCACTGGCGCTTGAAGTACAGAAAGGAGCATAGAAAGAAGTCCTTCGCGGTTTGGAAGAGTTGCAAGAGCAAGGATCTCTTCTTTAGATGCGACAGCGCCTTCGATTGCACCACCCTTGATTTCAAGTGCGTCAGCAGTTTTAGCAAAGTCGTTCAAGATTTTCGCTGGTGCGATAACATCTTCGTTAGAAAATGCTACTGCAGATGGTCCAACAAAAACAGATGCAAGATCTTCAAGACCAGCTTTTTCAGCTGCACGACGTAAGATTGAGTTTTTAATAACTTTATACTCAACTTCGCTTCCACGAAGCTCACGACGAAGAACTGTATCTTGTTCAACTGTCAAACCACGAGCGTCTACAACGACGATTGATGCAGCAGCTTTCATTTTCTCAGCTACTACGTCAACTAGTTCCGCTTTTTTAGCAATAATTGCTTCACTCATTAGTGTGTTCACCTCCGTAATTATTTTGCTTGGGGAATTTTTCCAAAAGAAAAACGCGCCCAAACCTAGACACGAAAGTACAATACGCTTCTTTTTACATGATACGTTTTGTCCTCGGTAGGATATTTATGAGTCTTGCTCCCCTACTGTCTTAGGCAGTTTTTTCAAACCGCTTATTAGTTTAACATACTTGAGAATATAAAGCAAGAGTTTTCTCCTATTTTTTTAAAAAAATTTCTTTTTTATTTTAGATTGAAAGGTGCATGTGACAAGAGTTTTTATACTTGACAAGTATGTTTATTTATTGTACCATACAAGTGTATATACACTTAAAAAGGAGTTATTATGAATACACAGAAGAAAACACAATTTATGACTTTGACAGCACTGCTGACTGCTATCGCAATCCTCATCCCCTTAATAATGCCCTTCAAGGTTGTTATTCCACCCGCTTCTTACACTCTAGGAAGCCACGTTGCAATCTTTATTGCTATGTTCCTTTCTCCTTGGATGGCAATCTTTGTCATTATAGCTTCTAGCCTAGGATTCCTCATGGCTGGTTATCCAATTGTCATTGTACTTCGAGCTTTCTCCCATATCTTTTTTGGTACTTTGGGCGCCTTCTATCTGCAAAAACATCCTCAAACTTTAGATAATCCAAAATCTTCTTTGATTTTTAACTTTATCCTAGGTTTGGTTCATGCCATCGCAGAAGTTTTTGCTTGTATTATCTTTTATGCAGGAACTGGAACTAATGTAGAAAATATGTTTTATGTCTTATTTGTACTTGTTGGTATTGGTACAATTATTCATAGTATGGTAGATTATTACTTAGCATTAGCTGTTTATAAAGCATTGAAAAAACGCCGTTAAGCTTAAGAAAGAAGAATATGACAAAAAATCGAAAAGAAGCACTTCTACAACTCTTAAAAGAAGCTCAAAAACCTCTAAACGGAAAAAGATTAGCAGAACATTTTCATGTCACTCGCCAGATTATCGTTCAGGACATTGCAGTTCTTCGTGCAGACGGTGCTCCTATCTTATCAACCAATCGTGGCTATATTTATAAAGAAAGCAAAACCAATCCGTATGTTCACAAACTGTTTAAAGTAAAGCACGAGATGGAAGAAATCGGTCAAGAACTTCTAGCTATCGTCGATAATGGGGGACGTGTTCACAATACCTTGATTGATCATCCTGTCTACGGAGAAATTGAAACCTTGCTTAAACTCTCTTGTCGCCGTGACGTTCAGCATTTTTTAGAGCAAGTCGAACGGTCTGACTTTAGACCACTTTCTGAATTAACAGATGGCGTCCATTATCACCTAGTCGAAGCTGAAAACGAACAAGACCTCCTCTATATCGAGAAGGCCTTGGACAAGTTAGGTTATTTAGTAAAGGATTAGAATATTTTCTTTTCCCATCCATCTTCTGTACGATGACGATAGAAAAATTCTGACTTATCTGGAGCTTCCATCATCTCCATCAAAGGTAACATATCATAGGCCAGATTCAAATTTGGAATCTGGTCTTTTTGTACCCAGGAAACTTCTCCTTCGTCTGAAGAACGAAGGGTACCAGAGAACTCAGTAGCCTTATAACAAAAGACAATGTAACGCTCACCTGAATCTAGTGGCCAATTTTTAATGCCGACCAGTTGAGGATTTCTGATAGTCAGACCTGTTTCTTCATAGATTTCACGAATGACAGACTCTGCAAAGGCCTCTCCATCTTCAACATGACCTCCTGGAAAAGCATAACCAGACCAGTGGTTGGTTTCGGGCGAACGATACTGCATAACCACGCGCTTCTTTTCAAGATCTTCGATTAGACAAATATTGGTTAAAATGGTTAATTGTGCTCGAGACATAAAACTCACTTTCTCTGGTTAATTTTCTATCACATATTTAATTTTAGACTTCATAATCAAGGGATTAATCCAGTCGTGATATTCACGAATATCATCAAGTAAAGATCCTCTATTAATCCTTATCTCCTTGTCTTTACTATTAACATGATAGTCTATACTGACAGGAATCGATGAGTCTGGAATAAAAGATAGGAAAAAGAATATCACTAACCAGATTAAAAGAGCGAAAAAGCCACTGAGAGTCTGAAAAATTAGATGATGCCATTGAAAGATTCTAGTTTTATAGAAGATAGTCCATGGATGAATAAATAAAGTAAGGCAAAGACTAAATAACCAGATGTTCCACACAATAGGTGTAAAAGCAAAACCGAACAAACCTAAAATAAAATGAATCAGGGCGAATACGAGGAACAGAAGGTAAATTACCCTAAATATAGTTAGATGTTTCATCATGATTGACTCCTTTTTTCAATATATTTCATAAACAAAACCATTAAAGCAGGTATGGTAAAAAAGACCAGATAGGTTGCTATAGGAAACCAAATATAGCGATGATCTAGGGATAAGAGAGAAGGCAAAATCCCTTTACTGTTTTTTCCGCTAATTCCAATAAAGAGATGGACTATTAACCCGATACTATTAAGATAGATAAATAAATCTGCAAATCTTTTTATTGTCATCCTTGCACCAGACAAGTCTAGGAACCAATAGTCAAATAATCGATACACCAGACAAAAAAGATTTATATATAATGGAAAACTATAATTGATATCTCTATAGGGCGACGGAATAGGGAGACTTTCAAAAATTAGATTCAAACTTAGTCCTATTGCTAGGATAAGACTGAGGATCAAGAAGAATCCTAAAAATTTATGAGAATCTAGCCAGAGCTGAAAACTTTCTCTCCTTGAGGGATTCTTTTTTGTATTTGAATTACTTTTATTTGAATGTATTTTCCCCATTATTTTCTTCCTCCTTTTTCTTTTCAATATGTTTGGAAATTATAATTGTCACAATAGGCACTAGAAAGAAAATGAAATAAGTAGCGAGGGGAAACCAGATATAGCGATAGTCTAATGCCCATATCGGAAGTAATCATCTTCCTGTTTTAGAGGTCATCCCAATCGTTAACTGTAATACACAAGCAATTCCATTAGGATATAAAAACACTTCTGCAAAATTTCGCAAGGAAATCCAGTCTTTCCTAAAGGTACGAAGGAAAGTATGATAATATGCATTCACCAAAAGAACGATATTTAAATAAAGTGGAAAACTATAATGCAGTTCCCGATAGGTACTTGGAATAAGGGTTGTCCCGTACAATAGACATAATATTCCTAGAGCAGAAAACAACAGAACGCTTGCATCAAGTAGAAAAGCAACTTTTGTATGCTTCATCAGTAAAAGATTCATGCAATTTAGCATTCCTATCTTTTGCTTTGATTTCTGGTGTTTTTTAATGTTTTCTGTCTCTTACTTTTTTTGTTTCATGGTAGTTTTTTAACTTCTTCTGCTACTTTTTGGAGATGCTCTTCACGCATACTTGCTGTATTCACATCCCGGCCGACTTCTCCTAAGATGCAGACGCGCTTAGTTTTAATTCCACAGTGATTCAAGACCGCATTCTTTAAGACGGATATTCCATAGCTATCTGGAATGTTGAGAGGGCCCGAAAAGATTTTGTACCACCAAGTGGGCGCCATGGAAGTTGCGTAAATACTGGCTGTTTTCCCTTTTAATAACTTTTTAAACTGCTTACCTCTAAGGTAATTCCAGATAAAACTTCCCTGATCATTAGCAGAGTAAGCAATTCCAGGTGTGAAGACACGATCAATCCAGCCTTTCATGAGGCTAGGCATACTACTCCACCAGATGGGATAAACAAAGATCAGATGATCTGCCCACTTTATTAATTCCTGAGAACGAAGGATAAAAGAATCTTCGTCCATACGTTTTCGATAGCCATAACGTAAAACAGGATCAAAGTCCTCTTCATTAAGGTTGATGACTTCAAGTTCATGGCGACCTGAGTCAATGTTTTCTATAATGGTTTGAAAAATAGCCTGACAGTAACTTTCCTTATCAGGGTGCCCATTAATGACTAAAATTTTCATTCGTTCTCACCTTCATCTCTTTGTTTCATTCTATCTCTTTCACTCTTTACACTTGATTAATTGATAATAGTTCAAATATTGATAGATACGTCTTTAGGAATCTTTATTTGAAGAACACACCATCCGCAATTCCTTAACAGGTTTTCCAAGTTCAAGTATTTTTTCTTGGCCATCAACAATAAAACCCATTTTTTGATAGAAAGCAATGGCTCGCTTATTCTCTTTCAATACCCATAAGAATATTTCAGAGAAATGTTCAAGAGTACTAAGAGCTTCTTTCATTAACTTCTGAGCAATGCCTTTTCCGTAATAGTCTTTTAAAACATATAAGGCAATGATTTCACCAGCTTGAATGGTTTCATCACGGAAACTTCCATAGCTGATAAATCCAACGACCTGCTTTCCATCCATCGCAATCAAGGTATTTTCTGGATATTTTTGACTAAAGAATCGACATCTTTCTAATGTCATCGTCTCCTGAAATTCTGCAGGTAAAAGATCGTCATAAGCCTCTCTCCACGTTTGCCAGTGAACGAGGGACTTGCCTTCTATCTCTTCAGGAGTTTCCATCTGTTTGACAGTGATGACCATTTGCTTCCTCCCATTCTTCTCTCAAAATGCCATATTTAATACTATCAAAATATTTGCCTTGATAATAACGAACTTTTGGAATATGAGCTTCTTTTTTCATTCTTAATTTCTCAGCCAATTTCATCATACCAAAATTTCCTGACCAAGTTGTCAAACCAAGATGCTCCAACTCCAAGTAATCCTGAAATGTCCGATCTATCCACTGTAGCATAGCAGCTTTTCCAATTCCAGAGTTCCAAAATTTGTTATCATAAATACAAATTCCCAATTCCATCCATCTTGTTTGTTTACATACCCAGTAGCGCGAAACAGTCCCAACTAATTTATCATCAACAAAAATACCAAGGCGATTTGAGTTGTTTAGAGTAGATTCTGATTTTTGTAGTTTAAATTCTTGAAAATTAGGAAAATGCTGATAATCGTCATAATAGGGAGCATCATACTGCTTCCAAATTGGATTAGATTGTGAATAAGCAATTTCCCACAAAGACACCAAATCTTCTTCAATTAGTTTTCTTAAATCGATCATATTTATTCCTCAATCCAACGCCTTGACTTCCAGCATCATATCTCGAATTTGGGCTGCTAGTTCAAAGTCAAGCACTTCTACGGCTTCTTGCATTTGTTTTTCTAGTTTCTTAACAAGTTCTTTGCGTTCTTGTTTGTTAAGGCTATTGATATCGACTTCCTTGTCCTCTTCTTTGGCAACTACCTTGGTTACAGAGATCAGGTCACGGATTTCCTTCTTAATAGTTTGTGGAATAATACCGTGTTCTTCATTATAAGCCATCTGGATTTTACGACGGCGAGCCGTTTCATCGATGGCTTTTTGCATAGACTGAGTCATAGTATCAGCATACATGATGACATGCCCCTCACTATTACGGGCAGCACGACCAATGGTCTGAATGAGTCCTCGCTCATTACGAAGGAAACCTTCCTTGTCGGCATCGAGTATAGCAACTAGACTAACTTCTGGCACGTCAATCCCTTCACGAAGGAGGTTAATCCCTACCAAGACATCAAAAACACCCAAACGCAGGTCACGGATAATCTGTGTTCGCTCTAAAGTCTTGATATCCGAGTGCATGTATTTAACCTTGATGCCCATTTCTTTGAAGTAGTCAGTCAAATCTTCAGCCATTTTCTTGGTCAAGGTTGTAATAAAGGTACGTTCGTTCTTTTCAACACGGGCATTGATCTCACCTAGGAGGTCATCAATCTGTCCCATAGTTGGACGGACTTCCACTTCTGGATCCAAAAGACCAGTCGGACGAATGATTTGTTCAATCACGGTATCAGTCTGCTCGTGTTCATAATCACCAGGTGTCGCTGACACATAGACAATTTGGTGAACATGACTTTCAAACTCTTCACGACGAAGAGGACGATTATCCAAGGCAGATGGCAAACGGAAACCGTAATTAACCAACATTTCCTTACGTGAACGGTCTCCATTATACATGCCCTTGATCTGTCCCATAGTCATGTGGCTCTCATCAATCATAATCAAAAAATCATCTGGGAAGAAATCAAGAAGGGTGTACGGTGGCTCTCCTTCGCTTCGTCCATCCATGTGGCGTGAGTAGTTTTCAACCCCGTTTGTATAACCCATCTCACGAAGCATCTCGATATCGTATTCTGTTCGTTGTTTCAAGCGTTGCGCTTCGAGGAGCTTACCTTCTTTCTCAAAGATAGCTAACTGCTCCTCCAACTCAGCCTCAATCTTAGCAATAGCTACTTCCATGTGGTCGTCATTGGTCACAAAGTGAGTTGCTGGGAAAATCGCCAAATGATCCACTTCGCCCAGAACTTGACCAGTTAGAGCTTCGACTTCACGAATACGATCGATTTCATCTCCGAAGAACTCAACACGAAAGGCATGCTCATCACGAGAGGCTGGGAAAATCTCCACCACATCCCCACGTACACGAAATCTTCCACGTTGGAAGTCAATGTCATTGCGTTCAAATTGAATATCCACCAAATCATTGAGCAGTTTATCTCGAGAAATCTCAAGACCCGGACGCAAACTTACCACGCTATCAGCGTATTCCTTAGGAGAACCCAAACCATAGATACAAGAAACAGATGCTACAATGATAACATCATTACGCTCCAAGAGAGCTGAAGTTGCTGAGTGACGAAGTTTATCAATCTCATCATTAACAGAGCTGTCCTTCTCAATGTAGGTATCGCTAGAAGGAACATAAGCTTCTGGCTGGTAATAATCATAGTAAGATACGAAGTACTCAACAGCATTTTCAGGGAAAAATTCTTTGAACTCCCCATAGAGCTGGCCTGCTAGGGTTTTATTGTGGGCAATGACTAGGGTCGGCTTATTGACCTTGGCAATGACCTGGCTCATGGTATAGGTTTTCCCCGTACCAGTCGCCCCCATCAAGATTTGAGCCTTTTCTCCACCCTCAATATTATCAACTAACTGTTCAATGGCCTGCGGTTGATCCCCAGAAGGTTGGTATTTGGATACAAGTTTAAATTTGTTGTCTGTAATTCGATTTATCATAATAGCCTCATACACATTTTCTATCCTTCTATTTTACCATAAAAAGGAAAGAGTTTCTGTTTCTCAACAGACCATCTCACTTTGTTATATGTTATATCTTCTTACATCGAAATATAAAATATTTGCCGTTCTTTAACTTTTTTGATATAATTTGTAAATATCTTGAAAGGAGACATCACATGAAGAAAAAAATTCTAGCTTGTTTGCTAATTTTATTTCCTATTCTTTCACTAGGAATAGCAAAAGCTGATACAGAAAAAAACAAGTATGTTATCGCCAGTGACTCATCTTTTGCGCCATTTGTTTTCCAGGACTCAAGCAATCAATACACTGGTATCGATATGGATCTAATCAAGGCAATCGCTAAAGACCAAGGTTTTGAAATCGAGATTACCAATCCAGGTTTTGATGCTGCTATTAACGCAGTCCAATCTGGACAAGCAGACGGTATCATTGCAGGTATGTCAGTAACTGATGCTCGTAAAGAAACTTTTGATTTCTCTGATTCTTACTATACAGCAAATACTATTCTTGGTGTTAAAGAATCAAGCTCTATTTCTTCTTATGAAGATTTGAACAGTAAGACTGTGGGTGTCAAGAATGGTACTGCTTCACAAACCTTCCTAACAGAGAATCAAAGCAAGTACGGTTACAAGATCAAAACTTTTTCCGATGCTGCATCTATGTATGATAGCTTAAACACTGGTTCAATTGATGCCGTTATGGACGACGAACCCGTTATTAAATACTCTATTAGTCAAGGACAAAAGTTAAAAACACCAATCGCAGGTACTCCAATTGGTGAAACAGCTTTTGCTGTTAAAAAAGGAAGCAATCAAGAATTGCTAGAGAAGTTTAACAAGGGACTAGCAAATCTTAAAGCAAACGGTGAATTCCAAAAAATTCTGGATAAGTATCTAGCTAACGACTCTACTACCATAACCTCAACTGCAGATGAAACGACTATTTGGGGCTTGTTGAAAAACAACTACAAACAACTCCTTAGCGGTCTCGGAATCACTCTGGCATTAGCACTTGTTTCCTTTGCCATTGCTATTGTTATCGGTATTATCTTTGGTATGTTTAGCGTGAGTCCTTATAAACCTCTTCGCCTTATTGCTGAAATCTTTGTTGACGTTATCCGTGGTATTCCATTGATGATTCTTGCTGCTTTCATTTTCTGGGGCATTCCTAACTTTATCGAATCTCTTACAGGTCAACAAAGTCCAATCAACGACTTTGTCGCTGGTACTATCGCACTTTCCCTAAACTCAGCTGCCTATATTGCTGAAATTGTTCGTGGTGGTATCAAGGCCGTTCCTGTTGGGCAAATGGAAGCCAGTCGAAGTCTTGGTATTTCATATGGAAAAACCATGCGTAAGATTGTCTTGCCACAAGCAACCAAGCTCATGCTTCCAAACTTCGTCAACCAATTTGTTATCGCTCTTAAAGATACAACGATCGTATCTGCAATAGGTCTGGTAGAACTCTTCCAAACTGGTAAGATTATCATTGCTCGTAACTACCAAAGTTTCAAAATGTATGCAATTCTCGCAGTCTTCTACCTTGTGATTATCACTCTTCTAACTAGATTAGCCAAACGCTTAGAAAAGAGGATTCAATAATGGCAAAATTAAAAATTGACGTTCATAACTTACATAAACAATATGGTAAAAACAAAGTCCTTAAAGGAATTTCAGCGAAATTCTATGAAGGAGATGTTGTTTGTATCATTGGACCTTCTGGTTCAGGTAAGTCAACTTTCTTGCGTAGCTTAAATCTCCTCGAAGAAGGAACAAAAGGAAGCATCACAGTTAATGGCTATGATTTGACGGATAAATCTACCAACGTAGACCATGTTCGTGAAAATATCGGAATGGTTTTCCAGCACTTCAATCTCTTTCCACATATGACCGTATTGGAAAATATCACTTTCGCTCCTGTAGAACATAAGTTAATGACTAAGGCTGAAGCTGAAAAATTAGGTATGGAACTCCTTGAAAAAGTTGGGCTTGCTGACAAGGCCAATGCCAATCCTGAAAGTCTATCCGGTGGTCAAAAACAACGTGTGGCTATCGCTCGCGGTTTGGCTATGAATCCAGATATCATGCTCTTTGACGAGCCAACTTCTGCCCTTGACCCTGAGATGGTTGGCGATGTTCTGAACGTTATGAAAGAATTGGCTGAACAAGGCATGACTATGATCATCGTAACCCACGAAATGGGATTTGCTCGTAAGGTTGCCAATCGAGTTATCTTTACAGCAGACGGTGAATTCCTAGAAGATGGGACACCTGATCAAATCTTTGACAATCCACAACACCCTCGTCTAAAAGAATTTTTGGACAAGGTCCTCAATGCTTAAAAAAACTGCAAGGTAAACCTTGCAGTTTTTTTCTTACTTATATTGGGATTTTGGATTTTTTTGAAAATTATGATAAAATAGAAGGTATCAAAATGAGGGTTTCCTCATGCCTAGAATATCTAGGAAAGTAAATAGAAATTAGGTAGCTGGATGTCATCAAAAGTTATTGTTACAATTTTCGGTGCTAGTGGAGACTTGGCTCATCGCAAGCTCTACCCTTCACTTTTTAGACTTTACAAATCAGGCAATCTTTCAGAGCATTTTGCTGTAATTGGAACTGCTCGTCGACCATGGAGTAAAGAATATTTTGAATCTGTTGTCGTAGACTCTATTCTTGATTTAGCAGATAGTCCTGAGCAAGCTCAAGAGTTCGCTAGTCACTTCTACTATCAAAGCCATGATGTTAATGATACAGAACACTATATCGAATTACGCAAACTTCAGGCAGAGTTAAATGAAAAGTATCAAACTGAACACAACAAACTCTTCTTTTTATCTATGGCACCTCAGTTCTTTGGAACTATTGCTAAACATCTCAAGTCAGAGCAAATCGTTGATGGTAAAGGTTTTGAACGTTTGATTGTTGAGAAACCTTTTGGTACTGACTATGAGACCGCAAGCAAACTAAATGAAGAGCTTCTAGCTACTTTTAACGAAGAGCAAATCTATCGTATCGACCACTATCTTGGTAAAGAGATGATTCAGAGTATCTTTGCAGTTCGTTTTGCCAATATGATCTTTGAAAATGTGTGGAATCGTGAGCACATTGACAATGTTCAGATTACATTTGCAGAACGTCTAGGTGTTGAAGAGCGTGGAGGATACTACGATGAGTCTGGTGCCCTTCGTGATATGGTACAAAACCACACACTTCAGCTTCTTTCTCTCCTTGCTATGGACAAACCAGCAAGTTTTACCAAAGATGACATTCGCGCAGAGAAAATCAAGGTCTTTAAAAACCTCTATCATCCAACAGATGAAGAACTCAAAGAACACTTCATTAGAGGCCAATACCGTTCTGGTAAAATTGATGGTATGAAGTACATTTCTTACCGTAGCGAACCAAATGTTAACCCAGAATCAATGACAGAAACCTTTGCTTCAGGTGCCTTCTTTGTTGAGAGTGACCGTTTCCGTGGTGTTCCATTCTTCTTCCGTACAGGTAAACGAATGACTGAAAAGGGAACGCATGTCAATATCGTCTTTAAGCAAATGGATTCAATTTTTGGAGAGCCTCTAGCACCAAACATTTTGACCATCTATATCCAACCAACCGAAGGTTTCTCTCTCAGCCTTAACGGTAAAGAAGTTGGAGAAGAGTTCAAACTTGCACATAATTCGCTTGACTACAGAACTGATGCTACAGCTACAGGTGCTTCACCAGATCCTTATGAAAAGCTAATCTACGATGTATTAAATAACGATTCGACTAACTTTAGCCATTGGGAAGAAGTTAGCGCTTCTTGGGAATTGATTGACCGTATCGAAAAGTTGTGGGCTGATAATGGTGCTCCTCTTCATGATTATAAATCAGGTAGCATGGGACCACAAGCCAGCTTTGATCTCCTTGAAAAATACGGTGCCAAATGGACTTGGCAACCTGATCAAAATCTCTGACCAAGACAGCTACGAACCCTTGGCACAGGTACATAACCGGACCAACGAAGACGGAGAAAGCCGACAACAAACCTACTATTTCCACTGCGACTAAATCGGCATCCCTAGGGAGATGACCGATAAGGACGGCAATTTACTGTGGTTCGGCAACTACACCGGCTGGGTCCGTCTGAAAGAGGAAACCAAGGTAGCGGATAGCGCATACCAACCCTTCCGCCTGCAAAACCAGTATTGTGATGAAGAGACCAGACTGCATCACAACCTGATGCGCTATTGCGAGCCTGAGGTCGGGCGGTTTGTGAATCAAGACCCGATTGGGTTAAATGGTTCAATAAATTTTTATACTTTTTCTTTTAATATAACAAAATGGATTGATCCTTTTGGTTGGAGTTGTGATGAAGATAATGTAAAAAAGGTAAAAGAATTAGCTAGAAATTTAAGCCCAAAATTTAAACAACGTTTCAAATGTGAAGAATTTGCAGATGCTTTGCAGAAAGAAATGGAAAAAGAAGGTATCCAGTGGAGAAAGAGTAAAAGTTAAAACTCATTCAAATCACGGTGCTTATGGAAATATTTGGAGTGATAACGCAAAAGCAAATATTTCAGAAAATGGAATTCATCATGCGATTAAATGTGGAGATACTGTATTCGATAATATGAATCCTGGAGGCATTGAATATAATAAATGGGTTTCAGACCTTGTTTTACCAGGTGGGCATAGCTTTTCATCAGTTTCTTATTAAGAAAGGTTAAAAATGCAAAATAACATTGTAAAGCTTCTCTTAGAAATAGAAAAAAGGCCAATGATGTATATTGGACATAATAGTATTTTTTGCTTAAAAGCTTTTCTAGACGGTTGGCATTTTAGGAATCCTAAACATACAGAAAATTCAGAAATACTTATAGAATTTACAGATTGGATTCAAGAAAATTACCACATTGATCGATATAGTATTTCATGGGATAAATTGCTATTTCTCCTCTATCAAGATGAAGAAATAGCATTGAATAACTTTTTTTTGAATTTTAATCAATTTCTTCGGGAAAAAAATCAATAATTCTATGTCTAATTTCATATTCATCTAGATATCGAAGTAGTAAACATCGATTGAATATTAGCCATAGATTGGATTGAGATCCAACAAAATCGCAAGATCATCTGAAATCAATTTTCAGCAAGCGTAGGTTGGGTCGAGACCCAACAAAATATCAAGGTCGTCTGAAATAACCTTCAGACGACCGCTCCGCCATCCCCGACAACCGCCTGAAAACCTACAACGGCAGCAGCTATTACTACGACGACCTCGGCAACCTGATCCACCGCGAACTGGCAGATGGCGAAGTGCAGAACTATTTCTACGACCTGCACGACCAACTGGTTAAGGCCGAAATCTTCAAAAAAGACGGTACGAAAGAAACTTGGTCCTACACCTACGACGCCTTGGGCAGAAGGATAGGCAAAGGTCGTTTGAAAAACGAAGAAGTTTCAGAAACGTCATTCCCACATGATTTAAGCGGGAACGACCTAGAAAACCACACCCGCTTCGTTTGGGATGGCAGCCATCTGCTTCAAGAAATCCACCCGGACGGCATGTATACTTATATCTACGCCGACCAAGATTCCTACGAACCGCTCGCGCAAGTCCGTGACTGGACAACCGAAGACGGCGAAAACCGACAACAAACCCACTACTTCCACTGCGACCAAATCGGCATCCCGCGAGAGATGACCGATGACGAAGGCAATCTGGTTTGGTTTGGCGATTATTACGGATGGGGCAAACTGAAGAGTGAGACGAACGTAACGGGAACTGCTCACCAGCCCTTCCGCCTGCAAAACCAGTATTGCGACTGTGAAACGGGGCTGCATTACAACTTCTTCAGGTACTACGACAGTAGAATCGGACGGTTTAACAATCAAGATCCCATAGGATTAGTGGGCGGGGAGAATTTTTATGCTTTTGCGCCGAATACTCAGGAGTGGGTTGATCCTCTATGTTTGAATAAATGCTGTGAAAATAGCAAAGTTAAAACAGAACCAAACAAAGCATTTTTTTGGTCAGGTAGAACAGATGGTATTGGTGGACAACATATTGCTGCCGATATTGCCAAATCTAATGGAGGAACAATATTAGAAATGTTAATTGAAGCTAGAAAAATTATCATGCCTACGTGGAATCAAAATAACCAAGCAAGCATTAAAGCATGGGAAGATATTTCATCAGAGTATGCAACATGCGCTTCTGGTACTGTAACAGGCGTTATTGGCAAAGATCTGCGACCAGGAAATATATGGGAAAATAGAGAATTACCCGCTTTGAAGAACAATCCTAATATAACAAAAATAGTAATAATAGATCCTAAAACAAAGATTTCAACTGTTATATTTCAAAGGTAATTACTATGGATGATTTCGTAATTGAAAAAATTTCAAGAGGTATGTTAATTGTTTCTTTAAATGGACATGAAATTTCATTTGAAGGAGAAATGTTCTTTCCAAATAATGAGTTTCACTTTTCCCTATATGCGAAAACAGCAAAATTTACTAAGACCAACCAAATTTTAAGCAAGGAAGAGTTAGATAATATTCTAGAACATTTAAAAAAAGAATTTATTTTAAAAAATAGAGTATTAGACATAATTTTCTAAATTTAATTATCAACTGTAAAGTAGCCCAAGCAAGCCGTAGACCACATGAAACTTCCAATCCCGACGTAGGGTGTGCGGTACGCACGCACACACACACGGGTTCTGTTCAAACGACCTCACTATCTTCTTTGAGGTCGTCTGAAACATTTGTTCTTTAATAATCTCATTAGCAGTTGACATAGAGGTCGTCTGAAAACGAACTTTCAGGCGACTTTCATCTTATTTCGTCAAAAATATACGCACAAAAGGATTTTCATATCATACTGCTGCCTTTGAAATAGAATAAAAGGCGTATATAAAATCATGTAGGAAGGATGATTTCGGAAACCAAACGGCAGAAAGAATTTCTAGGAAACAGGCAACAAGATTTCGTAGAATTATTGGTAAATGTCCCTAATTTTATTAATGTAAATATATTGGAAAGGGTTAATATGAACTACTTGATTAAGCCATATGAATCAATTGGTGGTTTTGTATTTGGTACTTCTCTTGAGGAAGTACAAGAAAAACATGGAAAACCAGCAAGAATGGTTGAAGATAATATTATGAATAATAAGGTGGAATACAGAAATGCTTGTGAGTTAGTTTATGAAAACGATAAACTAGTTTATGGATATTGCTTAAAAGATTCTAATCCCATATTAGGAGATATTGATATATTTAAAAATTCAATCGAAGACCTTAAAGCCATCGATTCAGAATTTATTGAAGGAAAAAAATATATTCTTTTTAAGAACCTCGGAATTTGCATAGGAGGTATGACAGGGAAAAAAATACCTGAAGGCAAGTTATTAATTGCATTCGATAAAAATCACTTTGATTTTTTTGAATGTTTTATCGAGGTGTAATAGAACTGTAGCCAATGAAACTTCCAATTACGATGTAAAGTAAGTCGTAGCCCGCACAAAACCTTCAGTCCTGACGTAAGGTACGTGCGGTACGTACGCGGTTTCGCCTATCAAAACCACATCAACGAAGACGGCGAAAACCGCCAACAAACCCACTACTTCCACTGCGACCAAATCGGCATCCTTAGAGAGATGACCGATAAGGACGGTAATTTGCTGTGGTTCGGCAACTACACCGGCTGGGGTCGTCTAAAAGAGGAAACCAAGGATGCGGATAGCGCATACCGACCCTTCCACTAGCAAAACCAGTACGCTGACCGTGAGACGGGGCTGCATTACAACTTCTTCAGGTATTATGAGCCAGATGCTGGTCGGTTTGTGAATCAGGATCCGATTGAGTTGAAAGGTGGGGAGAATCTTTATGAATTTTCACCCAATATAAATAGTTGGTTTAATCCTTTAGGATTAAGTCCTAGAAATTTACCAGAAATTGCATCAGAAATGGTAATTAAATTGGAAAAAATGGTTGAAGGGTATACATGGAAATGCTGGTGTATTTCCTAAATCTGTAGCAGATAAATTACGTGGTAAATCTTTTGATAGTTTTGATGATTTCCGAGCTGCCTTTTGGAAAGAAGTAGCAAAAGATCCAAAATTAGTTGAGGATTTTTCGAAGGCTAATAAGAAAAGGATGGCTCAGGGGAAAGCACCTAAAGCAGCCAAATGTCAACATGATGGTAAAGTAAGTTCGTATCAAATACATCATAAAACTCCTATTAATCGTGGTGGTATTTATGATATGGATAATATGCTGATTGTTACACCAAAATTCCATAAAGAGATACTAGACCCGAAATACCATTTTGAAGGAGGATAGCATTATGTTGGATAGATTATATTTAATCAAACTGATTGATCAGTTAAGAAATTTTGAAGGCTCAGAAGAGGATGAAGATTTATTTCTTGAAAAATTAGAAAATTTGGTCACAGATCCAAATATATCAGATTATATATATTGGACAAACATGAGCTCCGAGGAAATAGCTGATAAAGTACTTAGTTACAAACCTATTATCCTCCCTGATTTAAGCAATTCTAAGTCTACATGAAATTTTCAGTTTTAATGTAACGTATATGTGGAATACATACATGTACTATGCGCAATAAACGACCTAATAAGAAATGTTGATTATTTGACAAATTATAACTTAAAGGAGTAATGAAAATGAAAATTAAGAGTTTAGTTGAGAAAATGGGTGGAGTTCAAAGGTTTACATTTGAACCACTGATTCCTACATCTAGAAAATCGATGTCTAAATTTTTAGATATTACTAAAGAAGAGTTTTCAGATTATTTGGATTATCTTGAATTATTTGGTGGAGAGACAGGATTTATAAAAGAATTTAAGTTAATCCCATATAGTGATTTGCCTGAATATTGCTATCCTGATGACGATATTCCTGTAGGTGGTAATATCGAATGGAGTGGTGGTGATTTAGGTTTTTTTTATGGTGAAAATATAAACTACCAAAAAAACTCCCAAATTAGTGAAAGACTTGAAAAATACAAAAATAGAATACCAGATAATTTTCTACCAATATCAAGTAATGAATTTGGTGATTTGATTTGTCTATGTACTCAAGGAGAAAGAATTGGGCAAATTTTCTATTGGGATCATGAAAATGAATGGGATGAAGAAGATTATTTGGATGAATTTGGTGTACAAATGCCTGAAGAAGTAAAATTCCAAAATATCTATTTAATTGGTAAAAATCTATATGATTGCTTTAGCAGAATGATTCCAGTTTAATAATTGAGGCAAGCCGTAGCTCGGAGAAAACCTTCAGTCCTGACGTAGGATATGCGCGGTACGTACGCACGCGGTTTCGCCTATCAAAACCACATCAACGAAGACGGCGAAAACCGCCAACAAACCCACTACTTCCACTGCAACCAAATCGGCATCCCTAGAGAGATGACCGATAAGGACGGTAATTTGCTGTGGTTCGGCAACTATACCGGCTGGGGCCGTCTGAAAGAGGAAACCAAGGTAACTGATAGCGCATACCAACCCTTCCGCCTGCAAAACCAGTATTGCGTCTGTGAGACGGGGCTGCATTACAACTTCTTCAGGTATTATGAGCCTGATGCCGGGAGGTTTGTGAATCAGGATCCGTTTCGGTTGTTGGGTGGGGAGAATTTGTATACTTTTTCTCCTAATACACAATCTTGGGGGCATTTTTTAGGTCTTAGCGGTGTTTTTTTTACAGACATGATCCAATTATATATTGGTAAAGGTCCTTTATCACGAATGAGACGATCAATTAGGTATAGAACTGGGCCTAAACAATCAAATCCAATGTCTAAACCTACTGCTTGTGTCCATGTTAAATTAAAAAGCGATAAAATGGCACTTATGGTAGAAGCCAGATTAATGGCGATTCATAATGAAAAATTGAATCCATCATTTATGAACAAAATACTCTCAAATGGTGTAAAACTATATGCTGATAAAAATACTACTGCTAGAGAAAGAAATATAGCCGATCGTTACGCAAAAGTAATTAATCAACGAATGGAAAATGTTAAATCAGGAAAATGCAAATCTGCTTGTTAACTTTTAAATAGAAGGTGCAAATATCTATTAACCGTTCATGTATTAATCGAGGTATATTATGAAAAAC
Organism: Streptococcus timonensis; assembly: GCF_047460355.1. Classification (GTDB taxonomy): domain Bacteria; phylum Bacillota; class Bacilli; order Lactobacillales; family Streptococcaceae; genus Streptococcus; species Streptococcus timonensis_A. Next base: position 499,655 of record NZ_JASHGL010000001.1, on the reverse strand, counting down.
ACTTGTGGATATAACAAACATATTAACTTAGTAGAAGTTCTACCTAATTATTTGAACTCTGGAATTAAGCAGGCAAAATTATATAAATGCGGGCTTCGAATCATGGGGAAACTTAGTGCATTATTTTTAGATTCTGATAAAGTTGCAAATCCTGTAGATCTTGATTTTTCAGATTTAAAACAATATCCTGAATTACCATACATTGCTATGGAAAATGATTTTGAAATTAAAAATATTTACAATCTTGAGACATTATACTCACTAGAGCAACTTGAAACCTTATTGCTACAAAAAGCCTTCGACATTGATATATCTCTTATTAAAAATTTAAAGGATATCAGATTCGATTACTCAAGAAAAATTAAGAATGTAGGCAAATCTCACAAACTGGAAAGATTACATATCTGGTCTTACAAAGGCAAAGATCTAAGTGAATTTCATGAACTTACAAACTTAAAAGATCTTCTGTTAGTACGACCAAGTATCAAGTCATTAGACGGAATTGAAAATATGACTAATCTAGAAAAAATCGAAATATGCTATGCGAGAAACCTAGAAAATATTTCTGCCCTTGAATCACTACGTAGTAAACATGAAATTAAATATATTACTTTACCTAATAAATTTCGAACTTAAATAAATTATCTTGTTAAGCCGCAGTTAGGGTAAATATCCAACGAAACATCAAGGTTGTCTGAAAAATGAAGAAGTTTCAGAAACGTCATTCCCGCATGATTTAAGCAGGAACGACCTCGAAAACCAAACCCGTTTCGTTTGGGACGACAGCCATTTGCTGCAGGAAGTCCACCCGGACGACAAACATACCTATATCTACATCGATCCCGACAGCTACAAACCCTTCGTACCGGTCCGCAATTGGACAACCGAAGACGGCGAAAGCCGCCAGCAAACCCACTACTTCCACTGCGACCAAATCGGCATCCCGCGTGAAATGACCGATAAGGACAGCAAGCTCTTGTGGTTCGGCAACTATACCGGCGGGGGTCGTCTGAAAGAGGAAACCAAGGTTGCGGATAGCGCATACCAACCCTTCCGATTGCAAAACATTCTTGTCCGCACTGGCATGTAGCTACTACCAAAATGGATGGAAATCTTAGTCAAAAAAGAAATAATGGGAATGGTACATTTTCTTGGAAGTACTGCAAAGATAATGTAACCGTACAACATAGGAAATAGTATCATGACAACTTTAGAAGATAAAATCTTTAGTTTAAAACAGAATAATATAATGAAAAAAATGAAAGAAATTCATTTTTTAAATAATTTAATTTCAGATTCTGAAAAAATTATTCCATATCCACTCTCATGTGAAATAATAAATCGTACTTTTACCCCCTATAGAAATATAGAATTATCAAAAGAAAATTTTAGTTTATCGATAAAAAATGAAATATTAAAATTTTTTTCACCAGAGGAAAATGATATTGCTTATGTATACTTTTATGGAGGAATAAATGATTCGGCTGAAACACCAATAGAATTATTCCCCTTGTTTATGATCAAAATAAAAAATATCAACAATTGGCTGGAATTAATAAACAAACCTAATTTTTATTGTTTAAAATTCTTTAGTCATAAAATAGATAAAGTTATCGATATATCTCTACTCGACAATGAGGAAGATGTGTTATCTATTTCTATTGGAGTGAATGCTTAACTTTTTTAAAATAAATAAACTATTCCAGCAGAAGCAATCCTTGGCTTTGTATAACCTAAAGGTGGTTACTATGAAAGAATTATTAGAAAAACTTGAAAATAATAGTTTTATTGATAAGGTCAGAATGGATCTTGAATTCGATGTAAAGGATTACCAAGAATTATAAAAATTTTATATGAATACTATTTTCAAACTAAATGAAAAATTAGAAAACTTACCTTCTATTTTAAGTATTGAAGATGAGTTATTTTTTATTAATAGATTACAAAAGTTACCTATTGAGGAAATTATAAAAAATGAAGAAATATTTAAAAGAATTATTTCAGCTATCCAAGACTCCCATCAAGACAATGGGATATTTGAAATAACGGATGAAAACATCAATATTTTCTTTGAATTTGTTATCTGGATTAGAAATTTAAAAAAACTATATCACCTTGATTTTGAGAAATATATAGATGGGTTAGATACAAACTTTGATGGTTCACAACAAATTTGATCCTCAAATGAAAAAACTATACAGCAAGACGTAATGCGTAAAATTCGTGGAGGCAATAAAAGATTTACATTAAGAGAATAAAATTCACGAGGTAATGAATTTACTGTTCGTTACATTCAATACCACCCAGGGAGCCCTAGGCATTATGAGGGAGCACCTTATTGGAAAATATCTTCTGGTAAAGGTGAAACACAAAGATTTCCTTCAGAATAATACGAAAGGTTGATAATGAATATTTATGATGAAATTATCCCCGCGAAGAGTTTAGGGGGAATCAGATTAAAAGACAATATTAAAAATTACTCTAGTATCATTAATAAAAATATGTTAAATGGAAAATTAAAATTTTTTCAAACTAATGTTTATTCATGCAGATATATATTTACTGATATCCCAATTGAAATTAACGTAGATATTACTTCAGGAGAAATTTATAAAATTTCTGCATTAGAAGGATATCAAGGCAAATTCAGAACTATTAAAATAGGAATGCCTATTAATGATATCTTAAATTCTAATTTAGGTTTTTATTACGATGAATGTGAAGAAGCTTTTTTTTCAAAAATTATTGAAGGAATTGCACTGGAAGTTTCTGAAGATGACCCTCCGTTCGAAGAAGCTCTCAAAATGAATATAAAATATATCTCTGTTTTTGATCCAACCGCTTTTGATCAATAAATTTAATTATACATTTAATATCAATTTATTTTGATTAAACAGGAATTAAAATAGTCGTCCTAGGATGAGTTGAGCCCCAATGTTCCAGTAAGGTCGTCTAAAAGAGGAAATCAAGGTAACGGATAGCGCATACCAACCCTTCCGCCTGCAAAACCAGTATGCCGACCGTGAAACGGGGCTGCATTACAACTTCTTCAGGTATTATGAACCTGATGTGGGGCGGTTTGTGAATCAGGATCCGATTGGGTTAAATGGTGAAACAAACCTTTATCAGTTAGCCTTCAATATTAAGAGATGGATGGATCCTTTGGGATTATCTTGTAAAGATCCTAAAGATTATGGATATGATAATGAAAGAGATTACATTGCTGAGAGTAAGAAATTAAATACTGCTAGATTAAAAAGAATTCTAGAAGAATTAGATCAAGGAGATCCTCATTCATTTAAAGAGGACTTCTTAGGAAGAGGTGCACCTATAAGTCATTATGATGTATACCAACAAAAAAATCTAAGGAATTAATTTTGATGAAAAAGATGGAAGTAGCCCCATACGTACAAACGTGGGTTGTTGTGGTTAATTATATATTATGATTAACCTCGTCTTATGCGGAAAGATAAATTATGGAAAATAATATAGAAATTAGCTTTTACATGGAAACAAACCAAGTTGTGAATATGAATTATATTGCAGATGTCTTAGATATTAATAATGCTGCTTTTTGTTCCAAGGGGGAATTATGTACATCAAAAAATAAAAAAATCAAGTATATCAGCGAAGTATCATATTATAGTTTTGGGATAAAAAGACAGGTTAATACATCAAATAAAATAGATAATTTTTTTTATATAATAAAAACGAAAAGAAAATTATTAAAAAAAATATTTAATGAGTTTAGCTTTACTAAAGAGATTATTATATATACTTGGGGAAATGATGAGGAAGATATCCACTTAAATTTAAATACTGAACAAATTAAATTAATTTCTGATATTGATATTAATTTGTCAATAATTCATTATAATTAATACTGATACCATAAAACTAAACCCAATACCAAGAATCTAATTGCGGGCGGTTTGTAAATCAGCAAAGAAGACAAAACTCGCTTCGTCTGGGACGGCAGCTGGCTGTTGCAGGATAGTGTACGCAAACGGCAGATACACCTTATCTCACACCAACTGGGACGGTTACGAACCACGGGCAAAAATCCGCAACCACACCAATGCCGAATGCGAAAGCAAACAGCAAGCCATACCCCATATGAAACCTCCAATTCCAACGTAGGGTGTGTGCAGTACGCACGCGGTTTCTGTTTTTCAGACAACCTCTGTCGAATCGCCTAACCCGAAGGTGACGCACAGCCTCACTTCCGTCACCTTCAGATGAATTGTTTGAAATTATCCGATTGAAATAGAAAGGAATCTTATGGAAGTAAATGATATAGTTTTATTTGATTTTGATGCATTTATTTCAGGAAGTAAAGATGTTGATTACCAAGAAGCAATAAAAAAAATGTCTTTGTCTTTGATGAAATTTTTAATAGAAAATGATTTGTTGGTAAATATAAATCCTTTTAATCAAGATGGATCAGTAAAAAAAGATTTAATTATTAAGAAATCAAATTTAACGGATGAAGGTTTTCAATTATTCGTTAAACCAGTAAATAACTGGTGGAATGCTTTGGATAGGGGAACTCCTCCCGAGAAAGTTACTATTCTGGAGAATGGATTGAAAAAAATTCGTGCTGCGAAAAAGTAATTTTATATTTTCAGACGGCCTCAATATTTTATTAAGGTTGTCTGAAATATTTGTTCTTTAAATAAACATTTTACAAATATACTTATGCTGCACCAATTTCTAAAAGTAATAGGAAGAAAGGAAAAAAATGATGCCTCTTTATCAAATATACTCTGCTGTTGATAATGTAGATGCTTATGCGGACTTAAAACAGGATGATAGAAAAATTGTGGAATTTATTAATTACAATAAAGGCAATTATACAGATGAAGCAGTTTTTATAGCTCAGAGTGGATATACCTCCAAAAATATTTCTAAAACAGATTATATTCAAACAATTCCTAAGATGTTATTGTTCTCTGAAACTTTTATTAATAAATTAGCTGATACATTAAAAAATGAATTAGATTTTTTTCCAGCTAAACTTAGAATTAAGAATGATGAATTTAAATTTTTCCTTGGAAAAATTAAATTAACTGCTGAATTGGTAAATTTGGAAAAATCAAATTTTTATGAAATAGATGGAGAGAAATTTATCGATTATCCACCTGTATTCTTTGAAAATATATCTGGCTTCGAGTTTTGTGCAAAAGATATAAATGATGATTTAATTTGGGCTTTTTCTGATAAATTCAAAGAATTAGTTGTGAGTAATAATTTGAAGATGGAATTTCTACCTCTAACATGAAATATTCTGTAAGTAAGTTATAGTAATCCGTAGCCCGCACAAAACCTTCAGTTCTGACATAGGATATGTGCGGTACGCACGCGGTTTCGCCTATCAAAACTACATCAACGAAGACGGAGAAAACCGACAACAATCTCACTACTTCCACTGTGACCAAATCGGCATCCCAAGAGAGATGACCGATAAGGACGGCAAGCTCTTGTGGTTCGGCAACTATACCTGCTTGGGTCATCTGAAAAAGGATGAGCGGGTTTACAAGGATGCGAATCAGCCCTTCCGCCTGCAAAACCAGTATTGCGACCTTGAAACGGGGCTGCACTACAACTTCTTCAGGTATTATGAGCCTGATGCGGGTCGGTTTGTAAATCAGGATCCGATTAGGTTGGATGGTGGAGATAACCTATACTTATTTGCTTTCAATAGCCAGATATGGGTCTATTCACTGGGACTTCCCAAAGCTCCATGGGGGAAGGTAGCTTTGATTCTTGGTTTGATAGTGCAAATGTTGCAGATATTCGCAAAGTTATGGCAGATCCAAATACTAAGAATGCAATACCAAATGCTTTGAGAAATGGTGGAGGCTTCCATGAATGGTTCCCCGTTTCAATGACTGATAAAGCAAAAAAACTTGGGTTCACAGCAAGTGAACTTAAGGGGCTTACAACTCCTACTTCCGATGTATGGTTTAAAGATATTCCTGACCCTAAAAATCCCGGTAAGTTTTTGGAAGGAACTCACTCCACAGGAGAAACACTTCCCAAGGGACAATCTATTTGAGCAAGTTCTATCGCTCATATCATGTTGACGGATAAATTGGAAGGAGCAAAAACTAAACGTGGTGCCATCATGAAGATTGAGAATTTTGCTGAAAAGTTTACTCGTGGTGGTAAAAAATCTGTTGGGGATGTTGAGGAATATAGATTAATGCCCTATTATGTTAAAATATAATTAATATTATTTATGAATAAAGAGAGGATGTTATATGATTGATTCAACAACTAAAGATATGATTTCTGTGTGGATGGGGACATCTTTTAAAACACCTGATGAGTTTAATGAATATACAGATGGAATGGAGGACTCAGATTCTCATTGTCCAGCTTTTGCAGATTTTGGAGTTGCATTTATTGATTCTGATTATTTTGTGGCATTCCAGACAGATAATGGAGAAATTGTGCCAGTTGAAGTGTTAGCAGAAGAAGTTGGGGCACACTCCAATAAAGTTATAAAAGATATTGTGAAAGTAGCAAAAGAGAAAGGAATAAATGAAGGTAATTCTTTATATTACTATTCTAATGCAACATTTTATGAGGAAAATCCAGGTAAACTTTACAATGATTTGAAGTTTATAGGAACTTTTAAAGACCCAAGAAAAAAATATCGCTAGTGATAGTGAAACATTAGTCAGGATAACGGCAATCTAATGGTTGCACCATCGACTACGCCTACGACCCGTTCGGACGGTGCCTTTCCAAAGAACGCCATGACAAACTAGCTTGGATGAGTACCGAACCGAAACGCACCCACTACTTCCACTACGACCAAATCGGCATCCCGAGAGAGATGACCAATAGCGAAGGTAATCTGGTTTGGTTTGGTAACTACACCGGCTGAGGTCGTCTGAAAGAAGAAACCAAGGTAACGGATAGTACTTACTAACCCTTCCGATTGCAAAACCAGTATGCCGACCGTGAGACGGGGCTGCATTACAACCTGATGCGTTATTACGAGCCTGAGATCGGTCGGTTTGTGAATCAGGATCCGATTGTGTTGTTGGGTGGGGAGAATTTGTATCGGTTTGCTCCTAATGCGCAAACAAGCAATAAAATTTGCTAAAAAAAAATAAATGTTATTGAGGAAATTTAAATGTCAAAATTACTTTTTACTTCTTCTAAAACGCCACATAGTATTGGTTATATTGGAGGAGGAGCCGACCATATTCCGTTAGAATTATGGCCTAAAGTTCCAAATTCTGATACCTATCAAACACATCTATTTACTCTTTATTCTGACTTTTTACCTGAAAATGTATTCCCTCGTAGAAATTATTATATCTCTGTTTTTATTTCCATAGAGGAGCATGCATTGGGAGGAGCAAAAGACTCTATTTCATCTAAATATACTGTTAATTGTCAGGATGATTTAATTTTACTAAATAATGGTTTTAGTTGTGCTGTCCTTTATGAAAGGGAACAAGATATCAATAAGCAAGATATAGGAAGTATTTCTTTGGAAAGAAAATTTTTTGAAAGACTTGATGAAATTGATAAAGAAGCTGATGCAAAATACAATGAGGATGAACATTTATTCTTTGAAGATAATGGGATGGGATTGGATGTATCCAAAATTTTTGGCAATCCTTATTTTGAGCAAGATATAATATATCCTTCTCCTAAGTTTAATTTTTGCTTGCAATTATTAGAAGAAGATATAGATAAAAAGTTACATATTTTTCAGAATGGTATTGGTTATTTTTATTATGACCAAAATGTTAAGAAAAAACTTCTATCTGGAAGTCAAGCAGGTATTTTCTTTATTCAAAATACTTAATTATTAACATAAAACCTTCAGTCCCGATGTAGGGTATGTGTGGTACGTACGCGGTTTCGCCTATCAAAACCACATCAACTCAGACGGCGAAAGTAGACAACAAACCCACTTCTTCCACTTCTTCCACTGCGATCTCGGTATCCCAAGAGAGATGACCGATGGCGAAGGTAACCTGGTTTGGTTCGGAGATTATTACGGTTGGGGTAAACTGAAGAGTGAAACCAACATATCCGGAACTACTCACCAGCCGTTCAGTCTGCAGAACCAGTTTTGCGACCATGAAGCTGGGTTGCACTACAACCTGATGCGGGTCGGTTTGTGAATCAGGACCCGATTAGGTTGTTAGGTGGGGATAATCTGTATCAGTTTTCACCGAATGCTCAAGAATGGATTGATCCTTTGGGACTTATAACCTCTTCAGAGGAAAATAAGGCTACAAAAGCATTGGGATACACGAAAACAAATGTGATATCGCATGGACGACCCGTTCTTAAGAAAACAAAAACTGCTCCATCGGGATGTCCTATATTTATCACTACTGATGTAGATAGTCATAATGGAGGTGTTTGGAATGGTGCTGATTCAGCTAAGGCATTGGATAGTAAGCAAATACGCTCAGGTACGTATGATGCAGCACTTAAACGAATTGGAGATTAAAATGAAGTTCTCTTATAGAATCACAAAATACCATAAATACTCAAACGAAGATAAAAAGATATTATGTACCTCGCCTGAAGAATGGACGAGTTTTTCTGATGTAGGAAAAGGGATAGTCTCTCTTAATGAATACACAAAAATTGAATCTGAATATATCTGTCTTATATTAAAAATTTGTAAATTACATAAGATCAAATCTCTAAAAATAAAAGAACTAGATAATTTCAATAACTTAAAACAATATAGTAACAATCAGAAAATAACCAATGAAGAAGATTTGATTAAGTTATTAAAACTTATCTTGAGAGAAAAAATTTGGTGTAAATTATGTTCCAGAAATTGTGAGTTCCATTTTGGCTATGATTATTACTTATATTGCATATGCAATAAGGATTTATACTGTTTTTTTAATACTTCATCAACGACATTAAATATTGAAAAATATATATCTCCATATATAAAATACAAACAAATTAAGAGAATTAAACCATTTTAAAACCAAATTATTAATTAACAAAAGATATGGATCGCAAAGAAAATATAACTCCAAACACTTTAGAAATACAAAAAAATGATGAATACGACTACTTCGACAACCTCATCCACCGCGAACTGGCCGACGGCGAGGTGCAGAACTTTTTCTACGACCTGCATGACCAACTGGTTAAAGCCAAAATCTTCAAAAAAGACGGCACAAAAGAAACTTGATCCTACACCTACGACGCCTTGGGTAGAAGAATAGGCATAGTCCTTTTAATTTGAGAGAAGTAACTAGAGAACAACATGCAGCGCCTGACCCTTATAGGAATCTAGGAGATTAGCTATGAAAGCAATAGAAATTTTAAAGAATTTTGTGGAAGAAAAATTATCAACTGAAGAATTGGAAATGGCGTTGTCTTCCAATCAAGAATTAATTTCCCTGTTGGAAAGTACTAAAGCCAAACCTTATATGAATAGTAATTCCACTTATGAATATTTAATTAGTCAGGATTTGACATCTCTTGATGCAAAGTTGAATTTGATGGATATTTTCAGGGAAATTTTAGATTACAAGCATATCCCGTACTCTTCAAATTCAACGACAGAAAAAAAATTCGATTTAATTTTGGAGGCTATTCCTAACTGGATACCTGCTGATATGGGTTATTTAAATTTCTTGTATGATAAGTACAAACCTAAGACTGCGACCACTTTTAAAAAGATTATTAAGGAACATTTCATTTGTATGAATAAATATCCCAAATGGTTACAGGAGCCTGATTGGCCTATCGTCGATGATATTCCCGCAATGTTTCTAGGACAGTTAGATATATCGAAGTTGAAGCATGATACTACTTATTTGTACATTTTTTGGGATAAAAAATCAGATAGATATACAGAAGTCATACAGTCTCTATAAATGGGCAAGTCGTAGCAAGCTGTAGCCTGCACAAAATCTTCAATCCTAACGTAAGGGTGTATGTGACACGCACGTGGTTTCTGTTTTTCAGACGACCTCTGTCAAATCGCCATCAGTATCACCGACCCCGCCGGTTACACCACAAGCTACGGCTACTACGCCCAATGGCTGCCCGAAACCGTTACCGATACTTACAATACGACAGCTACGACTCCTTGACGCAGGTACGTAACTGGACCAACGAAGACGGCGAAAGCCGCCAACAAACCCACTACTTCCACTGCGACCAAATCGGCATCCCAAGAGAGATGACCGATAAGGACGGCAAGCTCTTGTAGTTCGGCAACTATACCTGCTGGGGTCATCTGAAAAAGGATGAGTGTGTCTATCAGCACGCGCATCGGCCGTTCAGATTGCAAAACCAGTATTACGATGATCAAGTGTTGACGATGCTAGCGGCGTATATGATTAATGAAAGGATGAGTTATGAATATAGAATTGCATATTGAAAGAGTACAATCTCTTTTAGATCAAATGGATCTACAAAAGAAATGTAAATTTGCAGCTTGGTGCTGTAATGCACTGATCATTGAGAAAAAAATTAATGAAAATTTGACTAAAATAACTAATTCAAATGTGAACTACCAACTCTGTGATGCTATCATTAAAGCTGGTTGGTATGATTTCTCCCAAATAAATATTGGAATCTCTCAAAAAGCTATAGAAGATATAAATTGGGATGATGATGATCCATTAAATGATATGATAGAAACACAAGGAACTATAGAATTATTAGCTTCGATTCGAAATATGTTACTAGGTATACAACAAAAATCATCTGATAGTTATTACTTTGCTGCATGTGCTGAAAACGTAATTAACTGGAAAGATGCTTTAGCGAATTTCTCATACTCCGAAGATGACAAAATAGAGGACGAAAATTTAAAACGTGAATATGAAATTCAATTGTTATTTTTAGATGATTTAAGAAATAGTATAATTACCTTACAGGATATTAAGAAATATAGATAAATGGATGCAAGCCTGAGTAGACTATTTAGAAAGATAGGAGTTGAGTTGATGGAGTCTGAGGAATTAACTTCTAAAATTTTGCTGGAAAGTGTTTTAGAATGTACAAATTTTGTAGTAAATGAGGTGCCAAATTTATACAGTGCAGTAATGGAGAGATTAAAGCAAGACGATGAAGTATTCTTTATGAATTTTGTTGAAGATGAGGATAATCAGGATGATTATTATGGATATGTCTATAATAAAACAAATGGAAAAATCTACGAATATGCGTTCCATGATGACAAATTAGTGAAAAATAGGAAATTGTCTTTTATTGAAAAGAAAATTGGAGAGTTAACAACGAAAGATATTCTTGAATTACCTATAATAGATTTACTGTAATCTAGATATACCTATGATTGGTCTCGTACTTTTATGTAAGCAAGTATTAGAAAGCCTAAGCCTGTATGAGATCTCCAGTCCCGACGTAGGATATGTGCGGAACGCACGCACGCGGTTTCTGCTTTTCAGGCGACCTCACAACCTCCTTTGAGGCCGTCTGAAAGAGGAAACCAAGGTAACGGATAGCGCATACCAGCCGTTCCGCCTGCAAAACCAATATGCCGACCGTGAAACGGGGCTGCATTACAACTTCTTCAGGTATTATGAGCCTAATGCGGGTCGGTTTATCAATCAGGACCCGATTGGGCTTTCAGGCGGAGACCATCTATATCAGTTTGCGCCTAATACAAATAAGTGGCTTGATGTCCTAGGTTTAAATAAAAATCTGCCCACACCATATTGGCCTCCTAATAGAGGCGCTTTAGGTGAAGTGAGGAGTATTACACTTCCGGTTGGCACTCTTGTTGATAGGTATGGTTATCCAGGAGGAACATTTGTGTCTCCAGTAGGAACACCATACCCTATGAGAGTCTTACCTCCTGGTTCTAATCAAAAGCCTTATACCATATATAGGGTACTGAAACCAATTGATAATATAGCTGCAAGTAAAATTATGCCGTGGTTCGGAGAGATTGGATTAGAGACACAGTATGAATTGCCAAAATCTGTTAAATCATATATAGAATCTGGGCATCTAGAAGAGGTGGAAATAGGAAAATGTTAAAAATTAATGAATTGAATTCATACCTTAAAAGTAAAGGAGTACCAGAAGATAGTTACTCAATCAATGAAGTAAATGATGAATCATTATGTATTATTGAAGAAAATAAAAAATGGCATATATTCTATTCTGAAAGAGGATTGAGAACCGAAGAATATTGTTACCAAGATGAACATTTGGCAATTCTATATTTTATAAATCGGTTATCAAAAATGTTAAATTTTTCTTTCGAATGAAAAAAAGCAAACTGTAGCCTGTATGAAACTTTTAATTATGATATGGGATATGTGCGTAACATACACGCGGCTTCTACTTTTTAAGCGACATCTAAATTTTCTCTGAAGGCGTCTGAGCTATCGATTCTTTAACAATCTCATTACTATTAGCAATGGCATTCTATCTAGAGGTCGTTTTTTCTGATGGCTGAGAAGCTAATTGACATAGACAAATACAGGAAAGGATATATTATGTTGAAAATATTGAATAATTCTTTGGATGGAATTGTATTGGGTCAAAAAAAGGCTGACTTTGATGATGTTATTTTAAATAATCCTAATTATTCATTAGAGTTTAATAAAAAACACAAGATACAATCTGATTCAGAATTGATTACTGTATCCTCCTTGATGAATTGTGATGAATTTTTCTTAAATGGAAAAGTTATTAATTTTTCAAATCTTGAAAAATTTTTAGAAGAGGAGGATCCTCTAATAGAAGTTTCAGATGAAGAAAATTATTTTTATATTTTTCCAAAATATAATTTAGTTTTATATGTTGACTATAAGGATAATTTGTTTCTGCAGGTATTAATTTACGATGAGAGTATAAGAGATTTATATGATAATAAAGGTAAAAAGTACTCAGACTTTCAAAAAAGTAAACTTAAAAACCCAACTTTAAATCATGATAAATTATTATTTATTCCTTATAAGAGCATAGGCGATTTTGAATTAAATTGTTCTCTATCAGATGTTATAAGAAAATATGACATATCAAACAATGTTATCCCGAAGGTAAAAAATATTATAGAGATAAACAATTTTGTACTAAGGTTTGATAATGAAAAGTTAACTGAGGTTACAATTTTCAATGATAAGAAAGTAGAGCTTGCAATATACTATAATGAAATCAATATATCATCAAAAAAAGGGCTTGCTGAGCTATTAAGTCAATATGATGTTATTGAGAGAACGAAATCTAAATATCTTTTCAAAGAATTAGGTCTAGTTGTAGAAAAAGATCTGTCCGAATTTCGTTTTTTTGAACAATCATTATTAAAATTTTGGGTAAATTTGCATAGACCTATTACTAGCTGGTAATCACAAGTAAGCCATAGCAAACCGTAGCCCACACAAAACCTTTAGTCCTGACGTAGGGTGTGTGCAGTACGCACGCGGTTTCTGTTTTTCAGACGACCACTGCCAAACCGCCTAACCCGAAGACGACGCACAGCCTCACTTCCGTCACCTTCAGATGAATTATTTGAAATTATTCGATTACCTTAGGAGATTATCATGGATATAACACTATTTAATTTTCGAACATTTTGGGAAGCAAATGCTGATGAAGATTATCGTGAAGATATTATCAGAATGTCTATTGCACTTATGACGTTTCTCAAAAACAATGACTTACTTGTTGATATTGACCCATTTAATGAGGATGGCTCTATCAAAGAAGATTTGATCATCCGAAAATCCAATGTAACCGATGAAGGATTCCAATTATTTGTTAAACCAGTAAATAACTGGTGGAATGCTTTGGATAGGGGAACTCCTCCCGAGAAAGTTACTATTTTGGAGAATGGGTTGAAAAAAATTCGTGCCACGAAAAAGTAATTTTATATTTTCAGACGGCCTCAATATCTCTTTTGAGGCCGTCTGAAAGACATTGTTCGAGGAGGACTATATTATGGAAATTAAAAATAGAGATGACTTTCTAGTTTTTTTAAAAGAATTCATTACTGAAATTCATACAGAAGATTTTGAAAATAATACACTAGATAGCTTTTTAGAAGCCATGAAAAATTGGATTGAAGATATGGATGGATACTATAAAAATATAGGTATGAGAGAATATAACGACAAAACTTTAAATTGGAGTATGTTAGCAGACATTTTGAATGCCTCACGAATATATGAATAGCGAGTTCAGTCTACTATAGTTTAGATTGAATTCCAATAAAGAGGACCATTAATCCAAACATCTCAAGAACAAGCCATATTCAATAAAGTTGGTCAATTAGTTTCAATTCGGGGGAAATTTAAATGAATAAAAAGTATAAAGTGAGTCCTGAATATATCAGACTTTTTCTTGAACTATTACACGAAGGTATAGATAGCAAACTTGAAGACTTATCAGGTCTGAATTTGGTTAATCGAGATAGCGTAAAGAGATTAGTCAAAGAATATCTGTACCCCGAGTATCAAAATTTTACAATATCAACCCAATTCAGAATTAAAGAAAGTTTGAGATTTGGATTAAATTTCTGGACAGAAGAACGACTACATGATCAATTTCCTAGTACCGACGCAGCCTTTGAAATACCTCAACAAATGACCGCAAAAGAACTTTATAAGCAAATTTGGGATGATATGTTTAATAATGAAGATATCACTATTTCTGATATAACAAAATATCAGGAATCGAACCAAAATTAGCAAACTATAGCCCCCATGAAACCTCCAACCCTGACGTAGGGTATGTGCGGTACGCACGTACACAGTTTCGCTTGTCTAACCCACATCAACGAAGTGGAAGAAAGCGGCAAACAAACCCACTACTTCCACTGCGACCAAATCGGCATCCCGAGAGAGATGACCGATAAAGACGGCAACCTCTTGAGATTCGGTAACTATACGGGCAAAGGTCGTCTGAAAGAGGAAACCAAAGTAACGGATAGCGCTCACCAACCCTTCCGCCTGCAAAACCAGTATGCCGACCGTGAGACGGGGCTGCATTACAACCTGATGCGCTATTATGAGCCTGATGCGGGGCGGTTTATGAATCAGGACCCGATTAGATTACGGGAGAACTAATTTATATCAATTTGGATTTAATACTACCTTATGGATAGATATTTATGGTTTATCTGGTACTCTAACAATTCACTCAAGTGGTAGATCTTCAGGTTCTTCATCATTAAATTCATCAGGAGGTTCATTATGAAAATTAAAGTAATTATCCCATTTCTTATGAGTATATTATCATCTGGTTGTTCGTTAACTAATAATGAAATTGATATTAATGACATTTGGAATTTTAAAATTACTATTACTGGAGCTCAAGAAAATAGACAGGCTCATTTGACAGGTTTACTTGGCAATAGTGCAATGGGAATATCAAGTATGGAAACTACTATTTACAATGACAATGAATTAAATGTTGTTTTATTTCAGAAACTTGCAGGATCAAAATATTCTGGGAAATTAGACAAAAGAATTATTATTGGCAAAAATATTAGCAAAGTTACTTTTGGCTCTGCAAGGGAGATCATATGGAATAACTAACTAGCCTAGACAGAATCAAACTCCAATACTACCTGTAAAATATAAAAGGGTTATTTGAAATACATTTTTAGATAACCCCATCCCCAACAGGAGCACTCCATGGCCGACTCCACCCGCTCCGCCTTCCGTTCCACCCATCCCCTTTCCACTGGTCGAGGTGGAAGACGCCAACGGATGGGTATTCTCGCTGAACTTCGGCAATGTGGCTGATGAGCAGTCGCCCTAGTTGGAACTGTTGTTCTAGTTAGTGTTTGTATATATTCAACGGCGGGAGTATGTGGTGCTTTTGTGGTAGGAGGAAGTCTTGTAGGAACAATGTGAAGTTTAATATTGATATAGGAGCATGATAATTATGAGCAATAGCGATTTTTATATACAAAATATGATTGAAACTTCTTTAGAACAAGAAGATTTCAGTCAAATAATTATACTACTAGATTCGCTACCATCTAAAAATATACGTAGAGCATTGTATTTATTATCAAAAATATTCCCAAATAAAATAGAAATTACTGAGAATGAATTTAAATTTATTAAATGTATATTATCCAATAATAAATTTATAGTAGTTCAAAGCATCTCTGATTTTCTGAGAGCAATATCTATACTCAACTTTAATGACCTACAAAAACAGGATATTTCTGATTTGATTTTTCAAAATCTAAATATTTTAAGCAAAAATTGTGATTTTGAGTTAAATATACTAATAACAAAATTAATAGAACCCAATAAATTTTTTATGCAAGTTGAGAAATTTAAAAATGATTTAGATGATTATTCAAGAAAATATTTATTAGATTTTATTTTTTACGAGAAAGAATATCTTGAAAATGGCTTTAATGAAGATGAAATAAATGATTTCATAAAATTTTTGAGCTACCCAAGATAAAATAGCAAGCCGTAACCCGAGCAAAACCTCCAGTTCTTACGAACCCTTGGCACAGGTCCACAACCGGACCAACGAAGAAGGCGAAAGCGGCCAACAAACCCACTACTTCCACTGCGAGCAAATCGGCATCCAAAGAGTGATGACCGATGGCTAGAGAAACCTGGTTTGGTACGGCGAATACACCGTATGGAACAATCACTATAAATATAAAAGTTATCTAACATAATGGAGATAAATATGCCCTTCCTAAAAATTCCCTATAGAGATTATCCAAAAGAAGGATTGTTCAAAAAACTTTATCGTGAAAATATCTATAAAATAGAGGAATTCAAAGATGAATTTAAGTATTATGAATATACCCCAATAGAGAAAATTATTATTGATGAACATAATTTAGTACCATTCATCTTTTTTTCACCAGAAGGAATAAATTATTTAATGCCTAAAATTATTGATAGCATCAGTAATGGCATTAGAAATGATGATATCCCAGTAAATATAGAAGAATTTATTATAAATATACCTACCGCCGAAAACATCATTCATGCTTTAAATCTCTTAAAAAAAGATGAGCTTATAATTCTTAAAAAGTATTTAGAAAAAATATTATTTGGGGGCTCATCAAATTTGATACAGCAAATAGGTGAACATTATTTATTCAGAAGTATTGAATATCTCGAAAAGTTAATAAATAATTCCTAAATCTACTTATTATTTTGTTAATCGAATACATAAGCTAAGGTTTCTAGAAAAATAGTCTTAGATTGGTTAAAGGTCTAACAATCTTGCAAGGTCGTCTAAAAGAGGAAACCAAGGTTACGAATAGCAATCACCAATCCTTCCGCCTGAAAAACCAGTATGCCGACCGTGAAACGGGGCTACATTACAACTTCTTCAGGTATTATGAGCCTGATGAGGAACGGTTTGTGAATCAGGAGCCGATTAAATATTTGGAGGATGCAAGTTTTTATACTTATGCATTTAATATCACGAGTTGGCTAGATTATTTAGGATTAAATCCTTTTAAAATTTATTCTTGTTTACGACAAATATTTAACAAAGCAAATAAAAAAGTAAATAAATGATTGGAAAAACAGATTAAATGTTTTAAAAGAAAAAGCAAAAGCTGAATGTTCTAGATAAAATTGTTTGGAGAGTAAATATGAATAATCTTTTAACAAAACTTTTTTTGAAATACCAAGACTACCCTAGTTTTTTTAGTAGTAATCCTATCACCTCAGTACATGACTTAGGTTCTATGGGAGAAACATTATTAAATTTAGCCGTTAATTCTCAAACTAAAAAAGATGTTATCTTGCTAATAGAAAATGGAGCTAATGTCAATCAACAGGGCGAATTAAATTTTACTCCTATTCAAAATGCTTGCCTTCACGGAAATATTGATATTATTGAAATTCTTTTAAAGAATGGTGCTAAAACAAATATAAAAAATGAGTTTGGATATGACGCAAAGCATTATGCAACGGAAGAATATCATGATAAAAAAAAATCTAAAGAGATAATGAATTTATTGAGAAATTATAAGTAATTGATTAAATCATATTAATGGCGAGCCAACAAAACCGTAATAAGGCCGCTGCACTACAACTTCTTCAGGTATTATGAGCCTGTTGCGGGTCGGTTTGTGAATCAGGATCCGATTGGGTTGTCGGGTGGGGAGAATTTTTATCAGTTTGCACCTAATACAAATGTCTGGGTTGATCCATTAGGATTATCCGTACAATCAGAGAGTGCTCAACGTGGAATTGATAAAGCAACTAAGTATTTAAAAAGTAGAGATTTTTAAATTTTATCAGATCAAGTAACAATTAAAGTTCTCGATAGAACAGGGAAAAATTGAAAAAGGTCCGAATTCGTCTTGATATAGTCGCAATGAAAGATAGAAAATCTTATTTTATTGAGGTAAAATATAATACAGGACGATTAACGAAAGGTCAAAAGAAATCAAGGGTATTCAATTGTTGTGAACATTATTATGAAAAACTTAGAAATTAAAGAAATTCTAATAGATTTAATATTATCTATTGACGATAAAGAAAATTCATATAAGCTTAATACATTGCTTAATGAAGGATTAGATCCTAATGTATCATTCTCTTTTGATGAGTCTGACTCCAATCAGACTTTATTAGAACATTGCTGCCGTTTTGGATTAACGAACTATGTCGACATTCTCATTAAGCATAACGTTAAATTAGATATACTTACAGAAGATAATGAAACCGTACTACATTTATTAGCGTATAATATTTTAGATAACACCTTAAAGGAAAATAGCAATAAAACCTATAAAAAAATTATAAAAAAACTGAAATACTTAATTAATCATCAGGATAACGATGGAAGAACTCCATTAATGCTTGCTATAAAATCTGGAGATAAAGATAAAGCCAACTCACTAATAGAAAACGGAGCTAATGTGAGTATTGTTGATTATTGTGGCAATAACTGTCTTCATTTTTGCTTTATGGAAAACCATTCAATCAACTTGCAACTAGATTTAATTGATTTATTAATTCAGAAAAATGCTGACCCTTTACAAACTAATAAATTAGGTTTATCACCCATCAACTATTACTTAAAATTACACCCTCCCTTATGCCAAACACCTTTTTCAAAAAAGAAAGTAGGGAATGAAGAACTTTTTGTAGAATCAGAAGAAGGTATTTCACCAGGGAATATGAATATTAGAGATACTAAGTACAACACATAGGCATTCCCAAGCTCTAACGCCCCCGTCCCCCAACAGGAGCAAGCCGCCATGGCATTCAATAAAATCGCCTGTAAAAGCAGCGACTTCAGGTTCGTCTTTACCGTCCCCGATTTCTGCTGGCCGCCCTCTCCTGCTCCTCCAGCCGCACCGCCCTAGCCGATGCGCCATTCTTCCTCGATTAAAATCCGAAAACGCTATATCGTGCGTACCGGCGATATGTTCCATATGAACGGCAAGTTCAGCAAAAGACTCCACCCTAAAACCTTTTTGTCCTGATACAGGGCGATTTGTTAATCAGGACCCGATTGGGTTGGAAGGAGGCTTTAACGTTTATCAGTTTGCACCGAATGCTCAAGATTGGATAGACCCAAGTGGAAATATAGCTTTTGTACCAATTCTGATTGCAATGGGAGTGGGCGCACTCACGGGTGCGGCAACTGTTGCGGGTATGCAGGTCGCTTCTAATGTGATTAATGGTAAAGATTAGAACGACATTGATTATGAAAGTGTTGCACTCTGTGCCGGTATTGGTGCGATAGCAGGCCTTGTATTAGGCAAGGTAGGTAAATTGGCCATAGGTAAATGCCGAAACGCTTTTGGTCCTTTTAGAAAATGGTATAGGAGAAAACCATCTTATAGTAGATCAGGAGGGTTTCGAACTAATAACTCTATTTCGTGGGAAGCTTCTCCGGCTAGAAATGGTAGATATGTTAACCAAATAGGAAATCCCAAATTGCGTCAATTTAATCAGTATATACGCAATAAAAGACTTCCTCCAGGTCGATTATGGTGGAGGACACGAGACCCTGGACATTTCAATATTAAAAGGTAAATATATAAATTAAGGTGAACTATGTATACAAAGATTAAAAGAGAGAGCAGTGAAAAAGAGACACAAAAAAATTTGAAAACTCTTCTGAACATAGTAAATAATTCTTCTTGTTATCGTTGTTTTCTTGGTACAAGTGGTCAAGATTTAGATTTTTTTAGAAAGCTAAAAGAAAATACTAAAGTTAATTTAGTATGGAATGGTAATTTTAAAAAAGGAATATTAGGATTTTTATTGGGATTTATTCCTGATCGCATAGGAATAGTTGAATTTTTAAAACCAATTGATGAAGTTTTTTTTGAAGATACTTTATATGACTGCGGCCCTTCAACAGTATCTATAGTGATTATGAAAGATCAAGATAAAATTCAGGACTTTATAAAATCATTTCAAGCTTCGCCTGTTCCAGATGATTTTGAAGCAAGCGTACTCAAAGACCCCTACGCTTTAATCTACACTATTGGAATTAGTGATATTGATGATGGTATTAATCTTGAAGAGATAGTTACTATGACAAGTTTTTGGGTGGATAGATTAATAGATTCTCATGAATATATTATTAACGATAATAGAAATATTATACCAATTATTGTAATTGATAGTGGAGACGTTAGTCTATTTGCCGATATCAAAGATGCTGAATTATATTTAGAACCAGACGATGTCAAACAAAATGCTTATGAAATATTTAATAGAAATGGAGATTTATTAAATCCGATTATATTAAAGAAGAGTAAAAAATTTCTTTTTGGTACCTTTGTAAAGGAGAGTATACAAATAATGCCATGTATCCCTAATATAAATAATAAGGAATACCTCTTGGAATTATTATTAAAATTTTGTGATAATGTTAAAATTGAAGTACCAAAAGGAATTAATTTAAATAATTTAGTCGATAGGTTAATAAAAGAAATTGGTTTTACTAAATAATCGTAGTGTCAACTTTTAGAAGAGCAAGTGTAGCAAACTGTAGACCGAATGTAGGGTGCGTGCCCCAAGGTACGCCCCCAGTTTCTTCTTTCAATGGCTGACCAGGCCTTCTGAAAAACTTGTTAGACGGCGTAAGTAATCATATTTTTTAATAACCCGATTTACACGGCTTCTGCCGCGACGGCTATTAGGAACAACTATTATTGAAGGCAAAGCTGCACCTCAAGGTTTGGGGTTTCCTGGTGGACAAACACAAAAATATACTAATGACTTAGAAAGGTTAATAAGACAATGAATCAGGAGCAATTTTTAAAAAAGATTAATATTGTTTTAGTCGAAATTGATAAAATGATTAATAATTGTGATGAATATAGTTATACAAATAAACAGCAATTGATTTCTATAAAAAATGAACTATATGACATGATTAATTATCTAAATTCAGAAAGTATTTTTCAACAAAAAAAAGGAAAAGAATTTTTATTGTCTCGGATAGTAATTGATTCTTGGCCATTTAATAATGAAGTTGGTAAACTCCTTGTAGAATTAGAAGAAGATTTCAATTCTTTGACAAGAATAAAAATGTCTAAGTTAAAAATATCGAATGAAACTCCTTTAGAATTTCAAGAAAAAAATTTTTTTGACGAATGGGAAGTCAGTTACCTTGATTTGATGGAAGTAAATCAAGGTTCTCCCTTAGTTGGAAGTCTATCCATTAACGGTCAAGTTATTATTAAAGAACAGGGTTTTGGAGGGCCTTTGTTGTATTTCAATAAAAAAATATATATTCCTGTTTTCATTAGACGATTTTGGGTTGTTGGATTTAGGCTTGCAATATTAAATTTAGATGATTTATCCATTGAGTATATTGGAGGTATCGAAGACTTGGTTTATTTGAAAGAGATAAATGATAATAGAATTTATTTCTATACAGATATATATAAAAGCACAGAAAAGAATTTAACTTTATATGAATAAATATATCTCAAGAATATACTGTAAACATCATAACCAAAGGAGGACTTCCATGTTAATTAAAGTCAAAGAATTTATTCAAAAGTATTGGATAAGTATTTTAATTTCTTGGTTTTTCATTTGGTTATGGATGGCTTATTATGGGGATAACACGATAGTTAAGTTGGTCGTGTTTCCGATTATCTCTTTCTTTCTAGTTATTTTATTTCATTTGGAATTAGAAAGAAAAAATATTAAATATCTATCCATAATTCAAATGTTAATTGGGATGTTACTGGGATTAGCTATACAAATCGAAAGTGAGAGTTTTATGCTCCTTGAAGGATTGATATTCGGAGGAATTTGGGGATTAACAACACCCTTTTGGATTAAAATATTTTTATTTTTAAGAAAAAAGATAGGAAATTATGTATAATAAAGCTCAAACAGATAGATACATGAGTAAGTAATTAACTAGAATTGGTGGTAAGGTTTTTGGAAAAACGGATCACGTAGTAAATGTTCATAGAAACTGATTGATAACAAAAATTTATAAAAGGAAAATTAAAATGAGTATTTTAAGTAATTATATAATTCAAGATTTAATTCAGAATGTATATAAAGGAGTTACAGAGACATTTAACTATGTATTAGAGAGATATAATTCTAATGAAGTTTTTGCCTATACATTATATATTGATGACTATTGTTCATATCTGGGTTGGGCTGCTAACACTATTTCTCACTACGAAATAGAAAAAGTAAACTACCCAAAAGAAGATCAGCCTTTTATTAAATGGTATTACCCTCAATTTGCAATAGGACTTGGAGAGGTTCCTGAGAAAATAGATAGTATATTCAATAATGAGATTCAAAATATTCTTAATGATGCAAATACATTAATATCAGAAGATAATTTTGAGCAATATCAGGCGGAAGTATATGATTCAATTATAGAAGGATTTAAAAAAGCGATAGCAAGTGTAGATAAGGAAAAAACAAAAAATGTCATATTTTTTGTTTCTATTGCAGATAGTGATAATGCTGAAATTATGGAAAATTATTCTGCTGAACAACTAAATTCATATGATAAATTTCTTACGTTCAAAAATAGATTTCAAAGCAAGCCGTAGCCTGCATGAAACCTCCAATCTCGACGTAAAGTGTGCGCGGTACACGCGCACAAGGGTTCTGCTTTTCAGACAGCCTCGATGAGGAAATCCACTTCGTCTGGGACGGAACTAGATTACTTCAGGAGTACACCTACAAAGGCAACTACACCTATATCTACACCAACCAAGACAGCTACGAACCTTTGACACAGGTACACAACCGGACCAACGAAGACGGCGAAAGCCACCAACAAACCCACTACTTCCACTACGACTAAATCGGCATTCCAAGAGAAATGACCGATAAGGACGGCAATCGGGTTTGATTCGGGGATTATTACGGTTGGGGTAAACCGAAGAATGAAACCAACATATCCGGAACTGATCACCAACCCTTCCGCCTGCAGTACCAATATGCCGACCGTGAGGCCGGGCTGCATTACAACTTCTTTAGGTACTATGAGCCGAACGTCGGTCGGTTTGTGAATCAGGATCAGATTGGATTGATGGGAGGGACAAACTTTTATCAGTTTTCGATGAATGTGCTGGGATGGATTGATTCTTCTGGTTGGGCTAGAACGGAAACTATTGATCCTCCATATGATATTAAACACAAGTTTCGATTATTGGCTAGATTCCGCAAACGTAAAAAAATGTCTAAGGCAGGGTCTGAAATAGATGTGCATACAGCTACTCGTTTAAAAACCGGTGGTCGAGTGTTTTATGGACATAATGGACACGGAATAGATACTACTTTTGACAAATTCAATGCTATTACTAAGACACATGCAGAAGGGCACGTTACTCAAAGAGCTTTAAATGATGGTATGAAAGGCAAAGCAAAAACAGCTGATATTTATGTTTATAGAGAATTATGCCCATCATGTGGTAGAAACAATGGTATTGGTTCGTTAGCTAGAGAGTTAGAGATTAAGTCAATTAATGTACATACACCTAGTGGAAGTAAAAGATATTTCCCACCTAAATAAGGAGGTTATTATGGAAATTACTTTGGATAACTGGAATGGATTTCATTGTAAGGAAGAGGTTTATCATATTAATTCCTCGGAAAGACTTTTAGAAATTTTAGAAAAATTAGATGCTAAGCAACATACTCTTGTAAATTTAGTTTTATCAGAAGAAAACTATTTAATGATTGGTGGAGGGGGAGGGAAATATGTTGTAACAGGTGAAGAAAATGGCATCATTTTTAATTTAATAAACCCTAACGAAGGAAGTACCTTAAAAATAGAATTAAATACGGGAGGGCAAATTGGTTTATTTGAGTCTAAATATATTTTATCTAAAGAAATAGCATTCAAATGTGCTGTAAAATGTTTGACTATGGGATGTATTCCACAAAACGATTTAGATTTATCCTGGGAAAAATATTAAAGTAAACCTAGTAAGTTGGTTGAGTCAAGACAAAACTAAACCATAGGGTAGTTTGGAACATAACTTTCAGATGACCTTCGTTTGATTCCTTACGGATAAGCAAGCCATAGCCCGGACAAAACCTTAAGTCCTGACGTAGGGTGTTGCGGTACGCACGCATGCGGTTTCGCTTATCAAAACCACATCAACGAAGAAGGCAGAAATCGACAACAAACCCACTACTTCCACTGCGACCAAATCAGCATCCTACGTGAGATGACCGATAAGGACGCCAATCCGTTGTGGTACGGCGAATACACCGCCTGG
Source organism: Streptococcus timonensis (assembly GCF_047460355.1). Classification (GTDB taxonomy): domain Bacteria; phylum Bacillota; class Bacilli; order Lactobacillales; family Streptococcaceae; genus Streptococcus; species Streptococcus timonensis_A. The sequence goes on along the minus strand of NZ_JASHGL010000001.1, from coordinate 474,976 downwards.
GGGCGTCTGAAAAAAGATGAGTGGGTTTATAAGAACGCACATCCCAAGGGATCCTTATAAAAAATTCATCTCAGGGATAACTATAACATCCATCTAATACAAAAAATCGCCTTATATTCTTCTTGTTATTGAGGATATTGATACCTTTAAAACTGGAGTTATTAACCTCTTTCATGACTTACTTGATCCTGATAAAAAGTATCTGATTTATCGTGTTTTTATCAAAACATATCGCAATATGACTCCGATTGAAAAAATCGAATTTTCCACAAAGAAGACCGTCGAGGAAATCGCAGCTAAAAAATAAGCTGTGGTATATATTTAGTGATGAGGTAACGCTATGAGAAAAACACTTTTTGGTTGGATGCTTGCATTTTCTGTATTACGTTTTCTTGACCGCTCAGTACTTCAGTCAACTAAAGCACTACTTCTTCTATTGAAACAACTTAGTTCTGTCATCAAACAGAACTTTTTTTCTTGATTAGAATCTATATCTAGTATATAATCAATCTATAACGTATAGATAGGAGATATATCATGGCTATAACTTTATCGAAACAATACAATTTTAAACTGAATGAAGCCACTATGGAACAAGCTCGAAAAATTATCAAGGAAAAAGGAATGACAATGACAGATGCTATTTCTTTATTTGTGGAGCAAATAGTCCTGGAGCAAGATTTGCCTATTAAGACGGCCGAAGATCTACATAGAGAACAGTTGATTGAAGAATTACAAGCCCAATCTGAGCGTGCCTTGAGAGAATACGAGGCAGGCGAAGGAACTTCCCTAGACGATATGAGGGTACGTTATGGCTTATAAAGTGATTGCTTCAAAAGAGGTCAAGGAAGCTATCGACAATATACACGACTATATAGCTACGGTACTTCTATCCCCTCAATCCGCCAAAAATACTGTGGCTAAAATCTTAGACAGCTTGAAAAGTTTAGAGATTTTTCCTGAAGCAGGCTTTGACGCTGATGAGAAAATCGGAGTAAAGATTAACAGTAAGTATCCCTCACGAGGAAAAATTATAGACCAATATGTGTTGCTTTACTTCATTGACCAAAAACGAAACACTGTTTTTTTATCTCACCTATTCCACACTAAAAGTGACTACGTCACTTTGTTACAAAAAGACAATATAAAAAGGCCAAATACTTGAGACAACTTTCTTAAGTTTATAAGCTCCGAAACCTTAATTTTTGGTACCGTCTTGGTTTAATAATACGGTATATATCTAATATTTTACAGCTATATCCCCTTTAGAAACGTGATTTAATAAAGATTTAAACACTATAGAGTATATTTTTGTAAAATACGGTTTAAAATCGGAGCAAGTACAATGAAAAAGTTACTGATTGGAATGATTGGAACTATTTTGCTTTTGACAGGAGCTTTAAAAATATCACAACAACTTACAAAAAATACTCAATATAATGATTTGACTGTTAGATACTATTTAGGAATGACTTTTCCTAAGTATAACCATCCTGCAAAATTGTATGATGAAATCAATTTAGATAAGGTAGACAATATCCGAAAAAGCAAAGAGACTATATCTTATTATACTGGGTTTTATAAAGATGGAAAATTAATTAAATTTGAGAAATTTATTAATGATAATAAAGTAATGGATTTTGCTTATGAATATGATGAGAGGGGAAATCTAATAAAAATTTATAAAAATAATATTGAGGTCGGAAAACCGCTCCAAAAGAGAATGGAGAAGAAAAAAACTGGTGCTTGTTAAATTGTTAAAGGAGATTGTTATGCTTAGTTTTTATGATTGCGATAAAAATTTATCTGAAAATGATTTCAATGAGGTTGAAAAAAAATTAGAAGTATCTTTTCCAGCGTCATTCAAGTCACATTACTTCAAATGGAATGGAGGTACTCCCACTCTTTCTTGTTTTGTCAATGATAATATCGATTTTGACTATATTGAAATTCGTGACTTCATTCCAATGAAATATTCTAAGCAGTTTGAGGATGATCCAGATTTTACATTGGAAGGAAGAACAATAAATGAATGGGAACTTAATGAGTTACCTATAAATCTGATTCCTTTTGCTTTTGATTGGGGAGGGAATTACCTCTGTTTAGAAAAAAATAGTTGGCAAATTATTTATTATGTAAGGGATGTATGGAGTGAAAATATATCAAGAGAAGCTAATTTTAAAAAAAATTCAATTATTATTGCGAAATCATTTGATGAGTTTTTAAATTGTTTAGAAGAAAATCCTGATGATTAATAAACTGGCGTAGCGTCGTGTATATATAGTAAGTGTAACAAGACATAGCTCGCATGAAGCCTTCAATTCTGATGTTAGGTGTGCGCAAAATTGTACGCACGCGGTTTCGCCTACCGTAACCATATCATGGTCGATTACAGGCACAAATGCGACAGCGTGTACGAGATTTACAAAAAAGTTTAAAAAATCGTTTGAGTAAGTCCATATCTGTTGGAGGATATTCATCTACCAACTCACCCAAACGATTAGATTAGGAGTGTATTATGAAGAAATTGATGGTGTGGGGATATAGCTCACAAAGTTTAGATGAGTTAGCGAAAAGAAAAGTGCCTAAGGTTTCCTTAGGGGAAGTAGGGATATCAGAGGTATTCAACCCTAAAAAAACGCATCCTGATTTTGACTTTTCATGGAGTTGGTTCGTAAAGGGACAAGAAATTCCTCCAATGCCTGAAAAGGTTTATGTCTGCTTAAAAAAAGCAAGGAGTGTTACTTTTGATTTTCTACCTTATGGCTACAACTTCTTTATCATGTCAGCGCGTTTTTTGGAATTTATTAAAAAATATGGTTTTAATTATAATTTTGGTATGAGCGAAGCCATTATTGTCAATACAAAAGGTGAGCTATTGACAAATGAAGTCTATTATTTGGTAAGAATAGTTAGCTGGGAAATTGAGGATGAAATTGTTTACCCGGATTTAGGAAGAGATGAAAAAGGTTTTTCGCTGGAAGCATATACTAATTCGGATAAGGATATTTTGCTGTCTTCCAAATATAAGTATATGGAAGCATTTATGGTGTCAGAAAATTTAAAAGACAAAATATTGGAAAACTTTTCTTTGCCTTTTCTTTATTCTTTGGAAGAGTGGAAGGAATTGAACAATTTAGACAGTTATTGGGATTAATATAAATCAAAGAAGTGTTGGATGAACTTTTTTCATCCCAACATCTACTCCTTCTTTCGTGGGAGAGGGCTGGGGAGAGGGCAAAACGACAGCTACGAACCCTTGGCAAAGGTACACAACTGGACCAATGAAGACGGCGAAAGCCGCCAACAAACTCACTACTTCCACTGCGACCAAATCGGCATTCCGCGTGAAATGACCGATAAAGACGGTAACCTGGTTTGGGGATTATTACGGTTGGGGCAAACTGAAGAGCGAAACCAACACATCCGGAGGAACTGCTCACCAACCCTTCCGCCTGCAAAACTACTATTGCAACCGTGAGACGGGGTTGCATTACAACTTCTTCAGGTATTACGAGATTGATACGGGTCGGTTTGTGAATCAGGATCCGATTGGGTTAGAAGGTGGAGAGAATCTATACTGGTTCGCTTCTAATATTACAAGCTGGATTGATCCTTTAGGCTTGGAATCCATATTAGGTTTCCTTACAAAAGTATCTGCAAAACAAAATACAGGGGCAGTTCCTTTTTTAAATGTTAATGGTCGCATTTACAGCAGAATTGTACGCACGCGGTTTCGCCTACCGCAACCACATCATGGTCGATTACAGGCACAAGTGCGACGGCGTGTACGAGATTTACAAAAAAGTTTAAAAAATCGTTTGAGTAAGTCCATATCTGTTGGAGGATATTCATCTACCAACTCGCCCAAACGATTAGATTAGGAGGATATTATGAAAAAATTACTAGTATGGGGATATGCCCTACAAAGCATGGATAAAGCAGAAAAAATGGGGTTGCCACGAGTAAGTAGTGGAGCTGTGGGTATATCAGAGAAGTTTAACCCTAAGAAAACGCATCCTGATTTTGACTTTCCGTGGAGTTGGTTTGTAAAGGGACAAGAAATTCCTCCAATGCCTGAAAAGGTTTATGTCTGCTTAAAGAAAGCAAGAGGTGTTACTTTTGATTTTCTTCCATATAATGATTTCTTTATCATGTCAGCACGTTTTTTGGAATTTATTAAAAAATACGGGTTTGATCATGATTTTGGAATGAGTAAAGCAATTATTGTCAATACAAAAGGTGAGTTATTGACGAATGAAGTCTATTATTTAGTAAGAATAGTTGATTGGGAAATTCAGGATGAAATTGTTTACCCAGATTTAGCATTAGATGAAGATGATTATTCACTGGAGGCATATACTAATTCAGATAAGGATATTTTATTGTCTTCCAATTATAATTATTCAGGAGCATTTATGATGTCAGAAAATTTAAAAGAAAAAATATTGGAAAACTTTTCTTTGCCTTTTCTTTATTCTTTGGAAGAGTGGAAGGAATTAAATAATTCAGACTTTTATTTGGATTAATATAAATCAAAGAAGTGTTGGATGAACTTTTTTCCATCCCAACATCTACTCCCTTTCTCGTGGGAGAAGGCTGGGGAGAGGGCAAAACGACTGCCTCGACCGACTGACCGCCTACATCGACGGACTCGGTGCCAAAACCGCCTACGAACTCGCGGTGGACGGAACGCGATTACTTCAGGAGTACACCTCCAAAGGCAACTACATATGTTTTATAGTTAATTATTAAGGAGTTTCTAATGAAATATTCACTTTTAGAAGTAGTCAAATTGCAACAAGATCTTCCTGGTTTTAATTTACAACAGGGAGACATCGGTGCAATTGTAGAAGTTTATTCAAATCCTTATGAAGCATATGAGGTTGAATTCTGCGATACTAAAGGAAAAACAATCTCACTACTAACTTTAAAGCCAGAACAATTAATGCCATTTCTTGATACATAATATTATTCTTATAAAACTTAAAAGCAAGCCGTAGCCCCCATGAAACCTCCAATCCCGACGTAGGGTGTGCGGTACGCACGAACCCTTGGCATAGGTACATAACTGGACCAACAAAGACGGAGAAAGCCGCCAACAAACCCACTACTTCCACTGCGATCAATTCGGTATACCGCGCGAGATGACCGACATCCACGGCAATCTGGTTTGGTTCGGCAACTACACCGGCTGGAGCCGGCTGAGAGAGGACGAGCGGGTTTACAAGGTTGCGAATCAGCCGTTCAGACGGCAAAATCAGTATGCCGACCGTGAGACGGGGCTGCATTACAACCTGATGCGTTATTACGAACCTGAGGCTGGGCGGTTTGTGAATCCGGATCCGATTGGGTTGTGGGGTGGGAAAAATCTATATACCTTTAATCCCAATATTGTTAGCTGGATTGATCCCTTAGGGCTAATTAAAGCATCTGAGATCAAATGGAAAGGTTTTATCATGACTAGAACAGAAGCTATTAAAATTTTTTCTGAGTATCAGACTAATTCAATATCTAATTCTGAAAAGATGAATATCCTATTAGACTTTTGGTATTCCTATGAATCTGAAACAGAACATTTAAATAAAGAACTTATAAGCTACTTAAGTACACATGATTTTGATGACATAGAATTTTATGATGATTTTTTTAATCCTGTAGTTACCTTAGGGTTAACATATAAAAATTCAATTTTAAGTAATAAATTTCTAGCTAAAAAACTTAGTCTTCTTCTCTCCAAAGGAATAAACGTCTATGGAGACGAGATAAATCAGAAAGTAAAATGTCCGTGTTGTCATTTTTATACCTTGTCTAGTAAATCCAACTATGATATTTGTCCCATTTGTCATTGGGAAGATGATGGCAGTAATGAAGAACAATATTCAGCGGTCAATCATAATAGTTTATCTGAATATAGAAACATTTTTTTTCTTGAGCATGATAAAACTAAACTAGAGGAAAAATATATTTTCGGTAAGCCATAACCTACAGGATCGTCTGAAACCCTAAACCCTCACTCACCCAGCTTTCAGACGACCCCATCCCCAACAGAAGCAAGCCGCCAACAAGCCCACTACTTCCACTACGACCAATTCGGGATAGCGCATACCAACCCTTCTACCTGCAAAACACCCTTGTCCACACTGGCATGTAGCTACTGCCAAAATGGATAGAAATCTTAGTCAAAAAAGAAATAATGGGAATCGTACATTTTCTTGGGAGTAATACAAAGATAATGTAACCGTACAACATAGGAAATAGTATCATGACAACTTTAGAAGATAAGATCTTTACTTTAAAACAGAATCATTTAATGAAAAAAATGAAAGAAAGTCATTTTTTAAATCATTTAATTTCAGATTCTGAAAAAATTATTCCATATCCACTCTCATGTGACATAATAAATCGTACTTTTACCCCCTATAGAAATATAGAATTATCAAAAGAGAATTTTAGTTTATCGATAAAAAATGAAATATTAAATTTTTTTGCACCAGAGGAAAATGATATTGCTTATGTATACTTTTATGGAGGAATAAATGATTCGGCTGAAATACCAATAGAAGTATTCCCCTTGTTTATTATCAAAATAAAAAATATTAGCAATTGGCTGGAATTAATAAACAAACCTAATTTTTATTGTTTAAAATTCTTTAGTCATAAAATAGATAAAGTTATCGATATTTCTCTACTCGACAATGAGGAAGATGTGTTATCTATTTCTATCGGAGTGAACGCTTAACTTTAAAAATAAATAAACTATCCAGAAGAAGCAATCCTTTTCTTTGTATAACTTAAAGGTGGTTACCATGAAAGAATTATTAGAAAAACTTGAAAATAATCGTTTTATTTATAAGGTCAGAATGGATCTTGAATTCGATGTAAAGGACTATCAAGAATTATTAAAAATTTTAAATGAAATAAAGCATTATACTCATAATCATAATCTAATTGAAAAAAGATTAGCGTCTATTTTATATGAAATACCGAAATTAACACATATTTGGTATCTCAATTTAAAAGACGATCCAAATAAAAATGAATCTTCTATTGTTAATCAACTTGAAGATGCATGGATAGAGTTAGATTCCATAATTGGAGAAGAAATTCTTGGTCAAGGACAATAAACTCCTGTTAACAACCATAGAAACTCTAAATTTAGCAAAAGATAACTGTTTTGAGAAACCAAAACATGCATGTGCAACATGTAATCCTTTGCTAGCTATGTTTAGAATTACTGCAACAAATGGATAAATAAGAGAAATCAGATGGAAAAATATTTCTTAGAAATTATCAATTTATTAATTGAAAATAATACTGAACAAATTTATAGAAAGATTATGCTTTCTATATTAGATATTATTATAGAGAATCCAATTTTATGTATAAGTATCTATAAACCTTATGTTGATAGCGCAGAAAATTATTGGAGATATTATGATGAAACTATTGATAACTTAGAAAAATACCGAAATGAAGTTATTGAAATTGCACTATTAAAAAAATGGTCAACTTTAAATAAAAAAGATAAAAAAAATATAGAATTAAATCATATTTATCGTTTAATTCTTACTCCATTTAAATCAGAAGAATTAGATAGAAACTGTGATAATCTATATTGGTTTATTGAGTGTATAAACCATTGTGGTATCAGCTCTTATAAGGCAATAAATTATTTCAAAAGATACTTTTAATACGCCTATCTTTGCTAAAAGGCAATGAAAATAATGAAGAGATGGTTTAGTAAGAAGCCTAATAATGTCTAAAGATGTCTACGTCTATGATATTACTGGCCTCCTAATTTGTTTGGGACGGCAGCCACCTCTTGCAGGAAGCCCACCCGGACGGAAGATATACTTATCTCTACACCGATCCCGACAGCTACGAACCCCTGGTACAGGTACACAACTCTTTATTACAGAAAGATTTCATAGAGATAAAGCATAAGCTGAGGCGCACGATAAATTTCGTGAGGCCTATTGGAAAAACGTGCACGGGATTATATTGGAAGTTGTAAAAAAAACTCATATTGAAAGGACTAATCATGAAAGAATTATCAAGCATAGAAAGAAATTTAAACATCTTGTTTCCTCAGTCATATAAAAATACCCTTGATAAATTCAATTTGTTTATGGAGATTGAATTCAACAACTATCAAATTAATCTGTTTAATGAAGAATCGTTGTTTGATAACTTAAATGGCTTTCCTCAATGGTGCTATTTAAAATACCTAGTAGAGATAAATAAAGAGAAACAACAGATGCCTAATATTGTAGAAAGGCATGACTCAAATGGATATATTGACTCAGAACGAGTAAAAAGAGGTTTGCTGTTTGGCTCTTTAGCTGATGGAGCGTGCGTGTATTTTGATTTGGAAGATGATTTCTCAATATGGGAGTATTGGCTAGATGATGGAAGCATCGGGAAAATAGCAGACAATTTCGATGAAATTCTTGAATATGGAAAAATTATAGATTTTGAGTAAACGTAAATTTTATCAAGGTTTAACAAACCCATAAGCTCGTCTAAAATAATTTTCAGTCGACTTCAAACCTTCATCAAGATCCTTTGAAAGATTTGTTTTTTGACAATCTCATTAATAATAAAAATACAGAAACTTCTGGATATAATTTACGAAATAAGCAGTGTGCAAGTTTTGCATATGGAGCAAAGTTAAGCTGCTGATATTAAAGAAATGAAAATGTCTGGTTGGGTTACTCCTACTTCGTTATCTAAGGAAATTAATAAATTAAATGGTAAATAAATTATGAAATCAATTTTAAGTTTAATTTTATCTCTAATAGTATCCTCTTCTTCTAAATTACCTTATGTTTCACATTACTCGTATGATTTTCAACATGGCTGGTTAAATATAATTGTATCAGAATATAAAAGTCAAAAAACTTGTGGAGACATAGGTATAAGTAATAATGAATTACAATATAAGCTTTTTTGTGGAAAAGAAAATGGAAAAGGAAAGATTCCGTTAAGTAAAATAAAATTCAAATATGAGAAAGATATTTTTTCTGCTCAAAGTATTATAAGTGGAAAAATATTTTTTTCAGTTAAATGTACACAAGAGCAATACAGATATATAGAAAAATATATTAAGAAATAAAACGGCAAAAAGACAATTAAATTCTGTACAAATATAGAATTTATAATAATCTGAAGCAATCCGTAGACAGCATGAAACCTCCAATCCTGACGTAGGGCATGTATGGAACGCACGAACCCTTGGCACAGGTCCGCAATCGGACCAACATGGTAATAAATACTCTTTAAAGAATGCACATAAGAAGGAGAAATTATGTATTTAGATCAAGTAAATTATGAATTAAACAAACAAATCAATGATTTTGTATGTAACTCAAATGATGCTACTACACCGGAGGAACGCATTGATATTCTGAATCAAGCATGGGAACTTTTACCTAAACCAGCCACTCAATTTGTTGAACCTACTTCTGCGATTGCTTGTGGTATTTCAGGAAGCTATAAAAAATTAGGTGATTATCAAAAAGCTCTTGAGTGGATGTTAATTGCACTTGAGGCACGAAAAGATGAACCTGCAGCAGGTGTGTTTATATGGACAGGAATCGTTTATTACGAATTAGGTGATATGGAAAATGCCTATAAATATTTTGACCTAACTTATAATGAGCTACGTTACACACCTTTCTCTATGGAAGACAAAAAATATTGGCAGTTTTATAAGCAACGTAAAGAAGAATTAAATCCTAAGAAAAAAACCAAAAAGTAAGATTCGATATTTTCAGACGACCTTTTTTGTACCGTACTTAACCGCCGCTACGCCTACGACCCGGATGTAGTATAACTAGAGGGAAATATACTATGAAATATCATATTGAAGATTTAAGAGACCAATTACATAACCATAACTGGATTGTTTTAAAAGAATCAGAAGGAAATGATTTAGATATATCAGAATATTGGACTATTCGTCATAGATACCAACCAAACAAAACTTGTACTCTAGTTTTTGAAGGAATGGATGACTTGGAAGTTTTACCAATCGAAAAAAGTTATGCATGTTTTTTATCTGAAGAGCCAACTATATCATTATACTTTTCTAAGAGCATTAAGTTATGGAAGAGAGATTTAAATACATTCATTTTAAATCTGAATTCTTTTATAATTTGCTAATTTTAAATCCTTTAAACTATATAAAGCTAATCAAAATCCAAATAACTGTAAATGTTTCTAGCAAGCGTAGGTTGGGTCAAGACCCAACAAAATATCAAGATTGTCTGAAATAACCTTCAGGCGACCTTGCCCTATACGCTTACCCTTACCTGCTTCGTCTACAACGAAAACGGCCAGCACCAATGGAAAGTGCCGTCTAAAGAAGAGAACGCCCGAAACGATTTGCCTGAAACCGACTGGCGCGATGTGCAGTACGATATGCTGTACCTGCCCGTTCAGAAACCATCCGCTACCACTACGATTTCAACGGCAACCTCTTGTGGTACGGCGAATACACCGCCTGGGGTCGTCTGAAAAAGGATGAGAGGGTTTATAAGGATGCACATCAGCCGTTTAGATTGTAAAACCAGTATACCGACCGTGAAATTGGACTGCATTACAACTTCTTCAGGTATTACGAGCCTTATGCGGGGCGGTTTGTGAATCAGGATCCGATTGGATTGATGGGTGGGGAAAATTTATATCAGTTTGCACTGAACGTACAAAGATGGAACGACCCTTAAAGGCTTGGCAGTTCCCTTATTGCTCCTGAATTGATTGTGTTAAGTAAAGCTGCGCTTGTAACTTTAGGTATAGTTATTATTTATGAAAAAGGAAAAAAAGCGCTTGATACAGTAATGATGGCAGCAAATGGAAATCAAGTAGATACTGGGGTTGCTAATCAAGTTTATAAAAAAATAAATGAGTATTTTCAAAGCACAGGAAAAAACCAGATAAATGTGAAGTATTGTAAGAATTAATTAATTGTGGGCAAATATCTGCCAAACAAGCTAAATCTACTCAAAAAGCTTGGGGATGTTGCCATTCTCAGCATTCGAAAGATAAGTGTAACAGGAAAAAAATAATATGGTAAATGATAGAATTTCAAGTTTTGACGCTTTTTTAGAATGTAAAGATCTATCAATCAATGACTTATTAGAAAAACTACTACATTCTAATACTATTATTCAATATGAAGCAGCAAAAAGATTACAATTTTTTCAGTATAAAGAGATTATTGATATAATCAGAAATACCCTCTTAACAAGTCGATTTAGTAAACATAGAGAAATTGCAAATTTTATCTTGGGACAAATGCAAGAAAAACTTAGCACTACGGAATTGAAAGAAATTTTCTCTATATTAATTTACTCTATTCAAAATGACAAAAGTATTAAAGTGAAATCATCTGCAATATCTTCTTTAGGACATCTATTCAAAAAATATAATCTAGGAGAAGAAGAGTTTCGCACTATAGAGAATAATATTAGTTCTATTTGGAATATAAATAGATATTCTATAATTATTTCTATTGCATTTAGTTCTGCATATTTCCCAAAAAGAAATTATATAAAAGAATATCTTATAAAAAATTTAAACAGCAAGCATCACAAAATTATCTCATGGGTATTGTATGGATTAAAAGGAAAACATTATAGATCAGAATCAATTGAAAATTTACTAATAGATAAACTAAGCCAATTTAATGAAAAATCTTATATTTACAATGAAATTATTGCATTTTTAATTTCAATTAGTTCTAAAAAAGTTATCCCTTATGTTAAAAAGACACTATTCACTCAAAGTAAAATCGATGATGAAATTTATACTGAACTTAAAAATAATTTATCGGATGAATTTGCGGAATTAAGAAAAGAATTATTAGAAGATTTTAAATAGTTTCTTGACGTACGCCTCAACCGCAAACCTGCTTTCGTCTTCAAAGCCAGTAAAACCAACCGCACTACTCACGATAAACATCGATGAATCTCCACATTTTCTAAAGATGATAGAGATTTCTTATTTTGCCATGGAAGGAATACATAATGGAATACTTAAAACTATTAACAACGTTAGCAAAAACTGAAAAATCATATCAGTATGATGAAATAATTAAAATACTTAAGCATCCTGTTGAATTTGAAGAAATTCCCTTGATTACTAGAACTGGAAGAGAAAAACCATTTTTGAAAATATTATCCCCAAAACAGTTGAATTTGTTCTTTTTAAATACTGCAATATTTTACATTAATAATATAAATTTAATGGCAAAAGATATTCTGATAGATAACGATTTATCAATATGTATAACATACCCGGATATAAGTTCTGAATTACATAATCTGTATAGTTTTTATGTGCCTAACATATGTATTTATAAGGCAAAATATGAAAATACATTTAAAAATTACCCAGTTTTAAATTTAGAAAATTTCTCATGGTTACATGAATATTCATCTGATTTTAATTATAAAGGCATTTTTAACATTGTTTACTCTAAATTTGATGACGGTTTTGACCATGAAATTTTCAGGATATTTTTATTAAAAAAGAAGGATATTTAAAACAAGCGTAAATAGAATTAGCCTCCTCCTAACGCATACATTAAGGTCGTCTGAAAGAGGAAACCAAGGTAACGGATAGCGCATACCAACCCTTCCGCTTACAGAACCAGTATTGCGACCGCAAAACGGGCTGCATTACAACTTCTTCAGGTACTATGAGCCTGATGCAGGTCGGTTTGTAACTTAGGATCCGATTGGGTTGTGGGGTGGGGAGAATTTGTATGCTTTTGCGCCGAATAGGAAGGCGTGGGTGAACCCATTATTCCTTGCTTCAAAAGCAACTTCAAAAATGCAACCATATAGGTTTTCGGATGTTAGTGTAAAAGGACCTCATGCTGATATTTTTGTAGGAAATAAAAAGTAACAGAAGCCCTTTTAACCTTAGATGATAAAGGAGAAATAATATGGAAATGTTTCGGTGATATGAAAAGTGCTACTTCCAAAAAATTAAAAGTTGCTGATGACATAATTTCTGAACTGAAAGACAACTTACAAATTATGTCATCAGCAAAAGATCAGCTAAAAAAGGCTCTGACTGATTTTGAAGGTGATTTAAATGACCCAAAAAGTAGCACTAGAAGAAAGGATATAGCTAAAAGAGGAATTGAAAAATTTAGGAAAATGTTAATGAGGTTATTATGGATATCACATCTTTCTTAAAAACAGGCAGATTTGAAGATTTGTCTGTGGGTATGTCATATAGTAGTTTTCAAAAGCGGAAACAATTCAAACATTCGTCTAAATGGTTATACGATGACGATAATATAGAAAGTGGTTTTTCTATTTTTTGGAAGGGATTAGAAATTGGTTTTAGGGATGAAGTTATTTATTTGCTATCAATAGATCCTTATTTCAAAGGTGTAACTATTGCAAAAAAATATAAAATTAATAGGAAATTAACTATTGAAAAATTTGTACAATATTTGTTTTTTGCCGATATTAAATGGAAATTTGTATCAAGGGAGGATTGGGAACATGAGTGTGAGATAAAAACAGAAGGAGGAGTTTCTATTATTTTCACATTTGAATTAGATGGTTTAAGAATCTCTAAATTTTCGGTCTCATAAAAATAAACGTAATTAGGTCAAGCCTTCCCCACAAGGTCCCCTTTTTTTAAATACAAAAAAACTCTAAAATCTAAATCTTTCAAATATTTAGACGTTTTATAGTGCTCATTAATTTATGCAAAACTAACAACAGGCGTAGGTTGAGTCTAGCAAGCCGTCGCCCTCACAAAACCTCCAATCCCGACGTAGGGTATGTGCGGTACGCACGCAGTTTCTGTTTTTCAGACGGCCTCTGTCAAATTGCCTAACCCGAAGGCGACGCACAGCCTCACTTCTGTCACCTTCTGATGAATTATTTGAAATTATCCGATCCCGACAGTTACGAACCGCTGGCGCAGGTAAGAAACTGGACCAACGAAGGTGGAGAAAACCGACAACAAATCCACTACTTCCACTGCGACCAAATCGGCATCCCAAGAGAGATAAGACTCCGACAGAATGGGGAATAATTCATTCATCCCAAAAGGAGCCCATATTGTTCCTGCATTGCCTGATATAACATAAATTCTATATTTTATTTGAGGAATTAATTATGAAAAAACAAGAAATTATTTTAAGTATGCAAACGGCTTTTCTTGGGGCAATTTGTAACAAAGTCAGACTTATTGCATTTGATATGACTGAAGAATTATTTACTCTTTATGTATATATTGATTCACCACTGACAGATGATGAGTATGAAGCAATAGATAGTGCAGTTACAGATGTATTGGCTGATTTTCCAAATTTTCTATATGAGAAAATATATATTATTGAAAATAATGATAATATTCTTTTATTGAATACATATAAAGGATGTTTTTTTATGAGATTTGAAAATAATTTTGATTAAATAACTCGTTAGCCCTACCGTTCAAGACAACCGCCTGAAAACCTACAACGCCACAAGTTACTACTACGACGACCTCGGCAACCTCATCCACCGCGAACTAACCGACGACGAAGTGCAGAACTATTTCTACGACCTGTATGACCAACTGGTCGTTGTACAAATGCAAATACATCAAGAAAAGGAAAAGGAACTTTTTTAACTTCTAAAGGCAAAGTTGTTAATGTCAATGGAAGAGATATAACATTTTTTTTATTGAGGTATAAAAAATGAAGAAAAAAATATTAAATAGCTTCTGCTCATATTTAGAAGCTAACCATATTTCATTTAAAAAACACGATTGTATTATTTCACTCTTTTTTAATGACATTTTTTTTGGAAAAATTAATTTCCAATTTAAAAAAGGTAAGCATGTAAAAATTGGGGCATTATGCTCATTTTCTATCGTTTCTTATATAAATGAGAAAAATATTCTAGACCAAAAATTTATAGAATTAAGTACAACTATCCCAAAATTTTATCCTGAAATAAACGATATTTTTGATGAAAATGACACACCAAGTAATTTTAAAGTACATGCTTCAGAACTTGGAAAATTTGATTCTATTTTTAAAGATTTTGGCATTATTTCTTTATATCCAGAAACATCCGAAAATGAAATAAATGAGATAATTATTGCCATATTCGATAATTATGTGTTACCAATGAAAAATTATTATTTTGGAAGTAATTTAGCAATAGAGGATATTTTAAAAAATCCTTCCTCATATAAATACCCACTATCTACAATTTTACTAATAAGTCATTTACACAACTTGGAAATTGATAATTTCGTAAACATAAAAAATCCTAGAAAATTCCCTGACTCAAAGAATATATCTCAAATTTTAGATTTATTATTCGCACATAAAAAAAATATTGAGATACACAATGATAACAATAGTAAAAATGACCACTAGATTGAGTTAGCAAGTCGTAGCCCGCACGAAACTTCCAATCCTGACGTAGGGCATGTGCGGTACACACGAACCCTTGGCGCAGGTATGCAACTGGACAACTGAAGACGTTGAAAGCCGCCAACAAACCCACTACTTCCACTGCGACCAAATCGGCATCCCACGTGAAATGACTGATGATAAAGGCGACCTGGTTCGGGGATTATTACGGATGGGAAACAAGTGCGTATTGATATTATAGGAGAATAGATATGTTAAATTTAACTAATTTACAAACAAAAGGATATGATGAACTTATTAAAATTGATGGAGAGGTTGTTTATCAAGTATTTGCTATTAAGAAAAATAATGGAACTTATAGCACATATTACTATACAGTACCAGAAAATAAATTGGATCAGGCTGAAGATTATGAGATAGAAGAATTTAATGACTTTAATGAACTTGAATTAGCTATAAAACATATTCAATCAAAAGGAGCTAATCTATCAAGATTTAATAAATTTAAAGGTAACAAGCCTCTTTAAGACCTTTTTTAGACCATAGGTTGGATCAAGACCCAACAAAATATCAAGGTCGTCTAAAATCAAATCTCAGACGACCTTCCCTATGATTTTTATCCAAAAAATACTGACAAAGGTATGCCTAGGAAAATCTATTTTATTGAGGTAAAATATAATACAGGACGATTAACGAAAGGTCAAAAGAGATCAGGGTTATTCAATTTGAAAAAACTGCACAATGCTGGAGGAAAATGTCCAAAGGCTGCATATATGGTTTCAAAAAAAAATAAGGATAATCAAACGGATGTGGCTTCATCCAAAGGTGTTGCTCGCTTTATGACTTTAGTATTCAAAAATTGATTTTAAGGACGATAATTATGAAAAGTAAAGAATTTATTCAAGGTCTTATTGAATATTTAAAAAATAATTTAAATATTCCTGATGCTAATTTTCTAAAAGATAGGATTAAATTTAAAAAAGGAAAATATGTTTATGGTGAAATATCCTTTAGCAATTCTCGTACTTTCGAGGGGGTCATACTTCACCTATATGCATACAATTCTGAAATGGGAAATTTTTTCTCCCAAAATGTTCCTCCTTATGATAAATCGTCAAATCCATATGATTTAGTATTTGTCCAACCATCTATCTCGCAGGCGCATTTTTTTAAAGCTCCTCCTATTACCTCATTTCCTTATGGAGATACCATTAAATTACCTGAATCTGAGAATGACGCAAAAAACATCTATCCAGATGTATTAAAGCATTTGCAGCAAGATCATATTCCAATCATTATGGCCTTCCATTCTGGTAGCAAAGAAGTTTTAAAATATTTAGCACTTTATCCAGAGGCTTTTCGTTTTAAAGCGTTAACCGCTATTTTTATTATAAATAAGAATGAATTACCACTAAATGATCCTTTAATACAGAATATTTTATTGTTTGATAAAAAAGTATTAGAAAATAATAATGGATTGTTTAGCAAGCATGATTTGATCTTCATGGAAAATTCTTTTGACCAAAAATTAAAACAACAAATTATGCAATAATTAGTCCTTGTAACAAGCTGTAGCCCGCACAAAACCTTCAATCTTGACGTAAGGTGTTGCGGTACGCACGTACACGGTTTCACCTATCTAAACCACATCAACGAAGACGGAGAAAGCGGCCAACAAACCCACTACTTCCACTGCGACCAAATCGACATCCCGAGAGAGATGACCGATAAGGACGGCAACCTCTTGTGGTTCGGCAACTACACTGGTTGGGGTCGTCTGAAAGAGGAAACCAAGGTAACGGATGCCGCATACCAACCCTTCCGCCTGCAGAACCAGTATGCCGACCGTGAAACGGGGTTGCATTACAATTTTTTCAGGTACTACGAGCCGGAATGTGGAAGATTTATCAACCAAGACCCGATTGGGTTGGAAGGTGGGGATAATCTGTATTGGTTTGCACCGAATGTAAAGAAGTGGGTCGACCCATTGGGACTTGATCCTTTTGCTAAGGCAATACAATCTGGAGCAGCACAACGAACAGGAAAGACTTTCCAAGGAGCACAAATATTTAAATTTACCGAAAAAACTACGATTGGAGGAACTACCTTTAAAAAAGGAGATTACTTTTACTTAGATAATCTACATAAAGATCATTATGAGGCATTTAATAAATGTGGCTCATCGAAGGGGGTATTTAATACGAATGGCTCCTTAAATCCATCTAAAACGGAAAAAGCTAAAAAAAGAACCGGACCTCTTTAAATCAAAAAGGAAATATAAATATGAATATATTAGAAAAACAAGAAAATGATGAAATTGAAGGCACTTTTTGTCATGAATTATTTGAAAATTCATTTTTTAATGAGGAGCTATGCCAAGAGCTACTAGTTGAATTACCTAACATTAACAAAACTGCAAGCTCTACACAGATCATAAAATGGATTATTTCCAGCGTAGATACTTGCTTCACTAGCCACCATGATGACAATGATTTATATCAAATAAAAAATTATTCAAAAAAAATAGAAGACAAATGGAAAGAGTATCGACAAATATTAGAAAAATATACTTAATAAAAAACTATTTGCTTTTGCTCTACTTAACTAGCAAGCCGTAGCCTGCACAAAACCTCCAATCTCGACGTAGGGTGTGTGCAGCACGCACGCACGCGGTTTCTGCTTTTCAGGTGGCCTCACAACCTCCTTTGGGGTCATCTGAAAGAGGAAACCAAGGTAACGGATAGCGCATACCAACACTTTCGCTTACAGAACCAGTATTGCGACCGCAAAACGGGTTGCATTACAACCTGATGCGTTATTACGATTCTGATGCCGGTTGGTTTGTGAACCAAGATCCGATTAGATATTTGGGGGGTGCAAATTTTTATACTTATGCATTTAATATGACGAGTTGGTAGATTATTTAGGATCAAATCCCTTTAAAATTTATTCTCGTTTACGACAAATATTTAACAAAGCAAATAAAAAAGTAAATAAATGATTGGAAAAACAGATTAAATGTTTTAAAAGAAAAAGCAAAAGCTGAATGTTCTAGATAGAATTGTTTGGAGAGTAAATATGAATAATCTTTTAACAAAACTTTTTTTGAAATACCAAGACTACCCTAGTTTTTTTAGTAGTAATCCAATCACTTCAGTACATGACTTAGGTTCTATGGGAGAAACATTATTAAATTTAGCCGTTAATTCTCAAGCTAAAAAAGATGTTATCTTACTAATAGAAAATGGTGCTAATATCAATCAACAAGGCGAATTAAATTTTACTCCTATTCAAAATGCTTGCCTTCACGGAAATATTGATATTATTAAAATTCTTTTAGAGAATGGTGCTAAAACAAATATAAAAAATGAGTTCGGATATGATGCAAAGCATTATGCAACGGAAGAATATCATGATAAAAAAAAGTCTAAAGAGATAATGAATTTATTGAGAAATTATAAGTAATTGAATCATATTATTGGCTAGCCAACAAAACCGTAATAAGGTCGCTGAATTACAACTTCTCCAGGTATTATGAGCCTGATGTAGGTCGGTTTGTGAATCAGGATCCGATCAAATTAAAGGGTGGGCTGGGGAGTTGCACTTACTTTAGCAGTCGTATCTGATGCAGGAATATGGGTATAATTAATGGAAAAAGAATTATTATGTATTTTAAAAAAATATGAGACACATCCTGATTTTTTGGGTGACACTATTAAAGATATAAATCAAGTAGGAGGTATGGATGATACAGTTTTACATATTGCAGCTAGAAATAATTCTTTAAATGATGCTCTTGTATTTCTTCAAAATGGGGCATTGATTGATCTTAAAGGGGACTTAGGATATACTCCCCTACATTATGCATGCATGTTTGGAAATATAGAAATGGTGAAATTACTCCTTGATAATGGATCTGATAAAAACATACAAAATGAATTTGGAGAAAATGCCGTTAGTATTGCAATTAACTCATCCAGCGAAAATAAAGAGAAGATAGTAAAACTATTAAATAATTTTAAAAAACGTAAATAAAAAATAGATAATAAATCAATCAAATGGTGCCATACCTTAAAATGTAGAAAGTAAGACATGATAAAAAACAATCTAATTTTATTAATTAAAAATCAAATGTCAGATAAACAAAAAAATGAAGATGCCTTACATTTAAATAGACTTTTACTAAGCTCAATTGAAAACCCTAGTATAGCTAATGATTGTTTCATAGAATTATTTAGCTATTACTCTAATCTATCCCAAGGAGAAGTGAGTGAACTATTTAATTTACTGCAATCTTTAACCAAAGATGAAATCAATATCATTTATGATTTTTTAGAATATATTTCAAAGTTTGTCAAAGACTTAGGAGTATATTGTGAATTTGAAAAATTTCTTACGGAGGTAAAATATATACAAGAACGAAATTATCTAGAGGAAAAAATTAGGACTACTTTTCCAATTTTCAAAGTTGATAAAAACAATATAATAAGTTTTGATGATAGTGATAACTTTTATATATTTTCTATAATGCAACTATCTACTAAAACTTGGATTGAGATAACATACGATGATTTTCTCTCAATACTTGAATCACTAGAGTGGCAAGCTTATACTAATAAGGCTATATTATATTTTACTCCTTGCTGTTTAAAATATATTTTTTCTAATTTATCTAAATTTCATTTATATGGTTACGTTGTTGACTTTTTATATATTGCCCTAAGAAACAAAAGTACGATATTTAACACTACTCAAATCAACTTAATCATTGATTTTTTAAAATTAATCCAGAATTTTAACCAGGAAATTAGTGTCGAAACACAAAAAAGAATAACAACTACTATTCAACTTTATTTATAACTTCCGGGACGCAAGGGCATACTTTCCCATACCGCCACCAAACCAGCCTGGCTGATGCGCCATTCTTCCTCAGTTACAATGAGCAAACGCTATATCTTGCGCAACGGCGATATGTTCCATATGAACGGCAAGTTCAATAAAAGACCCCCCGTCCAATCTGACCAAGACCCAATTAGGTTGCTAGGGGGCTTTAGCCTTTATCAACTTGCATCGAATACGCAAGGATGGGTTGATTGGTTAGGTCTATCCCAAAAATTAACTAAAGGCATCGTATATCGAATGGGTTCTGCAACTGATAATACTTTAACTCAAAGACCTGGGAAGGATACTTTAAGTGGCTTATCTACATCAATGGATAAACCTACTGGAAAATGCCAAGCAATTGATGTTTCAAAACTTGAAAAATCAGGACTTGAGGCCATTAATGATCATGGAAATCATGTATCCATTCGGCCAATTAATGACCCTGGTTTTATAAAATTGAAGGAATGGGCTTATACTAGGGGAACAGATGTCACACATTCATTCACGCAAGCAGTCAAAAATGCAATAATTAAATAAACGGAGGTTTAAAATGGAAATTAATAAAATAATTGAACATTTTACAAAATTAAGAGAAACTCAAGCTTCAAATGATAAAATTCTTAAAGCGGATTTAGATATTTACTTAAAACAATCTAGTTTAAGAATTGTATTCAGTCTACTTTTAAAGGAAAATATTCTTATACACGACGATAATGATGAAATAGTTTTAGAGTTATTTATAAATCGAGAGAATTCAAAAGGAATGGTTGATATATCTGACTCAAGAGGATATTATTTTTTCAAAGACAAAGAAATAACTATTTGCCATGAAAATATTAGTTATTTGGAAAAATTAATATATGATTCTTTAAAGAATATTACTAAAGTTTAACTTAAGAAAGTGCGAGTTGTTAAATTAAGTTCCTACAGTAGGTAGCAAGGTTATATAAGGTAATGAAAATGAAAAAGCTTTTTTTAAATCTAGAAGTAATTGATGGTTATCCTCCAGTATCTATGGAAAGCATTTGGGCAGAAGTGACTGAAGAAGGCTATCTTAAAATAAATAATATTCCTTTTTATAGCAAAGAAATCTCTTTAGGTGATATTGTTAGTGGAATACAAACGGAAGAAAATTACTTATTCTATGATAAAACGATAATTCATAGTCAAAATAGTACATTGCGGATTGTTTTCTTTAATGAAAATCAGAAATTTAAAGATAAAATACTAACGAAACTAATAGATCTTGGATGTGAGTTTGAAGCATTTAATGTAAATTTCTATGCGATAAACATCCCAATTCCAGTAGATATAGAAGAAATATATCTTTTCTTAGATGAGTTTGTGGAAACTGACGATTTAGATTATGACACAGGGTATTTGGCACAATAATTTGTGCAAGCTATAACTTGCGTAATAGCGTAATATGTAGAAAATTCTAGCATTGTTTACGTAATAGAAATTTTAAGACCATGTGAAGGCAGTCACCTGTTACAAGAAGTCCACCCAGACGGCAGATATACCTATATCTACGCCGATACAGCTACGAACCCCTACACAGGTACACAACTGGATCAACTAAGACGGTGAAAGCGGCCAACAAGTCCACTACTTCCACTGCGATCAAATCGGCATCCCAAGATTTAACCGATAAGGACGGTAATTTGCTGTGGTTCGGCAACTACACCGGCTGTGGTCGTCTGAAAGAGAAAACCAAGGTAACGGATAGCGCATATCAGCCCTTCCGATTGAGTTGATGGGTGGGGAGAATCTCTATCAGTTTGCACCTAATACCCAAGTATGGGTCGATTGGTTAGGTTTAGCTGGAGTTGATATGAATTTATTCCCAAGTAATGAAAACATACACTCTTACGCTCAAAAAGTTGCCAATAAACCGATTACTTTCCAAGTAGGAGGGCATGGCAATCCTTCGTTGATGGTAGATGGGGCTACAGGTGAAAGATTAGATGCTAAAGAATTAGCAGCGAGAATTTTAAAAAAATCCTAACTATAAATCAGGTATGACGGTTGAGATTTTATCCTGTAATACAGGAAAAGAAGCAAACACTCTTGGACAACAACTTGCTAATGAATTAAATACTACAGTTAAAGCACCAAATGAATATCTTTGGTTTTAAGTAACGAGAAATTAACACCTTTAATATCATGTAAACAACATCCAGAAAGAACTTTAAAATGACTAACTTTATATCAACAGGTAGTACTTATTGGATTTCAGATGAAGAAATTCATATTCTCGAAGAGAACGCCACTAATGGAGATAAAAATTCAGCATTCAAATTATATCAATACCATATGTTTGTATCTTTAGATCAAGATTTGGAATTTAAATGGCTAGAGATAGCGGCAAAAAATGGACATCCAATTGCCCA
Source organism: Streptococcus timonensis (assembly GCF_047460355.1). Classification (GTDB taxonomy): domain Bacteria; phylum Bacillota; class Bacilli; order Lactobacillales; family Streptococcaceae; genus Streptococcus; species Streptococcus timonensis_A. The sequence goes on along the minus strand of NZ_JASHGL010000001.1, from coordinate 452,296 downwards.
ATCCAATTTAGCCGATTTATTTTTCACACAAGGCGATAAAGAAAGAGCCATATTTTGGGCAAAAAAGACATATAGAAATGGTGCCAAACTACCAGACGAATTAAAAATATTGATAAATATCAATTAATTAATAAGATTTAGCTGATTATCGTTACAAACCTAAAACTTCTAGAGGGAAATCAGTAACATTAGTTGCTTGACAAACAGGAAAAGGGGACAATTCATTTGCTCAAAAATTGGCTAATGAATTAAAAGCACCTATACGTGGTGCAACAGAAAATGTTAGTGCAGTTACAGGAGAGGTTTTAAATGGAGGTAAATATGTTACAATTAAGCCATAAAATCCTTGAATTTATTTTTTAAAAGTGCTTTTCTAACGTCTTATAATAACTCATACAGTAAGGATAGAGACATGAAATCTAATGCCAACATTTCAATAAATGACAGTATGTATATTTCTAAAACTGATCTGGAAAAGTTAAAAATTGATGCTTCCTCTGGCAATAGTCAAGCAGCATCAAAATTAGCTAATTATTTTGCTTTTTATGAATTTAACAATGATAAATTTATATTTTGGTTAATTCGATCAGCCGAATTAGGTAATACTCAAGCACAATATGATTTGGCATATATATTCTTTGATCATTACCAAGACAGTAAAGACAAAAACAAATTAGACGAAGCGGAAAAATTGGCTCTACTTGCTCAAAAAAATGGGATGTCTATTACTAACCTACTCACTGATATACATAATGAAAAGCAGAATTCTAAACATAAACATGAAAACAAATAGTTAAAATAAAAAACTAACCAAGCTAGCGTATAAATCCCTGAGTAAACATGGGGTGAATTAAGTAAGCCGTAGCCCGCACAAAACCTCCAATCCTGACGTGGGGCTGCGGTACGCACGTACGCAATTTCGCCTATCGAAGCCCCATCACTGGAGCCTGCATTCTAGAATGTGACTTTCAACATGGAGAAGTTGAAAAATATGATAACGAGGAAAACACCTTGGCGCAGTTTCCTCTAAGACTGGCAAACAATTAAAAGACTCTATTAAAAACAGAAGGATAGAACCGTGAAAAAAACCATCAGATTTATATCAAAATTCGAAAAAAATGGAGAAAAATTTATTGAGGTTATAAATTTTAAGAATGAACCATCTCTTAATTTTCTACAAAAAATTTTTCGTGAAACTAGCCCGATGTATGAAGAATATTGGATATCAAATGAAGTTGCAAAAATAATCGAACCTTATTTATGCGAAAAATTAGACATAAATAATTATGACTACTTCTTGTCTTACGAAGAAGATATTATTTAAGCAAAATTCAAAAATCATATTTATAGATAGCGCATATCGTCCTTCTACTTGCAAAACCAATATGCCGATGCCACATTACAATTTCTTCAGGTACTATGAGCCTGATGCGGGTCGGTTTGTGGGGAGGAAGCAATTTTTATAACTATCCTCAAAATGTAAAAGCTTGGGTAGATTTATATAGATTGTCGTCTAGTTGTAATGACGGAGGTACAAAAGATAGTAAACTAATTAACCAAAAAGAATTGAACCGGATTTTAGATCAAATAGGCACAGATCCACATGCGTTTAAAGGTGATTATGTTGGTAAACGAGCCGTATCTCATTATGATGTTTATAAACAAAATAAAACTGGAGAACATTTATTAAGAAGAAAAAATTCTTCTGAATTTATTAGAACAGGAACTGGTTGCGATGATGCTGAATAATTTAATTGAAGTAACATTTTATATGGAATCAAATGATTACATCAACATGAAAGAAATAGACAAAATACTTAATATTAAAAATGCTGAATTTTATAGCAAGGGAGATTTATTTACATCACCAAACCAAAAGATTCAATTTGTAATTGAACACTCTTACTATTCTTTTGGCATAGATAAAGAGGAAAATTTAAAGGAAAAAATTAATAAAATTATAAAAACAATAGAAAGCATAAAGAAGGATTTAAATTACATATTTAAAAAATATAAACTAAATAAAGAGCTTATAATATACAGCTGGGGTACCGATGAGGCCACTCGTGAATATAAAATCTCCTTAAATCAAATTCAATTATTATCTGAGTTAGGAATAGAGTTAAAAATCATTCATTATAATATTTAGTAAGCGTGGGTTAGGTCGAGTCCCACCAAATATCAAGGGTATCTGATATCAATTTTCAGACAACCTTGTTTCATTTTTATTGAGGAGTTGTATGCTATGAATTTAGATGCCGTTAATCCAGAATTAGAATCAAAGATTAATGATTTAGTCTGTGAGGCTTATAATAAACCTTTTTTAGAACAAGAAAAGTTATTAAAAGAAGCATTTGAGCTAATACCCAAGCCAGTAACTCAATGGGCGCATCCAACGACAATGGTTACGATTGCTTTGTTTGAGTTGTATTATAAAAATCAAAAATATGAACAGGCTAAGGAATGGCTGAGTATTGCTTTAAGTGTCGCTGACTTAGGAACCACTAATGCAGGGACGTACCTGTTAGCTGGTATTTTTTATTATGACCTTGGAAAATATGATGAAGCTTATAAATATTTTGATATTGCTTATAATGATGCTGGATATTATCCATTTAGTATTGAGGACAAAAAATATTGGCAGTTTTATAAGCAACGTAAAGACGAATTAAATCCTAAGAAAAAAACCAAAAAGTAAGATTGCACTGCACCTCAAAAATTAAAAAATCAGGTAAGAAATGCCCTTAAATTTTTAGGAGAATTTAAATGAAAAAAAATGGATACGTTAATTTTAACTTTTTAGATAGTAAACCAAATATAAATAATATATTAGTTGGGCTAGATTTAGACTATTCAAATAAAGTGATAGCGCCAGATGGTCATGAGTTAGCATTGGTTGCTTTTATACCAATTGAAAATCTATTAACTATTGCACCTCAATTTAAAACAGATTTTCAGGATAAGGAATATAAAGATAAAGCAATTTACGTTTTTTCTTATTATGATAAAGAAGATTATTTTCTTGACTACATTACTGAAATTGACGATGCTATTCAAGGATACACGAGAGTTATCATCGGAGATAAACATCAGTTCAAGTTTAACCTAGATAAATTTTATCCAATTAATCCTATTGAGAATTTAGATGAAATGAGTTTTTTAGGAGGACGACCTGAATATTTACAGCAAGAGAGTGATGATTTTCTAGAAAAATATATTTTCATAGGTCAAATCTTAGGAATGGATCTACCTGAAAAAGTAAATGAAATTTTTTATCTAACTGAGAACATCGGATATATTTTTATTAATCGAGATCTATCTGGTGGATTATTCTTCGTACAAACAACTTAAACAAAACTAAAAAGGATTGAATTATGAATGAAAGTATTGAAACTGTATTAAATAGTTTTCTGATGGAAATGTATAAATGGGAAGATAATGCTAATAAGCATATTGATGCAGGCACAGATATTCCTGATGAGATATTGAAACAAACACTAAAGGAAATATACGATAAATACCTAACAGATAAACCAAGAAAAATGGGTAAGTTAGAATGTATGACTGTTAACTACCCTCCAACATTCAATCCGAACAACGAGAAAATCATTGAAATAGAAGAAAAAGGTAGCTCTATAACTGTAAAAAGTGATGTGCTTTACGCTGGAATGGAAACACAAAGACTTTATAAATTTAAAAAACAGGCAGGTCTCTGGAAATTAGATAATGTAAAAGAATTTGATAGTTATGATGGGAAATGGTATTCTATACATATCTAAATTAAAGTAATTATAGCAAGCCATAGCCTGAACAAAAACTCTCAGTCCTAAGGAGTATTTTATGAAAATCAAAGAATTAATTGAAAAATTAGAACAAAAAAGTAGCCATCAATTTTTGAAAGCAGTATCAAAACCAGAATTTCCTTTTCCTTTGCCACAAGATTTAGAATTCTTTTATGAAAATTATGAATATGCTATTCTCAATATTGATACTTCTTGTGAGATAAGAATAAGTTCACTTTCAGAATTGCAACAAACAAACCAAATTCTATATCCAGCTGATGATGTTATTTGGGAGGAGTTGGCAGATGATATCAGTAATGATTGGGTCATGATTGCATCTTCACAAGAGCTCGGTCAATATATCAGTATAGATTTAAATGAAAAAAGATTTGGTTTTTGTTATGATAGTTTTATAGAAACTCATGCTACACCTGATGAGTCTCCCATTATTGCTAAATCATTTACAGAACTACTGGAAAAATTGGTTTCAAATGAAAAAGAATGGTTTTGGTTAGATTCTTCTTTTCAAAGCTATGGTGATGCTTATGAAGATGAATAAGTAAGTTGTAGCCCGCATGAAACTTTCAATCCTGACATAGGGCACGTGAGATACGCACATGTACACAACTGGACCAACGAAGAAAGTGAAAGCGTCCAACAAGCCCACTACTTCCACTGCGACCAAATCGGCATCCCGAGAAAGATGACCGATAAGGACGGCAATCTGTTGTGGTACGGAGAATACACCGGCTAGGGTCGTCTGAAAGAGGAAACCAAGGTTGCGGATAGCGCATACCAGCCCTTCCGCCTGTAAAACCAATATGCTGACCGTGAGACAGAGTTCCACTATAACTTCTTCAGGTACTACGAGCCTGATGAGGATCGGTTTGTGAATCAGGAGCCGATTGGATTGTGGGGAGGGGAGAATTTATATGCTTTTGCGCCGAATACGCAGAAGTAGTTTGATCCGCTCGGATTATCTAATGCTCCAGGTGCCTGTAATAATCCATGTGATAATGATTCCTTAGATTGGACTTCTCATGGAGGAAAACATGTTCCCCCTAAAAATTCTGGTCTAAAATCCGAAAAGCTACAAAAAATGGTGAACCTGCAAAATATAAACCTAAAATTCATAGTGAATCATTAGAAAGAATAGCTTGAACAAAAGGAACTCTAGTTTCACCATTTGGAAAAAACGTACATTATAAAGTATATGATTCCGGAAAAATTATTGGTGCATCAGAAGGGATAGATACAACATACATACGAGTTGAATGCTCTCAAGGAGTAATACATGGACATCCAATTACAAAAAAAGAAAAGTTGAAAAGATTAGGAGCAATTTGAAATGGTACCTAAAATTGATTTTAAAGATGGCATTATTACTTATGACCATTTATTTTGGTTATTCAATGACACTAATGGATTAATCAATAAACTTGAATTTGAAGAAGATTTATTACAAGTACAGTTCTTTAATGAAAAATATATTTTAGATGTTGGGTGGTATTCCCATATCGGTAGAAATGGAAAATTCAAAGTTTACGTAGTTAAAAATTGTGATTGGCAAAATCCATTATTTATAAAATCTGATAACACAATTAATGATTTAATTACCACTATAGAACAAGGAATTAAATGTATATATGCTCATGAGCATATACAACAATAATGGCAGGTGAGGTAGGAAGTCTCAACAATTCCACAAAGTTATCCAACCTGATCCACCGCGAACTGGCCGACTGCGAAGTGCTGAACTATTTCTACGATTTGCACGACCAACTGATTAAAGCGAAAATCTTCAAAAAAGAACTCGTAAAGCACCTCGCCCAGCTGGAAAAAAACTACAAACACCTCCACCTAGAAAATATTAAGTAACAATATGATAAGGAATTGTTTATGGAAATTATTTCAATAAATACGTATTACAAAATAGAAGATGATATTCTTACTATTGCATTTGCAGATAGTGACAAACCTAACCCTGATAATTACTTAATCTTGCAAAGAGAAGTTGATGACTTAGAATACTATTATTATGAAATAAACAGTCAGCAATATTCAGGAATAGGTGGTTTTAAAAGGGTAGAAATTTATTCTGATAAATTAGTTATTTATTTTCAAGAGAAACAAAAAATTTATCAAAATAGTATTGAAAATCTAATTATTACTTATAAACCTGATAAAAGATTAAATGAATTTATTGAGTATATTTTTGGGGAATCTGATTGCGAAGTCGTAGTTTACTAAATTTAAAAAATAATGACGGCATAGCTACAATATCTAAAAAAATAATAAAAGGATTAGGAAAATATTGAAGGAAATATCTTTCTATCAAAAAAATTATGGAGGATACTTTTATGTTCAAATCAAAATTATTTCCCGAGGATTTTTTTAATATATGTATTAAGCGTAAAGTAGAAATTAAAAAGTTAGATAAACTTCCTAAGCTGGATAATAACTATTTGTTATTTATTACTAAGTATCAGGGGGTAGAGATAATACCTGATATTTCCCTTTTTAATTATGAAGAGGCTTTAAATGAAAATAGATACTTAGAGTGCAATTATCCCGAAATATCAAGGTGTTTTTGGAGTATTGGACAAGCAGGACAGGGAGATGGATGGTTTTTAAATAAAATAGATAATACCATTTTTCATTATAATCATGATAGTGGAGAATATACCAAATCTGGATTTACAAATTTAGGGATAGATTTCTCACAATTTATCCAGTTGGCTTTGTTATACAGAGATTTAGAATACCTATTAGATGAAGGAGAGACACTTACGGAAAATATAAAAACTGAGTTTATATATTCAGTAAATAGTATAAGCAATAATTTGTTTAATGTTTATCCATTTAAATATTTTTAATTGGAATATTCAATAAATTTATTAAGTAAGCCGTAGTCCGCATAAACTTTCAGTCCTGACGTAGGGCATGTACGTTTCGCACGCAAGTGCTTTCGTTTTTCAGACGACCTCTAAGAGGAAAACGGATTCGTTTGGGACGGCAGATATACCTATATCTACACCGTTCCCGACAGCTACGACCCCTTGGCGCAAGTCCACGACTGGACAACTGAAGACGGCGAAAGCTGACAACAAACCCACTACTTCCACTGCTACCAAATCGGCATCCCGAGAGAAATGACCGATGGTGAAGGCAACCTGGTTTGGTTCGGGGATTATTATGGTTGGGGTAAACTGAAGAGCGAAACGAACGTAACGGGCACGGCGCACCAACCCTTCCGATTGCAAAACCAATATGCCGACCTCGAGACGGGGCTGCATTACAACTTCTTCAGTTATTACGAGCCTGAGGCGGGTCGGTTTGTTAATGAAGAGACCATATTCTCAAAAATGGTTGTAAAAATCTTCCAATAATTTGACATTATATGCTATAGAAAAGGAAAAGTATTATGAAAATATTTAATTGGGAAAAAAACAAGACTTTATATAGATATCTTAAGAATGGTGATTTATTTTGCTTTAAAATAGCTGATAAATTATTCGGTTACGGTAGAATAATCGCTAAAAATAAACTTGGTGCCACTGTAGGAATTTTTGATTTGTTTACTTCAAGCCCAGTTGAGTCATTTGATTATAAAAATGCTGGAAATTACCCAATTTTATTCAAAACCGTTTTAGACTGTCATACCTTATTTGAATCAAAGCTAGAGTCAGACTGGCGGATAATTGCTCAAGATCCCGATTACCAAGATCCAACCCCAAGTGAAATTACTTCCATTAATCCTGCTTTAGGAGTGGCTCACAATGCAGATTTTTCCATTGCACAAAAAATGGATGAAGAGGAAGGTAAACAAAGAATACTCGAGAGAATTGAATTACGTGAAACACCAAGAAGTCATTATCATATCCTAAGTCTGCTTATTCGTTATAAACCAGAAATTTTTAATTTACCTATTGAATCATTTGAAGAATTTGGAGATTTTATTTCGGATGAGTTTCAAAAAATTCACCACAGGAATTTAAAAGCGTAAAAAGCAAGATGTAGCCTGCATACATATAGAGTGCATACCTCAAGACACGCACGCAACCTTTTGTTCCAATGACTTATCAGGGCTGTTTGTTCCGTTTGCTGGAAGTGGATGAAGACGATGAGGAACCGGTATTGTTTGAGAGCGAAGAGATTTTGTTCAGCAAAAATCCGGATGGGCATTACGTTTTTGCTTCGCTGGACGGTTCGATAGCGCTTCGCTTTGCGCCTTTGGTGGTCGTGGAAGACGGTTCTGATGTGTGTCGATTTGTGAAGCAGGATCCTATCTTACTATTAGGTGGGAGCAATTTGTATAGTTTTACTTCTAATACAAATACATGGTGGAATCTCACTCCTGTGAAACACCCTCATACTGGAACTATACACGGTACTGGGTCTGCCCTACGAACACATTTGCCATATAGCACCCTCAACAAGAATAATTAACTAGATTGTTTCTAGATAATAGATACAAAAATTGAACGAAGGATATTAATTTATGGATAATTTCAAAAAAATTCTTGTAGATATACAAGATTTAATCAAATCTAGTAATGGAAACTTAATTAATTATGGAAAATCAAATTTTATTTTTAAAAAAAGATATGATGTTTCTTTAGATGAGATAAATGATTTTGAAAAAAAATATAAAGTCACATTCCCTAGAATATATAGAGAATTTCTTCTAACAGTAGGATCTTGTACTTTGTTTCAAGATGAGTTACTACCTGGATTCGATTTTTTAGCTCCTAACGAGCTTTATGATTGGTCACAACAAGTTTTTGAAGGAACTGATTGTAATTTATTCCCTAATATCTTAATTACTATTTCCATTCCAAGAACTGGCGATCAAGCTGGTTTCCTTCTTACAAAAGAAAATGAAAATTTTGGTGTTTTTTTTCCTGATATTCCTCCTGAAGAGTGGGAAGAGGATACTGAATTTGAGAAATTTGAAAACTGGCTAGAAAACTTGATGAAAGAAAAACTAGAGGAAATTTAAAAAATTTTGAATAACCAATTGAAAAAAATATTTATTATTTAGAAAATCTAACAAAAATAATACCATGCCGTCTGAAAACACTATCCTAAACCTTTTCAGACGATCTCGAAACCCCAACCCACTTCGTTTGGGACGGCAGCCATTTGCTACAGGAAGTACACCCGAACAGCAGGTATATCTATATCTACACCGATCCCGACAGCTACGAACCTTTGGCACAGTTACACAACCGAACCAACGAAGACGGAGAAAGCCACCAACAAACCCACTACTTCCAGTGCGACCAAATCAGCATCCTGAGGGAGATAACGGACATCCACGGCAATCTCTTATTTTACGGCGAATACACCACCTGGGGGCGTCTGAAAGAAGAAACCAGAGTAACGGATAACGCATACCAGTCCTTCCGATTGCAAAACCAATATGCTGACCGTGAGACAGAGCACCACTACAACTTCTTCAGGTACTATGAGCTTGACTACGGAAGATTCACCAATCAGGATCCGATTGGGTTGTGAGGTGGATTTAACTTTTTCCGATTTGCGCCGAATACTCAAAGTTGGATAGATCCAAGTGTAAATATAGCTTTTATACCGATTCTAATTGCGATGGGAGTGGATGCACTTCCAGGTGCCGCAACGGATGCAGGTATGCAAGTCGCTTCTAATGTAATTAATGGTAAAGAATGGAATGATATTGATTATGGAAGTGTGGCACTTGGATCTGGTATCGGTGCGATAACAGATCCTGTTTTAGGCAAAGCTGCAAAATTATGTGTTGGCAAGTGTCAAGCAAAAAATTTCTTTAAAGGGACAAGATACACAGAAAAAGTTAAAAACAGGCTTCATCAGGAGATTATCATAGTTGCCCTAAGGTTGTTGATAGTTTCTCAAGATATGGTAAAGTATCAAAAATTAAAGGTGATGATGGAATAACACGACAAAAACTAGAAATACCTGGAAGATATAAAGGAAAAGAAGGGGTTTTTGAATATATAAAAGAGTCAAATGGCAACATTAATCACCGTTGATTTAAACCTAATTAATAACCACTGGAGTATATTTATGAATGAATAAATTAATTAGCATTTATATTAATAATGGAGTCAGTTTATTTGAACAAGGAGAAAATACTGTAATTATACCTATAGAATTATCTAATGATATTATAGATATTTTAGAAAATTTAAATTTTTTTATTTTAGGAGGAGATTTATATAAAAAAAATAATAATAAATTTGAACATACCTATGATAATTGGTATTACGAAGGAAATATTCAAAGTGATAGTATTATAAATACTAGAGAATATCTAGATAACTTTAAAAATAATCAAAATTTATATGTATCATTTGTTTTCAAATAAAACTGTTAGCAAGCAGAGATTGAATTGAGCTCCTGCTTAAAGTGTCTGAAACAAAACCAACCGTACCAACCGCGACAAACTAGTCATGCCCAGCCACAAAAGCATACTTTCCCACACTGCCACCAAACCTGCCAGATCGCTGATGCATTCCTCCTCGGCTAGTATGGAGCCGCAGCTTTTATTCCGACTAATACGGAATAGGCTGGCTCGGCGAATGCTGGAGCGTGCCGGGCTGTCCGCACATCATCCGCAATGTGGCCGGATTGGTATCGAAAAAAGACGTAACATAGAAAGGTGCTAATATGGAAAAATATGAAGAAAAAGTAAAAAAGGAATTAGACAATTTAACAAATACACAAAGATTACTTTTTGGAGCATGTTGCATCGATAGAATTTTACATTTCATAGAAGATTTTGATAAATTTTTAGAAGAAAATCATATTAAAAGAGTAACTAAAGAACCATATTTTTCCTTATGTACTAAGTTGCTAGATAGAATATTTTTATATATTAGTATAAACAAAGAATTTACTCCTGATAAGATTAAAAAAACGTTGAATATATTAAATGAAATTATTCCTGACACAGAGGATTTTTCAGATAACGTGGCTATATTTACACAAAATTCTATGATAGGATTATCATATCTATATGATTTCGTAAATAATAATGAATTAATTTTTATTATAAATTGTAGTGATAAAGTAATTGAAACAATTGATATTATGTATTACGAAACAGATTATGAACAGCTTGATATGTATTATGAAGAAGATTATAAAATACAATTTAATTGTATTGAAATGATAAAAACAAGGACAGATATAGCCAAATTACGTAAATATAATCAATTAACTAGAGTGAATAATAAGCCGTAACCTTCGTACTGGGTGCGAAGGGTATGCATGCGTTTTTTTGTTCCAATATCCTATCAGGCCGTCTGATTCCCAACAAATTTCAGCCAACTTTCAGACGATCTTTGTTGTATTGCGTTCAACCGCCGCTACAGCAACGATCGCACCTGCAACCTGACATCGCCTATCGTAAGAATGGTCGACTAGAATAATCAAAAACAATCCTGCAAGAATTCTTGCAGGATTTTCTTTTATAGTAGACCTTCTAAAAGACCCTTCATAAAGTTTTCAGAATTGAATTCCCCGATATCATCGATTTTTTCACCAAAACCAATCAGCTTAACAGGAATATTGAGTTCTTCACGGATAGCAAGAACAACACCACCACGGGCAGTTCCGTCAATTTTAGTAAGTACAATACCAGTGACAGGTGTAATTTTTGAAAACTCTTTAGCTTGTACTAGAGCATTTTGTCCTGTTGAAGCATCCAAAGCTAGGAAGGTTTCATGAGGGGCTTCTGGCACAACACGTTTGATGATACGGCCAATTTTTTCCAACTCAGCCATCAAGTTTTCTTTGTTTTGCAAACGACCAGCTGTATCAATCATCAAAATATCAATACCTTCTGCTACTGCTCGCTCCATCCCATCAAAGACAACGCTGGCTGGATCTGCTTTCTCAGGACCAGTTACGACAGGAACATCTACACGACGACCCCATTCTGCTAACTGAGCAACCGCACCAGCACGGAAGGTATCTGCTGCAACCAGCATGACTTTCTTGCCAGCTTGTTTGTAGCGGTGTGCCAATTTCCCGATAGAAGTTGTTTTCCCGACACCATTGACACCTACAAAGAGCATGACTGTCAAACCATCTTGGAAGTTAATACTTTCATTGTAGTTTCCATCTTTTTCATAGAGCTCCACCAATTTCTCAATGATAACACGACGAAGGGCTTCTGGTTTCTTAGCATTCTCAAGCTTGGCCTCATAGCGTAATTCTTCAGTAAGATTTGAAGCTACCTGAACACCAACGTCACTCATGATCAGTAGCTCTTCTAGTTCTTCGAAAAACTCTTCATCAACTGAGCGGAAATTAGCAAAAAAGGCATTTAAACGGGCACCAAATCCTGTACGAGTTTTCTTGAGACTACGATCATACTTTTCCTGTACAGTCTCTTCGACCTGAGGAGTTTCTTCGATTGCTTGGTTTGCTTCCTCTTCTTCAAAAACTTCTGTTTCTGCTTCGTTTGATTGAGGCTGAACAATTTCTTTCTCGTCACTATCATTTGAAGTAATCTCTTCAACATGAATCGATTCCTCTCGAGGACTTTCTACCTCTTGGACTTGATTTAACTCTTCTTGAGAAACCTTCACTTCGTCAACTGATTCGACAATAGTTACTTTGTCAACCTCTGCTTCAAATAAGCCTTCAACATTTTCTTCGGCTACAACAGTCACATCTTGCTCTTTGACTTCGATATTTTCAGATTCTAGCGTCTCAGTTTGCTGGCTATCATCCGATAAATCAATGTTTTCTAGAGCTTCTTTGACAACATCTTCAATTTTAGGTTCTTCTATTTTTCCAAATAAACGGTCAAATAATCCCATTCTTTAGTTCTCCTTCAGTACATATTTTTCAATTGCCCAGGCGACAGCTTCTTCATCATTAGTCATTGGTGTTACCACATTTGCCACAGCCTTAACTGCTGGAACAGCATTTTGCATAGCGACACCGAGACCGGCCCACTCAATCATCGAAAGGTCATTAGCTTCATCTCCGCAAGCCATGACTTGACTTTGGTCAATTCCCAGGTGTTCAATCAGTTTAGATAATCCTGTCGCCTTATGAACATTCTTTGGTGACCATTCTAGCAAGAGTTCACGTGATTTAAAAATTTCATATTGGTCGTATAATTCTGATGAAATCTTTTGAATAGCTGCATCCAAAGGCTCCTGAGGAAAGGCAGTCACACATTTATTGTATGTTACCTGACTAGACAAATCTTCAAAAGCAGTTGGAACAAAAGTTAGAGCCGGGTTAAACTGAGCATATAAACTTTCTTGGTCAGACTGAATCTGGTAAACTGTTCCTTCTGAAATTGCATCTAAGGGGATTCCTAATTTTTCAGTTTCTTCATAAATACGGCTCACATCATCAATTGAAAAGACTGTCTTATCAAGAATCTCACCTGTATTTTTCTGAACCAATCCACCGTTGAATGTGATAGTATATTCGTCATCACGGCCGTCTGTTCCAAGCTCTTTAAGGAAGAAATCCATAGCCTTGAGAGGACGTCCAGTTGTTAGAACTACCTTGACGCCCTGTTCACGCGCAGCCTTTAAAGTTGCCTTAGTACGATCAGTCAATTTCTTGTCTGTCGTCAGCAAGGTTCCATCCAAGTCTAAGGCAATTAATTGAATATCTGCCATTACAATCCCTCCATATAAGCAATAACTGATTGGTCTTTGTGATGTCCGATAACTGTTTCAGCTAGTTCTAAAATCTCTGGACGAGCATTTTCAGGCGCGACTGGGTGCCCTACAACTTGCATCATGTGCAGGTCATTAAGATTATCACCAAAGGCCATCACTTGGTCCATATCCAAATTCAATTTTTTTGCTAGCTCTACAATTGCAACTCCCTTGTCAACATGGTCTAAAACGATGTCAATGGATTCAAAGCCTGTCGTCATAGCCTTAACACCAGGCACATGTTCATTGACCCAAGCTTCTCCGGCTTCTACAGTCTCTTCAGTAAAGTTAGTTGTGAATTTGAAAATCTCATCGGTAATATCTTCTAGTCTGGCAACCTTTTGGATATTCTCATTATAATGATGACTAAACATAAGATAGGTTTCATCTACTGTGTCTAATACATAACAAGCTTTCTTACCAGTCAAGAGCATCTTTTTCTCATCAAAATAAGGTGAAGTCTTTAGCTTTTCAAATGTTGATAGGTAAAAATCACGAGGCATGGTTGCTTCATAAAGGTCCTCTCCATGAAAACGAACCAAACTACCATTTTCAGCAATAAAGATTATCTCATCTTTGACATCCGCAAAATGCTTTTCAAGTGACAAAAGCCCACGACCAGATGCAACAGCAAAATAGATTCCTTTTTCTTTATAAGAATGGAGCAACTTTTTCAGACGCTCCATATCAAATTGACCGGCACCATCCAAAAAAGTACCGTCCATATCCGTTGCTACTAATTTAATCATAAAATTCTTCATACTCCAATTAATAAATCTACCTTCTATTATACCATAGAAAAAGTAAAAAAAGACGTGCTGAATTGACACGTCTTTGTCTTCTATAAATAATCCCGTAGGGCCAATTTAAAGGCCAGGCTGATTTGCTTACCTTCTTTTATATCCAACCTCTCAACACTTTTCTTCCAAAGTCCTTGATTGAAGTCTATTCTGAGAGTTCATCAGCTATTGCGTAAAAATTATCAATCTTTGGCTGAGATACATTTGTCACAATCATAAATAGCATATAGTTCTTGACATATAATCTTGCATATGAAAAAATACTTGTTGGAGGTTAATAATATGACTGAAAAAATCAAAAACTGGGTTAATATTTGCGTTTTAAAAAATCAAGAAATTTTATTACTTAATAGACAGCACGATAATTTTCCTGGCTGGATTCCACCGGGGGGAAAAGTTGAATTCCCTGAAAGTTTTTTTGAAGCTGCATTGCGGGAACTTAAGGAAGAAACTGGACTCACTGCATTAAATCTTGAATTAAAAGGAATTTCAGGCTTTACTAATTCAATTGGTAATGAGAGATTTGTCTTCTATGACTTTTTATGTACTCAGTTTACTGGTGAACTAAGCACATCTGCTGAAGGTGAGCCAAAATGGTGGAATCTAAAAGATATTGATAAAATACCAATGCAAGATGAAATAAGAAAAAGGCTACCACTTTATTTAAGAAATGGAAGCTTTGAAAGTATTAACTATTGGGATGATAATAAGAAATGCATTAGTGAAAACAAAACAATTTTATTTGACTAATATTCTCTACGGTATAATCAAGGGTATCTAATAAAAATCATCTACTCTAGCAATTTTTTCCTTCTACCTATAGATAGCTATAAAGCCTTGGAAACAGCTTATTCCAAGGCTTTCTTTGTATTTTATTGTATCAATTTCCTTATTCCGATTTCAGTTGTGACAAGTTTAATCATATATATTTCCATTCTCCGGTTAAAATTCTATCTTCTATTGGGCTAACTGTTATTAAAAATATAAGCCTTTTTCCACACTTTCCTGAATCAAGTCTTCCGTCAGTTTCCATAATTCTTCTGATTCACTTTTTATGAACTTTTTCTTTTCTAATACCATGTCTGCACTGATATTATCAGGATTATAATTGAATTCTGACACTTCTAAGTGATTTATCAGTGGTACCAATGCATCGATCACTCTTGCATATCTTGCTTCAGCACTCTGCCCTTTTTCAAATTCCAACCACAAATTTTTCATATTCAAATATTTCTCTTCTGGAAGGAGGCTCATTGTTTTTTCTATAGATGCTAGTTCTCTATCATGAGAATGAAGCTTTTTTTCATCATCAAAAACCCAAGTATCTCCGGCATAAATCTCACCTAAATCATGAATCAATAACATAGGAATCACTTTTTCCATATCCAATTTTTTAGGATAATAATCTTGAAGAACCATTGCAGCTATGGCACCCTGCCAGGAATGCTCGGCACTATTTTCAAATCTGCCATCAAGAGTTCTATTAAATCTTGTCACTGACTTTAACTTCTCTATTTCTTTAATAAAATCAACAGAATGTTTCAAATTACTCATTGCTATTCCTACCTTATTCTAAATTACAAATATATTAGCAAAAATTAATCTTTACATCATTAATTTCCCGTATTTGCAAAAAAATAACGTCTAATCCACATGAGATTAGACGCTGATAAAATGACTATTTTAAACTTATTTACAGGTTTAGAATCAAACTTTCAGCCATTCATCAATTCAAGGTTCTCTTATCCATATTTGGCAAAGAGAGTCGGAATTTAATGATGCAGAGTCGAATCACAAAACCAACAATAGAAACAATGATAAAGACAGTGATTCTTGGAAAGTGAAGGACAAAGGCCAACCAGTAATAAATAACGCCAATTACGAAAGATAGAAGGGCATAGATGTCTTCTTTTAGAACACTTGGAACTTCATTGATCAGGAGATCTCGGATAATACCTCCACCTGCACCCGTTAAGCAGGCTAAAAGACCTGCAGACATCAAATTTAGCTTACTATCCACTAAGGCTGTCGCTCCAATCAAGGAAAAGATAATCAGCCCAATGGAGTCAAAGATGAGATAGGCTTCTCTCAGCCACTTATAGAACTTTTTTTCATGACTAGCATTGGCCTGTTTTGAGGTTACAAAGACATACATGATAACCGCTACAAGGATAGAGACATAAATCGGGCTGGGATCAGCAAGAGAGGAAGGAAAACGACTGATAATAGAATCTCTCAAAATCCCTCCGCCTACTGCCGTTACAATTGCCAATAAACTAATTCCAAAAATATCTAATCGTTTACCAAATCCTTTGATGGCTCCTGAAGCCGCGAAGGCTATAGTCCCAATATAATTACAGATCATTAGGAATAGGTCAAAATCCATATAAGCTCCTCAAATTATTTTTGTAACCCTCCGACTTCTTGAAGGTCATTCTACATGCTCTAGCTTGAAATGTTATATTAAAAACAAACTAAGTATCCATATTTTCTAAATCTTTTAGTTTAACAGAAACAATCTTAGAAACACCAGATTCTTGCATGGTCACCCCATAGATAGAGTCTGCGGCCGCCATTGTACCCTTACGGTGGGTAACGACGATAAACTGGCTATCCTTGTCAAATCGGTTGAGATAATCCCCAAAGCGTTTAACGTTTGCTTCATCGAGTGCAGCTTCTACTTCATCCAAGATAACAAATGGAATGGTCTTGACACGAATGATTGAGAAGAGCAAAGCCAGAGCTGACAAGGCCTTCTCTCCACCACTCATGAGATTGAGTGATTGGATTTTCTTGCCCGGTGGTTGCACAGAGATTTCGACACCTGCTGTCAATAAATCACCTTCTGTCAGAATTAGATCTGCTTGACCACCACCAAACATCTGCTTGAAGGTCACTTTAAAGGACTCACGAATAGCTTCAAAGGTTGATTTAAAGCGTTCCTTCACTTCATCGTTCATCTCTGTAATGGTTTCAAGAAGAAGATTTTTGGCAGAAAGAATGTCATCACGCTGACTATTTAAGAATTCCAAACGTTCGTGAACTTCGTCAAACTGTTCAATAGCATCCAAATTAACTGGACCAAGTGAACGGATAGATTTTTCCAAATCCTTGACCTTTTGTTCAGCGACAGCCAAGTCTTCCAACTGATTAGCTTGTTCTAAGGCTTCCGTATAGCTAATCTGGTATTCTTCAGTCAGCTGGCCTTGAAGATAGCGAAGGCGGTCCGTAATCTTCTCTTTGGTTGCTTCTGCACGTGTTTGCTTACGAATCCATTCCTCATTTTGCTGACGAGCTTGTTCTAAATGACTGGCAATATCATCCAACTGACCTTCGATATCATCTAGTTCAAACTGCTTACGAATGAGTCCTTGTTGAATTTCTTCCTTCTGACTCTTGGCTTCTCTTTCCTGCTTGGTCAAAAGTTCCGTATCAACCTTTTCAAGATTGTCTACCTTTTCTTGGAGAAGGCGTTCGATTTCATCTTGCTCCATATCAAGGTATTCAAGCTCTTTGTTAATTCGTTCAATATCCGCAACTTCGTAACGTTTTCGCCCTATCATTTCTGTTTTGAGCAGACGTTCTTGAGAAAGTTTATCCTGCAAGCTTTGATAACGTTCTTGAATCGCATTTTTATTGGACTTAATTTCTTCAATCTCAGACTCCAGCTTTTGCTTTTCAGTTGCGATGATTGAAAGACGTTCTTGGCATTTTTCTTTTTCAGTTTGCCAATCTCCACCTCTGAGATTGTTTAATTCTTTTTCCTGAAGTTCTAAAAGTGTTTCGAGTTCTTCGACTTGTTGGCAAGTTTGTTGATAAGCCAGATATAAGCCCTGCTCCTCTATTCGAGCTTGCTCTCCTTGAGACTTAATAACCTCCAAAGTTTGAGCGAGGGTAGTTAAGGCTTCTTGAAGTGATTTCAGATTTTCTTCTTCCTGACCAAGAAGTTTTTCTTCTTGAGCAATCTCTTTTTGCAATTGCTCCAATTCAGGCTTGATGAAAATACTGTTATTTTGACGATTGGCACCACCAGCATAAGAACCACCTGTTCGCAATTCTGTACCATCGAGGGTTACCATTCGAACCTGATAACGTACCTTGCGAGCTGCATCACGGGCATGCTCTACGGTATCAAAGATTGCTGTTGTAGCTAGCAAGTTTTTAAAAATAGCTTCATGCTTGGCATCAAAAGTAACTAATTCATCTGCCATTCCAAGAAAACCTGGACTTGAGGCAATCACATCTTGGTTTTGTCCAGAAATGCTACGAGCCTTAATAGTTGTCAAAGGTAGGAAAGTCGCACGACCAGATCGGTTTCGTTTAAGGAAGTCGATAGCCTTAGTCGCAGCCTGTTCGTCTTCAACGATAATGTGTTGGCTACTTGCCCCGAGGGCAATTTCAAGAGCTATTTGATAACGAACATCAAAGGTTAAATGTTCACTGACCGCTCCGACAATACCGCCCAGTCGATTTTTTTCTTGTAGAACACTCTTAACACCCGCATAGAAATTACTATGGTTTTTAAGAATGTTTTCCAGACTTTGCGCCTTGGCCTGCTTGTTTTTCAGACTATCCAAACGGTCAAAAAGTTGACTTTGCTGACTTTGATAAGCCTGCTTTTGTTCTTCTTCCTGTTTAGCATGCGTCTGATAGTCAGCAAGTAAGTTCTGTACTTTTTCTTTTGCTGATTTTAGATCAGCCTCTTGTTCACTTGCCTTAGACTTGGCAGAAGCTAATTGTTCCTTCAAGGACTCCAATTGTTCTTCTTGCTTTTGAGTCTGTTGGCGACTATTTTCAAGATCATTTTCAATCCGTGTCAATTGGTTAGAGACATCCGCTTCTTCCTGCAAGAAAGCAACAAAGCGCTCACGCAGTTGCTCAATCATCTGATCTGGATCATCAGAAAATGCTTCTAACTCAGCTTCTAAACGATTGAGTTCCTTGGTATTGACTGCTAGATTTTCTTCTAACTGACTGAGATTTGCTTCTTTTTCTTCCTTCTCTTGAATAAGAGCATTTCTCTTTTCATCCAAACTAGCCAAACGAGCTTGAGCCTCTTGTTGATTGAGAGCAACCTGCTCTGTCTCCAGTTTAGACAAGGCCAATTTACGTTCTAAATCACTGATTAGAGCAGTCAAATCCATCAAACTAGTTTGATCTTTAGCCATCTCTGCTTGTAAATCTTGTCTCTGCTTCTTGAGAGATTGATTTTCAAGTTCTAGTGACTCGCGTTTTTGATAATAACTAGTCAACAGTTCATGGACTTGGTTTAATTCTTCTTCTGTTAGATCCAATTCAGCCTTATTGGCTTGAATTTGTGCAACTAAAACATCTAAGTAGATGGCTTTACGCTGACCATCCAAGTCCATGAATTTACGAGCTGTTGTTGCTTGCTTTTCTAAGGGCTTGATTTGATTGTCTAACTCATAGATGATGTCTTCCAAGCGGTCTAAATTGTCTTGAGTTTGTTGCAGTTTACTTTCCGTCTCTTTACGACGAGTTTTATATTTTAAAACTCCAGCTGCTTCTTCAAAGATAGCGCGGCGTTCCTCAGGTTTGGAGTTAAAGATTTCTTCGACCTTCCCTTGAGAAATAATGGAGAAGGAATCGCGTCCAAGTCCGGTATCTAAGAAAAGATCATGAATATCACGAAGACGGACTTTTTTCCCATCAATCTTGTATTCACTATCCCCGGTACGATAGATATGACGCTCCACCTTGATTTCCTGTCCTGCATCCTTGATGAAACCATCCTGGTTATCTAGAGTAACAACTACAGAAGCATAGTTTAATGGTTTTCTACTTTCTGTCCCTGCAAAGATAACATCTGGCATCTTCCCACCACGAAGACTTTTGACACTGGATTCCCCAAGAGCCCAGCGTAAACTTTCTGTGATGTTAGATTTTCCAGAACCATTTGGTCCTACAACCGCTGTAACTCCTTGGTCAAAAACAACCTTGGTCTTATCAGCAAAGGACTTAAATCCCTGAATCTCAATTTCCTTTAAATACATGAATCCAGTCCTTCCTCAACTGCTTTTTTAGCGGCTTCTTGTTCGGCCAATTTTTTTGATCGTCCTTGACCCCTACCTAAACTTTGACCCTCGACTAGGACTTCAACCTCAAACATCTTATCATGGGCAGGACCATTTTCCGAAATCACCTGATAATGAATATCGACATCACCATTGACTTGGAGTAATTCTTGAAGGTGGGTCTTGTAGTCTTTAATCATCTCAAAGTCACCAGCCTCAACCTTTGGAATCATGACCTGGTAGATAAACTCTTTTACCGTAAGTAGATCCTTATCTAAAAGCAAGGCACCCAAAAAGGCTTCGAAAGCATCTC
Source organism: Streptococcus timonensis (assembly GCF_047460355.1). GTDB lineage: Bacteria > Bacillota > Bacilli > Lactobacillales > Streptococcaceae > Streptococcus > Streptococcus timonensis_A. The sequence goes on along the minus strand of NZ_JASHGL010000001.1, from coordinate 431,671 downwards.
CCAAGATGGTATCTCGATTACGGCCTCCAGATTTTTCCTCTCCCTTACCTAGCTTGATAAACTGGTCAAACTGGCAGTCACGGGCAAAACCAGCTAAACTCTCTTCACGTACAATCATGGCACGGAGTTTAGACAGGTCACCTTCTGGTTTTTTAGGATATTTTTTGTACAGATATTCTGAAATCAATAATTGCAGAACAGCGTCTCCTAAAAATTCCAAGCGTTCATTGTGTGAAATTTTTAAGAGGCGGTGCTCATTGGCGTAACTAGTGTGAGTAAAAGCTGTTTCAAGTAACTGTTTATCTGAAAAAACAAGCCCAAAACGTTGCTCTAACACGGTTTCTAATTCTCTCATAAGAACCTCTTTCTAAAACATTATAATCCTATCCATTATATCAAAAAAAGACCTTATCGTCAGAAAATAAGAGTAAAAAAACTTAATTACAACTTCTATCTAAAAACTATCCCTAGCTAGCGAATCAGGCTATTTTTTGGTATAATAAATCTTATGGAAATTGAAAAAACCAATCGAATGAATGCTCTGTTTGAATTTTATGCAGCCCTCTTAACTGATAAACAAATGAACTATATCGAACTCTATTATGCAGATGACTATAGTTTAGCTGAAATTGCTGAAGAATTTGGTGTTAGTCGTCAGGCTGTTTATGATAATATCAAACGAACAGAAAAGATACTGGAAGACTATGAGATGAAGCTTCATATGTACTCTGACTACATTGTCCGCAGTCAGATTTTTGATCAGATCATTGAGCGCTATCCAGAAGATGCTTTTCTCCAAGAGCAAATTGAGATTTTAACAAGTATTGACAATCGGGAGTAATCATGGGCAGTCTAGTTATTTATCAAGGAATACCTTGCAAACTATTAGCCGCAGAGGAACCATTTCCTAGTCGACTACAGATTATCTCGCCCAATGATATCTCCAAAGCTATGCAAATAGGTTTTAGCTGTTGGGGATATCCAAATGAAATCATGAAAGAAGTCACACCCGAAGAACTAGAGTGTTTGCAACATTTCGGACGATTTCCACTGAATTGAATAAATAGGAGAAAAATATGGCATTTGAAAATTTAACAGAACGTTTGCAGAACGTTTTTAAAAATCTACGTAAAAAAGGAAAAATCACCGAGAGCGATATCCAAGAAGCAACCAAGGAAATTCGTCTGGCTCTTTTAGAAGCCGACGTTGCTTTGCCTGTTGTTAAGGATTTTATCAAAAAAATTCGTGAACGCGCGGTTGGTCATGAAGTCATTGACACCCTCAATCCAGCTCAACAAATCATCAAGATTGTTAATGAAGAATTGACAGAAGTCCTTGGTTCTGATACAGCTGAGATTATCAAGTCTCCAAAGATTCCTACAATCATCATGATGGTCGGTTTGCAGGGTGCTGGTAAAACAACCTTCGCTGGAAAACTTGCTAACAAACTTAAAAAGGAAGAGGATGCTCGTCCTTTGATGATTGCAGCCGACATCTATCGTCCTGCAGCTATTGACCAGCTAAAAACTCTCGGACAACAAATTGATGTTCCTGTCTTTGCTCTTGGAACTGAAGTTCCTGCAGTGGAGATTGTTCGCCAAGGTTTGGAGCAAGCGAAAGCTAACCATAACGACTATGTTTTGATTGATACTGCTGGTCGTTTGCAAATTGACGAACTTCTCATGAATGAGCTCCGTGATGTAAAAGCACTTGCTCAACCAAATGAGATTCTCTTGGTCATCGATGCCATGATCGGTCAGGAAGCAGCAAACGTTGCGCGAGAATTTAACGCTCAATTAGAAGTTACCGGTGTCATCCTTACCAAGATTGACGGGGATACTCGTGGTGGTGCGGCCCTTTCTGTTCGTCATATCACAGGAAAACCAATCAAATTCACTGGTACTGGTGAAAAGATTACCGACATTGAAACCTTCCACCCAGACCGCATGGCCAGCCGTATTCTCGGTATGGGGGATATGCTGACTCTGATTGAGAAAGCTTCTCAAGAATACGATGAGCAAAAAGCCCTTGAAATGGCTGAAAAGATGCGAGAAAATACCTTTGATTTCAACGATTTTATCGATCAGTTGGATCAGGTGCAAAATATGGGGCCGATGGAAGATTTGCTCAAGATGATTCCTGGTATGGCCAACAATCCTGCCCTTCAAAATATGAAGGTGGATGAAAAACAGATTGCTCGCAAACGTGCCATTGTCTCGTCTATGACTCCTGAAGAACGTGAAAATCCAGATTTGCTCACTCCAAGCCGTCGTCGTCGTATTGCAGCTGGTTCTGGTAATACTTTTATCGATGTCAACAAGTTCATCAAAGACTTTAACCAAGCTAAACAACTCATGCAAGGTGTCATGTCTGGTGACATGAACAAGATGATGAAGCAAATGGGCATTAACCCTAACAACCTTCCTAAAAATATGCCTGGTGGCATGGATATGTCAGCCCTTGAAGGTATGATGGGACAAGGTGGTATGCCTGACCTTTCAGCTCTTGGTGGAGCAGGAATGCCAGATATGAGCCAGATGTTTGGTGGAGGTCTCAAGGGTAAAATCGGTGAATTTGCCATGAAACAATCCATGAAACGCATGGCTAACAAAATGAAAAAAGCTAAGAAAAAACGCAAATAAAAAGGACTCAATTGAGTCCTTTTTTATAGTTCATTTCTAAGTTTCTCCAAGGTTTGCTTGAATATTTCTGGAATATCAGCAGTAAATTCCATAGTTTCCCCAGTTCTTGGATGGGTAAATCCTAGCGTCTTGGCATGGAGAAATTGCCCATGTCCCTTTAGGGTTTTACGAGGACCGTATACCTCATCACCAGCTACAGGATGGCCGATATAAGCCATGTGTACACGGATTTGATGGGTCCGTCCTGTTTCCAGTTGTAATTCCAGTAAGGTATAATCACCAAAGCGTTCTAAGACTTGGAAACGTGTCACTGCTGTTTTCCCTTTGGCAGTAACAGCTTGTTTCTTGCGGTCTTTTTCGCTACGACCAATCGGCGCCTCAATGACACCTCGGTCATTGGGAAGATTCCCATGAACGATGGCCCAATATTTTCGAAGAGATTTCTTGTCTTTCAATTCTTGAGCCAAGGCCATGTGAGCTTCATCATTTTTAGCAATCATGAGAAGCCCAGATGTGTCCTTATCGATACGATGGACAATCCCTGGTCGAAGCACACCATTGATTCCAGATAAGTCCTTGATATGATACATGAGGGCATTTACCAAGGTACCATTGGTATGACCAGCGCTTGGATGAACAACCATGCCTTGAGGTTTGTTAACTACTGCTACATCCTCATCTTGATAAATGATTTCTAAAGGAATATCTTCAGCTACATACTCCAAAACCTCTGGTTCGGGAACTTGATAAGTGATCATATCTCCTTCTTGGACCGTATACTTGGCTTTCTTAACCTGGCCGTTGACCAAGACTTGACCAGACTTGATTTGTTCATTGGCGAGACTACGAGACAATTCTGTTAAATCTGACAAAGCCTTATCTAAACGTACCCCGCCTCTTTCAATTTTAATTTCCATTCATTTCCTCTTTTAGCATTGCAAGCAATAACACTACGACCCCTACTGTCAGATAACTATCAGCCACATTGAATATGGCAAAATTGATAAAGTCTAAGTGAAACATATCAACGACAAATCCTTGGCTAATGCGATCAATGAAGTTTCCCAGACCACCTGCAATAATCAGAACCAAACCAAAGACTGTCCAGAGGGAATCCTCTATATGCTTGTGCAAATACCAGATAGCTCCCGCCATAACGACTAGTGTTATAACTGCAAAAAACCACTGTTGATCTTGTAGCATGGAAAAGGCAGCCCCTCTATTTTGCAGATAGGTTAAACTAACTAGATTTGGGATCCATGATTTGATTTCACCAAGAGCAATATTCTGAACGACATAAGACTTTACCAATTGGTCTAATACAATCAAGGCTGCTATAATCCCTGCTACTATTCCTCTTTTTTTCATGCTTTCCTCTTCTGATCAAAATACTCTTGCATGACCTCTACAAATAAAGTCCCTGCTTGACTCAAGTCTACTTCCTCACGTTTCACATAAACCATACGATTATTGAGATTATCATTTAGTGGAATAACGGTGATTCCGTTAACGCTATCGCTATCTAAGAATCCAGAACCAGTTGCATAAGCATTTGTTCTTTCAAGAATTCCATTTAAAGTAGCGCGGTCTGTTACGTTAAACATCTGAGAGCTGGCACTTGTATCCACAAAGTTTTCTGAGTAATAGAGATATTCATCCTTTTCCTGTGTGAAACGAACTGTTGGCAAATCAACTAAATCTTCCATGACCAACTCTTTTTTCTTGGCTAAAGGATGTCCTTCACGAAGATAGATATGCGTCTGGAAAGGGATCAACTCAATCACTTCAAGACCTAATTTTTCAACCCGTTGCATGATACCCTTTTGGTTTTGATTGTTGAGGTATATAATCCCAATCTCACTATGTCCTTGAGCTACTTCATCCAAGATTTGAACAGTTGTAGATTCAAAAATACGGAAATTCTTATATTCAGGATATTGTTGTGAAAATGCTGTAATGGTTGGTGGCAAGAAATCATAGTGCTGGCTAGCTATTGAAAACTCATCCTTCTCCTCTTCAGGATTGGCATACTGGTTCTGGAAAATATCAAATCCTTTAACCAACTCTTGGGCCTTTTCATAAAATTCCATTCCACGACGAGTAAGAAAGGTACCCGAACTGGTTCTGCGGAAAATCTTGAATCCTAGCTCTTTCTCCAGATCTCTTACAGAAATAGATAGACTGGGTTGGCTAACGTACATTTTCTCAGCCGCTTCACGAAAAGTACCACTATTTGCAATAGCAACAACATAACGTAATTGTTGAATATTCATGATTTCTCCTTCGATTTCTATCTTATCATTATACCATAAATCAAGCCTATCCAACAAAGGAAAATCATGAGACAGTTACTTCTAAAAAAGGCAAACAAAAAAACACCTTTAAAGCTAGACCCAAAATCCAACTAAAAAGGGGTGTTATCAAATGCGATTATTTAGCTGCTGCGTAAAGCTCGTCTACTTTATTCCAGTTAATAACTGAGAAGAAAGCTTTGATGTAGTCAGGACGAACGTTGCGGTATTTCACGTAGTAGGCGTGTTCCCAAACGTCCAAGCCCAAGATTGGTTTTTTACCTTCTGAGATTGGTGTGTCTTGGTTTGCTGTTGAAGTCACTTCAAGCTTACCTTCTTTGTTAACAACCAACCATGCCCATCCAGAACCGAAACGAGTTGTTGCTGCCGCAGTAAATGCTGCTTGGAATTCTTCGAATGAACCAAATGTTGCATCGATTGCTGCTGCAAGTTCTGCTGAAGGAGCTGTTTTTTCAGGAGTCATCAATTCCCAGAAAAGAGCATGATTCAAGTGTCCACCACCGTTGTTGATAAGCGCTTGACGGATATCAGCTGGGATAGATTCTACATCAGCAAGCAAAGCTTCAAGGTCTTCACCAATTTCAAGGTGTTTTTCAAGAGCTGCATTAGCGTTATTTACATATGCTTGGTGATGTTTGTCATGGTGCAAATGCATCGTTTCAGCATCAATATATGGTTCCAAGGCGTCGTAAGCGTATGGAAGATCTGGTAAGATAATAGCCATCTGTAATACCTCTTTTCTTTCTATATAAAAATGATAACGCAAACAACCTTTTTTTTCAAGTTATTTGCTCAATTTGACTGGCAGGCAATCTGTAATAAAGCCTTCTCAAACAAGTACCCTTTTTCGTAAACACCTGTCTTAATTTGATAATCTGCCTGGATGAGATAACGAATAGAATCTTGTAGAAAATTCAGGGACAATCCTCGCGTGTCACGAAGAGCAAATTTGATTTGATAGGGATTCGGATTGCGACCAAGATAGTGACCCAAACTACTGACCATCTGTGATTCTGTCTGACCAGACTCTTGCAAAATTTTCACCTGTGCATAGAGTCTAAACTGCCCCAGCATAATGGCAATCAGTTTAATCTCATCTTCACCCTGTAAGGTCAAATCTTTAACTAAATCCCGTGCCTGATCTATCTTCTTCGCTAGGATGAGCTGGGTTAAGTCAAAGATATTATCCTGCAGGGTTTTGGGAACGGCTTGAACGATGTCCTCTTCAGAGATGTGGCCATCAGTCTTGTAGGATTCTAAAAATAAAAGATTCTTTTGAATTTCACTAAATTGAAAACCAGACTTGATGAGTAGATGGTCGAAAGCTTTGTTATCAAATACCAAGCCTTGTTTTTGAGACAGTTTTTGAAAATAAGCACGAATCTCCTGCTCTTTTAGCTCAAGAGCTTCAAATATCTTAGCATCTCTCTTGAGAATTTTAACTAGACGTCGCTTGCTGTCTAGTTTACCTTCTGCAAAAATAACTAATTTACTGGTAGGAGAGGGGTTTTCTAGATATTCTTCAAAAGACTTGAGTTCATCATCTGAGAGATAACGTTTTTTAGCAGTTGTAATATCCAAAAAGTGATCTAGGATCACAATCTTTACATCCGCAAAGAAAGGGAGGCTAACCAATTCTAACTCTACATCCTCGTAGGAAACTTCCTTTATATCAAAATGTGAGAAATTTAAATCAGCTTGATCATAACCAATTTGCTCTAGCACTTGCGCCTTCATGACTTCAAACTGGCCCTGATCATTCCCAGTAAACAGAGTTAGAGCAGGCAAGTTTTCTAAGGTCAACTGCTGACTTTCTTCAATGGCGAGCATCTCTTCTCCTTTCTTCTTATTTTTAAATAGATTTAGTCAATATAGTGCAATTTCCCACGGAAGTCTTCCAAGGATGCATAGCCTTTATCTTCCATGATTGCTTTTAGTTCAGCTGTGATACGTTCAAAAGCGCTAACGCCTTCTTTATGCAAGGTTGTACCAATCTGAACCATGCTAGCTCCGCAAAGGATATGTTCAAAGGCATCCTGTCCTGTCAAGACACCACCAGTCCCGATAATCTGAATTTCTGGTTTCAAGCGTTGATAAAAGGCATGGACATTAGCAAGGGCAGTTGGTTTAATATATTCTCCACCAATACCGCCAAAGCCATTTTTAGGGCGAATAACTACTGTTTCATCCTCAATATAAAGACCATTTCCAACAGAGTTTACACAGTTAACAAACTTAAGTGGATACTTGTTAAAAATCTCTGCTGCTTGGTCAAAGTGAACAATATCAAAGTAAGGTGGAAGCTTAATTCCTAGAGGTTTTGTAAAGTAGGCAAAGACTTCTGATAAGATACGATCAGTTGTTTCAAAGTCATAGGCAATTTGAGGTTTACCTGGTACATTTGGACAAGATAGATTGAGTTCTGTCAAACCTTTATAGTCACTTGCTTGTACTTTTTTCAAGATGGTATGTGTTTCTTCAGGAGACATACCCACTAAAGAAAGGAAGAAAGTTCTATTTGGTTCTTTTTCCTGCAAATCTAAGAGATAATCTAAATAGTATTCTAGACCATTATTAGGTAAGCCCATGGAGTTAATGGAACCGAGCGGAACATCTTGATAGCGTGGCTCAGGATTTCCCTGACGGAATTCCAGGGTAGCTGTCTTTGTGACAAAAGTTCCTGCTTCAGAGTTTTTTACCCCTTCTAACTCTTCTATAGTCATACAAGCCACACCCGCTGCATTCATTAAGCAATTATCAAACTCAAAGCCAGCAATTTGTGTTTTAGTTGATACCATCTATCCTATTCCTCCAGATTCCTTTTATTTCTAATATTATACCATAACTTGATTTCTTCTATTTAAAAAAGCTTGTTCTAGTGGAATCGTTCGTCTTTTACATTAACACTTTTTACTCCAATTCCTTAATTGAAAGAATTTTTAGAAAATTTGCCTTTTTTTCTTTACACTAAAATAAAATTCTGTTATAATGGCTCACGTAATAAAATAGGACAAAAAAGGAGAACGATATGACATCTGCTAAAGAATATATCCAAAGCGTGTTTGAAACAGTAAAAGCTCGTAATGGGCATGAGGCTGAATTTCTCCAGGCGGTTGAAGAATTCTTCAGTACCTTGGAACCAGTATTCGAAAAACACCCTGAGTATATCGAAGAGAATATCTTGGCACGTATCACTGAACCTGAGCGCATTATTTCCTTCCGTGTTCCATGGGTTGACCGTGATGGAAAAGTTCAAGTTAACCGTGGTTATCGTGTTCAATTTAACTCAGCTGTTGGACCATATAAAGGCGGACTTCGTTTCCACCCAACTGTAAACCAAGGGATTTTGAAATTCCTCGGATTTGAACAAATCTTTAAAAATGTTTTGACAGGACTTCCAATCGGTGGAGGTAAAGGTGGATCAGACTTCGATCCTAAAGGCAAAACTGATGCTGAAGTAATGCGCTTCTGCCAAAGCTTCATGACTGAATTGCAAAAATACATCGGACCTTCTCTTGACGTACCTGCTGGTGATATCGGTGTCGGTGGACGTGAAATTGGTTACCTTTACGGACAATACAAACGCCTCAACCAATTTGATGCTGGTGTCTTGACTGGTAAACCTATCCCATTTGGTGGAAGTTTGATTCGTCCAGAAGCGACTGGTTACGGACTTGTTTACTACACTGAAGAAATGCTCAAGGCTAACGGAAACAGTTTTGCTGGTAAAAAAGTTGTGATTTCTGGTTCTGGTAACGTTGCTCAGTTTGCCCTTCAAAAAGCAACTGAACTTGGTGCTACAGTTATTTCTGTATCTGACTCAAATGGTTATGTCATTGATGAAAATGGTATCGACTTCGACCTTTTGTCAGATGTTAAAAACAACCGTCGTGCTCGTTTAACTGAGTACGCTGCAGAAAAACCTACTGCTACTTATTATGAAGGTTCTGTATGGACTTACACTGGTAACTACGATATCGCTCTTCCATGTGCGACTCAAAACGAGATCAACGGTGAAGCTGCAAAACGTTTGGTTGCTCAAGGCGTTATCTGTGTCTCTGAAGGTGCCAACATGCCTAGCGACCTTGAAGCTATCAAAGTCTACAAAGAAAATGGAATTCTTTACGGACCTGCTAAAGCTGCTAATGCTGGTGGTGTAGCTGTGTCAGCGCTTGAAATGAGCCAAAACAGCCTTCGCCTTTCATGGACACGTGAAGAAGTTGACGGACGCTTGAAAGATATTATGACTAACATCTTCAACACAGCTAAAACAACTGCAGAAACATACGGTCTTGGTACTGACTACCTTGCAGGTGCAAATATTGCAGCCTTTGAAAACGTAGCAAACGCTATGATTGCCCAAGGTATCGTGTAAGATTCAATTATAAAATCCTCAATCGCTCTGATTGGGGATTTTTCTTGGTTTGAAAAGACTCACTAAACGTTTTAGTGAGCTTTAATTTCATAGTTATTTTTCTGTAACTAAAGCAAATGAAAGACATTCAACAATTTCACTTGTTACTTTATCAATGTTTATATCTTCATTGTCATTAATAATCATAGGAATCGTATAAGAAAGACTTAAAGCTAAAATATAGCGAACGATTCTTTCATTTGACCAATCTCGGATAACACCTTTTTCTTTAAACTGATTCAAAATTGGACTAATTGGTTTAATGATTGAACGTACTATGATATTTCCTAACTCTTCAGAAATAGTTTTATCAATAAGTGAACGACTCAAAAGGATTTTAACTTGCATTTTATTGTTATGAATAAAGACTAACCTATCCTGAACGATGCTTCTTAGAAAAAGTGAAAAGGTTTCTTGCCCTATTGTAATTCTCTTATCTGAAAAATCAGCAATGACCTCTGGAATGACTTGTTCTAGAAATCTAGATAAAATAGCATCTAGGATACCTTCCTTGGTTTTAAAATAACTAAAAACTGTTCCTTCTGAGACTCCAGCGTGTTCAGCAATAAGATGAGAAGTTGTATTTTCAAACCCAATCTCTGAAAATAATTTTAGACTTGAGATTAAGACTTTACGTTGTTTTAAACTTAAGTTACTGTTTTTTAATGTCTCAGTAAACTTATATTCTATACTTTCCATTCCTGCCCCCTCTATCTACTCTCTTATTTTAATAATTCTTTTACCACGAGTATGTCCTAATTTCAGACTACGATATGCCTCTCTAACTGACTCCAGAGAAAAACTATACTCTTTCTCAATATTCAGCTGAACTTTTCCATCTGAGACCATCTCCTCTAGAATTTTAAAATCATCATAAGTGGAATGTCTCGGACCTGTGAACTGAGCTCCTCTTATTAAAACATATGGTGAAGGTACTAGAGTTCCAATAGACGTACCCTTCAATCCCAAACTAAAAGCTAATTTAACATAATCACCACCATAGCAATCCAAAAATTTTGTAATAGGTTTTGAAGCTACTGATAAAAGAGACTTTTGGACATCCTCTTCATAAGATACTGGTATAGCACCTAATGATTCTAGATATTCTGCATTTTTCTTGCTCGCAATACCAATAACAGTTGCGCCCTTAGCAACCGCATACTGTACTGCAATACTACCAATGCCACCTGAAGCTGCTGAAATAACTACGACATCTTTAGAATTTAAATTAATTCTTCTAAAAGCACCACCAACTGTTAAGGAAGCCACCCCCATAGTAGCAGCATGATACATATTAATATTGTCTGGTTTCAATGCAATTTCTGATTCGCTAACACAAATTTCTGTTGCTAACGCACCCCTCTTAGTACCAAGTCCAGGATCACTTATTATTGTTCCAAAAACCTTATCACCTACTGAAAATCGACACACTCCATCACCAATTTCTGTGATAACACCAGCAAAATCCCTAGCAATGCCTCTTGGAAATAATGATGATTTTGATTCAAACCAATGACTTGGTTGTTTTAATTTTGTTAAAAATGTCAAAAAACGAAGTGGCTTTGCTCCCTCGAAAGTTTTATAATCAATAGGATTTAAACCAACAGCAAATACTGCTACCCTAACTTGATTCATTTCTAATGGTTCAGATGTAATAGTTACTAATTCTAGAACTTTCTCATCACCAAAACGATTATACTGTATTGCTTTAATAACCATTATCTAATTCTCCTAATCCCTAATAAAATTGAGTGAGCACTCAATTAATTTTTATATATTATACGCTTATTCTTCAAAGAAATCAACTACTCTATGACTTTAAATAAAAAAATCTACCAAAAATGGTAGATTTTTTCTTACAATTTACCTGCTACTGCATCCAATAATTCTTGGATTTTCGCTTGGTTGCTTCCTCCTGCCATGGCCATGTCTGGTTTTCCACCACCACGTCCATCAACGATTGGAGCTAATTCTTTGACCAAGTTACCTGCGTGCACATCTTTTGTCTTGCTGGCTACAAGGACATTCACCTTGTCACCGATGGCTGCGACAAGAACAAGCACATCCGAATAGTCTTTTTGCTTCCAGTTATCTGCAAAGGTACGAAGAGCACCTGCATCTGATACAGAAACTTGACTGGCAATGTAACGGTGACCGTTTGCTTCTTGAACATTCTTGAAGACATCACCTGCCGCCGCTGCTGCTGCTTTTTCCTTCAATTCTGCATTTTCTTTTTGCAATTGACGGAGTTGTTCTTGAAGTCCTTCAACTTTGTGAGGTACTTCTTTGAGTTGAGGAGCTTTCAAGGTTGCTGCGACTGCTTTCAGTGCATCTTCTTGGTCACGATAAGCTTCAAAGGCTTCCTTACCAGTCACTGCCAAAATACGACGAGTTCCTGATCCAATTCCTTCTTCTTTGACAATCTTGAAGAGACCGATTTCAGAAGTATTGCCAACGTGGGTACCACCACACAGTTCCACTGAGTAGTCTCCAATAGTGACAACACGGACTTCCTTACCATATTTCTCACCAAAGAGGGCCATAGCTCCCATTTCTTTGGCTGTATCAATATCAGTCTCAACAGTTTTTACTGCGATAGCTTCCCAGATTTTTTCATTGACTTGTTGCTCAATAGCACGCAATTCTTCTGGAGTCACGGCTTGGAAGTGGGTGAAGTCAAAGCGGAGGAATTCTACTTCATTAAGCGAACCTGCTTGGGTAGCATGGTGGCCAAGGATATTGTGAAGGGCCGCATGGAGCAAGTGAGTTGCTGTGTGGTTCTTCATGACACGGTGACGACGATTGCTATCGATGGCCAAAGTATATTCTTGGTTCAAAGCAAGCGGTGCATGGACTTCAACAGTATGAAGAGCTTGTCCATTTGGTGCTTTTTGAACATCCGTTACAGTCGCTACAAGGTTTCCTGCAGCATCCAAGATTTGACCGTGGTCAGCTACCTGTCCACCCATTTCAGCATAGAATGGAGTTTCTTCAAAGATAAGTGAGGCAGTTCCTTCAGCTACAGCTTCTACTTCTGCATTATCCGCTACAATAGCCACTAACTTAGAAGACAATTGGCTAGCATTGTAGTTGAAGACACTTTCTACAGTAATGTTTTGAAGGGTTTCATTTTGCATCCCCATAGATCCGCCTTTGACAGCAGAGGCACGCGCACGTTCTTGTTGTTCCTTCATGGCTGCTTCAAAGCCTTCACGGTCTACAGTCATTCCTGCTTCTTCAGCGATTTCTTCTGTCAACTCTACTGGGAATCCGTATGTATCATAGAGTTTGAAGACATCCTGCCCAGCGATAACCGTTTGGCCTTTTTCTTTCAAGTCTGATACGATAGTTTCTGCAAAGTGTTGACCTGAGTGAAGAGTGCGGGCAAATGACTCTTCCTCGCTCTTAACGATCTTTTCAATAAAGTCACGTTTTTCAAGCACTTCTGGGTAGTAGCTTTCCATAATTTTACCAACAGTTGGAACAAGTTTGAAAAGGAAAGGCTCATTGATACCCAATTTTTGACCATGCATAGAAGCACGACGGAGAAGACGACGAAGGACATAACCACGACCTTCATTTCCTGGAAGGGCACCATCCCCAATGGCAAATGAAAGCGAACGGATGTGGTCTGCAATAACCTTGAAACTCATATTGTCGCCATCTTGATCATAAACCTTACCAGACAATTTCTCCACTTCACGGATGATTGGCATGAAGAGGTCTGTTTCAAAGTTGGTCTTAGCACCTTGGATAACTGCCACCAAACGCTCCAAACCAGCGCCCGTATCAATGTTCTTGTGTGGCAATTCCTTGTATTCGCTACGAGGTACAGCTGGGTCAGCATTAAATTGTGACAAGACAATGTTCCAGATTTCGATATAACGATCGTTTTCGATATCTTCTGCGAGAAGGCGAATACCGATATTTTCTGGGTCAAAAGCTTCCCCACGGTCAAAGAAGATTTCTGTATCTGGTCCAGAAGGTCCAGCACCAATTTCCCAGAAATTGTCTTCGATTGGAATCAAGTGACTTGGATCCACTCCCACTTCAATCCAGCGGTTGTAAGAATCTGTATCAGCTGGGTAGTAGGTCATGTAGAGTTTTTCAGCTGGGAAGTCAAACCATTCAGGGCTTGTCAAAAGCTCATAAGCCCAAGTAATGGCTTCGTCACGGAAGTAATCCCCGATAGAGAAGTTTCCCAACATTTCAAACATGGTATGGTGACGAGCAGTCTTCCCTACGTTTTCAATATCGTTGGTACGGATAGCCTTTTGCGCATTGGTAATCCGTGGGTTTTCAGGGATGATAGTCCCGTCAAAGTATTTTTTAAGAGTGGCAACCCCTGAGTTGATCCATAAAAGTGTTGGGTCATTGACAGGAACTAAGCTAACAGATGGTTCTACAGAGTGGCCTTTTGTAGCCCAGAAATCAAGCCACATTTGGCGGACTTGTGCACTAGATAATTGTTTCATATGTATCTCCTTTTTACTAATTTGATTGGCTTTCTAGCATTTCAACATAGTCGATAGCGACACAGAGAGAAATGACTAGGTCAGCATAAGATTCGTCGTAGACGGTTACAGTATAGGTAGAGGTTAAATGGAAAAGTTCCTTGGCAATCTCAGCAATCACTTGGTCACGATCATCCAGCAATTTAAAATTCAAATCCCAGACATTTCCTTCGATACGAAGACCGAGATTGTCAAACTCATATTTATCCTTCCAGAAAGTCAACTTCTTGCGGATATAAAAACTATCGCCGTTACTCAGTTGAATTTCAAAACGAGGTAGGAAAGTTAAGACTTCTTTACGAATCTCACTGACCTGTTCACCAGCAAGATCATAAATGGTAAAGGTTTTAGGAATCTTAAAAAAAGAACCTTCAACCTGATAGGCAACATTGTCTAACTCATCCTTGATATCAAAACGTTCACCACCTAGGCGAAATTTTTGTTTGACATGAAATGTTCTCATAAACACCTCCAAAATTAAAAGACAAATCCATATCACGAAGGGCGAAAAACCGCGGTACCACCTTCATTCAATGAACTTGTCATTCTCTTGTTCTTATGCAATTATATGATTGAGTAGCATGATTTTCTATCTTAGATGGCTCGCAGCACCGCCAATTCTCTGAACTAAGATAGGGAGAAAATCAATTCTCAACTCTAGTATTATATCGTTTTTTGGGTTGGGAGTCAAGAAACTTTTTCCCAATAAAAAAACTCAAAGTAGTTCTTCAACAAGAAATCTGTTTATTAAGATTTTGTCATACTTACTAACGAAGCAAGTCTAACATTTCTCGATTAAGTTCTTCATAAAAAGCAAAATATTTATCATCAATATCATAGGTATCTTGCATGATGAAACGTAAACTTTCAATTGTTTGAGATAATTTTTTAGAATTAACTAAATTAGCATTAATTTCCGATAGACCGTGGGCAACTTTGTTTCTTTCATTGTTTAAAGAAATGAAAACTCTTAGTGACTCAATTAATTCAGGGCAAGAGTTGTAAAACTCTAATATTTTAGTGTATGAAATTAGATTTAAAGTTGATGTAGGTGAGTAATCATCTTTTTCTTCGTCACTACCATTTTGTGATTTTTTATATTCTCTATCCAAATAACTGAGAATTTCTTTAAAATCTTGATGTTCTTCATTTAGCTTGGGCAACTTCTCTTTATATTTTATAAGAGTCGGATAGTTCTTTTTTAGTCTTTCTTCTATTATAAATTCAACTAATGATTTTGACTTGATTAAGACATCTGCTACTTGTCCTCGTTTATTGAGAATTTCAATTAATAAATAATAATTGAGAGCAGTTTTTTCAACATCTAAAATAGGAAGTTCCTTTATCTCAAAAAGGGTTGTCTGTTTTTTAAAAACACTTACTAAATCTTTTAGAATGACTCTTAAACGATATAACTTTTTCTTAGAGAGCAATTTATTGTATTCTTTCCTAGCGACTAATTCTTGTGCAGCAATATAATCATAAGAAGAGATTAAATTTCTTAAATATCGTTTGATTAGAGACTGATTAAATTTCTCTGCTTCATCTTTGATTGTACGGTTTTCGTAATCTTTTTGGTTATCTTGATTTTCGTCAAATAGCCTTTGTTCGTCTTCACTTGAAAGTGGCGCATACTTTCTATTTGCTGATTTGTTAGGTGTTGCAACCTGTATGGCTTGCGTATTATAATCATTAATTCGATTTAAGGCAAATAAAGCAGAAATAATCTGAGGTGTCCCTGAAGATAGGTTTAAGATTAATTGATGTTCTGCTCCAGAATATTTTTCAATTATCTGTCCCATCACTTCATACATTCTATCAAATAGATAGACCTCCGTATTTTTTAATACAGTTGATTCAATAATCACTTCAGGGTGATAATCCTTAATAGAAAAAAGTGCTTTCTCAATAAGATCTCTTTTTATTAACATTTCCTCACTATAAACCAAAACTATCTGTTCTGGTCTATAGGTACGGGCGATATGTAATAGTGCTGCATCTCGATTATTGCTTATCGGATCTGTAGTACCGACAGCTGAAATTAAAATACTCAATATTTCTCTCCTTTATTATTTTAACAATTCTAATAATTCCTTATTCTGTTCCTTATAGAAATCAAAATCCTTCTCTCTGAGTTGATAGTGTTCTTTAACTAAATCCTTTAATGTTTTGAAGACAGTATCTAACTGTTTTAGTTCTTTAGCTTTTATAGGATCTAATTTGTGAGCTACTGTATTTCGAGTAGAATTTATACTTTTAACTTTTTCGATTTTTTCACATAGATCTTTCTCGTTCTCATCTTCTAGGATATTATAATAATCCCAAAGACCCAAAAATTTTTTTTCCGATGCATTAGTGTATGTATCTAATAATCCTGGATAACGATCTTTAATAAAATCTTCTAAAATAAATTCTGTTAGACTTTTAATCCGAATAAGACCTTCACTAAAATTCCCTCTTTCTATCTGTAGATCAATGGTCAGATATGCGTTTAGGACTTTTTTCTTCTGCTCATTCCAACTTTTTGTCTTCAAAAGTTGAGGAATATCTTGTCTATCCAAAGAATCTACAATATCATGCAACTTCTTGCGACATTCTTTCAAACCAGGAAATTCGGATAATTGATTTGCTAGCTCCAAACTAGCCTTGTAATCATATTTTTGAATGAAATCACGGATTGTTTTTTTCATCAACCCCTGTTTGAACTTCTCTGAAGTGTCTTCAATGGTGCGATCTACAAAATCAGATTTATTATCAATATTTGTTTCAATCAAAGCCTGAATATCTTCTTCACTATCATGTCTAATACCCGCATTGGAATCTTTTTCAGGACTTGAAACTTGTACTGCCTTGACATTAAGTTCGCTTAATCTATTGATAACAAATAAAGCAGATTTTATTTGAGGTGTTGCACTTGAAAGATTGAGAATAAACTCATCTTCTTTTGTATAATATTCTTGAATAAGAGCAGCAAATTGTTCATACATCGTATCAAAAACAAATACATTCTCATTCAAGATAATTTGTCTATGATAGACAATTTCAGGCATATATTCAGTATCAATAGAGAGGATAACCTTATTGATTTTTTCTTTCTTTTCTAATGTTCTCTCCGAAAAAACAATAATAATTTTATCTGGACGATACTTTCTTGCAATATGCACCAAAGCACCATCATGAAAATTGCGAATCGGATCGGTATCACCTACTGCCGAAATTAAAATTTTCAATTTGTAATCTCCTTAATTATAAAATTAGCTTTACCCATTTCATAGAAAAATTCTTTATTCTTAATCAACTCATTAGAAAACTCAACTTGAATTTTATCTATAATAGTTGCTTTTGTCAGCTTCAATACACCTTTACCTTCCATTTTAAGTGACTTAAAACAATATTGTTTTTGTAAGATACCACACGCTTGTTTAAATAGCGTTTTGGTCCAAGCGCCACTACCAGCGCCAAGATAAATAGGATAATAAATATTATTTTGAATCATTTCTTCAGGAAAATCCACTAGGAAAAATTCTTTATAAGCATTATAGAATTCTTGAGCTCTCGTTCCTAGTTCCTCAATAAATCCTCCTGCTCTATCCGACGTTGTCGTAATGGTAAAACTAATATGTGTTAGAGGAGCTAGTGATTCTCGGTATACCGGAAGAGGTTTTACAGTTGATGATTTTGCAGAATAATCCCATTTTTGAACTAGAATAAGACTACTATTCCTTAGTGGCTTACTATCACTGACACGAATCTCATTAAACAGGTCATCAAATTTTTTTCCTCTATCTGGTCCCCATGGGATTAATCTCGTATTCTCTTTTTCAAAACCTCCAGTATCATCTATTGCATCATTATTGTTCCACGCAGGATTTGTGTTCATTAAAATGGTTCGAATAGCTCCCTTCAATGAACTTCCGGGAATATAAGGTTTTCCAAATGGATCTCTAATAAACTTTGCAACTCCGTTTATTTCTCCTGCTTTTATATCGATATCATAATCATTTTTTTCCGTCTCTAGCCCCGTCTCTCTAATACAATAACCTCCAAAATCACGATTACAAATTCTATGATCATTCAAGAAGGAGATTAAGTGATTATTTGAATTTTCAGATTTTTTTTGCAGAAACTGTTCAAAATTTTGAGCATATCCTTTCTCCACCATTCGATTGTAAAATTTACTCATATCAGGAAAATAAAAATGACCATTCTCATAAATATATTCTCGAGAAGTATACTTTTCTCCACTACCAATATGAATAGGAGCCAAGGCTAGGAGCGTAAATTGAAATTCTCTATAATTGGTTTTCATGATTCTACCTCGATTTTTAAAAATAAGGGTTTTGCATAATTCAAGACTGCATGTGGAAAATTCAGTGGTCTCACATCAACTATTAGTCCTTTATAAGTCTCATAGAAAGTGGACCCAGAACTAAACTTGAATAAATCCTGCTTGCGGTAATTTTCTTTTACTTCTGTGCTAAAAACAAACCCACTAGATTTAGTCAATAAGTAGAAACCATCTTCCATGGCTTTATCGAGGTCTTCCTCAATTGGTAAAGAAGTAGTCAAAGTCATTACTGGTCCTTGATGGACTTGGGTTAAGCGATTTTTAAGCTCCTCAGGAATATCTAAAATTGTCAATTCAAAACGCCCATAACCAATTGAACGCTTACCACCTATTCCTGAATATTGCAAGCTGGTCATTAGATTATTGAAAAGATCTGATTCATTAGCAATCATATATAAAGAGGAGTCATCTAAAAATCGTACTGTAGATACTTGAAAAAAACCACATTTCTTATATGGTTGATTCTTTGTTACGATATTAGTAACCGCATGTTCTTTTGCATCAATCAAGGTTCCCTTTACATAATCATCGAAATCTTCGAAAGCAATAAACTGTAGTTTCTTTGCTTTTTTAGCCTGTCTACGTACTTCTTTGACATCTGTTATTAAATCTGGTTGATCAAATTTTGGATAACCAATTGGTTTTGGAAAGAAAGGGCATAAATGATAGGGAAAAGCATCGGTTAACACAAAGTCATCCTGACTTGACAAAGATAAAAATTCATCCAATTTCCCTATTTTCTTTGCTTCAATAACTAAGGAAGAAAACAATCGGTCCGCTGAAAAGGTCATCTTTGAACTATCTAAACTTCCTACCCCAAAGTGAGTAGTATGAAATTTCATAACATACATTTTATAGGTCATACTAGACCTCCGTAGATAAAAGTTTATTTAATCTATCCGTACTATATGTTCCAAAAACTGTCACTATCTTAAGTTTTTCAAAGCGAACCTTACCATAACCACGGGAGCCTGAACCACCCAAATAATCAAGTTCTAGGAGTTTTAATCCATCAAAAATCACTTTAAAGTCCTCCTCTACCTGTGCTTCACTCTTTTTTGTGATTTCGTAGATTAATTCAAAATCAAACCTACTATCTCTAATTGCTCTCTCAATCTGTCTTGGTTTAGCATGAGCCGAAATACGATCTATTGTGTTTTCAAATTTTACTTCAGTATATGTTTTGACTCCTAATTCATCCAATTCTTCTTTATTCGCTAGGAAAGAATCTCTAAAGATAAGTCGTCCCATTTTATACTGGTCATCAGAACTATTCCCAAAAATCCGGCTGAGAACCTCCCCATCTTGGGTTGCTATCCGCGCTATTTTTTGATTATAATTTTTTGATAGAAGACTACGCATTTTTCCTTTAATACTTGAACCAGGAATGATGGGTAAGTTTGTAATTGGATCTTTTATGATAGGTAAATCTAAAGCCCCTATAGCAGCATAGGCATTACTTGTGCCGATATGGAGGCCTGTCTCTAAACGGATTTGTCCTGTTATTTGAAGTTTTGAATATGTCATTGTTCTTCCCCTTCATAAAATTTAAAATAAGCAACCAAAGCTTCCATATAACGACAAAAACGTTGAAGACTTTCCCTATCTTTAATTTCATTAAGTGCTTCTATAATTTCTCCCTTGATTACCAAGTCTTTTACAGAAGGTTCTTTACCTGCTTGATATATATATTGTACCTTTAAATAGGCTATTTTATCTTTCAAGTCATCGTACTCACGCACTCTACTTTCGTCATATAATGTACTAGTTAGACTTAATAACTTTCTAATTTTGCTGGTTGTTAAAAAAAAAGTGTCAGAATTATTTTTTTTTCGAATCCTTTTCAATGAATTAATGACATTTTCTGCCTTATCTACATAATTATCATCTGTTAAAAACATCATTATAAATCCTCTCTAATTTCATAAATATATAGGACTAAAGCAAGTTCTGCTTCTTTACGTTCTTGTTCACTACCTGTATACCAAGAAAAGAATAAGCTTTTAAATTCTTTAAACTCATATTTTTTATCACTATCTGTCTCATTCTCTAAACAAGTTAAACAATAAGCTAAACGCGCAATGTTCATCCGATTATAGTTTCGAAGGAGCTCAATCAGTTTATAAATAAAACTCTTACCACGATCATCCTGAATACTAAAAAAGTAGCGAATATTTTGGAGTTTACCTTTATATACATTGTCAATAAACTGATCAAACTTTAGAGTGTAGGTCTGGTCAAAGAGGGAAATACTATCCTTGTCGTTATCCTTAGCTACACCCTCTAGCTTGCCAGTTTCTTCGGCCATTAGACTAACAGGTGTTTTATCTTGAAAAAGACCAATCCCTGCTGATAGGGTTAATTTGCCATTTGTCCACTTGATAAAGTTTTGGCGCAGACAAACCGTAAACTCAATAATATCCTGCCAGGAACCGATAGTAAAGACATCATCTCCACCAGCATAGATGATCGATAGTTTTTTGTCTTTTGCAAACTGGTTGATATAGACCTTAAAGAAGAGACTCATAGTTCTAGAAAAGGTCGCTGAGCGTGCCAAAGTATTAAATTTGCCACCACCTTGATAGGAGAATCCAGCCATAAAGGCAGCTCCCAAATCATCTACGTCTAGACGAACAACTGCTAATCGCTTAATCCCTTGTCCAGTTTCACTATCCTGAGATAGTTGAGCATACTTGTAAATCTCAGCGTACTTGTAATCTCCGACAAAGACATGGGTTGCTTTTAGGATATCTGTGCTATAGCTATTCTTGGCATAAACACGGTCCCACTCTTCTTTAGCAAGGTCGGCTTTGGAAATACCTCTAATATAGGCTCCCGGACCTATCGGGAGGCCTTTTTCTTTTGTGACAATATAGTAGCTTTCTTGTATCTCCTTGGCAAAGCGATACATTCCTGCACAGATATGGCAGACCTCTTGTTTATTAGACTTGGTAAGCTTTTCTACTGAATGGCAAATCTCGCATTCTTTAAGGGAACTTTTTCCTCCTTGGTTGAGTTCAAGGAGAGTTTTGGCGTCATAGCGAGAAATTTTCTTTTGGGAAATCATCCGACTAGTTGTTTGATAGACTTTTCGATAGTCGGCCAGTGTCGTTGTTATATCATTGGCAGAAAACGGACTCCAACCAAATGCTACGTACAAGCCTGTCTGGAAATGCTTGACCAAAAACTGATTGAATTCTGCTTCAAAACTAGCCAAGGTTTCTCTGGTTTTTTCGGTGTTTGGAAGGATAAAGTAGGCATGCCCACCACCAACGTAGAGAAGATTAGTCCTTGTAAGCTCTAACTTCTCCAGTAAGCTATCAACGATATGTTCCCCCATAAAATCTAGATACAAGGAACGTGCTTTTAATTGTTGAGCAGCATCAGCCGTTGCAATATTGTAAATAAAGTCTTGGATCCCTGACAGGTCAAAACTTACTAATAAGAAGGCTTCTTGATCATAGAAGGCTTCTAAGTCTTGGGCCAGAACTTTCTTATAGTCTCGGCAGTTTCGATCATCTAAATACTCCTGAATAGCTAGAGAAAAACCTGCTGTCAGACGACTGTAGGTTGCTAGGGAAATATCCGATAATTCCTTGATCCTTGTCGAAACAGGTACATAGGAAAGGGTAGAGTCAAGAAGATTCAAAAGGGCATCTATCTCAGATTGACTAAAGTCCAATCTTTCAAATTCTTTTTCTAAAGTCTCTACTATCAAGTCATAATCTAACTGGTCAGACGGCTCACTAGATTCCTTAGCAAAGTTAGGCTCACCGTCAAGCTCTAATGGCTGTGCATCAAAATAACGCTGACTAGGGGTATCTGAAAATACATTGAAGATATCCGATTGTTTGCTTAGGAAATCTTCTTTTCCTCCATGAGTGTCTGCTGCCCCTTTTAGGCCTGAAGCAATCTTTGCAGCAGCTGACGTGATATAGACCAAACTATCAGGAGCTAAATCCGATGGCAAATCACTTGAAGTCGCCTTGGCTATCTGCTGGGCTATTTTTTCATTATCCGAAAAGCGTCTAAACCATTCGGAACCAATTGTACCTAGGTCTTTCTCATTATACCTGGACCCTTGAATCGCTTTGCCGATAGCGTGCAAAAGCGACCCATAAACTAAATCAATCTTTTCTTTCTTCAAGTTCTAAACATCCCATCCCTAAGCTAGTTTTCATACCGAGACCTGAGTACTCACCAAACTTCAGTAACATATTTGCATAAGCTTTTAAGGTATTTGGTCCTGTAATCTTAAAGCTTAATCGTCCTTTAAAAGCTGGAATCTTTTTACCATGTACCTTGAAATAACAAGTCTCCAATCGGTAACTGGTAATTCGACTACGCTTGACCAAGTAGTCCAGAGTTTCCTCTTCGATGTCCTGATGATTCTCAATCAAACGTGCATACTTCATCATCAAACTCTGAAAGATAAGACGCATGGAAGGAAAGAGAACGTACTCTCCCTGTGAGCGGAATCCAGTTGGAGTTTGAAAATGAATTGTATAAAATGACCGGTCTTGATCTTGATTAAAAAGTTCAAGTAGTTGCTCCGAACTAAGATCTTGCATGGACAAAGACTCAACTATGAGAGTTGGCAAATCATGAAGTTCTGCTCTTTTGAGCTCCAATAGAAAAGGCAGAATCTGCTTAACAGCCTCATCAGTCAAGAGATGAAGGGACCATAGGGTCTTGTCCTTTTGATGGATGATTTTTAGTGAGTAGGGGTTAGTCTCCTGCTCATGTAACCAGGTCACATAGTCTGGTGCTAGGTTTTCCATCATAAAACCATGAAACTTGGTGGATAAGTCTATCGGTGACTGGTCTATCCGTTTAAAAGAAATAACAATTCTTTTCATATGTTTCTCACCATTAGTACAAAAGTACGCTTTTTGATGTTAGTTCAAAAAGCGCTTTTTATATCTTTCATTTTGAAAATATTTGTTTTAACTCTATCGTCCCCTCTCGAGGCAAATAATAATTTAAATAAAAAAAAATAAAATAGCGAAAGAAGGTATAATGTTTCCGTCCCCTTTCGAAGTGAATAGGATTCTATATCTCACATCTTATATATGTAAATAATATAAAATTATGATAATACCTATTGGAAACTAATAACAGTATACCATATTTTGTAAGAGTTTTCATCTAAAATGAACAAACAATTGTCTCCATTTGAACAAAACATTCCCTACATCCCTGATGACTTTTTCAGGATATATTTTTTCTTACTGCTATCACTCTTTTTATCCCAACTTTTATTCCAAAGTTTCGAATTGCTAAAGATTGCTACGAAAATATTTGCAAATATAAAGAATCCTATCACCAAATGTATGGAATCAGTTGTTAGGTATTGTCGATCCAAGCCATCCTTTAAATGAAATAGTATAATTGTTTCGTTAACAATTAAAAAGGTTGGCCAGTAACTTTTTTTGAAAAAAGTAGACATTTTCATGATTTGTTACCGCTTTCTATTCGTATAAACTTAGTATACTACTAGGCAGTAAAATAAGCAAATAGGATAGTAAAAATAAACAGCTATACAACTATTCAAAAAACGAACCAGCTTGACTGATTCGTTTCGTTACTATCACTACTTCCGATACATCTTAAATTGTAGGAAGAGGTCACTGTAGATTCCTGTCCATTTATGATCAAATTTTTCATAAACTTCTAGGTGTTTCATTGTATCTGCATCTGGATAGAAGGACTTGTCCTCTTTTGTCTCCTCTGGGAGCATTTCCTTAGCAACAGTATTTGGTGTTGAGTATCCGACATACTCAGCATTTTTTAGAGCATTTTCAGGCTTCAACATAAAGTTGATAAAGGCATAGGCCGCATCCTGGTTCTTGACAGTTTTAGGAATAACCATGTTGTCAAACCAGAGGTTACTTGCTTCTGTCGGCACGACATATTTGAGGTTAGGATTCTTTTCCAACATCTGGCTGGCTTCTCCTGAGAAAGTCACACCGATGGCAGCATTGTTCTGAATCATGTAGCCCTTCATCTCATCGGCTACGATGGCCTTGATATTAGGAGTCAGCTCATACAGTTTATCAACCGTTTGTGATAGTTGTTCTGGATCTTTTGAGTTGAGGCTATAACCTAGTGAGTTAAGGCCTAACCCAAGTACTTCACGCGCCCCATCAAAGAGCATGATCGAATCCTTGTATTCTGGTTTCCAGAGGTCGTCCCAATGTTCAGGTGCTTCTTCCACCATGGTTTCATTGTAGACAATTCCCAAAGTCCCCCAAAAGTATGGGATAGAGTACTGATTGTTTGGGTCAAAGGACTGGTTGAGAAATTCTGGACCAATATTCTCAATTCCCTCAATCTTGCTATAATCTAATGGAACCAAGAGGTCTTCATCTTTCATCTTGTTAATCATGTACTCACTTGGGATAGCAATATCATAGGTTGTCCCACCCTGCTTGATTTTCGTGTACATGGCTTCGTTAGAGTCAAAGGTTTCGTACTGGACTTGGATTCCTGTTTCTTCTGTAAATTTCTCCAGAAGTTCAGGATCGATATAGTCTCCCCAGTTGTAGATAACCAGTTTTTGACTATCACGACTATTGATTTTACTGTCCAAATGGTAGGAAATTCCCCACAAGACAAGGATAATGGCTAAAATTCCTGCTAAAAATGAATAGAGTCGTTTCATGCTTGCTCCTCCTTCTCACGTGAAATGAAGTAATACCCTACAACCAGGATAATACTGAAGAGAAAGACCAAGGCTGAAAGAGCATTGATTTCAAGCGAAATCCCTTTACGAGCTCGAGAGTAGATCTCAACTGAGAGGGTTGAAAAACCATTTCCCGTTACAAAGAAGGTCACGGCAAAGTCATCTAGCGAATAGGTGAAAGCCATAAAGTAACCTGCGATGATAGACGGCGTTAGGTAAGGAAGCATAATTTCCTTGAACATTTGGAACTGGCTAGCTCCAAGGTCATAGGCCGCATGAATCATATCCCCATTCATCTCTTTCAATCGAGGCAAGACCATGAGCACTACGATTGGAATGGAGAAGGCTACGTGACTGGAAAGAACTGTCAGAAAACCAAGTGAAAACTTGAGTTGTGTAAAGAGAATCAAGAAGCTGGCACCAATCATAACGTCTGGCGCAACCATCAAAATGTTATTAAGTGATAGAAAGGCTTCTTGGTATTTTTTACGTGATTGGTAGATGTAAATGGCACCGAAAGTCCCAATAACAGTCGCAATCAAGGCTGATAGGAAGGCTAGTAAAAAGGTTTGAACCAAGATGAGCATGAGTCTTCCATCTCCAAACATGGTTTCAAAGTGAGACAAACTAAAGCCTGTAAAGCTATTCATATCATCCCCGGCATTGAAGGCATATCCGATCAGGTAAAAGATTGGCAAATAAAGGACGATAAAGACAAAGGCTAGGTAAAGATTCGATAATTTTTTCATCGTTCTCTCCTTTCCTTAGTCACCCACATGGTGATAAACATAGTCAGGATAAGAACAACTCCGATAGTTGAACCCATACCATAGTTGTCATTGGTCAAGAAGTTCTGCTCGATGGCAGTCCCCAAGGTAATCACTCGGTTCCCCCCAATCAAACGGGTCAACATGAAGAGACTCAAACTTGGGATAAAGACTGATTGAACTCCGCTTCGCACCCCGTTCATAGATAGGGGGAAGATAACATGGCGGAAGGTTTCCCACTTGGTCGCACCGAGGTCATAGCTGGCATTGATGAGATTGTTATCCATATCATCCAAGACATTGAAGATGGGCAAAATCATAAATGGAAGCTCGATATAGCTTGCGACAAAGATAAATGAGAAATCTGTAAATAGCAACTGCTGAGAACCAATTCCGATAAATTCTAGGAATTGATTAATAGAGCCATTTTGACCAAAAATTCCGATAAAGGCATAAGCCTTAAGGAGTAGGTTGATCCAGGTTGGCAAAATGATTAGCATGAGCCAGAGTTGACGGTGTTTGAGACGGGTCAAAAAGAGGGCTGTTGGATAGCTAATCAAGAGTGTCACTAAAGTCACAATCCCTGCATAGAGAACAGAGTTGAAGCTCATTTTGAGATAGGTTAAGTTTTGTGACGCAAAATAGGATTTATAGTTTTCTAAACTAAACTGACCTTCGATGTTGAAAAATGATTGTCCAAAAATCAAGACTAGGGGTGCCAATACAAAGAGTGCAATCCAAAGCATGTAGGGCACTACAAAGAGTTTAGAGGTTGTTTTCTTCATCTCTTTCCTCCTCAATAGCGTTAATCAAACCTGCTTCTTGCTCTTCGATTTCTACGTATTCTTCGATACGAGCATCGAACTCTTCTTCTGTTTCATTGAGACGCATGATGTGGATGTCTTCTGGCTCAAAGTCCAGACCAATTTCCTCACCAACGATGGCCTTACGAGTTGAGTGGATCATCCATTCGTTGCCAAGTTCGTCATAGGCGATAATCTCATAGTGAACCCCACGGAAGAGCTGCGTATCGACCTTAACTTGAAGTTTTCCTTCTTCTGGAAGGGTAATGCGCAAGTCCTCTGGACGAATGACGACTTCGACCGGTTCATTTGGCTTCATCCCACCGTCGACCGCCTCAAAGCGTTTGCCATTGAACTCGACCAAGTAGTCCTCAATCATGGTTCCTGGCAAGATATTTGACTCCCCGATAAAGGTAGCAACAAAGTGGTTGATTGGCTCGTCGTAGATATCAACTGGTGTCCCAGACTGAACAATCTCACCGTCATTCATGACAAAAATCCAGTCACTCATGGCCAGAGCTTCTTCCTGATCGTGAGTGACAAAGACAAAGGTAATTCCCAATCGTTGTTGCAGTTCACGCAGTTCGTACTGCATGTCTGTTCGCAATTTCAAGTCCAGCGCTGACAAGGGCTCATCCAAGAGCACCACTCGAGGATGGTTGATAATCGCACGCGCAATAGCTACACGCTGACGTTGTCCTCCAGATAGCTTACGAATCGAACGTTTTTCAAAACCTTCTAACTGAACCATCTTGAGAACTTCTAAGACACGTTGTTCGATTTCTTTTTTATCGACCTTTCGCAATCGCAATGGAAAGGCAACATTTTCAAAGACATTCATATGAGGGAACAAGGCGTAAGATTGGAAGACCGTGTGAACATCGCGCTTATTGGTCGGGATGTCATTGATACGAACACCGTCTAGCAAAATATCACCCGTCGTTGCGTCTAGCAAACCTGCAATGATATTTAGGATGGTTGATTTTCCTGAACCAGAAGCTCCTAGCAGTGTATAAAATTTTCCTTCTTCCAACTCAAAGTTAATATCCTTGAGAACCTTAGTGTCACTATCTTCAAAAACTTTAGTAACGTTTCTGAATTCGATAATTGGTTTTTTCAATTCCTCTAAATTCCTTTTTCTTCGTAAATTAACAGA
This sequence comes from Streptococcus timonensis, assembly GCF_047460355.1. Lineage (GTDB taxonomy): Bacteria > Bacillota > Bacilli > Lactobacillales > Streptococcaceae > Streptococcus > Streptococcus timonensis_A. Next base: position 404,030 of record NZ_JASHGL010000001.1, on the reverse strand, counting down.
TTGGGACCTTGTAAAATGCTAGCAATGACTGTAAGGAATTGACCCAAACCATATCTAGCGATAAAATCCCAATCTTTTAATGCTATGTAAAAATAATGTTATTCGTGTTCACCCAAGATACGAACTTCTCGCTCTAAGGTAACACCTGAATGTTCTTTAACTTTTTCAATGACAGTCTCAATTAAGTCTTCATAATCTCGAGCTGTCCCATCGGCTACATTAATCATAAAGCCCGCATGTTTTTCCGAGACTTCGACACCACCGATACGGTAGCCCTTCAAACCAGCTTCTGAAATCAATTGTCCTGCAAAATGCCCGACTGGACGTTTAAAGACAGAACCACATGATGGATATTCCAAAGGTTGTTTGAGTTCTCGAAGGTGGGTCAAACGTTCCATTTCTTGATTAATAGTCTCATAATTCCCTGGAGATAGTGCAAATTTAGCTGATAAGACTACTGCTCCAGAATCTTGAATAGCTGAATGACGATAACCAAAGGCTAGATCCTTAGCTGATAAGGTTTCAATTTCCCCATCTTTGGTCAATACTTTGCAAGACTGCAAAATATTAGAAATCTCTCCACCATAGGCGCCAGCATTCATAAATACAGCACCACCGATGCTTCCGGGAATGCCACAGGCAAACTCAAAACCAGTCAAGCTATGTCGAAGAGCTATACGAGTGGTCTCAATCAGGTTAGCACCTGCTTCTGCTTCAATGGTATAACCATCTACAGAAACATTGTTGAGTTTGTCACACAAGATAACAAATCCACGGATACCACCATCCCGAACGATAATGTTGCTAGCATTTCCCAGTACCATCCAAGGAATATTTTCTTGATTGGCAAACTTAACCACTCGAGCCATCTCGTAGCGATTTCGTGGAAAAACCAAATAGTCTGCCTTTCCACCTACTCTTGTATAAGCATAAGATTTTAAGGGTTCATCGAAACGAATATCGATTCCTTCTAAGGTTTCATTTATTTTATCTAATACAATCATTTTGCTCTTCCTTTTATAAAATACATTCTATTATACCATTTTTAGGAGCATTTTTCGATGATTAGTTTATCTTTTTAAAAAGCTCACAGAAAAAAGAGGCTAGGCCTCTTTGACACTATTGTTTTTTGCAAAAGATTGATTTTGTTAGGAAGATAAAGCCCACAACTTCTACTGCCAGCAATCCTTCTACAAAAAGTGGATTAGAAATCCAGCCAACTTGCGATAGGGCAGGAGCCAAATCAAATAAAGCATGTAAAGCGTAGGCTGCTAGTAGATAAATCCATTTCTTTTGACGAACAGCTTGATAAACCCAAACAGTCAAACAAACTTGGATCATCATAGCGAGGATTCTCTCAAGTCCCAAGAGGTAAACTTGCCAAGGAGCTAGGGTCCGAATGGTTTCCAGCATATTCTGTGTCAAGAGTTCTAAAACCTTAGGGTTTTGAGATTGGACAGCTGAAAATAGGATAAAGAGATTTATTAGGCTAGCAATTCCAACATAAAGTAATTCTAATCCACCGTGACCAAGACCATAGGCAAGGGCATCCGAAACTTCTAATTTTCTTTTCTTCTCCAACCATTTAAAGAAGATAAAGCGAGCTGTTTCTTCAAATAGAGCAGCCATTGCAATTCCATAAATTACATAGATAATCGGATGCTCTGTCATTAGAGCAATTGTTCCATCCCTTTGCGGGCGAAGAACAAGAAGATGAACAATCTTCTCCAAGACCTGTGCCGATACGAAAAAGGCAATCGCTCCTAATCCTAAAACTGATAGATTAATCTTATATTTCTTTCTCGCAAACCAAATAGCTGCAATCAGAAAAATGATTAAAGCAATCATCGTTGCTATAATATGTCCATTCATATTTCTCTTCCTCTTCCTTTACTCTGACTGTTCAATATCTCTTTTCATCTCATCTACATCGAACTTTGCAAAAAGATACTTACGATCTTGAACTGGGAAACGTTGATCTAATTGATCAACAGCTCCTAATTCTACAATCCCTTCCTCGATGACAAAGTTCATCACATGACCACCAAATGTTAGGTCATCGGAAATGAAGTGCAAATGGTAACCTGCGACACTAACCCCATGAAAAATTTCTGGGGTCCAGAAGCCAACAATAGTTCCAGACACATTTTCACGACGATACTCTGGTTGATGAGTCGCAACCTCTGCAAACTTTCTTTCAGATGTTGACTTGGGAATCATACGTACATGCATATGCTTGAAATCCCCATGAATCTTGATGGAACGAAATAGATTTTCCCCATCATAATAGGACTCAATTCTTTCTTCTAATTCCTGGTCAGTCATTTCAAAGCGCTGGCGGAAAATAACTTCAGCCTGATGGGGAACAACTGCCGCATAAGGAATCAAGGCATCAGGAGAGACTTCAACAATCTCTGGTTTTTCCCCTGACCCCTTGGCTTGATAAGCCTTTCCATCCAAGACAATCAGCTCGCCATCTATAGAGTCAAGAGTACCTATTCCTAAATCACCATGTTGAAGTAATTCACCTACTGTCAGACTTCCTCCATAAAGTCCAGCCATCAGTGCTCCTAAAGTATTGTATTGAAATAATTTTACTGGTTCACGCACCTTAGTATCCCATTCTTTCCAATGTTTTTACTTTCTAAGTATATCATAAATTTTCTTAGATTTGAATGGGAGATTGGCTTTTAGCATTGCCAAACGTAGAAAAAAAGGGTACAATGAAAAAAATTATAGGAGGTCTCATATGAGAAAGTTGAGCAAATATCAAGAAGTAGTAGCTTATCTCAAGGTTGGTATCGAGACTGGGAAATTCCCAACTGGTAGTCGCCTCCCATCTATCCGTCAACTTAGTCAAGACTTCCAATGTAGCAAAGACACCATTCAACGAGCTTTACTTGACTTGAAGCATGCTCAATATCTATACGCTAAACCCCAGAGTGGCTATTATGTCTTAGAACAAGGACAGCATCAAGACCTAGAAATCGAAGTTACAGATGAGCACGCCAGTGCTTATGATGACTTTCGCCTTTGTGTCAATGAGACCTTGATTGGCCGAGAAAACTACCTCTTTAACTATTATGACAATCAGGAAGGACTTGACGACCTTAGAAAATCTGTTCATAAACTCCTTTTTGAGCAAGCCCTTTATTGCAAGCCTGACCAACTAGTTTTGACATCTGGTACCCAACAAGCCCTTTTTATCCTTTCTCAGATTGATTTCCCTAATAAGGCGGAGGAAATCCTTATTGAGCAACCTACCTACCATCGAATGAATCAGCTGTTGCTAGCTCAAAACCTTCCCTATCAAACCATTGAACGACGAATTGACGGTATTAACCTTGAAGAATTAGAAAGACACTTTAAAACTGGTACTATCAAATTTTTCTACACTATTCCTCGTTTTCACTATCCTCTGGGGCACTCCTACACTGAAGAAGAGAAACGAGAAATTCTTGCTCTTGCGAATCAGTACGGTGTTTACATTGTTGAAGATGATTACCTAGGAGACTTGGATCCAAAGAAAGGACAGACCTTTCACTATCTGGATACTGAGGACCGGGTTATTTACATTAAATCCTTCTCAACTAGCCTCTTTCCAGCCCTTCGTATTACCGCTCTTATCCTCCCAAATGCTATCAAAGAAGCCTTTGTATCCTACAAAAATGTCTTGGACTACGATAGTAATCTTATCATGCAAAAGGCTCTATCCTTATATATCGATAGTCAATTATTTGAAAAAAACCGTCTTGCCAGACTGGCAATACAAGACAGGTATCAAGTTCAGATTGATCACGTACTTAAGAAATCATCCTGTCCACTCCCCGCTTTCCGACTCCATAATGGTCTCCTCTTGGATCTCCGTCAATTCCCCAAGATTGCAAGTTTAAAGCACAGTCATCTTAATTTGGATTTCTTCGAGGAAGCCTATCTAGGTCCATGTCCCTATCAGTTTGTAAAAGTTTCTTTAGAGGATTTAGAAAAAGTCCTAAGCTACATAAAAGCAGAATTGGAATAAATCCAATTCTGCTTTCTTTTTATTGTTCTACTTCTGTTAATTTAGCAGCTTTTTCAAGATAAGTTTGATAGGTTCCCTCATCTTTTAGTTTTTGGATGACCTTATCGACTACCTCTTTCAAGTCTTCATTCCCTTTCCTTATGGCTACTGCATTGGACTCCCCCTCATTCATGGTTAAAGAAACACTTGCTACTTGTAAGTCTGAATTTTTTGTAGCATAACTAAGTGCTACTGGTTCATCCATATGAACAGCATCAACCTTACCTGATTGAAGCTCATTGACTGCTTCGCCCATGTTTGTCAAAGAAGTCAACTGTGCCTTTGGAAGTTGCTCTTTAACCATAGATTCAGGAACAGTTCCTTTTTGAGCTGCAATATTAGCACTTGCTAGAGAATCCAAATCCTTGTATTTTTCAAGATCAGACTTTCTGATAAGGAAGCTAATTTTATTTTCATAGTAAGGAATTGAGAAATCAAAGACTTCTTGTCTTTCTTCAGTTGCACTGATTCCCGCAATTGCTAGGTCTGCTTTTCCTGTCTGAAGACTAGTCAAGACATTATCAAAACTCATGCTTGAAACTTCCAATTTCACTCCAAGTTCATCAGCGATTGCTTGCGCCATGTCAATATCAGCACCTACGACTTGGTTCTTACCATCTACAAGTGCTTGAAACTCAAAGGGAGCATAGTCTGGGCTAGTTGCAACTACTAATTTTCCTTTTTGCTTGATGGCCTCCACTGCAGACTGTGAGCTTGAGCTAGACGATTGGCAAGCTACTAAAAAGAAGCTTGCAAGAAAACTACATAAGACAAATATCCATTTTTTAAAATTCATAAATAAACAACCTCTCTGTTAATTTTGTATAATTATAACTTATTCAGAAATACTTGTCAAGTTTTTCTTGCATTTTCATAAAATATAATTAAAAAATATAGAAATTCAGTGGTTAGTTTATCTATCTATTGGGAACTTATTTTCAAAAAAATCATTTATCATATCTCGATGTTGCTGGTTTACAATTGTGATATTTTGTATGTCCCTATGTTCAAAAAATCCTAATTCTAAAGTTTCGTCACTCGTAAAAACATTTGTAGAGATAGAAGTTTCAGATGCAACTAAATACAAAATTGTAAGAACTTGAGCCTCATCACCATTTGGATAACTATCTGAATATTTTGTATAAACATTTAAAAGTTTTTTCACTGTCACTTTCAGTCCAGTTTCTTCGTAAAACTCTCGAACTAACGCTTCTACAGCCGATTCGCCTAATTCAATAGCTCCGCCTGGTAATCCCCAAGTTCCTTTATCTGCTCGTTTTTGTAATAATATTTTTCCTGATTGACTTAATATTCCACATGTGAAATTTAAAATAATTTTATCTTTTCCAACTTTTTTTCTTATATTCTGTATGTAGTTCATTATTCACCTCTGACAAAGTAAATTATCTATACAATGAAAGCTTACTCTAGTAAAAAGTAAGCTTTCACAATAATTTTATCATTTGAATACTTTATAATTCAACAATCTTACCTGTTTCAAAGTAAACAACCCATTCACAGATATTTTTAGCATAGTCTCCGATACGCTCCAAGTATGAAATGACTTGGAAGTAATCACGACCTGTGACGATAGCTTCTGGGTTCTTTCTAATTTCTTCAGTTGCAAGATCACGAATATTATCAAAGTAATGGTTGATATTTTCATCCATGGTTGCAACTTCATAGGCTTGATCCACAGAACCATTCAAATAAAGTTCTAAAGCGGCTTCAACAAAGTTTTTTACTTCGCGACCCATTTTTTTAATTTCTTCTTCAACTGCAGGGATGCGTTGCTCACCCTTCATACGAATAGTTGCCTTTGCGATAGAAACTGCATGGTCTCCCATACGTTCTAAGTCTGACACAGCTTTTAGAACTGTTAATACTGTACGTAAATCTTGCGAAACTGGCTGTTGTAGCGCAATCATTTCAAATGATTTCTTTTCAAGTTTCACTTCGTATTCGTTTACTTCTGCATCTTCCTCGATGACTTCTTTAGCCATGTCACGGTCATGCGTTACAAAAGCACGTACGGTACGATTGATTTGGGAAAGAACTTCTTGTCCCATAGCATAAAACTGATTATGCAATTTCTCTAAATCTTCTTCAAATTGAGATCGTAACATCTTCTCACTCCTTATCCAAATTTACCTGAAATGTAGTCCTCTGTTTCCTTATGTTGCGGATAGAGGAACATTTCCTTGGTATCGTTAAATTCAATCAAATCTCCATTGAGGAAAAATCCTGTCTTATCAGAGATTCGAGATGCTTGCTGCATAGAACGAGTGACCAAGAGCATGGTGTACTTGTCTTTTAGACCATACAAGGTTTCCTCAATCTTCCCAGCAGAAATAGGGTCCAAGGCTGAAGTTGGTTCATCCAAGAGGATAATTTTAGGGCTAGTTGCCAATACACGTGCCACACAAACACGTTGCTGCTGTCCTCCAGAAAGACCAATAGCAGAATCATGCAAGCGATCCTTGACCTCATCCCAGATTGAAGCACGCTGTAAAGCTTTTTCTACAGCTTCATCCAAAACGTTCTTATCTTTCTCTCCATTAATTCGGAGACCATAAACAACATTTTCATAAATGGACATTGGGAAAGGATTCGGTTGTTGGAAAACCATCCCGATTTCCTTACGTAATTCAACCGTATCTGTACGTGGACTATAAATATTGTGACCGTTATAAACCACTGATCCAGTTGTCGTCACTTCAGGATTAAGGTCACCCATTCGGTTAATAGCCTTTAGAAGTGTTGATTTCCCAGATCCAGACGGACCGATAAGGGCTGTAATTTCCTTGGGTTGGAAGGATAAGGAAACACTATTCAAGGCCTTTTTTTTATTGTAATAGACTGACAGGTCTGAAACCTGTAAAATCGGTTCTGTCATACTATTTCCTCTCTAACCAAAGTGTCCAGTTACATAGTCATTTGTTGACTGTAGCTTAGCATTTTGGAAAATATTTGCAGTTTTATCATACTCAATCAAGTCACCCAGATAGAAGAATCCTGTATAATCACTTGCACGCGCAGCCTGTTGCATGCTGTGGGTTACAATGATAATGGTAAAGTCCTTCTTCAACTCCAGCATGGTTTCTTCAAGCTGGGCTGTCGCAATCGGATCCAAGGCTGAGGCAGGCTCATCCATCAAGAGGATGTCTGGTTTTACAGAGATAGCACGAGCGATACAGAGACGTTGCTGCTGACCACCCGAAAGCGTCAAGGCTGACTTATGAAGGTCATCTTTGACCTGATCCCAGAGAGCAGCCTGGCGAAGAGAGGTTTCTACAATTTCATCAAGAACCTGCTTGTCCTTAACACCTGCACGTTCGTGTGCAAAGGTGATGTTGCGGTAGATTGATTTAGCAAATGGATTTGGACGTTGGAAAACCATTCCGATATGTTTACGCATTTCATAGACATTAATCTCAGGACGGTTGACGTCAATTCCTTGATAAAGAATTTGTCCAGTTACCTTAGCAATATCAATAGTATCATTCATACGGTTGAGACTGCGTAGATAAGTTGATTTCCCAGAACCTGACGGGCCAATCAAGGCCGTGATTTTATTTTTTTCAAATTGCATATCCACGCCCTTGATGGATTCATTCTTACCGTAGTAAACATGTAAATCCTTCGTAGAGAGGGCCACTTTTTCTTCTGGAAAAGTAATGATATGCCTTTCATCCCAATTATATTTTGACATGGCTTCTCCTTTAGGCTGCAGTTAATTTCTTATGTAGATAGCTTCCGAGTTTACGTGCTCCAAAGTTAAAGATCAAGATAAAGATGAGGAGCACTGCTGCAGAACCCGCTGAAACTAGAGTTCCATCAGGAATGGTTCCTTCACTGTTGACTTTCCAGATATGTACAGCCAAGGTTTCTGCTTGACGGAAGATTGAGATTGGACTGGTTACACTGAGAACATTCCAGTTAGACCAATCAAGAGCTGGTGCAGATTGACCTGCTGTATAGATAAGAGCAGCAGCTTCACCAAAGATACGACCTGATGCAAGCACAATTCCAGTCACAATGCCGGGAAGAGCTTCAGGAATCACGACATGAAGAACTGTTTCCCAACGAGAGAGTCCAAGTGCCAAACCAGCTTCACGTTGCGTATGGTGAACGTGTTTCAAACTGTCTTCAACGTTACGAGTCATCTGTGGAAGATTGAAGACCGTTAAAGCCAAGGCACCAGAAATAATGGAAAATCCATACTCAAACTGGACTACAAAGATGAGGTAACCAAAGAGTCCCACAACGACTGATGGTAAAGATGACAAGATTTCAATACAGGTACGGATAAAATTAGTCACACGACCTTTTTTAGCATACTCTGCTAGGAAAATTCCAGCACCCATTGATAGAGGCACAGAGATAAATAAGGTAATCACTAAAAGGAAAAAGGAATTATAAAGCTGAATTCCAATACCACCACCTGCTTGATAAGAGGATGATTTTCCTGTCAAGAAGGCCCAAGAAACATGTGGCAAACCTCGAACCAAGATATAAAGAATCAAGGAAGCAAGAATGGTCACAATGATTCCTGCGATGGTGTAGAGGACAGCTGTAGCAAGTTTATCTAATTTCTTAGCGTGCATAGTTTTTCTTTCCTCTCTCTTTCGTAATCAATTTAATCACACTGTTAAAGGCCAAACTCATCAAGAGCAATACTAGAGCCAGTGACCAAAGAACATTATTATCAACAGTTCCCATGACAGTATTTCCGATTCCCATAGTCAAAACGGAAGTCAAAGTCGCTGCTGGAGTCGTCAATGAAGTTGGGATAACTGCTGAGTTACCAACAACCATCTGAATCGCAAGGGCCTCACCAAAGGCACGCGCCATCCCGAAGACTACTGCCGTAAAAATACCAGAACGGGCTGCCTTCAAGGTTACGCGCCAGATAGTTTGCCAGCGGGTTGCTCCCATAGCTAAACTAGCTTCACGGTAGTGACGAGGCACTGCACGTAGGCTATCTGTGGTCATGAAGGTAACAGTTGGTAAAATCATGACAAAGAGAACGAAAATCCCTGACAAAATCCCAAAACCAGTTCCACCAAAGACACTACGGACAAAGGGAACTACGACCTGCAAACCGATAAATCCATACACGACTGAAGGAATCCCAACTAGAAGTTCAATAGCTGGTTGCAAAATTTTGGCTCCTTTTGGTGACACCTCAGTCATAAAAACTGCAGCACCAATGGCAAATGGTGTCGCGATCAGAGCCGATAAGATGGTAACAATAAAGGAACCTAAAATCATTGGTAGGGCACCAAATTGTTTCCCAGATGGATTCCAAGTCTGTCCAAATAGAAAATCAAAAATGTTGACTCCATTGACAAAGAAGGTCGATAAGCCTTTCTGGGCTACGAAAATCAAAATCATAGCAACGATGATGACAATCAAAGAAAGGCAGGCAAAGGTTAGTCCTTTTCCTAATTTCTCAAGACGAGAGTTCTTTGACGGAGAGAGCAATTTTTTAGATAATTCTTCTTGATTCATTATTGACTCCCTTCTAGCACTGTCACAGTACCTGCAGCATCTTTTTCAACCTTCATTTCCTTAACAGAAATATAACCCATTCCTTTAACGATTCCATTCTGAGCTTCGTCTGAAAGGACAAAGTTTAAAAATTCTCCAACCAATTCATTTGGCTCACCAAGGGTATACATGTGTTCATAAGACCACAAAGGCCAATTGTTGGTTGTAACGTTTTCTGAGATTGGCTTATAACCATTGAGTTTGATAGTCGCTACTGAGTCATCAACATAGGCAAAGGCTAAGTAGGAAATGGCACCAGGTGTTTGAGAAACAATTGATTTAACCATACCGTTTGAATCCTGTTCCTGACTTTGTATTGCTGATTTTCCATCCATAATCACGCTGTCAAAGGTAGCACGAGAACCTGAGCTAGCAGCTCGGTTGATAATAGAGATCGCTAAATCTTTACCTCCAACTTCTTTCCAGTTGGTAATTTCACCTGTAAAAATTTTGCGAAGTTGTTCTGTCGTAAGATTATCAACACCTACTTCTTTGTTGATGATAACAGCTATCCCCGCAACAGCTACCTTGTGGTCAACTAAGGCTGTTGCATCAATACCATCTTTCTCTTCCGCAAAAACATCAGAGTTACCAACATCTACTGCTCCTGATTGAACTTGAGACAGACCTGTACCAGAACCACCACCTTGAACATTTACAGTTTTGCCAATGTTAGCAGATGCAAACTCATCTGCCGCGGCCTCCACTAAAGGTTGGAGGGCAGTTGACCCAACAGCAGTCATAGACTCCCCACGATCAATCCAACTAGCGCATCCCGCTAGCGACCCAGCAAGCAAAAGAGTTGCAAGAGATAGGGCAAGCTTTTTTCTTTTTTTCACTATTTGTCTCCTTGAAAATAATGGTGAATAGATTAGAAGATTTGAATATTTTCATGTATTTTACAAAATCATCCATACTTCCACTATAACATAGAATAGAGGCTTTGACTAGTTTTTTACCTGAATCGCAGGCCCTTAGGGAAATAGTTTTTTAGGGTATTCCCGGTTACTTTGGCGAAACCCAAACCATTTCCTCCAACCAAGACTTGATACCATCCATTACTATAGTTTTGCTCTAATTGAACCGTTTCACCTGCTACGTATTTAGCAAAATCTTCTTGACTAATTTCAAGACTTTGTTTAACTTGACTCGGTTTTAAGGCTAAACCAAGTGCAAAGCTGGGTTCAAAACGTTTTTTCTTAAAGGTTCCAAGATGAAGACCATTACGAGCTATCTTAAGTTGGCCAATGTCTGGTAGGACTCCTGGTAAGAGATAAAGTTGGTCGCCAAAAACTTGTAGGACTCCTAGCAGTTTTTCTCTTAAATACTTCTTCTCAAAATCTTGCCACAAACTCAACTGTTCACGGCTGAGATTCGTCTTCGAATGCTTGAACTTCCCAGTCTTGTTTTGTTCTTTAAACTGCAGATGGGCAACAAACTGACCTTCTCCCTTAAAGAGATGAGGGTACATACGAGCTGTTTCAGGTTGGTTGATTCCTTGTGACATACCATTAATATGTTCGATTGGAATCAATTCAAAATCGTAGGTATCTATGAGCCAGTTAATGATTTCTTCGTTTTCTTCTGGAGCCCAAGTACAAGTGGAATAGACAAGTCGACCGCCATCAGCCAACATGGTAACAGCATCTTCTAAAATCTCACGTTGTAGATTAGCGCATTGACTAGGATAATTCTCACTCCAATAATCCATAGCATCGGGCTGTTTACGAAACATTCCTTCACCCGAGCAAGGAGCATCCAGAACAATCAGGTCAAAATAACCTTTAAAGACCTTGGCTAAACGTTCTGCAGATTCATTGGTCACAACGATATTAGTCGCACCAAAGCGTTCCATATTTTCCACTAAGATTTTGGCACGCTTGTTTGAAATTTCGTTAGAAACTAAAATACCCTCACCTGCTAAGTAAGCAGCTAATTGAGTTGATTTGCCTCCCGGCGCTGCTGCCAGATCTAATACTTTCATTCCAGGACTTGGCTGGGCTACCTGAGCTACCATTTGAGCAGCTGGTTCTTGAGAATAAACCAAGCCCGTCACATGCTCAGGTGATTTTCCAGAAACCTTGCCATAGTAGCCCCAAGGTGTGTTAGGAATAGGGTCAGAGAAAGTGCCTTGAGCTTCTTTTAAGGGATTGCTGCGAAAGGCGGAAATGGCATCATCATCAAAAGAGGCAAGAAAAGCTCTTGCCTCATCTCCAAGTATTTCTTCATATTTTTTTACAAATCCTTCCGGAAAGTTCATCTATGGTTTCCTTTCGTAAATATAGGATTGAATGTCTGGTAACATTTCTCTTGGAATCATCATGACAGGTTGGCAAGTCTGAAAATCTGGTTCATCTCCAGAGAGAGTTATAACTTGATACCCGAGATTTTCCCCCAAGATACTTGCAGCTGCGTAATCCCAAGGTTTCAGATAGGTAATATAGGTCAATAGCTGACCAGATAAGATTTTCGAGAAACTGATAGCGGCACTTCCATAAACTCGTACTCCAAGTGAAGCATTCCCTAAATCGGCCACACCCCAAGCATTTGTTTCTAACATTCCAGCATTAATGGCCACTAAAAAATCACTCAAAGGTTTGGTTTTAAAAGAAGGCAAGAGTTCATTATTACAATAAGCTGGAAATACTCCTCCACCATGGTAACAAACATCTTTCATGACATCGTAAATAATACCGAATTGTCCTTGACCATTTTCGAAATAAGCTACCATGATAGCGAAATCTTCAGCTTGGGCAACAAAATTATTGGTTCCATCAATAGGATCAATGACCCAAACAGAACCTTGATCAACAGGAGATTTAAAATCTCCTTCTTCTGCACAGAACAAATCATTTGGATAGCGCGAGCGAATCTTATCAATCAGGAGAGTCTGCACTTCCTTGTCCAACTTGGTCACCAAATCAGTCGGAGAAGATTTTCTCTCTATATGAAGGTCGTCTTTCATATGTTTTCGGATATAGCTCGCAGCCTCTCTAACAATCTCTTTGGCAAAGGCAAATTTATTTTCCAAGTGAAATCATCCCTTCCCCTTTTTCTTTAGCCATTTGAACTGCTCGATAGAAAGAATAGCCACTGACTATTTCAAATTCCCGTCCCAAACGTTTTTCTTCACTCTTACTTGGAACTACTATCTTAAATTCTTTATAAGAATCTAATAATTTTTTTGCTTCTATCTTTTCTTCATAAGCAACTTCAACATCATTAAAAAAAGAAAGCACTGAAGCAAGTTCTTCAGTGCTCCACGAAAAATCTAGTGGGTAACTATATTGTTTATTCATCTAATTTATACCAGCTCTCAAGGTAGCTTCCTTCAGTTCTTGTTTTCGATAGCTTCTTGAAAGAAAAGCTCGAATTTCATCTTCATTAAAGCCTATTTGCATCCGTTTATCATCAATAATAATTGGACGACGCAAAAGACTCGGGTACTGCTCGATTAAGCGAAGTAACTCCGATACTGAAATACTATCTACATCAATATCCAATTTTTGGAAGATTTTTGAACGAGTTGAAATGATGTCATCAGTACCGTTTTCGGTCAAGGAAAGAATATGTTGTAATTCTTTTCTCGTTAAAGGACTGGTCATAATATTGTGCTCTTGGAAAGGCACTTTATGATTATGAAGCCAAGCCTTTGCCTTACGACATGATGTACAACTCGGTGATAAAAATAGTGTAATCATGCTTTTCTCTTCTTTGCATACTTTTCTTATTCTATTATACAAAAAAATTAAGCGCTTGACTAGTTCTTTCCTAAAAAAAGCAAATTTTTATAAAAAAATTAAGCTTTTAGAGATAATTTGATATATTTTCATAAATATTGTTCATATTTTCTGAAAACCAATGTATTTTAATGAACAATAAGGCACTTATACAAATATGATTATCGTCACTGGCCATTTCTACTTTTCATATAAAAGAAAGCAAAAATCAGTTCATAAATACCAAAAAAGAGTATAAAACAATGGAGGAAAAAGTTCTCTGGAAGGATGAGAATAACAGGATCCTTAGCTGGGTCAAATAACCAGGTATCGTCTCCCACAAAAAGAAATTGATGAAATAGGGTAAAGAAGCGTTCAAAACCTATGAAGACTCCAAATAAACCAAGTCCCACCGGAAGTCCAACCATAAATACTAAGGTTTTTCGATAAAGAGACAGAATTCCTTTTCTGACAACCTGGTTCCAGAAAATGTAGAAAAAGGGTAATGTAACAAGAGCTACTCCTTGAGTTAGATGAAAGAGACCTTTTACAACAGCAAAATGATGTAAACCTGATTCAGACGAAGGGAAATCTGGCATTTCCAATACTGGATTGAAAGGATTTGTTAAATAATCCATTAGAATATGAAAATTATACTGAATAATGTCTGATTTCAAATGAACTCGACTTGTTAGATTTAACCAAGAAATCTCAAAAGGGTATAAAATCCAAGCAAGGTAAATGGTTACTAAGATAGCAAGTGACAATAGAAAAAGCAGGCTTGCTCCAAAAGTTAGTTTAGTTCTCATCGAAATTCCACTCCGCTAAGCTTGATAGAACATGAGTCGGTGCAATAGGAAGATTTGGTACTTCTTCAGGTTTTGTAAAACCAGTAGTTACTAACAAAGTTGGAATTCCATTATCAATACCAGCTCGAATATCTGTAAGATAATTATCCCCTACCATGACCAAATCTTCACGTGCAAGTCCTAAATGCTCAACTGCTTTTTCCATAATAATTGCATTTGGTTTTCCAATATAAACAGGCTTAACTCGAGTCGCTGCTTCTAGCAAAGTAATGATTGAACCAGCGCCAGGTAATAGTCCTCGCTCGGTTGGAATGTTCAAATCAGGGTTTGTACCAATAAAGTGAGCACCTTTTTGAATGGCAAGTGTTGCAGTAGCAAGCTTTTCGTAGTCTACTTGCCAGTCCAAACCAACAACCACATAGGCTGGATTTTCTTTATCTTCGACATACCCTGCTGCTTGAATGGCTTCCTTGAGCCCTGCTTCACCGATGACATAGACAGTCTTTTCAAGACCAAGGTCATTCATATAGTCAATGGTTGCAAGTGTTGCGGTATAGATAGTTGATACAGGAGTATCAATATCAAACTGCTTGGCCAACATTTCCTGGACACTTTCAGGTGTACGAGTTGTATTGTTAGTTACAAAAAGGTAGGGAATACCACGCTTTTGCAAGTCATGAACAAAATCTTCTCCTTCAGGGATGCGGTCTTTACCCTTGTAAATCGTTCCGTCTAAATCGATTAAATAACCTTTATAAGTCATACATTTCTTTCTAATCTTTGTTAATTTTTTGCCAAGTTATCTTTGCCTGAGCATTGATATCGCCATCACTTTTGACTTGGTGATTGCTTTCTAGTTGATTCAATTCGTAACTAGAAGTAATCATACCACCTGGTCGAACTTCCTTGACATACTTTAGATTGATTTTTTTAGGGATATGTTTCATCAAAAATTCAGAACCCATCACTTCAAAAATCCAGTCCAAGTACTTACTGTTATTGACATGCCCATTCATATCTAAATCATAAAAGCGAACATGATAATCCTTACATGATGGATTTTCCAAATCCATATATTTAGGTCCACGGATAATTTTTTTCGAAAACTCGGATTGATATGGAGCGACCATCTCTGCTTCTACATTATGTACCTTCCGACTGTCTCGGTCCATAAGAGCAAAAGTAGCCAGCATTTGAATAATTGCTTGACCAGATTCATCGTAGATAGTAAAACGACGGTAGCAAAAGAGTCTATTGTAACTCAAGGCTTCTGTCTCAATGGTAATTTCCTCTGCAAAACGAGGAAGTCTAATCACGTCAATATCATACTCCGTAATAATCCAGACCAAATTATAACGCTCAAGGATTTCCTTATCACTGACACCTAGTTGAACTGACTGGCTTCCAGATACTTGCAAAGACAGCAAGATAATATCTGGCAATTTGATATGTCCATTCATGTCTGACATATCAAAAGGGATTTTAGTTTTCATTTGATAAGTTAAGCCCATAATATTACTCCAATATAAATCTTTCTGCTACTGTATCTCCTAAAAAGAGACCTTTCTTTGTCATTCGTATTTGCTGACCTTCTACTTGTAAAAGCCTTTGTTGGCACAAATCTCTGACTACTTGTCCATACAACTCTTGAAAAGACGTGCCAAATTTTTCTTCAAATCGAGTCATGGAAACACCTGATTTTTTACGAAGGCCCAAAAACATCTCTTCTTCCATCTGTTCTCGCTTAGTCAAATGTTCTTCGTTAATGCGAGCATTACCGGCTTCAACAGCATTGAGATAATGGCGGATAGGGCCATGATTTTTATAGCGAACACCATTTACATAGCCAGACGCACCTGCACCTATACCATAATACTCAGCATTATCCCAGTACATAAGATTGTGACGACTTTCAAAGCCAGGTTTTGAAAAATTTGAAATTTCATAATGCTCAAAACCAGCTCTCTCTAATTCAGCAATGATATATTCAAACATTTCAGCTTCTACTTCTTCTCTAGGAAGTGGTAATTTCCCACGACGCATACGATTCATAAAGACCGTATGATTTTCCAAAATCAAGCTATAAAGACTCATGTGGGGAATATCCAAAGCAATGGCCTTGGCAACATTATCCTTCACTTGTTCCATGGTTTGACCGGGAAGAGCGTAAATCAGGTCAATGGAAATATTATCAAACCCTGCTAACTTAAGACGATCAATGTTTTCATAGATATCCTTCTCCAAGTGGCTTCGACCAATTTTTTTCAGCATTTTATCATCAAATGTTTGCACACCCAATGAAACACGATTGACAGCTGAGTTCTTTAAAACTGCAATCTTATCCTCATCCAAATCACCAGGATTGGCCTCAATGGTCAGCTCCTCTAAAACTGATAAGTCTAATTCTCTAGTTAGACCATCCAATAAAGTCTCCAATTGCTGGGCTGACAAGGCTGTAGGGGTTCCTCCTCCAATATAAAGAGTTCGCAACTTATGAATATCATAGGAACGATACTCTCCCAATAAATGCTCTAGATAACTATCTACTGGTTGATTTTTAATAAAGACCTTTGAAAAGTCACAATAATAACAGATTTGTGTACAAAATGGAATGTGCACATAAGCTGATGTTGGTTTTTTCTGCATAATATTTATTATACCATAAAGACTTCACTCAAGAAAAAAATCACCATCTCCGACTCTAAGGGAATCAAAAATGGTGATTTCTATTTTAATCTTCTTCGATTTCGATGACAATTTCTTGACCGTCTTCTTGGTCTTCAACAACTACTTTTTCTTCCAATTGTTCTTTGAGATTGTTCAAAGTCTCTTTTGAAGCTTCAGTCGCTTGTTGAGCTAAAGATTTTGATTTTTCAAGAACTGAATCAAAGGTAATTTCTCCTGATTCTACTTGTTCTTTTGTTTTTAGAACAAAATCTCTAGTTTGTTCTTTGACTTCTGTCAATTTTTCAAGAGCTTGTTCCTTAGCATATTCTGGATCTTCTCTCAGATCTTCAATAAAGTCTTGTGCCTGACTAGTAACACGTTTCCCTTTTTCACTTGTTAGAAACAAGGCAACTGCAACACCAGAAACAGTTCCTAAAAGGATTGATGATAATTTTCCCATGAGCTTACTCCTTTATTATTTTTTGAAAAACTTACTTGCGACACGAATAGCAGATAAGCCAGCGCTAGTCTTTAAAGTTTTTGAACCAGCTGATGAAGCTTTTTTACTTAAGACACGTGCCTGTTCGTTTAAATCCGATACAGATACTGATAAATCAGCTACTGCAGTAAAAAGTGGATCAATAGTGGCAATTTTGACATTGACATCATCTGCAAGGACATTAACTTTTGCAAGAAGTTCATTTGTGTGATGTAGAGTAACATTTACATCTGAAGTTAGCGTTTTAACAGTATTTTCAGTTTCATCGATTACACGTCCAACTTTTTGAAGGGTAATAATCAAATAAACAATAAATACAATCAAGGCAATAGCCACAATAATATAAGCAACTTCTAACATTTTAATTCTCCTTTTTTACATTATAAAATGGTGCTTTTTTCCGATTTTGATAAACGATAATATAAATACCAAGTCCAATTAATAGAACAGACAACCACTGAGATACTCGAAGTCCAAAGAACATGAGGCTATCTGTGCGCATTCCTTCAATAATCATACGCCCAAATCCATACCAAATTAAGTAAAAAGCTGTGATATGACCACGACGAATACCATTTAATCGGCGTCTAAAAATAATAATTAAAGCAAAACCAATCAGGTTCCAGATAGATTCGTACAGGAAGGTTGGTTGTCGATATGAGCCATCAATATACATCTGATTCTTAATGAAACTAGGCAAGTAGTCAAGACTCTCTACAGTGGCCCCATAGGCCTCTTGGTTAAAAAAGTTGCCCCAACGTCCAAGACTCTGGGCAATCAAGACACTTGGTGCTGCAATATCTAGGAAGTCCCAGTTATTAATAAACTTACGATCCGCAAAGATATAAAGTACAATGGCACCCGTGATTAGACCGCCATAGATAGCCAAACCACCATTCCAGATTGCAAAGATTTCTCCTAAATGTTGACTATAATAGTCAAACTTAAAGATGACATAATAGAGCCTAGCCCCAATAATAGCTAGAGGGAAAGCAATCAAGATAAAATCGATAATATCGTCTGGTATAATATTTTTCTTAGGAGCTTCTCTCATGGCCAGAACTACAGCTAAAAGAAGACCAGACACAATGCAGAGTGCATACCATCTAACGGCAAATGGACCGATTTGAAAAGCTATTGGATCAATCATTTCTCACCTCATTTTGAGCAATTAGATTTGTTAAACGTTCTTCAAAAAGACGAGTTGCATCAAAGCCCATTTCCTTAGCACGATAGTTCATAGCTGCAGACTCAATAACTACTGAGATGTTACGTCCTGTTTTAACTGGAATACGAATACGTGGAATTGACACACCCGAAACTTCCAACTCTTCAGCATTGTTCCCTAAACGGTCAAAGGTTTTTTGTGTATCATAGTTTTCCAGATAGACCGCAAGCTGAACTTGAGAAGAATCTTTAACTGCACTAGCGCCGTATAGACTCATGATATCAATAATACCAACTCCTCGGATCTCCAATAAGTGTTTAAGAATTTCAGCTGGTTCCCCCCAAAGTGTCATCTCATCTTTGGCATAGATATCAACACGGTCATCAGCAACTAATCGATGTCCCCTCTTAACCAACTCTAAACCAGTTTCACTTTTACCGATACCGCTATCTCCTTGGATGAGTACTCCCATACCATAGATATCCATTAAGACGCCATGTACACTTGTTCTCTCAGCCAGTCTTGAATCTAGATAACTAGATAGTTGTCCTGACAGACGGCTGGTTGAAGTCCGACTGGTTAAAATTGCCACTTCACATTCTCTAGCAGCCTTTAACATTTCTTCAGGAACTACCAAACCACGAGCAACGATGACAGCAGGTGTTTCTGGTAGAAACATCTTCTTTAAAACCTGATAACGGTTTTTGGAAGGCATAGTGATCAGATAGGACCACTCCTTCATTCCCAAAAGTTGAATTCGTTCTGGAGTATAGTAATCAAAATAGCCTGTCATTTCAAGACCAGGTCTCGTAATGTCCGCAGTAATGATTTCTTTTTCAAGCAATTCACCTTCACCGTAGACAATGTCTAGTCTGAGCTTTTCAATTACTTCTCTTACTAAAACCGACATAATTTCCTCCTTAAATCGAGTTCTCCCTACTATTATATCAAATTGTCGTCATAAGTTTCCGATTTTAACAGTATTTAAGCCATTTATTTGAAAAAGAAAAAAGACTAGACAAGTCTAGCCTTTCATTTCAAATTAGAATTTTTTACGTTTACGAGCTGCTTCTGATTTACGTTTACGTTTTACAGAAGGTTTTTCATAGAATTCACGTTTGCGTGTTTCTTGAAGAGTACCAGCTTTAGTAACCGCACGTTTGAAACGACGAAGTGCATCGTCAAGAGATTCATTCTTACGTACTACTGTTTTAGACATTTTTTTCACTCCCTTCAAGTTCAAGATCTATTCTATTCTACATGCAAAATGAATAAATGTCAAGAGGAAACCTACATTTATTCCCATTTTCCAGTTTATTAATTACTTTCTTACCTATACTTTATCAAATCATACAACTTTGTTACTGCTTGTTCAAAAGGTTCAATATATTCCCAATATTCATCAGGAAGATTCAAAATCTTACTCAAGTCATTGCTATCAAAATGGTAAACAAGGTGACGAAGGATTTGCTGTTCAATAAAATGAAGATCCCTTAATAAGTCTATACTTATAGAAACCAACTTCTCTATATAATGACACAAATCAGCTAGAGACTGCTTATCAAATACGTTTTCTTCGTGTAAATAATAGAGAAAACTTTGGTTATCCGCTCGTATATTGTCTTTTATCAAATTATTTTCTAATAGCATATTTTCATTCTCTCCCTGTATATCATCAAATGGTAAAAATTGAACCTAACTAGGTCTAGTTGTTCTACCATTCTATTATACCACTTCTTTCTATTGACTCATGAAAACTATAAAAAACCACTCACTCCAAAGAGCAAATGGTTTCTAATTTTATTTTTTTAACAAGCTAAGAGCAGCTGCGTCTGCGATGATGGTTACATCTGGGTGGTTTTGCAAGCTACTTGCTGGAAGGCTTTCAGTTACTGGACCCTCAACAGTTCCAGCGATAGCTTCTGCTTTAGATTCACCATAAGCAAAGAGAAGAATAGACTCGGCATCCAAGATATTTTTAATCCCCATAGAGATTGCTTGAGTCGGAACATCTTCAATCTTATCAAAGAAACGTGCGTTAGCTTCGATAGTAGACTGGTCAAGATCTACAAGATGTGTTTGGCTATCAAATGGAGTTCCTGGCTCGTTAAATCCAATGTGGCCGTTACGACCAATTCCCAAGATTTGTAGGTCAACTGGATGGTCAGCTAAAATTTGATTGTAGCGTTCCACTTCTTCTTCAGCATGGTCTTTATCGCCACGTGGCAAGAAGCTTTCTTTGAATGGTTTTTTGTCAAAAAGATTCTCTTGCATAAAGTAACGGTATGATTGTGGATTATCACCATCAAGTCCTACATACTCATCCAAGTTGACACTTGTAAGATTTGAAAAATCAAGATCGCTAGCTACGACTTCTTGGTAAAACTCAAGCGGGCTACTCCCTGTAGCAAGACCCAATGTTTGAGCACCATTTTCTAACTTTTCCTTCAAGATGTCAAATGCAACTTTTCCACCTTCAATTGGATTTTCAACTTTAATAACTTTCATTATTATTCCTCCGTTTTCTTTATTTTATTATATGGTATAGACCAATTTTTGTCAAGTGAAAACGGTTAATTTTTTAAAAATCAAGAACTTAGCTAAAACCCTGATTCTAAACTTATCGATGGAAAAACGACTCCCATATCTACGAGAATCGTTTTTTGTTTATTAGATTGCTTCTGTTACAAAACTACGACTTTCAAGTACCTTGAGCATCGCATCTGCTGTGTCTAGAGCTGTAAAGAGAGGAACTCCATGTTCAATTGCTGAACGTCTGATTTGTTCACCATCTTCATCAGCTGTCCGTTTAGTACCAACTGTATTAACAATTGCTTGAATTTTTCCTTTGCGGACAAAGCTAGGAATATCTTTCTCATCATCACCAATCTTACCAACAGCCTCGGCTTTGAGACCCTGACTTGCAAAGAAGGCTGCTGTACCATCTGTCGCTAAGATACCGTAACCGATGTTTTGGAAACGACGAGCTAAATCCAAGGCTTCTTCTTTTGCATCATCGGCAATAGTAAATACAACATTACCAAAGGTTGGCAAGTGAAGATAAGAAGCTTCGAAGGCCTTGTAAAGAGCTTTTTCAAGGGTAGTATCAGAACCCATAACTTCACCTGTTGACTTCATTTCAGGGCCAAGCAGGCTATCAACTTTGGCTAACTTCGTAAAGGAGAAGACTGGTGCCTTGATATGAACTCGTGTACTTTCAGGGTAAAGTCCATCTTGGTAACCAAGTTTTTCCAAGTTTTGACCTAAAATCAGCTTGGTTGCTACTTGCGCCATCGGGATATTGGTTACTTTTGATAGGAAAGGAACCGTACGGCTGGCACGAGGATTGACCTCGATAACATAAACTTTTTCATCCTTGATGACAAACTGAATATTCATCATACCGAGGCAGTTGAGGCCAATCGCTAAGCGTTTGGTGTAGTCAGCGATGGTTTCTTGGACCTTTTGAGACAAGGTTTGCGGAGGATAAACTGCCATAGAGTCTCCTGAGTGGACTCCTGCACGCTCAATATGCTCCATGATCCCTGGAATGAGGACAATTTTCCCGTCTGAAATGGCATCGACTTCACACTCTTGTCCGACGATATAAGAGTCAACAAGAACAGGGTGGTCTGGACTTGCCTTAACCGCAGTACGCATGTAAGAACGAAGATCATCTTCATTCTCAACGATTTCCATAGCACGTCCACCCAAAACATATGAAGGGCGAACGAGAACTGGGAAACCAATTTTACGTGCAGCAAGTACTGCTTCTTCTTCATTGGTTGCAGTCTGCCCAGGAGGTTGTGGAATATCCAAGTCTTTGAGGGCTTGTTCGAAGAGGTCACGGTCTTCTGCACGGTCCAAGTCAGCAACTTGAGTACCAAGGATAGTCACACCAGCTTTTGCTAATGGCTCAGCTAGATTGATAGCTGTTTGACCACCAAACTGAACGATAACGCCTTTTGGTTGCTCTAGGTCAATGACATTCATCACATCTTCAAAAGTCAATGGCTCAAAGTAAAGTTTGTCAGACACAGAGAAGTCTGTTGAAACTGTCTCTGGGTTTGAGTTCATAATGATGGCTTCGTATCCAGCAGCTTGGATTGCTTTTACTGAGTGAACAGTTGCATAGTCAAACTCAACCCCTTGACCGATACGGATTGGACCAGAACCTAGGACAAGTACAGATTCCTTATCAGACTTGATAGACTCATTTTCCCATCCATATGTTGAGTAGAAGTACGGAGTTTCTGATTCAAATTCTGCGGCACAAGTATCTACCATCTTGTAAACTGGGACAATCTTGTTTTCTAAACGAAGTTGGCGAACTTGATCAGCTGTAGTTCCCCAAAGTTCTGCGATTTTACGATCTGAGAAACCATTGAGTTTTGCTGTTTTCAGGACATCGACATCCTGAGGATGTGCGCCCAATTCTTGCTCAATCTCAAAGATATGCAAGAGTTTATCCAGATAAAAGATATCAATCTTAGTCAAGTCAGCAATCTCTTCTGGTGTATAACCACGACGAATAGCTTCTGATACGTAGAAGAGACGGTCATCTTGAGCCTTGACAACTTTTTCAATCAAGGCATCATCTGAAACATCTGCAAGCTCAGGTATTTCATTGTGATGGACACCAATTTCTAGAGAGCGACAAGCTTTAAGGAGAGATTCCTCGATGTTCCGACCGATGGCCATAACTTCTCCAGTTGCCTTCATCTGGGTACCAAGACGACGTTCCCCTTTTTCAAACTTGTCAAATGGGAAACGTGGAATCTTAGCCACCACATAGTCAAGGGCTGGTTCAAACATGGCATAAGTTGAACCTGTAACTGGGTTGATGACCTCATCTAAGGTCAAACCGACTGCAATCTTAGCAGCCAATTTAGCGATTGGATAACCTGTTGCCTTAGAAGCAAGAGCTGAGGAACGAGATACACGAGGGTTTACTTCGATGACATAGTACTTAAAGCTGTGTGGATCAAGAGCAAGCTGAACATTACATCCGCCTTCAATCTTGAGAGCGCGGATAATGCTCAAACTAGCATCACGAAGCATTTGGTTTTCATAGTCGGACATGGTTTGCGCAGGGGCAAATACGATAGAGTCCCCTGTGTGAATCCCGACAGGGTCAAAGTTTTCCATGTTACAAACAACAAGGGCATTATCAGCTGAGTCACGCATGACCTCATACTCAATTTCCTTGAAACCGGCAATAGAACGTTCAATCAAACACTGGGTAACTGGTGATAACTTCAAACCATTTTCAGCAATTTCACGCAATTCTTCCTCATTGGCACACATACCACCACCAGTACCACCTAGAGTAAAGGCTGGGCGGACGATAACTGGATAGCCAATAGTTGCTGCAAAGACAACTGCTCCCTCGACTGTGTTGACAATTTCAGATTCTGGAATTGGTTGCTTGAGTTCTTCCATCAATTGTTTAAAGAGATCTCGGTCCTCCGCTTGGTCAATAGCAGACAGTTTAGTCCCGAGAAGTTCTACTCCGAGCTCATCTAAGATACCATTTTTAGACAATTCCATGGCCATATTAAGCCCCGTTTGACCTCCAAGAGTTGGAAGCAAAGCATCTGGACGTTCCTTACGGAGAATACGAGTCACAAACTCAAGTGTAATCGGTTCGATGTAGACCTTGTCTGCAATCTCTTTATCCGTCATGATGGTTGCAGGGTTTGAGTTTACCAAGACAACCTCATAGCCTTCTTCTTTCAAAGACAAGCAGGCCTGGGTTCCAGCATAGTCAAACTCAGCAGCCTGACCAATAATAATCGGACCAGAACCAATCACCATAATTTTTTGAATATCAGTACGTTTAGGCATAGTTTATGATACAAAGCCCGTCAAGAACACGGTGAAAATAGGAAACTTGGTGCAGACGCCTTCAGCGTCAAATCAATGTTTATCTTTTTCACACAGTTCTTAGGGCGTGTTCACTTCCGCGAACAATGTATCTTCTCCTTTCTATTCGGCAACTCTCTGATTGCCATTAAATAAGATACAAAGGACGATAAGAAAGCGACTGAATTTTAGGAAACCCTAGAAGGGTTTCTATCCTTGTTGGTTTATCTAAATTCCGAGCTTTCCGTCCGTGTTCAATTCCATAAATTCTCCGACGATTTTTTAGCGAAACGATCATTATCGATAAAAAATCTTATCTAGGAACTTGAACATTTTAGTGGTTATTCATTTTAAAAGCTTCCATCATCTCGATAAATTCATCAAAGAGATAGCTGGCATCGTGTGGCCCAGGAGCAGCGTCTGGATGGTATTGGACTGAAAATCCTGGTTGATAACGATGGCGAACCCCTTCAACAGACTTGTCATTGATTTCTTCGTGGGTAATAATCAAATGGTCTGGCAAATCTTCACGACTAACGGCATATCCATGGTTTTGGCTGGTAAAGTCCACGCGCCCAGTTGCAATTTCTCGCACAGCATGGTTAAAGCCACGGTGGCCAAACTTCATCTTGTAGGTCTTAGCTCCATTTGCCATGGCAAAGAGTTGGTGGCCCATACAGATCCCAAAGATTGGAATTTTCCCTTGAATTCCACGAATCATCTCAAGCGCTTCTGGAACATCTTCAGGGTTACCTGGTCCGTTCGACAACATAACCCCATCAGGATTAAGGTGGAGGATTTCCTCAGCTGTTGTTGTATAAGGGACAACAGTCACGTTACAGTCCCTCTTGGATAATTCTCTCAAAATAGAATGCTTCAAACCAAAGTCAACTAAGACTACACTAAGTCCTACACCAGGAGCTGGGTAGGCCGTTTTTGTAGATACTTGCTTGATATTATCAACTGGTAATACCGTAGCCTGAAGTTGATCTGAAATATGGTCAATACTATCTCCCACATGCGTGATGGTAGCTCGCATGGTTCCATGCTTACGGATAATTTTTGTAAGGGCGCGTGTATCAATACCAGAAATACCAGGAATCTTTTTAGATTTCAAAAATTCGTCAAGGGTCATCTGGTTGCGCCAGTTACTAGCTCTACGAGCTTCTTCAAATACCACTACTCCTTTACAGGTTGGACTAATGGATTCATAATCATCACGGTTGATTCCATAATTTCCTACCAAAGGATAAGTGAAAGTTAAAATCTGTCCATTGTAGGACTGGTCAGTGATAGATTCTTGGTAACCTGTCATCCCTGTATTGAAGACAATTTCACCAGTCACATCGATATCTGCTCCAAAGCCTTTACCTTCAAAGATTGTTCCATCTTCTAATACTAGAAGTCTTTTTGTCATCATTCACCTCTCGTGGACGCTCTCAGGCGTCTTTTAACGTCTTGTGTTAGTTAATATTTCTACTTGTCAATACGGATTCTAAAATAGCCATTCTTACAAATACACCGTTGGTCATCTGCTGAACAATACGTGATTTTGGTGCTTCAACCAAATGGTCAGCAATTTCTACATCACGATTAACAGGTGCAGGATGCATAATAATAGCTTTTTCTTTCAATCGTTCATAACGGGCTTGATTTAAACCATGCTGAGAATGATAGTTCTCTTTTGAAAAAACTACTCCACTTTCATGGCGCTCGTGCTGAACACGTAACAGCATCATCACATCTACTTGATCAATAATTTCGTCAATGGTTACAAACTTACCATAATCAGCAAATTCTTGGCTTCGCCATTCTTCAGGGCCTGCAAAATACAGTTCTGCACCTAAACGTTTTAAAATTTGCATATTAGACTTAGCTACGCGTGAATGATCTAAATCACCAGCAATGGCAACTTTAAGTCCTTGAAAGTTCCCAAACTCTTCATATATCGTCATTAGATCGAGTAAACTCTGACTCGGATGTTGACCCGAACCATCCCCACCATTGATAATAGAAGTCTTGATAGTTTGACTCGCGATTAATTCTCTATAATAGTCTACCTCTGGATGACGAATAACACAGGCATCTACACCAAGGGCAGACAGTGTCAAAATGGTATCATAGAGTGTCTCACCCTTGTTAACTGAACTGGTCTTTACATCAAAATCCAAGAGATTTAGACCAAGTTTAATCTCTGCCACTTCAAAAGATTTGTGAGTCCGAGTTGAACTTTCAAAAAAGAGATTGGCAACTATAGGTCTATCTATATAGGACTTACTAGCACCATTTTTAAACTCTATTCCTCTCTTAATGAGTTTCATGACTTGATCAACCGTCAAATCTTCCATCGATACTACATGTTGCAAGGCTTGTTGATTTTCCGACATGGCTACTCCTTCAGCTTCTTAAGCTTCCTCAGTAATCAGAACTCTGTCTTGACCATCGAGTTCTGTCATCTCAACAATGATTTCTTCAGAACGACTGGTTGGGATATTTTTCCCTACATAGTCTGGACGGATTGGTAGCTCTCGGTGGCCACGGTCGACCAGCACAGCTAAGCTTACACGAGCAGGGCGACCCTTGCTAACAATATTATCAATAGCAGCACGAATGGTACGACCAGTGTAGAGAACATCATCAACCAAAACAACTTCTCGATCTGTCACATCTACAGAAATCAAGGAAGTATCTTCACCGCTTTTAACATCATCTCGGTAGGGCTTAGTATCTAATTCTACAACAGGAACTGATAGATTTTCCAATTGTTCCAAGCGTTCTTGAATACGGCGAGCAATAAACACACCTCTAGTTTTAATACCTGCTAAAACGATTTTATTTAAATCTTTGTTGCGTTCGATAATTTCATAAGTGATACGCGTAATTGCTCGCTTGACGGTTAATTCGTCTACAACTTCTTTTGTCTTCATGACAAACCTCCAAAAAGAAAAGTCTCCTTAGACAAGGAGACTTGAGAATGTATCATTAAGCAAGCCATACTGGAAACAGTATAGACTTACCTTTCTACTTTATCGAGCTCCTTGCCTGCCTCACGGGACAGGTTTAAAGGAATATTTTATTGTTCTTACTATATCACAAAGCCCAGTTCAAAGCAAGTAAAAACATTCAATGTCTGACCTTATAATGAACTAAAATCATACAATTGTGGATAGTGTTCGCATTCTGGATTTTTCGGATGACAGATAGCACGACCAAAGTAAATCATAGCTTGATGCGCCGCCAACCACTTTTCTGGTGGCAAGACATCCATGACACGTTTTTCAACTTCTAATGGGGTAGCTGATTTTTTAACAATATCATGGTGTTTGCAAATGCGCTCCACATGAGTATCCACTGCAAAAGCTGGAATCCCGAATCCTACACTCATGACTACATTAGCTGTTTTACGCCCAACTCCCGCCAAACTTTCTAATTCTTCTCTAGTCTGAGGAACTTGACCATCAAAATCTTCTAATAACTGTTGGGCACATTTTTTAAGAAATTTTGCTTTATTTCGATACAGACCTAAACGAGAAATATGTTTTGCAATTTCACTCTCACTGGCATCTGCCATGGCTTGAGGTGTAGGGAAGGCTTCAAAAAGAGCTGGAGTCGCTTTGTTCACTGCTGCATCTGTCGTCTGAGCAGACAACATAACTGCAACTAAGAGTTCAAAATGATTGTGAAAATCTAGACTAGGTTTTGCATCTGGAAAAAGAGCTATGATTTCTTCTAGCACCTTGCGTGCTCGTTTTTTGGACAAGACCATTATTCATCTCCGTCAAATAATCCTTGCAAGCCAGCAAAAGGACTATTTTCTTCTTTCTTGACTGTTTGTTGAGCTTGGTACTCTTCCTCAGTCATGATTTGCCAGTCATTTCCAGAAATAAATCCCTGACCTGCTTCTTCTTCTGCCGTTAAGACCTTGATTGGAATATTGAGCAAAATATTATCTGAAACACTCTCAGCCAGGTCGATTTCACCATTTTCGATAGGTAAAACCAAGTCATCATCTAGAACTTCTTGGTCCAGTTGATTGGTAGCACCTTCCATAAAGACTTCTGTCACTGGATAAGACTCTGCTAACTCAACAGGTTCCATACTACGACTAGAAGCAAGAACGATGATATAAGACAGTTGGTAATCTAGGAAAAACATACGGTCTTCATACTGAACCTTCCCAACTGCGACAATATCTTTTACGTCTAAAATTTCTGGGTTACGCTCACGTAAGTCAGCTGACAAGTCTAGAGTTTGCTCAAAATACAAACCCTCAGGCTGCTTACGAACTTCTTGAATATTTAATTTCATACTTCCTCCATAAAGATTTACTCACTTGATTATACCATGAAAGGAGGTCAAGTAAAGCCTCTAAACTTTTAAAACATCTTTCTGTATTTTTTTGATATATTTATTATGATAAATTTATTTTTTGTGCTATACTATAGGCATCAATAGATGAGCAAAGGAGGACGCTCATATGGAAGACAAAGCTCTTTTAACAGAAGCCTATCAACTCGTTTCAAAATTAAACCAAACAATACAAAGCTGTAAACAGGGATTACCTGATGATCTACGCTTACAGCAAAATATAGATGAAATTCTCAGAGCACTTAAAAAAGCTGACAAACTAGACAACGCCATCTTAATTGAACTGGAGTCTTTTTACCAACGTACTAGTCTTTTGATTGGACTTGGTTCACTGAAATTAAACGACCAGGCTCGCACTGCTTGGAGAAACTATGACAAGTTCCACTACGATCACGTTAAACATACGTTGACACTCTATGGACCTGTTTTTGGTCTTTAAAAATAGAGGATTTTCTGGCTTAATCTTGACAAATTTTCTCAAAAAGAGTATGATGATTGCAACAATACTCGGAGGTAAGGGAGACATGAACAACTAAGTCTATCAAATAAAGAACCTTTATTTAGTAGATCTTGTTTCTGTCTCTTTTTTGCGTGCTCTTTTCTGCTGGATTTTCATCCCTTTTAAAAGAGTTTTTTTGACATAGACGATTGGCTCTACTAGGTAAAGTAGAGCTTTTTGTTATGCAATATGGACATTCTAGAAAGGGAAATAATATGATAAAAATTAATCATCTGACCATCACACAAAACAAAGATTTAAGAGACCTTGTTTCCGATTTAAACATTACCATCCAAGACGGAGAAAAGGTCGCTATTATAGGCGAAGAAGGAAATGGAAAATCAACCTTACTTCGAACTTTAATGGGAGAAAAATTAGCTGATTTCTCTATCAGGGGAGAAATCCAATCTGACCTTCAGTCCCTGGCCTACATTCCCCAACATCTCCCTGAAGAACTGAAGAAAAAATCTCTACAGGACTACTTCTTTTTAGAGTCTACAGATTTGGACTACAGCATTCTCTATCGTTTGGCTGAGGAGTTGCACTTTGATAGCGACCGTTTTGCAAGTGACCAAGAAATTGCCAGCCTCTCGGGTGGTGAAGCTTTGAAAATTCAGCTCATCCACGAGTTAGCAAAACCTTTTGAGATTCTATTTTTAGATGAACCTTCAAATGACCTGGATATAGAGATGGTTGATTGGCTAAAAAAACAGATTCAAAAGATGAGGCAAACCGTTATTTTCATTTCTCATGATGAAGATTTTCTCTCTCAAACGGCAGACACCATTATCCACTTGCGACTAATCAAGCACCGGAAAGAAGCGGAAACGCTAGTAGAGCATTTAGATTACGATAGCTATAGTGATCAGAGAAAGGCTAATTTTGCCAGACAAAGCCAGCAAGCTGCTAACGACCAGAGAGCCCATGACAAAACCATGGAAAAGCATCGCCGAGTTAAGCAAAATGTCGAAACTGCCTTGAGAAATACTAAAAATGATGTTGCTGGGCGCCTATTAGCTAAAAAGATGAAAAATGTTCTTTCTCAAGAAAAACGCTACGAAAAAGCAGCTCAGTCCATGACCCAAAAGCCACTTGAAGAGGAACAAATCCAACTTTTCTTTTCAGATATAGAGCCATTAGTGGCTTCAAAAGTCTTAGTTCGACTAGAAAATGAGACTTTATCCATTGGCCAAGGAATTCTGTCCCAAGGGCTACAATTCACTGTCCGTGGTCAAGATAAAATCGGCATTATCGGTCCCAATGGCGTTGGCAAATCCACTCTTTTAGCAAAGTTACATCAACTACTAAGCGGCAAAAGAGAGATTTCGCTTGGTTTTATGCCACAAGATTACCAAGAAACACTGCAATTTGATCTATCCACAGTAGAATTTCTCAGCCAAACTGGACACAAAGAGGAAATACAGAAAATCCAATCTCACTTAGCCAGTCTTAATTTTAGCTATCCAGAGATGCACCACCAAATCAACTCCTTATCTGGTGGTCAACAAGGCAAACTCCTTCTTTTGAATTTAGTTCTACGTAAACCAAACTTTCTCCTTCTGGATGAGCCCACACGAAACTTTTCTCCAACATCTCAACCAGAAATCAGAAAACTCTTTGCCAATTATTCTGGTGGTCTTGTCACTGTTTCGCATGATCGACGTTTTTTAAAAGAAGTCTGTACGAGCATCTATAGTCTGACAGAGCATGGTTTGGAAGTAGTTGATTTACAAGATCTTTAACTTTTGGAAATAAAACATCCAGAGGAAAACCTCTGGATGTTTTTTACATATGTTTCAAACGCTCAATCCGTTCTGAAATAGGTGGATGCGTATAAAATAGTTTTTTTAAGAACCCTCTTTTTTGAGGATCGTTAATATAAAGTGCACTACTAGCATCATCCACATGATGACTCATGGGTTGACTATTGTCTAATTTTTGTAAAGCATTGATCATTCCTTGAGGATTACGAGTTAGTTCTACGCTTGAAGCATCTGCCAAAAATTCTCGTTGGCGAGAAATAGCTAATTGTACTAAAGTTGCTGCAAGAGGTGCTAGAACAATGGCTAGGAGAGAAATAACTAACATAATCACTTCAAGTCCCCCACTATCTCGATCATTACTTCTACGACTATGACCAGCACCTCCCCACCACATCATACGACCAGCCATACTTGATAATAGCGTAATTGCACTAGCCAGAGCAACAGCAATGGTTGAAATACGAATATCGTAATTACGTATGTGACTAACTTCATGACCGATTACAGCTTCTAACTCCTCACGATTCATGATATCTAACAGTCCTGAAGTTGCTGCTACAGCAGCATTTTGAGGATTCGAACCCGTAGCAAAAGCATTTAAGCCAGCATCATCAATGACATAAACTCGTGGCATAGGAATCTGCGCCACCATTGCCATATCCTCAACAACATGATAGAGAACAGGTTCTTCATTCCTGTCAACTTCACGCGCACCATTCATGCTCATGACAATCTCTGTTGATTGGAAAATCATAGATACTGCATAGACTAGACCGATAAGAATAGCTAAAATTATTCCCATCAAACCGGAGTTCATAAATAAATAGCCTACTGCATAACCTAATAAAGCTAATAGAAGGAAGAAAACAGTTAGTAGAACCACTGTTTTACGTTTGTTACTTGCGATTTGTTGATACAGCATCTTACTCACCTAGACTACTAAAATCAACCTTAGGAACCGCTTTTTCTTCTTCAGGTGTTTGAAGAAAGTCAGAAGCTTTAAACCCAAAAATCAGAGCAACCAAATTACTAGGAAAGGTTTCTAATTTAACATTGTAGTTGCTAACGACACTGTTATAAAGTTGACGAGAGTAGGATATTTTATTTTCTGTATTAGTCAATTCTTCTTGTAATTTAGCAAAGTTGCTACTAGCTTTCAAGTCGGGGTAATTCTCAGCAACCGCAAAGATACCTGATACCTGACGAGTCAATGCATCACTAGCCTTCATGGCTTCTGCAGGTGTAGTTGCTGCTGCTACTTGTGTTCGAAGTTGAGTCACTTTTTCAAGTGTAGAACTTTCATATTTCGCATAACCTTTAACCGTTTCAATCAAGTTAGGCAAAAGATCATTTCGACGCTTCAACTGAACATCAATCTGACTCCAAGCTTCCTTGGTTTGCATACGTCCTCTAACTAGGCTGTTATAACTAATAACCACAAAGAAAACAAGAAGAGTAGAAATTCCAAAAATAATCCAAGACATAGTAGGATTCCTTTCTCATTTAAGATTAGTACCAGTATATCAAATTTCCATATTTTTGTGGTAAAATAAGATGACATAAAAGAAGGACAGAACTATGAAACCAGAAACATTTTACACATTACTTGACCAACAAAATATTATTCTTACTGACCAGCAAAAACTTCAATTTGAACGTTATTTTGAACTTCTTGTTGAATGGAACCAAAAAATCAACCTGACAGCTATCACTGATAAAGAAGAAGTTTATCTCAAACATTTTTATGATTCTATCGCTCCTATTCTACAGGGCTTGATTAGTAATCAAGCTATCAAACTTTTGGATATTGGAGCTGGGGCAGGTTTTCCTAGCCTTCCCATGAAAATTCTCTTTCCTCAGCTAGAAGTCACTATTATTGATTCTCTGAACAAACGCATTAACTTCCTCCAGCTTTTGTCTGAGGAGCTTGGCTTAGAAGGAGTCTACTTCTACCATGGACGCGCAGAAGACTTTGCCCAAGACAAGAATTTCCGTGCCCAGTTTGACATAGTGACAGCTCGTGCAGTTGCCCGCTTGCAGGTTCTCTCTGAGTTAACCATTCCCTACCTTAAAGTTGGTGGAAAACTTTTGGCCCTTAAGGCAAGTAATGCCCCTGAAGAATTAACAGAAGCTAAAAATGCTCTCAATCTTCTCTTCAGCAAAGTTGAGGACAACCTTAGCTACACACTTCCTAATGGAGACCCTCGCTACATCACCATTGTAGAAAAGAAAAAAGAAACTCCAAACAAATATCCACGTAAGGCTGGCATGCCAAATAAACGCCCACTTTAATTGTTTTATTTAAACTGAGTCAGCATCAACTTCGTGTCTTTGTTTCTTGGCTCGGGAAAAATGATTTACAAAATCACACCTCGCTTCTTTGTTTCTTGGCTCGGGAAAAAATGATTTACAAAATCATTTTTTTCTGCTATACTATCACAAGCAAAGGTTTTTAATGTCATCCCGTGAGGTGACGAAGACGCAGATATATATGACATTTTTAAAATATTGGGATAACCATGTTTTAAAGATGTCTTACTCTGAGAGCCTATTGCTGTAAAATAATGGGCTCTTTTTTGATGCCCAAAAAGTGAGGTATTTATGAAACAAGAATCAACTGTTGAATTGTTACTCGACGTTGACCAACGTCCTTCTTTTGGTAAGGGAATTCTACTCAGCTTCCAGCACGTGTTTGCCATGTTTGGTGCTACCATCTTGGTGCCACTGATTTTGGGAATGCCTGTATCTGTTGCCCTGTTTGCATCAGGTGTCGGAACACTGATTTACATGGTATGTACTGGCTTTAAAGTTCCGGTTTATCTCGGTTCTTCTTTTGCCTTCATCACTGCAATGTCTCTTGCAATGAAGGAAATGGGTGGCGATGTTTCTGCCGCTCAAACAGGGGTTATCTTAACTGGTTTAATCTACGTTCTTGTTTCAACTAGCATCCGCTTTGCTGGTACAAAATGGATTGACAAACTTTTACCACCAATCGTTATCGGACCTATGATTATCGTAATTGGTCTTGGTCTTGCAGGTTCAGCTGTAACAAATGCTGGTCTTGTTGCTGATGGCAACTGGAAAAATGCTCTTGTAGCCGTGGTTACCTTCCTCATCGCTGCCTTTATCAATACAAAAGGAAAAGGGTTCCTTCGTATCATTCCTTTCTTATTTGCCATTATTGGTGGATATATCTTTGCAGTCTTTCTTGGTCTAGTAGACTTCACACCTGTTCTTCAAGCTAACTGGTTCGAAATTCCAGGCTTCTACCTACCATTTAGCACAGGTGGTGCCTTCAAAGAATACAACCTTTACTTCGGTCCAGAGACAATCGCAATCTTACCAATCGCGATCGTAACAATCTCAGAACACATTGGAGACCACACGGTCTTGAGCCAAATCTGTGGCCGTCAATTCTTGAAAGAACCAGGTCTTCACCGTACCCTTCTTGGTGACGGTATCGCAACATCAGTATCTGCCTTCCTTGGTGGTCCTGCTAATACTACCTACGGTGAAAATACAGGGGTGATCGGTATGACTCGTATCGCTTCTGTCTCAGTTATCCGTAACGCAGCCTTTATCGCAATTGCCCTTAGCTTCCTTGGAAAATTCACTGCCTTGATTTCTACAATCCCTAGCGCCGTACTTGGTGGTATGTCAATCCTTCTTTATGGGGTTATCGCCAGCAACGGTTTGAAAGTTTTGATCAAGGAACGTGTAGACTTTGGTCAAATGCGTAACCTTATCATCGCTAGTGCAATGCTCGTGCTTGGACTTGGTGGAGCAATCCTTAAACTTGGTCCAGTTACACTTTCAGGTACTGCCCTATCAGCAATGACAGGTATCCTTTTGAACTTGATCTTGCCATACGAAAATAAAGACTAATGTAAAAAAATAAAATCCACTCTCTTGAGTGGATTTTTTATATTCAATACTAACTTTTTAATAAGGTAACATAACATCTACGCTGATTTCTTTCTCTTTTCTAGAATTAAATCTTTCAATGAAATAATAGTTACCGCTAATAAAATCATTGCCATTCCAACAAAATCAATAGGATAGAAAATATCTCCCATTATCATGAAAGCAAAGAAGACAGCAGATATTGGCTCAATAGAGGCCAAGAGACTAGATTTGACTGGCCCAACCATACTTGCCCCCTTAAGAAAGGCCGTGTAAGCAAATACAGTCCCGATGAGAATAATTCCAGTAAATGCTAAGAAGATATCAAAAGACATAGGAATGCTTGCACCGATAATCCCAGTAAATGGCACTGCTACAAAACCTGAGATGGTCATACCGACACCAATAACCAGAATGCTCCCCCATTTTTGAATGAGTTTAATGGGTAAAATGATATAAAGAGCATAGGTTAAAGCAGAGAACAAGCCCCAAAAAAGACCTGCTGGTGTCATAGAGAGCTGATCCAACTGACCATGAGTCGCAATTAAAAAGGTTCCACCTATTGCTAAAATCATAGAAACGATTTCGGCTATAGTAGGTGCTACCTTATCCTTGATACAAGTGTAAGCCAAGATTCCAACGGGACAGACATACTGAAGCACCGTCGCTGTACCTGCATTTGTCTCCTGAATAGCCGATAAATAAGCCAATTGATTTAGAAAGAGACCAAATAAAGAAAAAAGCAAGAGAGAAAACAGACTTGATTTATCTTTTAGAAAAGCCAAAAATTGTTCCTTAGACTTTATATATGATAAAAGAACTAAGAGCAAACCAGCAACAATCAAACGGATATTGGTTAGGACTAGAGCCGATATCCCATGAACCATTAGGTACTGACCACTGGTCCCAGACAAGCCCCAAGCAATACCAGCAATCACTGTAAAAAGAGTTCCTTTAAGAGCTTTTGACATACTTCCTCCCTAGTCTACTTCACGAATTAGGTCCATAACCTGATTACGGTCTATGATCCACTGCGCACGCTGGTCTTTTTCGTAGGTTCTATTGGACAAGAAGATCGCAGCTTCCTGCTTCTTACGATTCCACATGATAAAGGTTCCAGTATAGCCTGTATGGTCTAGCCAATCGCCTTCAAGATTCCAGGCCAAAGAGCGTTCCTTATCACTCAAATCTGAAAAATTCTGGCTTAATCCGTCAGCAAAATCATCCTGTAAATAATGCTCAAGGAAGATTTTTAAATCCTTCACAGTTGAAAACAAGCCTGCACTCCCAGCATGTCTACCTAATAAACGAGCTTTGGGATCATGTACCACTCCTGCCTTCTGTCCCCGAACTGTAGGAACTGCACTGCTAACTGGTCCAAACTGAGTTTCCTTCATCTTCCATGGATCGAAAACTTGCTCTTGTAAAATCTGATCTAAGTCTTTTTCAAAGTAGTTCTCTAAGAGAAAACCGAGTAAGAGAAAGTGCACATCCGAGTATAGAAAAGCCCTCTTCTCTCGTCGATTCAAATGAAACATAGCTTCTTTCAATTCTTCTGCATTCAACCGGTCTCTATTGATAATAAACGGGTCCAAGTCCGTAGAATGTGTGAGGAGTTGACGAATAGTGATATCTGGATAATCCGCCTCTGGAAGATAGGTCTTTATGGATTGATCGAGTTCAATCTTGCCTTGCTTCCACAAGAAGGTTAAGACAGTGCCCACTCCGACGACCTTGCTCACACTTGCCAAATCATAGACTAAACCTTGACAAGTCTGCTCTCCAATTTCTGGATTTGCTTCTCCGAGGTAGCAATCAGACCATTCACCATCCCGATAATACGCAAAAGAGGCACCAGGATAAATCCCTGCCTCAATTTGTTGCTCTATTTTTTGAATGATTTCTTGTTTCATACTTCTTCAAACCACAATTCGATATTGTTAGTGTCTGTTGTCAAAAAGAACTTCTCAGACTTGGGAACAAAGTATCCTACTGACTTAAATTTCTGACAAAGACTTGGAATATCGAATTTTTCTACTTGAAACTTCAACATAGACAAATCCCAAGTAAGAGAATTTTCAACCAATAAATCCTCACCTTGACCTTGTTTAAATATCAATTTCTTATCAGCTTCTACATCTTCTAGTAAACTTTTAATTTGGTTTGGCAAGTGAATTTCTGTTGAAATTTCAAATTCTGTCAAATATTTCACTTTCTCATCTTTTGGGAAAGTAACAGTTTCATCAAACTCTCTCAAATCTTTGATGTCATCTTCCGCATGGATTAGGACAAGATCCCCTTCTGGTGATAGGATTTCAAAAGCATATCCCTTGTTTCCTTTATAGAGTTGAGGAAGTTTTTCCATTCTAGCTAGCAGTGCTTCAACCTCGGATGGATTCGCTACTTTTACAATCAATCTAGCTAATTTTTTGATCCCTTCAACCTTACGGGTTCTCATACTTGGCGATTCTTCTAAAACAAGTTTTTCAAGACCTGATTGGTCCCCTAACGATAGGAAAGCTGATTCTTCCAATAAAGGTTTCATCCCTAAAGTCTTTACATAAAACACTTCATTTATATTTCGATTATTTACTTTTAGCGTTGGGATAATACGCACAGTTTGATTTACATTCATAAATTCCTCCAACACATTTTATTTTATAAGATTTTGTTTTATTTTACAAGTTATTCATCCAAAAACTTTAACTATATTAACTTGTTTCACAAAGAAACTCCCCACTGTGTCAGTAGGGAGCTGTTCTATTTTTAGTAAACATACAAGCTTTATTTTTTCCAGAAAAGTCCCGCCGTAAGTCCATAATGATCACTAACTTGTGGACTATTTTTCCCATCAAAAATGACTTGCAAACTATCTATCTGAATATCCTTGGTTGTGAAAATATAATCTATACGGAGAGGTTCTGAGTTCC
This sequence comes from Streptococcus timonensis, assembly GCF_047460355.1. Lineage (GTDB taxonomy): Bacteria > Bacillota > Bacilli > Lactobacillales > Streptococcaceae > Streptococcus > Streptococcus timonensis_A. Next base: position 366,227 of record NZ_JASHGL010000001.1, on the reverse strand, counting down.
CTTTCCAGCCATCGATTTCAGGTGGGACTGTATAGCTACCACTTCTTTCTTGAGCAGCTTCATAGGCATCTTGTAGTGATAAGGGACTTGCAAGAATAACCTGATAACCTTCTTGACCAGCCGGATTATTAAAATCTCCTGCTAGTAAAAGTGGTTTATTTAAATCATTTAATACTGATTCAAATCGAGCCCATTCCTCTTGAAAGCCTTTATCCCACCATGACAGGTGCACACTTGCAACTGCAAGTTCTTGTCCATCTACCATCGTTTCTACTAAGGCTACTCTACGAGTATGATAGTCTGTAGGATCATCGACATCTGAAACTAAAATTTCCCGTGCTTGGATTGGGTTTTTAGAAAGAATTCCGACACCTTCATGATATCGATCATAGCCAATATGGTTGTAGGCCCAAGTCCAATAGTATTTTCTACCAGCTTTCTTCAACTCTTGGACCAAAAGATAGATATAATGATCTTGATGAATTGGCTCAGCTGATGCTAGGGGATAATAAAGTTCATCTGTTTCGGCAAGACTTGAACTTATTTCTTGGTTAATCTCTTGAAGACAAACCAGATCGTAGTCTTGTTCAAGGATGTCTTGAAGTAAAAGTCGGAATTTTTCTTGGGGATCTTTTTCCATCCAACTATGTGTATTTAGTGTTAAAAATTTCATACTTTTCTCCTATAAACAAGAGGTTGGAAAAATATTTCCAACCCCTGTCATATTACAATTCAACTTTGGCAACTACTGTTTTAGCTGCAAGTGAACCTGTTTGTTCTAGTTTAACTGACTTGATAGCATCTGCATTTGTAAATACAACGATTGTAGATGTTTCACGACCAGCTTCACGAATCGCATTTAGATCTGCTTCAACCAAGAGGTCTCCAGCAGCAACTGTTTGACCTTCTGAAACTTTTACTTCAAATGGTTTACCTTCAAGGCTAACAGTATCAAGACCGATGTGAACAAGAACTTCAAGACCAGATTTAGTCGTAATACCAAGAGCGTGTTTAGTTGGGAAAACACTTGAAACAGTACCAGCTACTGGAGAAAGGATATGTCCATTAGATGGTTCAACTGCGAATCCGTCACCCATCATTTTTTGAGAGAAAACAGGATCCTTAACTTGTTCTAATTCAATTACTTGACCATCAGCAACAGAGTATACTTCTTCTGTCACACCCTTGAATTCTACTTCAGCTTTTTGAACTTCAGTCATTTGGTGTGGAAGTGTTTCTGGAATAACTTGACCTGAATCAAGAATATCTTGGATATCTGATTTAAGAACGTCAGCTTTTGGTCCGTAGATAGCTTGAACTCCTTGTCCTTTCATGACAAGCCCCATAGCTCCTTCTGCTTTCCATTGTGCTTCAGAACCAACTTTTTCAGCATCTTTTACTGTAACACGTAGACGAGTCATACAAGCGTCAACATCGACGATATTAGCACGTCCACCAAGAAGATTAATAATATTTACAGCTTGAGAAGCTGCAGCAACTTGCCCTTCTCCGTTAGATCCTTCTTCAGTAGCACCTTCAGCTGTTTCGTAATTTCCATTACGTCCTGGAGTAGCATAGTTGAATTTTTGAATCATGAAGTTAGCAATGAAGTACATGATAACTGCAAAGAGGACAGTTACCCAAACAAAGTTAATGATATCCATTCCAAGACCTGCGTTAACAGCCAGTGGAGTACGAGTTAAGAATTCGATTGAACCGAATGAGTGCACACGAAGGTTCACAATATCAGCCATTGCAAATGCAGCACCTTGAACAAGTGCGTAAACAATGTAAAGAGGTGTTGCGATGAACATGAACATGTACTCAATTGGTTCAGTTACCCCTGTCAAGAATGTTGCAAGAGCTGTTGCAATCATCATACCTTTGTATTGGTGTTTCTTATCTGGGTCAACGTTACGGTAGATAGCCACAATGATACCCATCAAGATACCAAACGAACCAATCATTTGTCCAACTTTGAAACGAGCTGGATGTACTGTATCTAACAAGTGTTGGTATTGACTTGCGTCAGTACCTTTAAGGTTTACAAGGTCAGTTACCCATGCAAGCCAAAGTGGATCTTGACCAAATACTTGAGTACCTTTTGCTGCACCCGTTAAGACATCATAAGTACCACCAAGAGCTGTATAGTTCATTGGGATAGTCAACATGTGGTGAAGTCCAAATGGCAAGAGTAAGCGTTCCAAAGTACCATACAAGAATGGTGCTAGAACTGGAGCTGTTTCTTGAGAGTTGGCAATCCAGATACCAAAGCTGTTAATACCTGTTTGAACAAGTGGCCAGAAAATTGAAAGAAGAATTGCAGCAATTGCTGAACGAAGAATAACTACAAACGGTACAAAACGTTTTCCGTTAAAGAATGAAAGTGCATCTGGAAGTTTACGGAAGTTGTAGTATTTGTTAAAGGCAGTTGCCCCTACAAAACCAGAAATAATCCCTACGAAGACACCCATGTTAAGTGCTGGAGCTTCCATAACACTAATAAAGTAATCAGAAACTTTGATTGATCCACCAAATAGTGTTGAAACCATAGCATTTGGATCTTTCAGCATGTCTCCTGATACACCAAAGATTGTACCAGTGATACGGTTGATTAAGATAAATGCTAGACCGGCAGCAAAAGCACCACCAGCACGTTCTTTAGCCCAGCTTCCTCCAATAGCTAGAGCGAATAAAATATGAAGGTTACCAATAACCCCCCAACCAATTTGCTCAAGAACACCACCAGTAACAACAAGTGGTGCAAAGTTAGGGTTAATCATCACGAGCGACTTACCGATTGAAATCATCAATCCAGCCGCTGGCATAACAGCGATAACCACCATTAGAGCCTTACCGAATTTTTGCCAAAATTCGAAAGACAAGACATTTTTGAATGTATCTTTCATCATCCAAATCTCCTTATATTTTATTTACGCAAACGTTTTACGAAAACGTTTGCACTTGTTTATAACTCTATTATACCACTTTTTAATTTTTTGTAAAGGATTTATACAAAAAATTTTACTTTTTCTTTCACTTCACTTTCTGGGCAGGCTATCTCTTACTGACCATTTTTGAGTTTACTGCCATTTTTTGTTATAATATTAGCTATGAAATCCTATAATACCCTGAATGATTATTATCGAAACTTATTTGGAGAAAAAACCTTTAAAGTTCCTATTGATGCTGGATTTGATTGTCCAAACCGTGATGGTACAGTAGCTCATGGAGGCTGTACTTTTTGTACGGTATCAGGATCAGGTGATGCTATCGTTGCTCCTGACGCTCCTATCCGTGAGCAGTTTTATAAGGAAATTGACTTTATGCACCGAAAATGGCCAGATGTACAAAAATATCTGGTGTATTTTCAAAACTTTACCAATACTCACGAAAAATTGGAAGTTATTCGTGAACGTTATGAACAAGCTATCAATGAACCTGGGGTTGTAGGGATCAACATCGGTACTCGCCCAGACTGTCTACCATATGAAACTATCGAATATTTGGCAGAACTAGCAGAGCGAATGCATGTGACTGTTGAATTGGGTTTACAGACTACTTTTGAAGAAACTTCTGACTTAATCAATCGTGCTCATTCTTATGAATTATATGTAGAGACGGTCCAACGATTGAGAAAATCCCCTAAAATTGAAATTGTAGCTCATCTGATCAATGGCTTGCCTGGGGAAACCCACGAAATGATGGTGGAAAATGTTCGTCGCTGTGTCACAGATAATGATATTCAAGGTATTAAGCTGCACTTGCTTCACCTCATGACAAATACTCGGATGCAACGTGATTATCATGAAGGTCGTTTGCAGCTCATGAGTCAGGATGAATATGTCAAGGTCATCTGTGATCAGCTAGAAATCATTCCCAAACATATCGTTATCCATCGGATTACGGGTGATGCGCCTAGAGATATGCTGATTGGTCCTATGTGGAGTCTCAATAAATGGGAAGTTCTAAATAGCATTGAGGCTGAAATGAGACGTCGAGGTAGTGTTCAAGGATGCAAGGCTGTAAAACAGGAGTTTATGAATGAAAAGACCACTTGAAATGGCCCATGATTTTTTAGCTGAGATCGTCACAAAAGAAGATATTGTTGTTGATGCTACTATGGGGAATGGCCACGACACACTATTTCTAGCCAAGTTAGCCAAACAAGTCTTTGCTTTTGATATTCAGGAACAAGCTTTAGAAAAAACCCAAGAGCGTTTACATCAAGCTGGTTTAGAAAACGCTAGCTTAATTCTACAAGGGCACGAAACTGTAGATCAGTATGTCAGCGAAGTCAAAGCAGCCATTTTCAATCTAGGCTATTTGCCTTCAGCCGATAAGTCTGTAATCACCCAACCACAGACCACCATAGAAGCACTGGAAAAGCTTTGCCAATTGCTTGCCAAAGGTGGTCGCATTGCCATCATGATTTACTATGGTCATGAAGGTGGAGATGTAGAAAGGGATGCAGTCTTGGATTTTGTCAGTCAGTTACCCCAACAAGAATATACTGCGACTATCTATCGCACCCTAAACCAGATTAACAATCCACCATTTTTAGTCATGATTGAAAAATTAGAAAGGTATCGCCATGGATAAACAATACCTGAAGGATAAAATCGAGGCCATGCGCCACAAATTCGTTGAATCTACCCAGCATGAACGAGCAGTTGGAACATTAGACGAGGACAAAATGAGCAAAAAAATGCTCAAAATCAAGAAAAAACTGATTAGCCTTGAAATGGAACGGTGTCAAAAGATAATCGAACACAAGGATTCCACAAGGATTAATCAAAAAATCCAAGAACAAAAGGAACTTTTCGAAGCCTGCCGTACACAAAGATAGGAGGGAGAAATGGATTTACTTTTTTATCTCTTGGTTTTCTTGCTAGTCCTGATTGTTTCTAGCACGACCAATAAACTCCTTCCTTTCATGCCCATGCCCCTGATCCAGATTCTTCTGGGAGTTGGCATTGGTCTCTTTTTACCCAACAACCAATACCATCTCGACACAGAGCTATTTCTAGCCTTGGTCATTGGTCCCCTTCTCTTTCGTGAAGCTCAAGAATCAGACATTACATCCATCCTAAAACACTGGCGGATTGTCCTCTTCTTGATTTTCCCAGTAATCTTTATCTCAGCCTTGAGTATTGGAGGAATGGCCCATATCCTTTGGGCCAGTTTACCCTTAGCGGCCTGTGTGGCTGTTGGTGCTGCCTTGGGGCCTACAGACTTAGTAGCCTTTGCTTCTCTATCCGAACGCTTCAGCTTCCCCAAAAGAATCTCCAATATCTTAAAAGGGGAAGGTTTGCTTAATGATGCTTCTGGATTAGTTGCCTTTCGTATGGCTTTGATTGCTTGGACAACTGGAACTTTTTCCTTGACTCAAGCAGGAAGTTCCTTAGCTATTTCCATCATTGGCGGGTTTGTAGTTGGCTTTTTAACAGCCATGGTTAACCGTTTCCTCCATACTTTTCTACTCAGCGTTCGAGCTACTGACATCGCTAGTGAGCTCTTGTTGGAACTGAGTCTACCACTCTTAACATTTTTCATAGCAGAAGAAATTCATGTATCAGGAATCATTGCCGTGGTCGTCGCAGGTATTTTAAAAGCCAGTCGTTTCAAAAAAATTAATCTGCTCGAAGCCCAAGTCGATACTGTCACTGAAACCGTCTGGCATACTGTAACCTTTATGTTGAATGGTTCCGTCTTCGTGATTCTTGGAATGGAACTTGAGTTAATTGCCGAACCTTTTCTAAAGATTTCATTTTATAACACCCTACTCCTTTTCCTCAGTATCTTCCTCTTAACGATCCTACTCTTTGCAATTCGTTTCCTTATGATTTACGGTTTCTATGCTGTTCGAATCAAAAAACTCCAAAAAAGCTTGCACAATTATGTCAAGGACATGCTGCTCCTAACCTTTTCTGGGGTAAAAGGAACTGTATCCATTGCAACTATTTTGCTAATACCATCCAATCTAGGGCAGGAATATCCTCTTCTTCTCTTTCTAGTTGCAGGCGTTACACTCTTAAGCTTTTTAACAGGCTTACTGATACTCCCCTACCTTTCTGAAGAAGAAAAACCTTCTTCTGATAAGTTGGTGCATATCGCTATTTTAAATGCTGTAGCAGTAGAGTTAGAAAAGGATCTGGAAAATACCAAAAACAAGGTTCCACTCTACGCTGCTATTGATAACTATCATGGTCGAATAGAAAACCTTATTTTGAGTTTAGAGAACAAAGAAATCCAAGAAGACTGGGAAGCTCTCAAACTGCTTATCCTTAGTATCGAAAGTGACGCTTTGGAACAGGCCTACGAAGAAGGTAAAATTGGAGAGAGAGGTTACCGTGTTTATCAGAGGTATTTGAAAAATATCGAAAGGGGAATCAACCGCAATTTTGCGTCTCGCCTAACATACTACTTCCTAGTTTCTCTGAGAATTCTTCGTTTCCTTATTCATGAGCTCTTAACATTCGGTAAGACCCTCCGGTCATGGAAAGGCAAGGAACTACAAAGACTTCAAGCGATTGATTATGACCAGATTGCAGAGCTTTACTTAGCCAATACAGAAATCATCATCGAAAGTCTGGAAAATCTTAAGGGAATATACAAGAGTAGCTTGATTAGCTTTATGCAGGAGTCTCGTCTACGGGAAACCAGCCACATTACTAGTGGCGCCTTTGTCGAACGTGTTATCAATCGTATCAAACCCAATAACATCGATGAAATGCTCAGAGGTTACTATCTTGAACGCAAGTGCATTTTTGAATTTGAGGCAAAAAAACTCATTTCTGCCCAGTATGCTAAAAAATTACGACAAAATGTCAACAATCTAGAAAGCTATTCCCTCAAGGAATCAGCCAATACTTTACCATATGATATGCTGGAATTGGTAAGAAGAAATTAAGCTTTTAATAAACTAGAAAAATCACTACGAAGGAGAGAGATATGAAAAAGTTATGGAAACAGCTGACTGATAGACCTTTAATAAAATCTTTTTTACATTTCTATCAAGAGTCAGACATTGAATTAACCAGCGTGGCTGTTGCCTATTACTGGTTGATTTCAATCTTTCCCTTGGCCATGATCATCGTCAATATCTTGCCTTACTTTAAGATTCCCATTTCCAATTTTTTGATAAAGATTAAAGAATTTTTACCTGATGCTATCTATGGAGTCGTTGAAAAAATCGTCCGAGAAGTCCTGACCCAACCGTCAACTGGCTTACTGAGTTTCGCTCTTTTATCAGCTCTCTGGACCTTTTCAAAATCCATGGATTATCTTCAAAAAGCCTTTAATAAAGCTTATGGCGTTCCCAAAAGTAGAGGAATTATCTCTCACCAGCTGATGAGCCTTTTGGTTAGCTTTGGTTTACAGGTTCTCTTTGCTTTAGCTCTCTTCTTGAGTATGTTTGGCCGTATGTTGCTTAACCTCCTAAAAAGCTTGTGGAAAGCAGACAACCCTATCTTCTCCTATCTAGAGGATTTTACAGGTCCTCTGGTCTATCTGCTCCTCTTTGCTAGTTTGGTCATGCTCTACTATTTCCTTCCAAATGTTAAAGTCACTCGTTTTCGTTATATTTTACCTGGAAGTGTCTTTGTCCTGCTGACTATTACCTTACTATTAAATATCTTTGCAGCCTATATCAATAATTATGTCAATCACCTAGTCGACGTCCGTTTCTTCAGTTCCATTATCGTTGTTGTCATCATGTTCTGGTTTATTTTGATAGCTCAGATCCTTATTATCGGAGCTATCATCAATGCGAGTGTGCAAAGTCTTAAGGACCCGAGACTAAGAATCCAATAAATATAAGTCAACATTTTTCCCTATTTATAAATAAACAGGGATTTTTAGTTGAATAATTTTATAAAACATTGATAAATCAAAGGATTTGCTTTCCTTTTATGCAGACTTTATGATACAATAAGCATATGATTTTAATAAAACTTGCTTCGATTTTGCTTTTGGTATTAACCTTAGCTCTAGCTATTATCATAAGCAGATTCTTTAAATTAAAGAAAAAAGGAATAAATTTTGCTGATTTAGCCTTTCCTTTCTTAATATTTGAATATTATTTGATTACAGCCAAGGTCTTCAGTCATAATTACCTTCCAGTATTAGGAATCGTATTATCACTCCTTGCAATTATTTTAGTTTTTTATTTTCTAAATACAAAACGTAGTTTTTATTATCCAAAGTTCATCAAGTTCTTTTGGAGAGCTGGTTTTCTTCTAACTTTGCTCATTTACATCATCATGATTGTCCAAGTCTTTATGATGAAATAGAAAATATATGTGCCAGCACCTCATCAGTTGGTAAACTCAACATGATATTCGAGGTGTTTTTCTAATGGCATTTTAAAATTAGGAATTATTATAAAAAGAAATATAAAGGAGAATTTTCACGTGAAAAAGACACTCGTGGCAAGTGCCATCACGCTTTCAATTTTAGGAGTTTCAGCAAACACAACGTACGCTGAAGAAAATCAGATTTTACCATCTACCACTACTGTCGAAAAAACAGTAATTACTGCTGTGACCGAGCCTAAAGAGAAAAATGCTTTAGTTTCTACAGAAGAAGTTTCTAATCCAACTACTTCCACCACAAGTACAGAGTCTTCTTCAAAAGCTACTGAACAGGTGAAGAAACCTGAAATCAAAAAAGAGGGCTGGGTTCAAGAAGAAAATCAATGGCGTTACTATGAAAATAATAAAGCCGTTGTCAATTGGAAAAAAATCCAAGACAAGTGGTACTACTTTGATCAAAAAGGAAACCGCCTTAGCAATACTGTTTTTGAAGGCTACCTCTTTAACAAAGACGGAGTAATGGCTAGTAGCGGTTGGAGTCAACTAGGAGATACATGGTATTATGCCAATTCATCCGGTAAAATCTCTCAACAAAAATGGGAAAAGATTAGTGATCATTGGTACTACTTTGACAAGGATGGAGCTATGCTTAGCAGTACCATTTTTGATGGTTATCTATTCTCAAAAGGTGGTTCTCTGGTAAACCAAGGTTGGACTAAAATTGAAGATAAATGGTTCTATGCTAATGCTGCTGGTAAAATCTCTCAACAAAAATGGGAGAAAATCGGAGGAGCTTGGTACTACTTTGATAAAGACGGTATCATGCTCAGCAACACCATTTTCAATGGCTATCTTTTCTCAAACAGTGGGGCTATGGCCGAAAACTCATGGGTTCAGCTTAAAGACAAATGGTATTTCGCCCAAGCATCTGGTCGTCCTTCACGAGATAAATGGGAAAAAGTTGGAAGTTCTTGGTACTATTTTAATAAAGATGCTACTATGGTAAGCAACCAATGGCAAGGTAACTACTATCTTAAATCTAGTGGTGCTATGGCTCAAAAAGAATGGGTTTTTGACAAAAATTATAATAGTTGGTTTTATCTTAAATCCGATGGTTCCTATGCTGCTCGTGAGTGGGTTGGCTCATACTACCTCAAGTCAGGTGGTTACATGGCTAAGAGTGAATGGATTAACGATAGCTACTACAATGCCCGTTACTATGTGGATGAAAATGGTATCTATGTCACAGGAACACGTAAAATCGATGGGAAAGCTCAGCAGTTCCAAAGTAATGGAAAATGGATTGGTGAAGTTCCAATAAGTCGCGGATTTGAAAAAGGAAAATACACGAAGACTGTTTTCTTAGATCCAGGACACGGCGGTAAAGATCCAGGTGCTGTTTATTATAACACGAATGAAAAAGACCTCACTATGCAAGTTTACAAGAAACTTCGCAAGGAACTCGAAGGACTTGGTTATACCGTTCTCACTTCTCGAGATAGCGATGTTTATGTGGATTTTGTAACTGAACGTTCGAAAATGGTAAATAAGACTGATTCAGATATTTTTATTAGCATTCACTTCAATGCTACTGGAAATCCAGCTTCAAATAGAGTTGGAATTCAGACATATTCTTATGAAGAAGCTGATGACTATCCTTCTAAGATCAATCCTTACTGGCATAACCATCCTGATCGTATCAGTGAAAGCAATCGCCTTGCTGCTGATATCCACTCTTCTCTTCTAGCTGAAACTGGTGCTAAGGATGCAGGCCTTCTCAAAAGTAGCTTTGCTGTCCTTCGAGAAACTGATAAACCAGCAGTTCTATTGGAGCTTGGTTACATTGACAATTTCAACGAAAACCAACAAGTTCGTAGTGATGCTTACCAAAATAGATTAGTTGCAGGTATTGTCAAAGGTATTCAAAAATATTACGCAGGGCAATAAAGAAAAAGTCTCGAGAAATCTCGAGGCTTTTTTGTATTATGCTTCTTTCTTATTAGCGTCAGGAAATAGAAATCCAATTCCCACGCAAGCCAGCACCCCTGCACCGATAACTAAACCACTTGAAAGTGGCAAGATGTCAAAAATAGCGTTTGCAATGATAAAGGCAATAATCAAGCTCATGAGACTGGCCTTATAATCTTTTTTAGCCAAATTCTCAAGAGTAAAGAATAAGAATAAACCTACTGGAAAGAGTGCCCAGATGTTAACATCCAAACTTGGCCATCCAACTAAACCAAAATACAAAACTGCTGCTGCAAGGACTAAAAATCCGATACCTACTACTTTTTTCATGATATAACCTCATTTTTTATTTTGTTAGGAAGCTTAATCTCCCCTTGACAATTACTACTATAACAGAAATAAAAATCGCAAACAATAGGTTTTGCCTATCTGGTAGATTTGGCAGATTATGTGGTCAGAATTTTATAAAAAGGAAAAAAGAAGCCTGTCCTGAGACAAGGCTTTGAGATTATTCCTCTTAGGATCCCGCACTTTCGTAGGCATCCAATCCCCTGTCCCAAAGTTTAAGGGAAATGACAAAGAAAACAAGGGAAATCAGAATCAAACCACCGATATTAAAGACTCCATCCTTGTCCTGCAAGAAATAGCTGGCAGGATAGTAGGCCGTAAAGGCAAAAGGCACGATAAAGCTAATCAACCAACGAAGGAGCGAATTGTAAATGGAAATCGGATACTTGGCAAAGTCATTAAACATATAAAAAATGTAAATCATGGCTCCTGACTGTTTGGTCCAAAAAGCGATGCTGGCTGTCGCAATTTTCAAGGAAGTATAAATCAAAGTCGCAAAAGGAATACAAACTAGAAAAATCAGGAATTTTGGAAGAGTCCAAGCAATGCTAGTCGCCGTTGTCGCTAGTAATATTCCACCGACCAAGAGTTCACCCAAGGCATCAATCTGAAAGGTCTCAACGAGGATGTGAAAGAGAGGATTGATAGGACGAGTAAGATACTTGTCAAACTCCCCTTTTCGAACTAGTCGTTGACCTAAAGCCCAGAGATTGTCAAAAAAGAGATGATCTAATCCCTTTGGAATTAAGGAAAATCCATAGATAAAGGCAATCTCTTGAAAGGTCCAACCTTCTAGCGAGGGAATGTGTTGAAAGATGACATTGAGAAACAAGAGGTTCAAGCCTTGAGTCAGAAAGACTCCCAAGACACCAACCACAAAATCAACCTTGTATTCCATGATTTGCTTGATGTATTGTCTGATAAAAATCAGATGCATGCGTTGATATTTTTTCATCCTAACCTCCCTGAATGGTGATAAATGACTGGACTCGTTTCCAAATCAACTGAGACAAGCCCACCATCACTATAAGCCAGAAAAACTGAAGCAAAAGTGCTTGAAGAATCTGACTGGCATCGTATTTCCCAACAATAATCATGACTGGAGTGTAAATTAAGGATGAGAAAGGCAAGAAGGACAGAATATCTGAAACCACCTTTGGAAAGAAAGCCAAGGGAATCAAACTGCCAGACATAAAGGCCACTATTGAAGTCTTGAGTAGATTGGAACCCCATAAATTTTTAAATACAAAGGCTGAAAATCCAAAGCAGATATTAAAGAAAAAGTTAATCAGATAAGCCAGAGTTAAGCTAAAGAGATAAAGGACAGTTAATCCCAGCACTTCTACAATACCTTGCCCAGATAAGATTTTCATCAAAACAATGATACTTAAAAATGGCAGTCCAACAGAGATAAAAATCAACCACTTGGAGCCAAGTTCGGTGAAAAGATAAGAGGTCGAAAAATGGACTGGTCTTAATAAGCGCATGATAATAGAGCCATCTTTTACCTCATCACCAATCATAAAGGAGCTATCAGACCTGGTCAAAAGATTGGTCACAAAACTCATGATGATGTAGAGGGTGATATCTGCCATACTAAAGCCCTGAATCAAAGACTCCTGCGAGGAGTCAAAGACTGCCTTCCAGAGATAAAAGGCCACAAAAGCCCCCATGACATCACCAATCCGATAGAGAATAAAGTTGACTCGATAGCTAATCAACTCCTGAATCCCTGCATTGATAAAAGGTTTATAACGTCTCCACAATTTGACCATCTTAGAGCTCCTTTCGATAGAAGCGACGGATAATATCCTCAATATCCGTATCCACCATCTTCAAATCGCGGACCTCAAAATCAGATAAGGTTTGCTTGATAATATCGGCCGACTGGTAGCGGGTACTATCGAATTCAATAGTCAGGTTATTTCCTTGTCTATCAATGGTCATATCAGGTAGGCCTTCATAGTGAGAAAGGAGATGACTTTGACCTGGTAGCAGTTCAAAGGAAAGAGTCTTCATCTTGCCAAAGGTTTCCTTGAGCTGACTCACCGTTCCATCAAAAATCTCTTGCCCCTTATCAATCATAAAAATCCGATCACAGAGTTGCTCAATATCACTCAAATCATGAGTAGTCAAGAGAATAGTTGTCTCTTCCTCCTGATTAATCTGGGTGATAGCACGTCGAATGTTATCCTTGACCGACACATCCAAACCAATAGTCGGCTCATCTAAAAAGAGAACCTTGGGATTGTGAAGCAAGGAAGCCGCAATATCCGCCCGCATCCGTTGACCAAGTGAAAGAGTCCTCACAGGATCCTTGATAAATTCCTTCAAATCCAAAACTTCATTCAAAAAGTCCATGCGCTTATGGAAAAGCGAGTCTGGCACATCGTAAATCTCCTTCAAAACCGTGTAGGTCTCTTGCAGTGCCAAATCCCACCATAGCTGGGTACGTTGTCCGAAAACGACTCCAATATCCTTGACATAATCTTGGCGATTGTCCTGTGGAATCTTGCCGTTAATCCGACAAAAACCAGACGTCGGTTTCAAAATCCCTGTCAACATTTTGATGGTTGTCGACTTCCCAGCACCATTTGCCCCGATAAATCCTAAAATCTGCCCTTTTGGAACTTCAAAAGTTAAATCTTTGACCGCTTCAAAGGTCTGTTTTTCAGGATGAATAAAGGAGCGCAAAGCTCCCTTCAAGCCCGGTTCCTTAACAGTCTTCACAAAATTTTTCTGAAGATGTTGCACTTCTATCATTGCCATATCTATCTCCTTATCGTAAGAAACAACATTGTATTTTTGACTACAAATATTCTAAATCCTTACTTTCTACACCTTCTTAATATTATTACAGAAGGATTTATACCAACCTATTATAATCCAATAAAAAAAGGAATGCAAGCGTTTGCTTATAGATTATGAAATTAGAGATTTCTCTCTTAAAATATTGCTTTTGAGTCAGAAATTCTGGTTTAATAGTTTCCTTAAAACACCAAAAAACCTGCCCAATGGGCAGGCTACGAATTGTAAAAAGGCAAACTGTTTTGATCAATATGAATCACTATTTAATTAAAGAACTAATCTTTCATAATTCTTTTCACAATCCCATTTCTATCAATTAGAAAACAATCTGGAAAGGTCATCTGCTCCCATTTTTCATAATCAAAACTGGAATCAAAGTGATGTAGTAGTATTCCTATCAAATTCCCGTGTGAACTAAGTAAAATCGTTTTTTCTGAGTATCTCTCTTCCAATTCCATTAAAAAATTTAGTACTCTAGCTAGTGCATCTTGATTTGATTCCCCTTCTGAAAGACATTCACTGGGATTTTGCCATAAATATTTAATACTGTCTTCAAACTCAGAATCTTTTATAAAGGTTGAAGATAATTTTCGCTCTCGTAACCGATTATCAAGAACTATTTTATCAAATTGAATTGGCGAGCTATTAATCGTTTCAAATGCTCGTTTATAAGGACTAGAAAAATAATAATCAATATTAAAAGAATTCAAAAACTCTAACTGGTCAAGAGATGAAAACCCTTTTTCTGACAAAGTTCTATTAAAATCATCACTTGAAAATCTTGAATGAGCATGTCTAAGTAAAATATAAGAATTATTCATAAGTCATTCCTTTCAATTATTATCATCAGTCTTAATAGATTTTTAAGGCCTCAATTATTCTCTAAAAATTCTTTAATGTGAGAAACAATAGTATCGCTTTGATAATTATAAAGTTCGTGAGGCGCATCCATATAGACGACTTTCACATTGGAGTGTCCACTAGCAAATCTCTCTGCATAGTTCTTCCACTCTAATTGACTAAAGCTAGTGCCTTGACCGTTAGAAACCAGTAGTAAGGCAGGAATTTTAGGATTAATTGAATTTCCTACTTTCTTAGCATTCTCCTTTACCAAATTGGATTCATTTAGCATGGCTTGCGACATCAACTGTTTATAAGCTAGGAGTTTATACTGTTGTCGTTCACTTTCTGTCAGAGTTGGATTTTTTATATAAAAGGAGTCAGGGAAGTAGCGTAATAAGCCAATCTTGCTACTCCAATAGGCCACAGTAAGCAAGACCTGATTATCCTTTAAATCCTCATAACTTGATGGTAGTGCCCAATCCAGACCAATCAAGGCTTTCACTTCATCAGGATATTTTTCCTGCCAAACCAGACTTTCAAGACTAGCCATGGAATGAGACAGAATGATAAAAGGCCCTGATATATTAGCTTGAGAAAGAGCTTGACGAGTCTCAGACAAAACTTCCATCACATCTCTTGATTGATTACTATCCTCGCTATAACCATAGCCAGCCCGCTCCACGATGACTACCTTATATTTTTTTGATAAGGAATCCGACACATTCTTAAAGTCCAAGATCGGGGAAGCAATTCCAGCACCTGATAGAAACACTATTGTCTCTGGACCATCCCCCTCAACGTAAACATTGATTTTGTGCCCATTAACGAGAACAGTTTTGCCCATAGGAGTTAGAGAGGCTTGTTCCTTTTCTAAGCTGATACGATGAAAGATAAATGTCCCTACTAAAAAGAAGATAAGGAAACTAAGAAGGACAAGGGCTGATTTTTTCAGTATTTTCATAGCATTATTGTACAAAAATTAGACTCTTTTAGCAACTTAAGTTAAAGAATTTTCCAGTATAATCTGTATATATCCAGAAACAAAAAACCCACCCTCATGGGCAGGCTTCTGTTTTGTATAGTTCAGCTAGATTAAGCTTTACCTTCTGAACCGAATACGTCGATACGTTCTTCAACTGATGCTTGGATAGCTTTTACACCGTCAGCCAAGAATTTACGTGGGTCGAAGAGTTTTTTCTTGTCGTATTCTGCTTCGTTTTCTTCGTAGTCACGAGCAAATTTACGAGTTGCGTTAGCGAATGCGATTTGGCATTCAGTGTTAACGTTAACCTTAGCAACACCAAGTTTGATAGCTGCTTGGATTTGCTCATCAGGAATACCTGATCCACCGTGCAATACGATTGGGAAGCCTGGAAGAGCTTCTGTCAATTTTTGCAAGTGGTCAAGGTCAAGACCTTCCCAGTTTGCTGGGTAAGGACCGTGGATGTTACCGATACCAGCTGCCAAGAAGTCGATACCAGTTGCAACCATTGCTTTAGCGTCTTCGATTGGAGCCAATTCACCTTTACCGATGATTCCGTCTTCTTCACCACCGATAGTACCAACTTCAGCTTCTACTGAGATACCTTTAGCGTGTGCTTTTTCAACAACGTCTTTAGCCAATTTAAGGTTTTCTTCAACTGGAAGGTGTGAACCGTCAAACATGATTGAAGTGTAACCAACTTCGATACACTCAAGTGCATCTTCGTAGTGACCGTGGTCAAGGTGGATAGCTACTGGTACAGTGATACCCATTGATTCAACAAGGTTAGCGATCAAGTTGCGAGCAACTTTGTAACCACCCATGTATTTAGCAGCACCCATTGAAGTTTGGATCAAAACTGGAGCTTTTTTAGCTTCTGCTGCGCGCAAGATAGCTTGAGTCCACTCAAGGTTGTTTGTGTTAAATCCACCAACTGCATAACCGTTGTCACGAGCTGCTTGGACAAATTTTTCTGCTGAAACGATTGCCATATTATCAGGCCTCCTGTATATTTTTTGGGATATCCCATTTACATTGTTCATTTTATCACATTTTAAGAAAAAAAGCTAGTTTTTCCCGTAGTTTCGATTTAATTTCTTCTACTCTCAGATATGTAAACCTTTTCCCACTTTGTCTAATCCTTGTTCTCAGGCAGGTTCATATAAAATACCAAGTGATCTTCATATCTTTCAAATCGATAATCAATTTCTTCGTTTTCTAATAAACTTTTGACGACGAAGAGTCCCAAACCAGCTCCCTTGCTTTGTCGACTTGATGACGTAAAGGATTGTTCAAATTTATCCTGCTCCTCAGGTGTACAGGTGTTCTCAATAAACATCCAACCATCTTTTTCTCCAATTTTTAGGAAACCACCTTGGACAGAGTGTTTCACCGCATTACTGATAAGATTTGAAAGAATGAGCTTGAGTACCGAAGGATTTAGATAAGTTTGTTGGTCAATCAGTTGATTCACAACTGAGATTTCCCTCTCTTTGGCTAATAAATCATAATCCTTTAAGACAAAATCTGTCATTTCAAGAAGGTTGATTACTTCCTTCTTATCTCGCAACTCCTGCACTGAAGAAAGAGATAAGATTTGCTGGACATGGTGACTCAAATCATCCACGATACCCAAAGAAACTCCCAGATAATGGTCACGATCTTTATAGCGTCCAATATTGGCTTTCATATTTTCCAGAAGAATCTTTAGACTAGCTAGAGGTGTTTTCAGTTCGTGGGAAGCACCTCGCAAAAATTCAACCTTCATCTTTTCCAGCTGGAGGATAGCCTCGTTCTTTTCATGCAAGTCTGCAATGACCGTCAAGAGATGCTGATAAAGGCTGTTGATTTGTTCTTTAAGATCGCCAATTTCATCCTTAGAATCCACGCGCAACCTCACTTCTGCATCCAAATCCATCATCCGTCGAGTCACTCGTTTGATTTCCAAAATAGGAGCAACAATGGTTCTAGCATAGATAAAGGCGATGAGGAGCGAAATGATAAAAGACGCTAATAGCGTATAAGGCAAAAATTGCAGACTGATGTCTTCTGCTTCTTTCTGCAAATCCATTGAAGCCAAAAACTGTAAGGTCATCGTCTGACCATCCTTAGTTTGAACTTCTCTTTCCTCAATAACCAAGGAGGCTGTTTGACGTTGTCTATCCAGAGGAAGATTGTCATTGACCTCCAACTTATCTTCGGTCATCTCTCCCTTAACAGCTCCCTTGATATCACTGCTTTGAGAATAAAGTTCAAGGACTTCCTGAATAGCTTGACTATCCTTTCCTTGGAGGGACTGGGCAATTTCTGTAGCCTTGAGTCCGATGCTTTCCTGACGGTGACTGAGATAGGTCGGAGGAAAGAGAAAATAGATGGCCAAATGCAAACAAATGACCAAGGTAGAAAATACCGAGAAGGTATAGATAAAAATTTTTTTAAATAAACCTGAACGTCTCATTTTCTCTCCAATTTATAACCAACATTACGCACGGTAAGAATACAGTCTAAATCCAATTTTTTCCGTAGTTCCTTGATATAGACATCGATCACTCTGTCAAAAGGAACCTCATCTGAAATCTTCCATACAGCATCGATAATCTGCGACCGTGTTAAGGCTCGACCTTCATTTTTTACCAGATAGTCTAAAATTTCCAGTTCTTTTGCATTCACTGCAACTTCTTGACCAGCCACTTTGGCGCTATAGCTGTCAAAGTCTACCTCGGTGTCTCTATAGGTAAAAAGACGACCAGTATCATAATAACGTTTAAAGATGGCATCCACTCGTACTTTTAACAACGATAGAGAAAAAGGCTTTTCCAAATAACCATCTGCTAATGCAGCAAAGGCACTCATCTTATATTCTTCGTCCTGAAAGGCTGTCAACATCAAGACCGGAACTTGACTACTTTTTCGGATTTCTGACAAAACCTCTAAACCATTAAGTTTCGGCATTTGAATATCTAGGAGAATCAGAGCAACTTGGTGATTGGAAAATTGTTCTAAGGCCTCAAGGCCATCTGCTGCCTGAATCGTTTCATAGCCACAATCCGTCAAATAATCACTAATTCCCTCGCGAATCATGTCTTCATCTTCTACAATTAGAATTTTCATATAAATCCTTTTCTATCAAAAATGCTACCTATATTATATCTCATTTGAGTGAGAATAGGTAGCAGGTTTTTTATTCACTATCCAACAAGAGTTCTTTTGGTTGTTTAAAGAGGAGATTGCTTGAAGCAAGTGCCATAACTAGTACCACTAGAACTAAGCCAAGTACAAAGATGATGGCAAAGTCAGAAGGTTGAATGGAAATATCCAAACTTGAAAGAGTCTTGCTAAAGCCATCAACTTCTGCACCACCACCAAGATTAGAGGCTTGGGCTGCCTTACTTGCCTGTTTAGCCACATCTGATGTGACATTTGCAAGAATAGTATTTCCAATGGCATGAGCAGTATAGTTAGCTAAGAAGTAAGCTGAAATTAGTGCTGGAATTGCAATCATAACTGCTTCTGTGATAAATTGTCCTAGAATACTTGCTTGTTTTAGACCAATTGAAAGGAGAATTCCAACCTCTTTACGACGGGCGTTAATCCATAGTGTCAGTAAGAGAGCCAGTAGAAGAACAGAGAAGCTCAAGCTACCCCAGAAGAGAAGATTAGCCATCTTGTACATGCCTGAGATAGATTGTTCGAGGGCAGGATAGTTAGATGAACTCTTAATCAAGCTATACATCTTCCAGTTGATACCGTTGATCGCTCCTAATTCTTGCATAACAGTATCTAGATTCTTATCTCCAGCTACAAAGAAGGTAGCATCTCCATAAATAGCTGTATCTTCTGTATAACCATAGAGTTGAGCTGCTGTGTGAATATCTGTGATAGCTGTATTCTCATAAAGTTCTTGTGAGTAGGTTACAGCAGATTTGTTATGTCCATCAAAAAGTCCTTTGATCGTTACTTCTACTGTTTCCTTGGCTCCTTTTTCATTATCTGCATCGTAGATATTAGAGTTCAGTTTGACCTTGTCCCCTACCTTCCAGCCATGTTTAGCAGCTAAGTCTTTGTGCATGAGAATCTGGTATTTGTCGTCCTTGGTTAAATGCTCACCTTCGACCAGTTTGTAAGAGCCTGACACAAACTTGTCTTCTTTAGAAGAGTCATTAACCCCTGTTATCATCAAGCTACTTCCAAAACGTTGAGCTCGATCTGGAGTTAGATTTTTTTTGGTTTCAGGCGTTTCAATCAGTTCATAGCCTGTCAGATCACCGATAGCATTAATCCGTTTGATATAGGATTCAATGGCCTTATTCTCAGTAATTTTTTTGATATCTTCACCCTTGATATTTCCAGCACCACGTGGAGTACCTTGATTGACCCTACGATTGATTTGCATGGAGAAACTATTGGTGATATTTTTAAAGGTTTCTTGAGAAGCCTTGGCTGTTGCTCCCTTGATTGATAAGCCGACCAAACTCAAACTAGCCATCAAGAGAATGATAAGAAAGATCACAATAGACTTGAAAAATTTTCTTGTGACATAGGCAAATGCGTTGTGTAACATAAGATTCCTTTCTAGATTTACTTCAGTTTTTAATATGTTTAAAAGTTTTAGTTACTATTTTTCCTTGTTTCAGTCAATTTCTTATCCTTCAATTCAAGTGTAATATCTGATGCTTGTGCTACTTCCTTGCTGTGGGTCACAACGATCACACACTTGCCTGTTTTCTCAGCGAGAGATTTGAGCAAATCGATGATATCCCCAGCAGTCTTAGGATCCAAGTTTCCTGTTGGTTCATCTGCTAAAATCACTGGTGCTTCCGATACAAGGCTACGAGCAATGGCAACCCGTTGTTGCTGTCCACCTGATAATTGGAGAACATTCCGCTTGATTTGACTTTCATCTAAACCAAGTTCAAGAAGGGTATCCTTGCTAGCTTTTTTATTGACCAAGCGAATATTTTCCAATGGAGAAAGATAATCAATCAGGTTATAATTTTGGAAAACTAGAGAGATATGGTGCATCCGATGATAAGAGTAACCTTGTTCACGAATGTCCTTGCCTTCGAATAGGATAGCACCTTCGACTGGGCTATCAAGTCCTGCTAATAGAGATAAGAGTGTTGACTTCCCAGCTCCCGATTCTCCGATAATACTATAAAACTTGCCAGGTTCAAAATCGTAATTGATTTTATATAATACTGCTTCTGCAGTGTTTTTGTAACGATAAGTAAGATCTTGTAATTGTAGTAAAGTCATGATTTCTCCTTCATTAACTAATGGATGATAAAATTTCTTTCGGTGATTTTCTAAATAAAAAGATAAAACAAAGTGCAACTGACAAGCAGCTGATTATAAGTAGGAAGATATAAGATTCTCCAAATGATAGAAGACTTGTTGAAAGATTCGTTGCTTTTGATAGAGTATCTTGTAGTGCAACTTGGTCGCCACTTGCTAGTACAGTCTTCAAGAGATAGGAAGTAATGGCATTCCCAGCCACAAATGCAGGCAGAATAGATGCCAACGAAACCAAGATGACTTCTAGGCAGAATTGGCTAAAGATTGCAATTTTTCCTTTCCCTAGTGCCAATAAAATACCAACCTCGTAGACTCGCTCTCGTAACCAAAGAGATAAGACCAAGATTAGCGCTCCTACACCAGCAATCATAATGCCATAGAGGAAAATTTGTAAGAAGGTTTGGAAGGTCGAAACTGAATCCTTGATTTGTTCAAAAGCCTTATTTTCCTTTTCGACTTGGTAACCTTTAGTTTCCAGAGATAACTTTTCAACCTCTTGAATGATACTATCCATATCTTTTGGATTTTCTAGATAGAAACGAGCAGCGCTAACTTGAGCTTCCTTATTTCCAAGAAGAGTTTGGCTACTTTCGTAGTCTGTATAGACCGTGTTTTCACTAAAATCTGATGATAGACCAGTGAATTTTTCTTGCTTCTTACCTGAGAAAATACCTACGATTTCATAGTCTAGACTTTGTCCAGAACTAGCTTCTACTTGTCCAGGACTTAAGTTGATCTTATCTCCTACTTTTAGATTGTTTTTATTTGCTAAATCTTCGTGGATTAAGATTTTTTTACTGTCCCCTTTTTCGATATGTCTTCCTTCTTTAAGGGTAAAGGCAGAGCTAGTGAAGGAGACATCCTTAGAGGAATCTTCTAAAGCTATCAAACTGATGAGATTTTTTTCAGCCTCTGTCAAATCATCCCTTTGGATACTTTGTTCTCCAGTAACGACTTCTTTGTCAGTCAACTTAGCTATTGTCTCAAGCTCTGGAGAAATCTCGTCCAGCCCCTGTATTTTTTTAAGGTCATCTAGTTGAGACAATTGAAAAGTCTGATCTGGCTCAATTCTTTTAATCGAAAAAGACGTATTCAATGAGCGATAGAGATTATTTTCTACTGTTTTGTTGGACTTCATAAGCGTCAAACAAGCCGATATTCCAGCCAATAAGACAAATAGAATCAGGAATAATATGAGACTTCTCAGTCGTTTTCTGCTGACGTAAGCCCAAGCTCTTTGAGTGGGATTCATATAGCACCTCCATATTTGTAAAACCATTATAATATTCAAATATGAAATGTTTATGAAATAACAAAAAAAGAGCAAAAATATTTTTGCTCTTTTTTATAAAAAATAAAAAGCTAGCCAAAGCTAGCTCACTATTATGCGGAGAGAGGGACTTGAACCCTCACGACCTAAAGCGGTCACAGGATCCTTAGTCCTGCGCGTCTGCCAATTCCGCCATCCCCGCGTCGATTACTTTACTAGTATATCAACTTTAAAATTCTTTGTCAAGACTTTTTTCAGATTTTTTCAGTTTTTCATCGTTCTTATTCAGAAATTTCATTCAGTTTTTCATCTACCAACTTAGCTCCAAGAGTATTTTTGAAATGTCCTAGAGCAAAAGTATGGTTTTCAGGCCAAATGGATGCAACTGCTGGTTTGACCACTTCTATCTGATAACCAAGATTATAGGCATCAATCGCCGTATGCAAGACACAAATGTCAGTAAGAACTCCTGTCAAAATGACTGTATCTACTCTACGCTCTCTGAGACGGATATCCAAATCTGTTCCAGAAAAAGCCGAATAGTGACGTTTGTCCATCCAGAAAACACGACTATCTCCAGCATGCTCCTGATAAAAGTCTGCTAACTTGCCATACAGATTGCGTCCACTAGTCCCAATAATATTATGTGGTGGGAATAGTTTACTTTCAGGATGAAAGACATCATTTTCTTCATGGGCATCGATGGTGAAAAAGATATAATCTCCACGTTCAAAAGCCTTTTGGGTCACCTGATATATATCATCAGATATTGCTTGAGCTGGAGCACCCGCAGTTAGTTTCCCATGATCCGCTACAAAATCTTCTGTATAGTCAATAGAAATTAAAGCCTTAGCCATTAATAGTCCCTCTTTTTCACTTCTTCAAAAATATCTGGAATTAGAACTTTGAGATAGGTTCCTTTCATACCAAGAGAACGACTCTCAATAATCCCTGCAGATTCGAGTTTACGAAGGGCATTAACAATTACAGAACGAGTGATACCGATACGGTCTGCAATGACTGAAGCTGTTAATTGACCTTCATTACCATTTAATTCAGCTAGAATAGCCGATACTGCTCTAAGTTCAGAGTAAGAAAGTGTATTGACCGCCATAGTTACAGCCGTACGACGACGAATATTTTTCTCATCTTCTTCACGTTGGAAGTTTAAGAGTTGAATTCCTACTACTGTGCTGGCAATTTCAACAAGAATTAAATCTTCATCTTCGAACTTTTTATCATTACGCCATATAATCAATGAACCCAAGCGAATCCCTGAGACATGGATTGGAGCAATCGTTGTCAAACCATCTGGGAAATCAGAGCGACTCTCAGTTGGGAAAATTGTCAAATCATGCTCTACTGGAAGATTGGCCTCCGTATCGTAGATCATGTTTGCACCTTGCACATAATCTTCTGGGAAAGTCTTTGATTGGAAGAATTGCTCTACTCGGTCATTATTAGTTTTGTAGCGCATAAAGTAGCCCAACAAACGACCCTTGCTATTCACAATACAAGCGTTACAGTCAATAATATCTGCTAATTGACGTGTAATGGCATTATAAGGAAGCTCATCTTGTAATTGCTCCTCCGAACGCTTTAAAATTGATGTGATTTTTCTTGTTTTTTCTAATAAATGTGCCATTTTTTACCTCGCATATAATCGCTTCCATTATAACATAGAAAAGTCTTTATTACAATAATTATCTGAAAATTGCTTATTGCATCACAATTCTTTTATATTCGCAATTTTTTGCTGTTTTTTTAACATTTATAATTGACATCCATTTATTTTTTTGATAATATAATATTACAAGATAATAAATATATAAATACAATTTCAAGTATAATTTTTTCTACTTTAATTTAGGTCTCCTTATATATAAAAAGCGATTCACAAAATGAACCGCTTTTTCTTATTTATCACCCTTGTTACGAATAACAAAGCCTGTTTTCTTCTCGCTTGATGTGGTGCGTGGTTTTTTAGTGTCCTTGCGGTAACGCTTTTCTTTATCAAAGCGATCCTTTGAACGTCCACCTTTACGATAGTCATCACGACGTCCATTGCCACGGCGTTCACGTTCTCTACGGTCGTCACCACGACGGCCTCCTCGACCACCCTTGCCTTTGCCACCGAAGCCACCACTAGATGGTTTAAATGGTAACGGTTTTTCACGTGCAATCTCAACCTCAGGAAGACTGTCTGGGTCTTGAACAGTTAAGCTGAGAACATACATGGCCAATTCTTCTGGGCTGAATTTTGAGGCCAATTGACGAGCATCCTTGCCAAACTTTTCAAAGTTGCTACGAATCTCCTCATTCGCAAAATCACGTTCAATTTTCTTAAGAGCTACTTGCTTCTTAGCTTGAAAGGCTTCTTCTGCACTTGCAGGCTTGAGACCTTTCATACGTTTCTTAGTCAAGTTCTCAATGATTTGGAGATAACCCATTTCATTAGGTGAAACGAAGGTAATAGACTGACCTGACTTACCTGCACGTCCTGTACGACCAATACGGTGAACATAACTCTCAGGGTCTTGTGGGATATCGTAGTTGTAGACATGAGTCACACCTGAAATATCCAAACCACGAGCAGCCACGTCTGTTGCAACGAGAACATCAAGGTTGCCATTTTTAAAATCACGAAGGACACGAAGACGTTTATTTTGGTCCAAATCTCCATGAATCCCTTCTGCGCGGAAACCACGGATTTTAAGCCCACGAGTCAATTCATCCACACGACGTTTGGTACGACCGAAGACAATAGACAACTCAGGTTGATCAACATCCATGAGACGAGTCATGGTGTCAAATTTTTCTTGTTCTTTAACACGGATATAGTACTGGTCTACCAGTTCTGTTGTTAATTCTTTAGCAGCAATCTTGACATGCTCAGGTTCTTTCATGAACTGAACACCAATACGTTTGATGGCATCTGGCATAGTCGCTGAAAAGAGCAAGGTTTGACGATTTTCCGGTACACGAGAGATGATATCTTCAATATCTTCAAGGAATCCCATGTTCAGCATTTCATCTGCTTCATCTAAAATCAAGGTTTCAATATCATGTAATTTCAAAGCCTTGCGTTTAATCAAGTCCAAAAGACGCCCTGGTGTTCCTACTACGATATGAGCACCTGATTTAAGAGCCTTGATTTGTTTTTCAATGCTTGAACCACCATAGACTGAACGAACTTTTACACCCTTGCTTCTACCAAAGCGGAAAAGCTCTTCTTGGCTTTGAACTGCAAGTTCACGAGTTGGCGCAATCACCAAAGCTTGGATTGTCGCTTCTTCTGTCCGAATTTTTTCAAGGGTTGGCAAGCCAAAGGCCGCTGTTTTCCCTGTACCAGTCTGTGCTTGACCGATAACATCTTTTCCCTCAAGAGCCAAAGGAATGGTTTGCTCTTGGATAGGACTTGCTTCTACAAATCCTGCTTTATCAACTTCTGCTAAAAGGTCAGCAGACAAGTTAAATTCATTAAATTTCACGTTATTCTTCTTTCTAAAGGTGGTGCGAAGCCACCCTATAGCGCTTAGTTTATACTTTTCTTTTCATGACGTATTTTCATATCTTAATATGAAAGATCGTGTTGCTTCTTTTCCACTAAAGAAAAGTACTGCTTTCTTTGCAACTTATCTAGTATAACACAAGAAGGGGTTAAAAGATAGTCAAACCCTCTGATTAAATCATGTAAACGATTTTTTTACCAAACTCTTCTTCTCTTCACTAAATAGTTCTTAAAAAATCATCGTCGATTGTTTTAAAAAAATGTAATCCCTTTATTTTAGCGTAGCAGAATTGTGAAAAAATTTTTTTCTTGTGCTAGAATGAAATCAAACAGGAGGATTTAAAAATGTTAACATACGATTTAATTGTCATTGGATTTGGTAAGGCAGGTAAGACGCTTGCTGGGAAACTAGCTTCAGCTGGAAAAAAAGTAGCTCTTATCGAGCGAAACAAGGCTATGTACGGAGGAACTTGTATCAACATTGGTTGTATTCCAACCAAAACCTTGTTAGTTGCTGCAGAAAAGGACTTGTCATTTGACGAGGTTATGGCAACAAAAAATACCATTACGAGCCGCCTCAATGGTAAAAACTATGCGACTATCGCTGGTACTGGAGTTGATATCATTGATGCCGAAGCCCACTTTGTTTCAAACAAAGTCATCGAAATTCAAGCTGGAGATGAAAAACAAGAACTAACTGCTGAAACTATCGTCATCAACACTGGTGCTGTTTCAAATGTATTACCAATCCCAGGTCTTGCTACAAGTAAGAACGTCTTTGACTCAACAGGCATCCAAAACTTGGACAAATTGCCAGAAAAGCTTGGAATCCTTGGTGGTGGAAATATCGGTCTTGAGTTTGCTGGTCTCTACAATAAACTTGGAAGCAAGGTAACAGTACTAGATGCTCTAGATACTTTCCTACCTCGCGCAGAACCTTCTATTGCTGCTCTTGCTAAACAATACATGGAAGAAGACGGCATTGAACTACTTCAAAATATCCACACTACTGAAATCAAAAACGATGGTGATCAAGTTCTTGTTGTGACTGAAAAAGAAACCTACCGTTTCGATGCCCTTCTCTACGCAACTGGACGTAAACCAAATGTAGAGCCACTTCAACTTGAAAATACGGATATTGAACTAACTGAACGTGGCGCTATCAAGGTGGACAAACATTGTCAAACAAACGTTCCTGGTGTCTTTGCAGTTGGAGATGTCAACGGTGGACTTCAATTTACCTACATTTCACTAGATGACTTCCGTGTTGTTTACAGCTACCTTGCTGGTGATGGCAGTTACACACTTGAAGACCGTCTTAATGTTCCAAACACTATGTTTATCACACCAGCACTTTCACAAGTTGGTTTGACTGAAAGCCAAGCAGCTGATTTGAAACTTCCATACGCTGTTAAGGAAATCCCTGTTGCTGCTATGCCTCGTGGTCATGTAAATGGTGACCTTCGTGGAGCCTTCAAAGCTGTTGTCAACACTGAAACTAAAGAAATTCTAGGTGCAACTATCTTTTCAGAAGGATCACAAGAAATCATCAACATTATTACTGTTGCTATGGACAACAAAATCCCATACACTTACTTCACAAAACAAATCTTCACTCACCCAACATTGGCTGAAAACTTGAATGACTTGTTTGCGATTTAATTATAGAAAGCAGTCCGATAGCGGGCTGTTTTTCTTATACAAAATCTCAAATCTGTCTTTTTCAGCATTTATGATATAATAGAAACATGAAATTAAAAACTACTTTGGGCCTTCTTGCTGGGCGTTCTTCTCACTTTATTTTGAGCCGTCTTGGCCGTGGAAGTACGCTGCCTGGAAAACTCGCCCTTCAATTTGATAAAGATATTCTACAAAATTTAGCGAAAAACTACGAAATTGTTGTGGTAACTGGTACCAATGGAAAAACCTTGACAACCGCTCTCACTGTCGGTATCCTAAAGGAAATTTATGGTCAAGTGTTAACCAATCCAAGTGGTGCCAACATGATCACAGGGATTACGACTACTTTCTTGACTGCAAAATCTTCAAAAACTGGAAAAAATATAGCAGTACTTGAAATCGACGAAGCTAGTCTCTCACATATCTGTGACTATATCCAGCCTAGTCTTTTCGTTATCACTAATATCTTCCGCGATCAGATGGACCGATACGGTGAGATCTATACGACCTACAACATGATTTTGGACGCTATTCGAAAAGTTCCTACTGCTACTGTTCTGCTGAACGGTGATAGTCCGCTTTTCTACAAGCCTGCAATTTCAAATCCTGTTCAGTATTTTGGTTTTGATCTGGAAAAAGGTCCAGCGCAACTTGCTCACTACAATACTGAAGGTATTCTCTGCCCTGAATGTCAAAGTATTTTAAAATATGAGCTAAATACATATGCCAACTTGGGAGCTTATATCTGTGAAAATTGTGGATGTAAACGTCCTGAGCTGAATTATCGTCTGACTGAACTGGTTGAATTGACCAACAATCGCTCTCGATTTGTTATCGACGGCCAAGAATACGGTATTCAAATCGGTGGCCTCTACAATATCTACAATGCTCTGGCTGCAGTTGCTATCGCTCGTTACCTAGGCGCTGATTCTCAACTGATTAAACAAGGATTTGACAAGAGTCGAGCTGTTTTCGGTCGCCAAGAAACTTTCCATATCGGTGACAAGGAATGCACACTGGTTCTTATTAAAAATCCTGTTGGTGCTACCCAGGCCATCGAAATGATCAAACTAGCTCCTTACCCATTTAGTCTATCTGTTCTCCTCAATGCAAATTATGCAGACGGGATTGATACCAGCTGGATTTGGGATGCTGACTTTGAGCAAATTACTGGTATGGACATTCCTGAGATCAATGCGGGTGGCGTTCGTCATTCTGAAATTGCTCGTCGTCTACGTGTTACTGGCTATCCAGCTGATAAAATCACTGAAACAAGTAGCCTGGAACAAGTTCTCAAAACAATCGAAGCTCAAGACTGCAAGCATGCCTATATCCTTGCGACTTATACGGCTATGCTAGAATTCCGAGAATTACTAGCTAATCGTCAGATTGTTAGAAAGGAGATGAACTAATGGTTTATACTTCACTTTCATCAACAGACGGCAACTATCCATACCAGCTAAATATAGCCCATCTCTATGGAAACCTTATGAATACATACGGAGATAATGGAAATATCCTCATGCTCAAGTATGTAGCTGAAAAGCTTGGTGCCCATGTTACAGTTGACATCGTTTCTCTCCATGATGATTTTGATGAGAACTACTATGATATTGCCTTCTTTGGTGGTGGTCAAGACTTTGAACAAAGCATCATTGCTGGTGACTTACCTGCTAAAAAAGAAAGTATCGACAACTTTATCCAAAATGACGGTGTTGTCCTTGCTATCTGTGGTGGCTTCCAGCTATTAGGCCAATACTATATTGAAGCTTCTGGCAAGCGTATTGAAGGATTGGGTGTTATGGGACACTACACACTCAACCAAACCAATAACCGCTTCATCGGTGATATTAAGATTCACAATGAAGAATTCGATGAAACCTACTATGGATTTGAAAATCACCAAGGCCGCACCTTCCTCTCAGATGACCAAAAACCACTCGGTCAGGTTGTTTATGGAAATGGAAATAATGAAGAAAAAATCGGTGAAGGTGTTCACTATAAAAACGTTTTTGGTTCATATTTCCACGGTCCAATCCTTTCTCGTAATGCCAATCTAGCCTATCGTTTGGTCACTACTGCCCTCAAGAAAAAATACGGTCAGGACATTGTTTTACCAACTTACGAGGATATTCTTAGCCAAGAAGTTGCTGAAGAATACAGCGATGTTAAAAGCAAGGCAGACTTCAATTAATACTTAGATTCCAACATGCTATTAGCTGTTGGAATTTTTTTGTATCCTTTTCTCCTTCTCCCTTGCTTTTTCTCCTATTTTTTGCCAAAATAGAGGGGTAGAAAGAAGGTAGCATATGTCTAAATTACAACAAATCTTAACTTATCTTGAATCAGAAAAGCTAGACGTCGCTGTCGTATCTGACCCCGTCACAATTAATTACCTAACTGGCTTTTACAGTGATCCACACGAACGCCAAATGTTCCTTTTTGTCCTTGCAGATCAGGAACCGCTTCTCTTCGTTCCAGCCCTTGAGGTTGAACGTGCGACTAGCACTGTCTCTTTCCTGGTAGTTGGCTACGTGGACTCTGAAAACCCATGGAAGAAAATCCAAAATGCCTTGCCACAGCTTGATTTCAAACGTGTAGCAGTTGAGTTTGATAATCTCATCTTGACCAAATATCATGGCTTGAAAACAGTCTTTGAAAGTGCTGAGTTTGACAACTTAACTCCATTGATCCAACGCATGCGCTTAATCAAATCTGCAGACGAAGTGCAAAAGATGATGGTATCGGGTATTTACGCCGACAAGTCTGTTAAAGTTGGTTTTGATAATATCTCTCTTGATAATACGGAAACTGATATCATTGCTCAGATTGACTTTGCTATGAAACGTGAAGGCTATGAAATGAGCTTTGATACCATGGTCTTGACTGGTGATAATGCTGCGAATCCACATGGTATTCCTGGAGCTAACAAGGTTGAAAACAATGCCCTTCTCCTCTTTGACCTCGGTGTGATGGTCAATGGTTATGCATCAGATATGACTCGTACAGTCGCTGTTGGTAAACCTGACCAGTTCAAGAAAGATATTTACAACTTGACTCTAGAAGCTCAACAGGCTGCCCTTGACTTTATCAAACCTGGTGTAACAGCTCATGAGGTTGACCGTGCAGCTCGTGAAGTGATCGAAAAAGCTGGCTATGGTGAGTACTTCAATCACCGTCTCGGTCATGGTATCGGTATGGATGTCCACGAATTCCCATCTATCATGGAAGGAAACGACATGGTTATCGAAGAAGGCATGTGCTTCTCTGTTGAACCTGGTATCTATATCCCTGGTAAAGTCGGTGTTCGTATCGAGGACTGCGGTGTTGTTACGAAGGATGGCTTCGACCTCTTTACAAGTACCAGCAAAGACTTGCTTTATTTTGATTAAGCTGAATTATATCAAATATAAAAAAGGACGGGATGTAAAATCTCGTCCTTTTCTGACATTAATACTCTTCGAAAATCAAATTCAAACCACGTCAGCTTCACCTTGCCGTACTCAAGTACAGTCTACGACTCGCTTCCTAGTTTGCTCTTTGATTTTCATTGAGTATAACACTTTGACGCAGTAGCTGTCTGGCTTGAAATACGCTTTATCAAGCTTTTTCAAGCCTAGTCAGCCTTGCGGGGGTGAGACTACGAAATCGTAACTTCGTCTACCGATTTCTGTCTCACCGCCTTTTTGATTTGATAATAAATTTTATCAGCTATATAACCTTTTCGTTCAACTGCATTTGGAATTGTCTTCCAAAAAGTCATACCCGCCTTTTCCATCACACGACCAGAGGCGGGATTTAAACTTGCATAGCAAGCATCAACCTCTTCAAATCCAATCTCATCTAGACAGTATGATAAAACAGCCTTCAAGGCTTCTGTCATGAGTCCTCGTCCCCAGTAGTCCATCCCTAAGATATATCCGACTTCACAGCTAGAGTTTTCTTCATCCACACTGACCAGACTAATATCTCCAATGACATATTCTGGGTTTTCTTTGAGACTAATGGCCCATTTGTAGTAATTTGGATTGTCATAGGATGCTACCCAAGTTCTTATTGAGTTCTTTGTAAAATCAACATTTGGATGAGGATCCCAAGTAACATAGGTTAGATTATCTAGACTAGAAGCCCAATTTTCAAACATGGCTTGAGCATCAGTTTCACAAAAGCGTCGCAATAGCAACCGTTCAGTATGTAATGTCTTTGTACCTATGGATTTCATAATTCTACCTCGCTTTTCTATTTTCAGGCTCGGGGTAAAAACACTATACTCATGAACATTGAGAAAACAACAATTTCCTCTAATTTCATGACGCAGTAGCTGTCTGGCTTGAAATACGCTTTATCAAGCTTTTTCAAGCCTAGTCATCCTTGCGGGGGTGAGACTACGAAATCGAACTCTTCGAGTTACCGATTTCTGTCTCACTCCCAAAACGTATCAAACACTGTGATTGGTAGGTGGCGTTTGTGTTGGCCTTTGTGCCACCATTTTTCAATGGTTGCTTGTGCTTCTTGGCTGATTTGTTTACCTTCCAGGTAGTCATCAATCTCTGCATAAGTTACACCGAGTGCAACTTCATCTGCCAAGCCTGGTTTCTCTTCTTCTAGATCGGCAATCGGTACTTTTTCATAGAGAGCAGAATCAGCTCCAAGCACCTTCAATAGTTGTTTTCCTTGACGTTTGTTGAGACGATAGAGAGGTAGAATATCTGCACCGCCGTCACCGAACTTGGTAAAGAAACCTGTGACATTTTCTGCAGCATGGTCAGTACCAATAACTGCTCCACTCTGAGCTCCTGCGAGTGCATATTGGGCAATCATCCGGTTTCTAGCCTTGATATTCCCTTTATTAAAGTCTGACATTGGACTACCAGTAGCCTCTACTGCCACTGCCATTGCATCTACAGAATCCTTGATATTGACCACCAAACTCACATCTGGCTGGATAAAAGCTAGGGCTTTTTGGGCATCATCCTCATCAGCTTGAATGCCATAAGGCAGGCGAACCGCTATAAATTTATAAGAATCATCACCGGTTTCAGCTCGCATTTCTTCCATAGCTAATTGGGCAAGGCGACCAGCTAAAGTCGAGTCTTGACCACCAGAAATTCCTAATACAAAACTTTTAAGGAAGGGATGTTTCTTCAAATATCTTTTTAGAAAGTCAATAGAACGACGGATTTCTTCTTGAGGATCGATGGCAGGTTTAACCCCTAATTGCTGGATAATGGTCTCTTGTAAACTCATTCTTATTCTCCTTCACCTAGAGCTGCCTTGCGCATCTTGTCAATCAAGTCCATCTTATCTTGCCAAATATCATGCGCTAAGTCTACTGGATAATGTTGTGGATTCAGAACACGTTTGTATTCATCCCAAAGCTTATCAAATTCCTTGCGAGCATAAGCTTGAATTTCAGGAAGACTCGGTAAATCATAGATTAGTTTTCCATCCTTGAAAATATCCACCAAGAGAGGAACTGCATCAAAATTGCGGACAGTTTTCTTGATGTAAGTATAGGTTGGGTGGAACATCTTGAGTTCAGTCATATTTGACACATCAACGCCATCATAGGTAATATAATCACCTTCAGATTTTCCTTTTTCACGACTAGTAATGCGCCAAACTTGTTTCTTACCTGGAGTTGAAACTTTTTCAGCATTGCTAGAGAGTTTGATGGTGTTGCGCATCTGACCATTTTCATCTTCAATAGCCACAATTTTATAAACTGCACCAAGAGCAGGTTGGTCATAGGCAGTGATAAGTTTAGTACCCACACCCCATACGTCAATCTTAGCCTTTTGCATCTTGAGGTTAAGGATAGTATTTTCATCTAGATCATTGGATGCATAAATTTTGGCATCTGGGAAACCAGCTTCATCCAACTGATGTCGAACTTTCTTAGAAATGTAAGCAATATCTCCTGAATCGATACGAACACCTTTAAAGTTAATCTTATCTCCAAGTTCACGAGCAACCTGAATAGCTGCAGGTACACCGATACGAAGGGTATCATAAGTATCTACTAGAAAGACACAGTCACGATGGGTCGAGGCATAAGCTTTGAAAGCCTGATAGTCATTCCCATAGACCTGTACCAAGGAATGAGCATGTGTTCCTAAAACAGGGATGCCAAAGAGTTTCCCTGCACGGACATTACTAGTTCCATTAGCACCACCAATTACAGCCGCACGTGTTCCCCAGATAGCCGCATCCATTTCTTGCGCACGACGTGTTCCGAACTCCATCAAAGGTTCATCATCAATGACAGAACGAATGCGTGCTGCCTTAGTTGCTATCAAAGTTTGAAAGTTAACGATATTCAAAAGGGCTGTTTCAACCAATTGACACTGAGCCAGAGGACCTTCTACCTGAACGATTGGTTCATTAGCAAAAACCAAATCACCTTCCCGAGCAGAACGAACCGTCAACTCCAATTTGAGATTACGGAGATGGTCTAAAAATGCACCATGGTAACCAAGTGATTCTAGATAATCAATATCACTGTCTGAGAAGCGTAAGTTTTCTAGGTATTTTACTATCCTCTCTAACCCTGCAAAAACAGCATAGCCGTTATTAAACGGTTGTTGGCGGAAATAAACCTCAAAAACAGCTTTCTTATTATGAATACCTTGGTCAAAGTAGACCTGCATCATGTTAATCTGATACAAATCTGTGTGCAATGTTAAACTGTCATCTGGGTACATATACTGTCCTTCTTCCTTATTTGTAAAAAGAAGAAAATATTTCTTCTTTTCTCATAAATTAGTACTATTATAACACATTTTACCAAGATGGAGAAAAAGCTAACAAGCTATTCCATACTCTCAAGTTCATCCATATCCTGCTCAAACTTTTTCTGGGCCCATTCACCATAACTTTTCAAACCTAAGTTGCCAATAAATACCCAAGGGAGATAAAAGACATAAGTAAATACCCAAGCATAAATGTATTTAAAATGTAAAGGGTTGTGCTGGTAAATTTCGATATTGAACTGATAGTTTTGTAGCATCAAGCTAGCTGTAATCACTAGAGTTAATAATAGGCATCCTAAAATTGTAAAATGGAAACGACTATAATAGGTTACACCTAGACTTCGAGCACGGTTGAAAAAGTAAAAAGTTCCAATAATGATAATGATGAGAATCATTCTCGGATTAAAAAGACTTGGTGCTAATACTGCAATCATATAAGATAAAAGCAAGAAAGCTATAGAGATATAGAAACTTTCAGCCCCCGCTTTATTCATCAGTTGTTCTTCTCTTTCGTCTAGTAATTGATAATAAAAAAATCTATTTTTCATCTTCTTCCTCCCAAAATAATTGATCCAACGTTTTCCCTAAGCATCTACAAATGGATTGACAAAGTGAAAGCGAAGGATTGTACTTTCCAGCTTCTATCAAACCGATAGTCTGCCTAGTGACACCCACAGCTTCTGCCAAATCACCTTGTGTCATATCAAGCTCCACTCGAGCTAACTTTAATTTTAAATTCTTAGCCACTTGTTACCTCCTCCTTAATTTTAAAAGTCGCGCTTCTTTTTTCAACTTTATTATATCATATATTTTACATTATGCAATATATATCTATCATTTTGTGAGATTTTTTTTACAAAAAAACTCTCTACCACTTACATGATAGAGAGTTCTCTGTTTACAAATCTTTTTGATAATAGTGCCTTTGTCCAGTGTAGGGATAGTCTTTTAAGGTAAAGACTTCCTTGTAGCCCTGCTTTTGATAAAAGGCTGGCGCTTGAAACTGATAGGTATTCACAAAAGCAAAGCGACAGTTTCTCTTTTTAGCTTCACTTTCTGCTTGGTGCAATAGTTGGGATCCGATTCCTTGTCCTCGTATGTCCTCCTTCACAAACAAATACTCAATTTCTAACCAATTCCCGAAAGTCTCTGCTACTAATCCAGCCATGATCTCACCATGTTCATCTTCAATATACAGATTAAGTGGCTCGCTTTCAGCAACTTCTCTTTTGGAACGATTATAGGAGCGAATCAAGTCTCCTATTACTTGCGATTTCTGAGACCCTGTATTTTCCAATCTTACCTGCATACAAACCTCCTAAAGACACCTATAGCTTGATTATAACCTTATTTAGATAGTCTGTCAAACTAGAAAAGCTCATCAAGGTAATTGATGAGCTTTTCTTCATTTCATAAATTTCTACTTAAACTGTTTTTTCAACCTTTAAGATTTTTACATCATAGCTACCTGCTGGTGTGTTAATAGTAGCAATATCACCTTTTTTCTTACCAATTAAGGCCTGACCAATTGGGCTTTCATTTGAAACTTTACCTGCAAAGGCATCTGCCCCAGCTGAACCTACGATGATGTATACTTCTTTTTCCTTTTCGCCAATTTCTTGGATAGTTACAGTACGTCCGATAGCAACCTCATTACGAGCAACGGCATCACTGTTGACAATTTCAGCATAGCGAATTTTTGTTTCCAAGCTTGAAATTTGTCCTTCAACGAAGGCTTGCTCATCTTTTGCTGCTTCGTATTCACTGTTTTCTGACAAGTCACCATATGAACGCGCGATTTTGATACGTTCAACAACTTCTGGACGACGAACTAGTTTTAGCTCTTCTAATTCTTTTTCGAGTTTTTCTTTTTCTTCAATGGTCATTGGATAAGTTTTTTCTACCATTTTTCTCAACTTTCTTTTAATTCTATAAAATATTATTTGCCTGAAAGCAAAATTATGTGGAAAACCACATAATTTTAGTTAGAGTTATTTGATTGTTTCAGTTTACTATTGATATGTTCCTCAACGTTACGATCATGTTCTTCTTGCGTTGCAGCAAAGTAAACTTTACCATCTTGAACATTAGCAACAAAGTAAAGATTTTCACTCTTAGTCTGATTGATACTTGATTCGATTGCATCCAAACTTGGGCTGTCTACTGGTCCAGGCATAAGGCCAAGATTTGTATAAACATTATATGGTGAATCAATAGCTGTATCAATAGCAACATCATCAGCCAAACTGATGTTTTGACCAAGTTTACCTTCAGCATAAAGGATAGCAATATTACTTTGAAGTGGCATACCAATATTCAAACGGTTATAGAAGACCCCAGCAATCAACTTACGATCTTCTGTTTTTGCACCTTCCTTCTCTACAAGAGAAGCAATGGTTAAGAGCTCATTCACTGTCAAGTTCTTTTCTTTGATAGTAGCATAATAGGCGGATAAGTTTTTATCCATCGCTGCTAACATTTCATCAATTAAACTCTCTACAGTTGTACTTTCTTTGATTGCATAAGTTGCAGGGAATAGATAGCCCTCTAGACGGTAACGAACACCACTATCTTTAGCTGGTAAGCTTTCAAGAAGAGTTGGATATTTTGCTACCGCTTGAGCAATAAAGGCTTCATCTTGAACTTTTGTCATAAAGGCTTCTGCTGTCAGAGCTTCTTTAAAGTCACCTTGTAATTGACCTACCGTCTGAGCAATTTGTTCAAGTGTATATCCTTCTGGAATGGTTAAGCTTGCATGTGTAACCTCTTGAGGTTCAGGTGTTCCACCTTTTTGCAATTCTTTAATCAAATCATCTGTGCTCATGCTCTTTTGCAAGTTATAGTGACCTGATTTAAATTCTGAGTAGTTTTTATACTTAACATAGAGAGTAAATACCAAACTATTTTTTATCAAACCAGAATTCTCTAGAGTTGAGGCAATTTCTTGTATATTAGCACCATCAGGAATCTGAACACTCACATACTGCTTAGAGTTTGGATCTACAGGTTGCAATGCTGATTCAGCATATTGAAGACCAAAGTACCCCCCCGCTCCAAGTAGAACGATTAAAACTAATAATGTCACGAAAAAGCCTTTTACATGTGATTTTTTCTTTTTCTTAGCTGGTTTTTCCGACTCTCTACGTCTTCTTTTAGGTAATTCTGTTGTCTCTGTGGTGCCTGTTATTTCTGTTGCTTTTGTTGTAGGTTTAAAATTAACTTTAACAGGAACTTCTTGACTTTTAGTTTCAATCTTTACTTCTTTTTTAGGTTTTGGAACACTTGATTTTCCACCTTGCGTACGATACGATACTTGAACTTTCGTAGGACTAGAAGTGGATTCTCCATCATTTGGCTTTATCATTTTAGAAGTATTATTTGTCTCAGAAACTTTATTAGATTCTTCAATATCTTCTTTTAAATTAGAAGGACGCGGTGGTACTGTAGGTGCATTAGCAATTAATTGGTCAACTGTTGAAACTGAGTCCGCAATCAACTCCTGTGCAGAATTTTCAAATTGTTTTTTCTCTGAATCTAAATCAGAAGGATTCATTAATGTTGAAAAAAGTTCGTTAATTTCTCCAGATGTTTTTTCATCGGTTTTTTCATCGGTTTTTGCTTGTTCTAAATCTCGCAATATTTGCTCTTTAAAACTTAGCTTTTCTTCTTCTCTTGATTTGTCGCTCAAAGGTTTTACCTCCTTCTTGATAATCCATAATATTATATCTTAAAAATCAAAGAAAAGCAACCTTAGAAGCCATTCTTATGCTTTTTTCTTATTTTCCCAAACCATATCAAACCATATTTCACCAGCAAACTGAGATTTGGATACCCCTTCATTAATAAATCCATGCTTTTCGTAGTATTGAACCAGATAATCATGACAAGTTAGATTGATCCCTTCTCGTTCATGTTCTAGGGCTACCTCTTTTAATGCGGTCAGCAATTTACGTCCCAAGCCTAAAGCTTGGGCTTCCTTAGCTATAGAAAGGCAGGTTACAGAAATATAGCCCCCTTCTCGATGACTGTGGTCTTTGATTTCTTCTGTAAATGATAAGTCTTGTAAATAACGATGGGGTACCACTGGTCCTTCAATATAGCCTAAGATTTTCCCCTCTTTTTCAGCCACTAAAAAACTGGTCTTGATTTCTCTCAGGTGAGCTTCAAATACAGAACGAGTAATGGCTTCTTCGATGGAAAAATTTTCCAACTCAATCTCTAAAATCCGGTCCAGATCACTAACCCTTGCTTGTCTAATAATCATACTTCCTCCTGGTAGTAGGGATTTGACCAAAACATTCGAAAGCTCATTTGACTTGAGGTTTCATCTTCTTCCATTCCTTCCTCAATAAATCCATTCATTTCAAAATAAGAAATCAATTTATCTGGACAAAGGCTTGAAATCCCAGGTCGATTTTGCTCGTAACTCTTTTCTTTGAAAGCAGCTAGTAAAAGAGTACCAAAACCTTGACAATGATAGTCTGCTAAAATTGCCAGCTCTAAAATTGTTAAGGGTGAGTTTGCTTTGGTTTTGCTCTGTTCTTCCTGATTGGTTACCTCTGTTGCTACTGCGCCACAGAGGTAACCAATTACCTGCTCATCAAGACAAACTAAGAGAAACGTATCCATATAATTACGGATACGTTCTTCTACAATTTCTAGATGATTTTTTTCGTTGGGAAGTGAATTACTTTCTCGTATCAAACAGATTTGGTTTAAATCTGTCTTTTCAACCTCCCGAATTGATATTGGAAATTCCATCTTATTCATTATTGAACATTGCTTGTTAAATTAGACAAGAGACGCTCAAATGAGTATTCATAAGTTTGGATATCACCAGCTCCCATAAAGACATAGACAGCATTGTCGTGGTCCAGAAGTGGAGATACATTTTCTACAGTAATGACTTGGTTTTTCTTATTGATTTTATTAGCTAAATCTTCAACCTTAACATCACCATGATCTACTTCACGAGCTGACCCATAGATTTTCGCTAGGTAAACTGCGTCAGCCTGGTTTAAGGCTTGAGCAAAATCGTCTAACAAGGCAATTGTACGAGTGAAGGTATGCGGTTGGAAAATAGCTACGATTTCCTTACTTGGATATTTCTGGCGAGCAGCATCCAAAGTTGCTATGATTTCAGTTGGATGGTGAGCAAAATCATCAATAATAACCGTGTCGTTAACAACCTTCTCAGTAAAACGACGTTTTACTCCTGAGAATGTCTTCAAGTGTTCACGGATCAAGTCCAAGTCAAATCCAGCTGTATAAAGCAAACCAATTACCGCTGTCGCATTCATGATATTATGACGACCAAAGGTTGGAATATGGAATTGTCCCAAGTTCTCTCCACGGAAAGAAACTGTGAAGGTTGAACCAGTTGTAGAGCGAAGTAGGTCGCTAGCTACAAAGTCATTATTCTTCTCTTCAAAACCATAATAGTAAATCGGAGCTTTTGCAGTAATTTTACGCAACTCCTTATCTTCACCATAAACGAATAATCCTTTTGTAATTTGTTTGGCATAATCATTGAAGGCGTTAAAGACATCCTCTAGACTGGTAAAGTAGTCCGGGTGATCAAAGTCAATGTTAGTAATGATAGAATACTCTGGATGATATGGCATAAAATGGCGTTCGTATTCGTCTGATTCAAAGACAAAATACTTGGCATTTTCAGATCCACGACCAGTTCCATCACCAATCAAGAAACTAGTATCAGTGATATGGGATAACACATGTGACAAGATTCCAGTTGTAGAAGTCTTACCATGGGCACCGGCCACACCCATACTAACAAAGTCACGCATAAAGCTACCAAGGAATTCATGGTAACGTTTATAACTTATAGAGTTCTGGTCTGCATAAGCAATTTCAACGTTATTATCGGGACGAAAGGCATTACCAGCGATAATTTCTAATTCACCTTGCAAATTCTTTTCATCAAAAGGAAGAATAGGAATTCCTGCTTGTTCAAGTCCACGTTGTGTAAAGTAGTATTTTTCTACGTCAGATCCTTGGACCTTATGTCCCATTTGGTGCAACATTAAGGCCAAGGCACTCATACCTGATCCTTTGATTCCGATAAAATGATAGGTTTTTGCCATCTTATTCCCCTTTATTCAGTCATTTTTGTCAAGTTAAGTTCTTGAGCAACTTTGCGTTCTTTTTCTGTTTGCTTCTCGTTTTTATTGTAAATTTGACTTTTCTTCAAAAAATCATAATTATTTTTCTTTGGAACAGGATTTTCTGTTTCCATAATTGTTTGTTTCTGACTTGTCGTTTCAGCTAAGATATAGTGGTTTTGAGTTAGTTTTTTACTGAACTTAGTAAACTCTCCAGGATTTTCCTTTTGGAAAGGAGCTGTAGGATTAGTTGCTGATTTCGCCACAGTAGAAGTTTTATGACGTCTGTTATGGCTGATATCCTGAGTCAAGTAAGTTGCTGAGCGTTTTCTTTTCAAATCAGCACGAGCTTGCTCGCGAGCGAGTTCAGCATAAGACTTTTCTTTTGCTTCAGTTACTACTCCCCCCACTTGAGAAGAAGACTTCTTTTCTACAGCAATAGGTGACCATTCCATGTAATTTTTATCTTGATAATCACCTTTGATATTGCTGATAAAATCTGACTCATCATATAAATCCATAACTGGCATTTCTGTCAGCATGATTTCGTCATCTGACACTATTGGAAATCTCTTTTGCATCATTTTTATTCCCTTTCAATACTCCATTATAGCGTAATGTCTTGATTTTTCAAGTCTTGGCTCATGAAATTCCTAAAATTTCTCGAATTTCATCCAAGCTTAGACTGGCACGAGACTCTGTTCCATCTAAAACTTCTGTAACCAGATTTTTTTTCTGTTCCTGTAATTCCTGAATTTTCTCCTCAATGGTTCCCCGAGTTACAAGTCGATAAACTTCAACCTTTTGTTCTTGACCCATTCTATGAGCACGGCCAATTGCTTGAGATTCTACTGCTGGATTCCACCATAAGTCAACTAGAATAACCGTGTCTGCACCCGTAAGATTGAGACCAACTCCTCCTGCTTTCAGAGAGATTAAAAAGACATGTCGCAAACCGTCGTTAAATGATTTAGTCATCTCCTGTCTTTCTTTTGAAGGTGTCGAACCTGTAATCTTAAAAGAACTGAGGCCCAGTTTTGGCAATTCTTCTTCGATGAGATCCAACATGCCTCGAAACTGAGAAAAGATCAAAACACGATGACCACTTTCTGCAATCTGAGTCAGCAGGTCACGCAAACTATCCAGTTTCCCGCTAGTGCCCTCATAATTTTCCATAAACAAGGCCGGTGTATCGCAAATCTGACGCAAGCGCATGAGGCCTGTTAAAATCTCCACTCGATTTCCCTGAAATTCAGAATATGTAACTTGCGACAAGCGTTGTTGCATCTGTTGCAACTGACCGAGGTAGATTGCTTTTTGTTGGTCCTCTAGTTCATTTTTGTATACAACCTCAATTAAGTCAGGTAACTCTGTCAGAACCTCTTCTTTCTTTCGTCTCATGACAAAAGGCTTGATAAATTGCGCCACTTGTTCGGCGGACAGTTTCATAAATTCTTTCTTGGATGGTAAGAGCCCTGGCAACACAATCTGAAAAATCGACCATAGCTCTCCTAGATGATTTTCAATAGGAGTTCCTGAGAGGGCAAAAACTGATGGAACAACGAACTGTCTCAAGGTCTGAGCAATCTTGGTTTGAGCATTTTTCATGACTTGTGCTTCATCTAAAAAGAGAAAACTAAAAGTCATTTGCTGGTAAATTTCGCTATCTTGGCGAAAAGTGGCATAACTGGTGACATAAATCTGATGTTCTTCAGATAGGATTGATTCTCGATGAGTTTTTAAGCCGTGAACGACAACAACATCTAGCTGAGGAGCAAATTTTTTAAATTCTTCAGCCCAGTTATAAATCAAACCAGACGGAGCAAGAATGAGGACCCTACTATCCTCCGTAAGTTGACTACTTAAAAAGGCAATACTTTGTAAGGTTTTTCCTAGCCCCATATCATCTGCTAAGACCCCTCCGAAACCGTAGTGATGAAGCATTTGCAACCACTGGATTCCTTTTTTCTGATAATCCCTCAAATCTGCTTGAATATGGACCTGTTGCAAAGGAAATTCCTCTGGATGAGTCAAATTACGCGCCAAGTGTACAAATTCCTCGGTCAGAGATATCTGATCTTGATTGTCAAACAGCTGAGCTAATGTATAGGCCAGAGATTTACGAGCTCGAAAAGAACCACTCCCACTTTCTTCGATTCCCAAGTCTTCTAAATCTCGACGAATCTTTTTGGTCTCCTCGTCAAAAAAGTATATCTGTTCAGATGAACTGATATAAAAATCTTGATGAGAAGCCAGAGCTTTCATAGCCAGATCAATATCTTCTTGCGAAATATCTTGAAAATCAAAGCGGATGTCGAGAAGGTTACCTATGGAAGAAATCTGAATCTGGGGCCTTTGGACTTGATAGATGTCTTGAAGACTTTCAGAAATCTCTACGTCTCCAAGTGCTTCAAACGCTGGAAGAATCCTATGAAAGAATGAATAAACTGCTTCCACCTTGAGATTTTGACGCCAAGATTTAAAATCTGCCTCAAATCCAGCAGACAAGGCTAGTTGGAAAATTTTCTTTTCAAGTTGGATGTCGCTTGCAAAGGGCAAGTTCTCCAATTCCTTACGATTAGTTACTAGACAAGAGTCGTAATCAAACTCCATCTCTAAACAGAGTGTACCATCTTCTTCTCTAGTAAAACGAAAGGAAGGGCGGAAAGTTTTAATCTGCAGACTTTCTGGAGCTAGAACTTCCCCTAGATCTTTAAACTGTCCCAGACAAGAAGCTAATAGATCCCGATCACTGGTATCGAACTGTAGGATCTTTCTACCTTTTGTATCTAAAGGCAGTTTCTTAAGTTTCGCCAATAAAGCTGCTTGGTTTTTTGTTAAGAGATAAAAAGTCCCTTTTGAAAACAAAACCTGGCCTTGATAGAAGAAATTAATCCGCTCTTGTTCAAGAATTTCCATCTCATAGTAAGTAGTTTTCTCTTGAATAGAAAAAGAAAAGAGACCTGCTTCAGCAGTGAAATCCTGAAAGATAAGATGGCGGTAAGTCCTTATCTGATGTTCAAATTCAAATTCATCCAAGTCCATCAACAAGGATAG
The DNA here is from genome assembly GCF_047460355.1 of Streptococcus timonensis. GTDB lineage: Bacteria > Bacillota > Bacilli > Lactobacillales > Streptococcaceae > Streptococcus > Streptococcus timonensis_A. The sequence goes on along the minus strand of NZ_JASHGL010000001.1, from coordinate 323,276 downwards.
GCCTTGTTCAACAAATGACAATGGAAAGTAGAGGTGTCGCCCCTGATTTGGGAAAAAGAGACTATTTTCTGTCTGTTCCTCAAGAGTTCCTAGTAAGAAATGCAAAAGACTTTGACTACTTTTATCAAACTGAGAAAAATTTAGAGACGATTCATAATGTTTCCCAATTGTATAAGGCTTACTTTTGACCACAATCTTCAAGAAAAGAGGAATATCGCGAATGACGTAAAATTTATCAAAGGGAGCTTCTGCAATTTTTAGAGTCCAGATAATCCGATTTGTTCCAATCTCAACCTGACCTTGAGCAGAGAGTTGATAGGTCTTTAAAAAGTTAGGACTTTGTATAGCTTTTAAGAACTGACCTCCTAAACTCACCTGAGTTTCAACTTCTTCTAACTCCTCCTGCCCAGATTCCAAACTTCTTAAAATTTCTTTGCCTTTACTATCATTTTTTAGATAATGTTCTAGGGCCGCCAAATGAACACAGTAGTTTCGTTCCTGGAAAAAATCACAAGCGCAAAAGACTAGCTCATCATTTAGACTATAACGAATTTCTTCTTCTGCCACACGCGCATAGAGGCGATTGTTTTTTTCTTTAATGATTTCAATTTTGCCAGATTCATAGAGTTCAACTCCCTCAATACGAATCTTTCCTGGAATCAATTTTGCCATAGTTTCCCCTTTACTTTATCCCTTAATTATACCACATTTCTCCCCATCAAAATAGCCTTCTAGGAAGACTTTTCTACTAGAAGGCTTTTTCTTAAAGTTTTGAGAAGCATGTAACTATTCGTTGACAGACTTCTGCTAATACTGACTTAGGCATAGCAACATTTAAACGGGCATGGTGGGCTCCTTCTTCACCAAAGTCCAAGCCTCTGTTGAGGATAACTTTGGCTTCCTCTTTTAGAAGCTCCTGCAAGCCCTTATCAGTTAGATCATAAGCTGAAAAATCGAGCCAAATCAGATAAGTTCCTTGCGGTTTCATAACCTTGATCTTGGTTTCTTTAGCAAACAAATCCACTACATAATTGATATGGTCTTCAAGCACTTCTCTCAGTTCAATCAACCAGTCCTGACCATAACGGTAAGCTGCTTCTGTGGCCAAATAACCCAAACCAGAGATTTCATGTTGGTTATTAGCAAGCTGACGTTTTTGGAATGTTGCTCTCAATTTTGGGTTTTCAATGATGGCATAAGAATTTTTGGTCCCAGCAATGTTAAAGGTCTTGGTAGCACTGCTTAAAATCAGTGAAAATTCTTTAAAATCTTCATTTACAGTATTGAATGACTGGTGCTTATTTCCAAATAAGGCTAAATCTTGGTGAATCTCATCAGATATTAGCAAGACACCATGTTTTTGACACAGTTGTCCAATCTTTTCCAAAACTTCTTTCTCCCAAACCCGTCCACCAGGATTATGAGGATTACAGAGAATGTAGAGTTTCACATCTTCTTCTACAAAGTCTTTCTCCAGTTGGTCAAAGTCAATCTCGAAAAGACCATCCTTCTCCACCAAAGAGTTATTAACTAATTTGCGATGATTGAGTTTGATACTACGAGCAAAAGGTGGGTAAACAGGTGTATTAATCAAAACTGCATCCCCTTCTTTGGTAAAAGCTTGTATAGCTGTTGAAATGGCTGGTACCACTCCCTCGATAAAGACTAGGGCATCCTTATCAAAGCGATAACCATGGTGTTTTTCCTCCCAGTTTTGAACTGCTTCAATCAAGCCATCACTAGCATAGGTATAGCCATAGACTAATTGCTCAGCATAGTCATGTACAGTCTGACGAATCTCAGGTAAGACTTCAAAGTCCATATCAGCAATCCAGGCCGGCAATACTTGACGGTCACTCTCTGCTTCTTTCCATTTATAGGTATGATGTCCAAAACGATTGGGCAAAGTCGTAAAATCATATTTTCCCATAGTCTTATCCTTCCAAAGCTTGATGCAAATCTTCAATCAAGTCCCTTGCATCCTCAATACCAATAGACAAGCGCAAAAGGTCATCTGTTAATCCATAAGAATGACGAACCTCTGCAGGAATGTCTGCATGGGTTTGAGTGGTTGGGTAGGTAATCAGACTTTCAACACCACCCAGACTTTCAGCAAAAGAGAATACTTTCAAAGTGTTTAAGATATGAGGGATACGCTTCTCATCTGCTACTTTAAAGGAAATCATTCCCCCGCGACCTGTATACAAGACTTCTTTGACTGCAGGTGATTGCTTTAGGTAGGATACAATTTCACGCGCATTAGCGGTAGAACGTTCCATGCGAAGCGACAAGGTTTTTAGACCACGAATCAATTGATAACTATCAAATGGTGACAAGACAGCCCCTGTCGTATTGAGATTGTAGAAAAGTTTCTCATATAGTTCTAAACTATTAGTCACAACTACACCTGCCAAGACATCATTATGTCCTGCAAGGTATTTGGTAGCTGAATGAAGGACAATATCAGCTCCTTCTTCTATCGGACGTTGATAAATCGGAGTGTAGAAAGTATTATCCACCACAACTATCGCCCCTTTAGCATGAGCCAATTGAGCCAATTTTTTAATATCAAATTCTAACATCAAAGGGTTGGTTGGCGTTTCGATATAGAGTACATCTACATCCTTTTCTAGCTCAGCAATCAACTCTTCTTCTGTATTGGCAAAGGTAAAGTGGAAACGTCCTTCTTGCTCCACTTGATTGAACCAGCGGAAAGAACCACCATAAAGGTCACGGACTGCCAAAACTTTACTTCCTACTGGAAAGATACTAAAGGCCAAGACAATAGCTGCCATACCTGAACTAGTCGCCAAAGCATACTTGGCTGATTCAATAGCTGCCAAAACTTCCTCTGCCTTGCTACGAGTTGGGTTTTTGGTGCGTGTATAGTCAAATCCAGTTGATTGACCAAATTCTGGATGTTGATAGGTCGTTGAAAAGTGAATAGGTGTAACCAAAGCACCTGTTGCCTTATCAGACTTAATACCTGCTTGTGCTAAAATTGTGTTGATGTGAAATGATTTGCTCATACTTTACCTCCAAATCTATAGTAACTATTGTACCACTTATTTTGGATCCTTCGTTTTCTTGTTTTCAAGAGCTAGTTATAGTTTCAAACTATATAAAAACGATAGCTTCCTGAGAAACTATCGTTTTTCCTGTTGAATAGACTGATTATTTAACGTGTTTAGCTAATTCTTCTTGGGCTTTTTTATTAGATTCTTCTTTTTCTTTCAGCCATTTTTGTCTAGCTTCTTCATACTCAGCCGTTGTGACAACCTTATCTTGCAATTTAACGTATTTGTATGATTCAACACCCTTGTTTCCTGCTTGAGAGAAAGCAGATGAGAATGGTACAGTTCTTCTCAATGTAGGTGTTCCACCTTGAGATACATTTGGAATTGCAAGAGAGCTATCCACCAACCAAGCTTGAGCTTCTGCATATTTGTCATAACGTTTTGTCAAATCTTGTTCAGCATTGGCTTCTGCTAACATCTTAGTGTAGACATCCAAACCAACAGCAGTTGCTTTGGCATTGGTTTCTCCTGGTTCCAAACCGAGGTTTTGTAGTGAGCCACCACTTGTTAAGCTAAGGGTATCAAGGTATGTTGATGGATCTTGATAGTCAGGTCCCCAACCACCGTTGTAGAGGTCATAGTCCTTTTGAGCAGCTGTATTGGCTAGATAACCAATACTATCCATTTCATCAGTAGTCAACATTTGAATATCAATGACCACATTTTCTGCACCTAGGACAGATTCAATCGATTGTTTGAAAGAACTTGCCTCTAACACACCCTTCTTAAAGGTTTGGTCAACCGGTAAATCCAGGTGAATTGGGAATTGAACACCTTTGGCTTCCAATTCTTTCTTGGCTTGAGCAAAGACTTCTTTGGCCTTATCGGCATTGTAGTAAGCATCTTGGGCATCATCAAAATTCATATTTTCCCATACTTGACCGTAGTTAACCATCTTAGAAGCAACCACATCACCAAAGTCTTTTCCTTCAAGAGTTACAAATGTTGGTGGAACGAGCAAGTTTCTGACAATCTTAGTTGCTCCATCTTCCCCTTGAGATTGGGCACCATAAGCAGTACGGTCATAGGCAAAGTTAATGGCTTGACGGAAAGATTTATTCAAGACTGCTTCCTGTTGAGCTGTCTTTTCCGCATCACTTGTTTTTGAAGTATGGTTATAAGATTGTCTATCTAGGTTAAAGTTAAAGTAGAAAGAAGTGGCATTTTGCATGCTGTAGATAATATTATCTTTGTTCTTTTCCTTAATCCCTTCGAAGCTCGAACTATTCGGATAGAGTCGAGCGTAACTGTAAACCCCTTCCATGAAGTTACGTGCCAAGGCATCTTGATCACTACCATCATAGTAGGTCAATTTAACTTCATCTACAAATACATTTTTTGCATCCCAGTAATTTGGATTTTTCTTGTATTCCATGACAGATTTAGAGGTGAATGATTTGAGAATAAATGGACCGTTGTACAAAAGATTTGCTGGATCCACTTTACCAAAATCATCCCCTTTGGAATTCAAGAAATCAGCATTAACTGGGAATAGAATGGTCGCAGTTGTTTTTGAGTTCCAATAAGGTTCTGGTTTTGTCAAGGTATATTGAACTGTTTGGTCATCAATAGCCTTAACTCCAACTGTTGAAAAGTCTGTTGTTTTTCCGTTGATATAATCATCTAAACCAGCAACAGAATCTTGTACGAGGTACAAAGCTTCAGATTTTTTATCCGCAGCATATTTCAATCCTGTCACAAAATCTTGTGCAGTAACAGGAGCATACTCTTCACCTTCAGAGGTATACCATTTAGCATCCTTACGAAGTTTATAAGTATATGTCAAACCGTCTTGGGATACAGTCCAATCTTCTGCCAATGAAGGAATATAATTTCCATACTGGTCATTTTCCATCAAACCATCCACTAAGTTTGTAGCAACATCACCAGTAGTTGCACGGTTTTCTATGAGATAGTTCAAACTAGAAGGATCGCTTGCGTATACATAGTTGTATACTTTAGAAGAGCTAGTCGAATTACCACAAGCTCCCAGAAGCAAACCAGCACTTAAGACGACGCCTGCTAACGTCAGGTATTTTGCCTTAGACTTTTTCATAAACAGAACCTCCAAATTTAAATATTTGTATCATTATACAGCTAATGTTTTTTTTAGTCAAGCAATTTTATCTAATTTTTACCAAATTATAGATTTTTTTCAACAAATTTTATATTTTATCCTATTTTTTTAATAAAAAATGAACGATTTGAACATTTTTATAGATAAAAATTCAAATCATTCATTTTATTTATAAAATATTAGGTTAATTTTAAACGAGCACGTAGTTGATCTGCTTTTGCTTTTCCGATAACCTTATCAAGGAGTCGGGTACAAAGACTCATTACCATATAAAGTCCTCCACCCAAAGCACCGATTAACAACACATAGAGGAAACTCCATAAACGCCCACTTGGCTGGAAGAAAAAGCCAATTCCCCACTGTACCAGAGCAACTACAACAAACATAACTACTGTCAAAATAGATATTAAGACTGTTCGTTTCAGAACTAATTTACGTTGAAGTCCGGTAACTTGACAAATGTCTCGATACATCAAGATATTTGGAATTATAAGACCAATAGTCGTTGAAATTAAAGGACCATAACTATGGAAAATAGCTATCGATGGTAATTGTAAAACAATCTTAGCAATTGAGCCATAAACAAAATACAAGACTGCCTTGCGGTTACGGAACATTGCCTGTAGCATTGGTGACAAGACCATATACAAACCAAGAATAGTCGACTGTAAGACAGCGAAGACAAACAAGCCCATTGCTAAACTATCTGGTTTACCATAAAAAACTGTATAAAGGGGCTCTCCTACCATCACCACTCCAACTGTTGCAGGAAATAAGAATAGGAAAAGCATGGTGATACTATCTTGCACCAAACGAGCAGCTGCCTGCAAATCACCCTTGACATAGTTTTCTGTCAGAAGTGGTAAGCCCACACTACCAATCGAAACCCCAACCGATATGAGAATCATGGTGATCTTATTAGGATTGGCAGAGAAATAAGAAAACATGACAATTAAGTCTTCATTACTATAATTGGTAAACCACTTCATGCTATTGATAAAGGTATTTTGGTCCAAGATTTGGAAAAGTTGAATAGCCGAACCAGTCAAGATAAAAGGAATAGCTTCCTTAATGGTATCAACCAAAAGACTCTTACTATCAATCTTATCTCGTGTTTCAAAAACTTTTTGAAGCAAGCCTTCTTTGTAAAGGAAATAAATCAAGACTGCAAAACTAGCAACCATTCCCACAAAAGCTGCAAAGGTAGACTGGGTAACTGCTGCTAGGTAATCTTTTGAACCGAGCTTCATGATGATAAAGGTTGCTAAGAGCATCCAAATCACACGGATAACCTGCTCAGCAATTTGACTCATGGCATAAGGTTTGAGATTATTCATCCCTTGGAAAAATCCACGAATTACACTCATGGATGGGAAAATCAATACTGCCCAAGCCAAACTTTGCATGATTGGGATAAGTTCACTTCCTACACCCGATAAATCTGCCAACCAAGGAGCAAAGAGATACAAGATTAAAGCAAAGACCACACCAAGCCCTGTCATAAAGCCTAGGAAACTCCGAATCAGGGCAAAACTATGTTCTTCCTCATGCATGGTATTATATTTAGCAACTTGCTTGGCCACAGCCACAGGTATCCCTGCTGTTGAAATCAGCAAGAACCAAGCATAGATATTATAACCCATGGTGAAAAGTCCATTTGCCTTGGCTGCATAAGTTCCCATCCAAATATACCAAGGGATGATGTAAATAGCCCCGAGCAGGCGGCTGATAAAATTACTAGCTGTTAACCAAGCAGTCCCTCGTAACATCTGGGCCTGCTGGTGATTATTTTCATTAGACATAGATTCCTCATTCATTCTTAACAAGTAGAAAAAGTTCCTTAACTTCCATTATAAACTTTTCCTTGTTACTTGTAAAATTCAGACTTTCGGTTTACAATAGAAAGTATGATAAAGATTGAAACTATATTAGATATTTTAAAGAAAGATGGTCTCTTCCGTGAGATTATCAACCAAGGACATTACCACTACAACTACAACGATGTTATTTTTGACAACATCAGTTACGATAGCCGAACAACCAAAGAAAATACTCTATTTTTTGCAAAAGGAGTTGCCTTTAAAAAAGAATATCTATTTTCAGCTATCGCACAAGGGCTTGGTTGGTACGTGGCTGAGCAGGATTATGAAGTTGGTATTCCTGTTATTGTTGTTAACAATATCAAAAAGGCCATGAGTTTGCTTGCCATGGAATTTTATGGTAATCCGCAGGATAAACTTAAAATTCTAGCCTTTACAGGAACCAAGGGAAAAACAACAGCGGCTTACTTTGCCTATCATATCTTGTCTCAACGCTACCCAACAGCCCTCTTGTCGACAATGAATACAACTTTAGACGGCAAGACTTTCTTTAAATCTTCCTTCTCAACACCTGAAAATATTGATCTCTTTGATATGATGGCTCAAGCGGTTAAGAATGGTAGAACCCATCTGGTAATGGAAGTTTCCAGCCAAGCCTATCTGGTAAATCGAGTGTATGGTTTAACTTTCGACGTGGGAGTTTTTCTAAACATCACCCCAGACCATATCGGACCTATCGAGCATCCAACCTTTGAAGACTACTTCTACCACAAGCGCCTCTTGATGAAAAATAGCCGAGCAGTTGTCATTAATAGTGATATGGACCATTTTTCAATCTTGAAAGAACAAGTAGAACATCAAGAACATGACTTCTACGGTAGCCAATCTGTTAACCAAATCGAAAATTCCAAAGCCTTTAGTTTCTCAGCTACTGGTAAATTAGCTGGCGATTATGATATCCAGTTGATTGGACATTTTAACCAAGAAAATGCTGTCGCAGCTGGACTTTCCTGCCTTCGTTTAGGTGCTAGTCTGGATGACATTAAAAAAGGGATTGCTACTACTCGTGTCCCTGGCCGCATGGAAGTCCTCACTCAGAAAAATGGCGCAAAAGTTTTCATCGACTACGCCCATAATGGTGATAGCTTGAAGAAATTGATCTCAGTCGTTGAAACACATCAGACTGGAAAGATTGCTTTAGTGCTCGGATCAACAGGAAACAAGGGAGAAAGCCGTCGTAAGGACTTTGGACTTCTCCTCGATCAACATCCTGAAATTCAAGTATTCCTTACGGCTGACGATCCAAACTATGAAGATCCAATGGCCATTGCAGATGAAATCAGTAGTTATATCCATCATCCTGTTGAAAAGATTGCAGACCGTGAGCAAGCCATCAAGGCTGCTATGTCTGTTACAAGTCAAGAACTGGATGCTGTCATTATCGCTGGTAAAGGTGCTGATTGCTACCAAATCATCCAAGGTAAGAAAGAAACCTACCCAGGTGATGCTGCTGTTGCAGAACGTTATCTATAGTATATTTAAAAAGAGGCTGGGACAAAAGTCCTAGCCTCTCAATTGTATTTGGATTGTCGAGCAAGACGCAGTGGTTGAGTGGGCTCTACTACGCTGATTTCATCAGCTTTTACAGCCCTACTCAACTGTGCGGAGGTGGGACGACGAAATCGAATTCTAACGAATTACCGATTTCTGTCCCACTCTCTCTTCTATTATTTTATAAAGATGAGTCTTTCTTTATCAAATTCTACAGTCAACTCATATTTTCCATCTTCATTTTGAACGATGTAGCCTAATAATACTAAACTATCGACAAAGATATCAGGTCGTTTCTGCATGAGTTGATCTTTTTTAAGAAACTTGAGCAAAAAAGTAGTCATATACTTAAGGGCATACTCAGGGTTGACATCTCCTAAAATTCCATAGAGCGCCTGCTGTTCTTCCGTCAAAGGATACTGATGCTTGACCTTATAAAAATAATTAGACAGTGTCATCTTTTCTCTTGCAAAATCGGTATATTCTTTTAAGATTGCTGCATTGGTTTGATTGCGCAATTCGGTCTGAAAATGTTTCTCCAGGATTTCTTGATAGATGGGGCTATCATCTCTCACAAAGACTTCTTGGTCCAGTTCAAGAGATTCTGTAGATTCTAGAAAGGGAAGATTGAGATAATAGCGTTTATTTTCTCTCAAAATCAATCCCGCCTTAATGTATTCCTCCAAAAACTTATCAACTGGTATCTCTGGAAACTGAGCCTTGATTTCACGGAGGATAACATCATCATGCTGATCAAGATAGTCTACCAAATCTCTAAAGAATGGTTGTCGCGTCAAGCGAGATGGATTAAAAATCTGAATCATGAAGATTCCTTTCTTTACATACTAAGAGTGGAGAGGCTGCTAATTGACTGGGATTGGTCCCCGGCTGATTCAGTGGTACAGGAAGGCCTAACTCTCTATAATAGTTTCTCCAAAAATCACTAATCTCCTCTTCCCCATCCCCAAACTTCATGGGAATGGTCTCAAAAATAGGGAGAATTTCTGCTACAAACTGGGAACAATAGAAACCATCTCCATCTGGATAAAAGGAAGCATTGTAGGGAGCCCCTAAAAGACTCTCTGCTCGCTTTTTGACCTCTGTACAATCAATCTGCTCACAGTGATAAAGGTCATAGACTTTCTCAGCTTCAAAGAAGTCCTCAGAAGCCTGGGCAAGGACGCCACCTTCCACCGTAGCATGATAGACCTGTCCGTCCAAAAAGATAGCAACGTGACTGTAGTTACCAGTAGATTCCTGGATGGCCTGTCCTATATCCGAATCATCTTTCACAAAAATCAAGTCACCATTTTCTAACATCTTTCTCTCCTAGCAAAAAAGGAGCCGAAACTCCTTTTTAACAATGGGCTTTCCCATCTATGATTATGCATTAAAGCTTTCAGTCAATTGTGGTACAACTTGTTTCTTACGTGAAACAGCACCTGGAAGGAAAGCGTGGTTGTTTTCAAGTTTGAAGTTGAACGCTGCTTCTACCTTGTCCATATTAGCACCAAGAGCTAAAATTTCTGAGTTTGAGTTGACGATGTCTGTAATCATCAAGACAAAGTCAGAGTAGCCGTTAGCTGCATTTGCTGCTTGGATGGCTGCTTCGATTTCAGCTTGGCGTTCCAATACTTCAACAATATCAACTGTATTCACTTGAGCCACACGGACATTGTTTCCGTTGAGTTCAAATGTCTTGGCATCGATATCAATCAATTCTTCAGCAGATTTGTTTGCCAAGTTTGTACCAGCCTTGAGCATGGCAAGACCGTATTCTTCCATGTTCACACCAGCCAATTCAGCCAATTCAAGAGCAATGACTTTATCTGATGGGTGAGTGGTTGGAGATTTCAAAAGAAGAGTATCTGAAATCAAACCTGATAGCATCAAACCTGCGATTTCTTTTGGCACAACTACGCCATGTTCTTTGAACATGCGGTAAACGATAGATGATGCTGATCCAACTGGTTCCAAACGCATGTAAAGTGGGCTGGCAGTTTCAAAGTTAGCCACACGGTGGTGGTCCACAACACCATAAACTTCAACTTCAGCAATATCTGAAACTGATTGTTGGAATTCATTGTGGTCCGTTAAGATGACTTGTTCTGCACCTTCTGCTTTAGCAGATGTGATCACGCGCGGTGCGTCTACACCAAAATAGTTCAAGACGAAAGCTGTTTCTTCATTTGGAGTTCCAAGAGCCACCGCTTCTGTGTCCAAACCGTATGCTTCTTTTGCAAGATAAGCAAAAGCTACAGATGACCCAATGGCATCTGAATCTGGATTTTGGTGACCAAATACTAGAATCTTAGACATGATAATACCTCGTTTCTTTATTCTCTTTATTGTAGCATTTTTTTCAATTTTTGACAAAAGTAAGAGGAGTCAAAGGACTCCTCGTTACATATCAAAAGTATCGACTAAATTCTTATTTTGTCTCTCTTTGAGATAATGTTCTTTTTGCATGCGTGTCTTGCGCTTGAAAAGAGCTTCAGCAGACATGGCCTCTTCCTTGCTGTCAAAACCTTCCGCAAAGATGAGTTTTACTGGCAAGCGAGTTCGTGTATATTTGGCTCCTTTACCGCTATTGTGAACAGCGATTCTTTTTTTGACATCCGTTGTATAGCCAGTATAGTAGGAACTATCCCGACACTCAACCACATACATATAAGCCTTATGATCCATAGTAAATCTCTTGAATTTCTGGTGTATAAGTACCATCACTATTATGAACAATGAGTGGTGGTAAAACCTTAAAGCCACTAGTGGAGCCGTCCTTGATAGCTTCAATCAAAAGCATATTAGCTTCCTTCTCCCGTTTAGGATAAACAAATTGCAGACGTTTTGGAGCCAGATTATGCTGTTGGAGCGTAGCTAAGATATCTAATAATCGATCAGGACGATGAACCATAGCCAAACGCCCATTTGATTTGAGAATACTCTGGGCACTACGACAGATTTCCTTAAGATTGGTTGTAATTTCATGCCGAGCTAAAAGGTAATGCTCACTTTCGTTCAGATTAGAATTTGGATCCACTTTAAAATAAGGCGGATTGCATAAAATCAAATCAACCTTGCTCCCCTGAATATAAGTAGGCATATTCTTCAAATCATCACAGATGACCTGCATCTGTCCGTCCAGCCCATTTAAACGAACAGATCTTTCAGCCATATCTGCCAAGCGTTCTTGGATTTCAACAGAGAGAATTTTAGCCTTGGTCCGACTACTGGCAAACAGTCCAACAGCTCCATTCCCAGCACAAAAATCCACAATTAAACCACTTTTAGGAAAGCGTGGAAAGCGTGACAAGAGGACACTATCGACCGAATAGCTAAAAACCTCTTTATTCTGAATAATTTTAATATCTGTTGAAAAGAGCTGATTGATGCGCTCTCCTGATTTTAATAATTCTTCTTCCATACTTTATATTATAGCAAAACATATTAACATTTCAAAAAAACTGAGAGAATTAGTTTACGAGTTCTTTTTTTTCAGATTGGAAATGGCTTCCTTGGTCCAGATAGGCATCATGCGAGCCAAAGGAGCAAAGCCATATTTGACACGATCACTTGAAAAGCGTCTCCGTCTTGGTAGCTGGTGTTTTTCTTCTTCCAAGGTCCGAATAGAAAGACTAGCCTTACCTGAATACTCATCCAAATCAACTACCTGTACCTGAACTTCTTCACCAATCTTCAAGACATCATAAATATTTTCAATAAATCCAGTTCTTATCTCAGAAATGTGGATTAAGCCTGTAACACCTGTTTCCAATTCTACAAAAGCTCCATAAGACTGAATCCCTGTAATTCGCCCAGATAGCTTATCACCTATTTTCATCTTAGTCCTCAATTTCAATAGTTTCAATTACGACGTCTTCAACTGGCTTGTCCATGGCACCTGTTTCGACACCTGCAATTGCATCCAGAACTTCATAAGAAGCTTCATCCGCAAGTTGACCGAATACAGTATGACGACGGTCTAGGTGAGGAGTTCCACCTTGTTCTGCATAAATCTCCGCAATTGGCTCTGGCCAACCACCACGAGCAATTTCTTTCTTAGAATATGGCAAGTGTTGATTCTGCACGATAAAGAACTGGCTACCATTTGTATTTGGCCCAGCATTAGCCATAGAAAGGGCTCCACGGACATTGTAAAGTTCTTCTGAAAACTCATCCTCAAATGACTCACCATAGATAGATTCACCACCCATACCAGTACCAGTTGGGTCTCCACCTTGAATCATAAAATCTTTAATAATACGGTGGAAAATCACACCATCATAGTATCCATCTTTTGACAGAGCAATAAAGTTGGCAACTGTTTTTGGTGCCTGCTCTGGAAATAGCTTAATACGCAAATCTCCATGATTTGTTTTAATAGTCGCAATCGGACCTTCTGTTGTTTCAATGTCTACTTGTGGCAAATGTAATTCTTTTTCTACCATACCAAATCTTTCTAATGCATCAAAAATGCCATCTTCTTCTAATGTTTTTGTAATATAATCTGCTTTTTTTTTGATTTTATCGTGAGAAATTGCCATAGCGACACTAATTTCTGCATAATCAAAAAGTTCCAAGTCATTGAGTTCATCCCCAAAGACCATCACGTTCTCAGGTTTAAGACTTAAATGTTCTACAACTTTTGCTACACCAGCTGCTTTTGAACCTGAAATTGGTACCACATCTGACGAATGTTCATGCCAGCGTACCATACGCAAAGTCGATGCTAAACTTTCAGGCAAAGTCAGGTCATCTCCCTGATCCTCAAACGTCCACATCTGATAGATGTCTTCTTTTTCATAGAAATCTGGATCGATATCTAAATCAGGATAAATCGGGTCAATCGCCTCACTAATCAACTCAGTTCTAGTAGAGAGTTTAGCAGCATGACTACCAACTAAACCATAGTCAATCCCAACTTCCTTGGTCCAAGCAATATAGCTTTCAACCTTGTCTTTAGAAATTTTGTTACTATCAATCACATTGCCTTTTTTATCCTCAATATAGGCACCATTCAGAGTAACAAAAAAGTCAGGTTTAAGTTCGCGAATCTCTGGCACGACACCGAAAATCCCACGACCAGTCGCAATTCCTGTCAAGATTCCTTTTTCGCGTAATTGTTTAAAAATCGTTGGAATAGTACTTGGAACAAAACCTGTCTTTGAATTTCGTAAAGTATCATCTATATCAAAAAAGATAATTTTAATCTTCTTAGCCTTGTATCTTAACTTGGCATCCATTACAATACCTCCTTCAATTCACTCTTTCCATTATACCATAAAATAGAGAAATCCCACATCCCCAATAAAATCCTTGTCTCTTATCCGAATTCCTTTACTAGATACAAAACCAAATCATCATTATTTTGGCTAGTTGCATTCATTTCCAAGGGTTGATTTCGATACCAGACACCTGTCCCATCCGGAATGTAGCCCCGTCTGATATACAATCTCTGGGCAGGACCATAGCCTAAGTGCAAACCTACACCAAGAGTGACCTTACTCGAAACAAACTTGACTCGTTTTTCTGCTTCTTCTAGCAGTTGATTCCCAATCCCTTGATTTCGAAAAGGCTCAAACACATTAAAATCTGATAATTCTGGATAGACTTCTGCAAAAGGACCATGTTTAGCAGAGGGCAAAATGGTAACGTAGCCCGCTACAACACCTTCAATCTCTGCAACTAAGACTTCTCTCTCCCCACTTTCCTGTTCCAGAAAATATCTAGCCAAAATTTCCTCTCTACCAGGCCAACCCTGATTGATAAAACCTTGGGATAGGTGTTTGATATCCGATTCAATCATTTTTCTAATAATAGCGTTTCCCTCCATAAGATACTCCTTTAAAATTACTACTATCATTATAGCACGTTTTAGAGAAAGAAAAAAAACCACCCGGCTCTTGACTCGCTTTCTTATTTCCGAGCTCATGAAAAAGAGGTCCACCCGGACCCCAACTCGCTATTTCATTTCAATGCTCGTGAAAAAAAGACCCGTTGGGGTCTTAATTCGCTTTCTTGTTTTCAATCTCATGAAAAAGAGGTCCACCCGGACCCCAACTCGCTCTCTCATTTCAAGGCTCATGAAAAAAAGACCCGTAAGGGTCTTTTCTTTAATCTTCGTTTACGAAAGGCATCAAAGCCATTACGCGAGCGCGTTTGATAGCTGTTGTTACTTTACGTTGGTTTTTAGCTGAAGTTCCTGTTACACGACGAGGAAGGATTTTCCCACGTTCTGAAACGAAACGGCTAAGAAGCTCAGTATCTTTGTAATCAACATATTCAATTTTGTTTGCTGCGATGTAATCAACTTTTTTACGGCGTTTAAATCCGCCACGACGTTGTTGAGCCATGTTATTTCTCCTTTATAGTATTAATTGTCCATTAGAATGGTAAATCATCATCTGAAATATCCAAAGGATTGGTTGCTCCAAATGGATTCTCATTACGTGAAAAGTCTGGTACTGAATTTGTAGGTGCTGCATGACTAGCACTTGGTGCAGAATAAGCTCCACCTGTTTGTCCTTCACGAGCACTACGGCTTTCCAACATTTGGAAATTCTCAGCTACGACCTCTGTTACGTATACACGTTGTCCTTGCTGGTTATCGTAACTACGAGTCTGAATACGGCCTGTGATTCCAACAAGAGAGCCTTTTTTAGCCCAGTTGACAAGATTTTCAGCCTGTTGGCGCCACATAACGACATTAATAAAATCAGCCTCACGTTCGCCATTTTGACTCTTGAAAGTACGGTTTACTGCAAGAGTAAAAGTCGCAACTGCGACATTTGATGGGGTATAACGTAACTCAGCGTCACGTGTCATACGCCCTACAAGTACAACATTGTTAATCATATTCTACCTTCTTACGCGTCAAGTTTGACGATCATGTGACGAAGAATGTCAGCGTTGATTTTTGAAAGACGGTCAAACTCTTTAAGAGCTGCGTCGTCATTTGCTTCAACGTTAACGATGTGGTAAAGTCCTTCACGGAAATCTTGGATTTCGTATGCAAGACGACGTTTTTCCCATGATTTTGATTCAACAACAGTTGCACCGTTGTCAGTCAAGATAGAGTCAAAACGTGCTACCAAAGCGTTTTTCGCTTCTTCTTCAATGTTTGGACGAATGATATAAAGAATTTCGTATTTAGCCATTGATATGTTCCTCCTTTTGGTCTAATGACCCCAAGACATTGCAAGGGGTAAGTGAGGTTTGCTCACAATAAACTATTATACTAGAAAAGCTTTTTTTTGGCAAGAGAAAAACTAGTTATATTTTATATTTTTAAAGCTTTTTAGCAGTGGTTCGAGTAATCTCTTCGACTTGAATATTCTCAGATTCAAATTTTTCCTTAAGAGATGCAAGCTCAATCTTACCATCAATTTGCACTTCAATGATAATCTTTCCATCCTTACGTGGGATGTTGATGGTGTGTGAAATATTTAGATTTTCATCAACAATGAGCGAAACAATTTTACCAAGAACACCGACTTCATTTTCTGTTACAAAACGGATACGAATTCCCTCTTCACCATAACCAGCCACCTCAAGAAAGGCCCTAAATACGTCTCGATCAGTTATGACACCATATAATTGGCCATTGTCAATAACGGGTAAAATCCCAATCTTGTTCTTCAACATAAGATAGGTAGCATCTTCTAAACTTGCATAGCCAGAAACAGTAACCACGTCACGAATCATGACATCTTTTACCTTAGTTTTATTTAGCAAGTAATTCATTTCATAGATGGATAGACTGGTTGCTTTTGAGGGACTTGCTTCTGCGATAGTTCCTTCAGTTACCAAGCCCACTAATTTATCATTCTCGATAACTGGTAGACGGTGCAAACCTTGGTCACGCATCAAATCTGCAGCATGAGCAATCGTTGTATCTGGACTGATATAGACTACCTTACGTGTCATAAAATCTTTAACTGCCATAGGACTTCTCCTTTATATTTATAGTTTTATTATACACCTTTTAAAGAAAGCAATCAAACGCTTTCAATTCTTTTTCAAGATTCAGAAAAATCTGATTAGCTTATTAAAAAAGAGCCCATATAGGAACTCTTTATAGGTAATTTGCTTACACAATCTCTATCCGCCGACTAAAAAAATCTACTGGATTTGATGATTGCTTTGCAATCTTTATCTTCCGACTAAAAAGGTCCCCCGGACTAATGTGGATTGCTGGCGCAATCTTTATCTGCCGACTAAAACAATCCACTGGATTGTTTTAGCCACCTAGATATGCTTTTCTGACTTCGTCTGATGCTGCGAGTTCTTTACCTGTTCCTGAAAGAACGATTTTACCTGTTTCCAGTACATATCCTCTATCTGCAATAGCAAGTGCTTTATTAGCATTCTGCTCAATCAAGAGAACTGTTGTTCCTTGCTTCTGGATATCTTGTATGATATCAAAAATTTCTTGAATAAAGATAGGTGCAAGTCCCATTGATGGTTCATCTAAAAGAAGGAGTTTTGGTGTTGACATGAGTGCACGTCCCATGGCTAACATCTGCTGTTCACCACCAGATAGTGTTGCCGCATCTTGGTTTTTACGTTCTTCAAGACGAGGGAAACGAGAGAAGACCTTCTTCAGGTTAGCTTGATTCTCTTCTCGATTTTTCTTTAAGAAAGCCCCCATCTCCAAGTTTTCCAAAACTGTCAAACCTGAAAAAACATGACGGCCTTCAGGTACTTGAGATAGCCCTGCTGCCACAATCTTTTGTGCAGGTGTTTTTTGAATCTCTTGACCTAAAAACTCAATTCTACCTGAACTCGGACGAACAAGTCCTGATAATGTTCGAAGAATAGTAGTTTTACCAGCACCGTTGGCACCGATAAGAGAAACAACTTCCCCTTCATTAACTTCAAAGCTTACATCACGTACAGCTTGAATCATACCATAGTGTACTGAGAGGTTTTCAACTTTTAACATAGACATTAGGCTTCACCTCCAAGATAAGCTTCGATAACACGTTTATTATTCTTAATTTCATCTGGTGTCCCATGAGCAATCAAACGACCGTACTCAAGGACATAGATACGCTCAGTAACTTCCATGACCAAACTCATGTCATGCTCAATCAGCATAATTGTAATGTTAAATTCTTCTTTGATACGACGAATAAGGTCTGTCAACTCTGCTGTTTCCTGAGGATTCATACCCGCTGCAGGCTCATCCAAAAACAGAATCTTAGGTTCAGTCGCAAGGGCACGAACAATTTCTAAGCGACGTTGTTGACCATAAGCTAGATTCTTTGCTAAAGTATTCGCATCTCCATCTAATTCAAAGATTTTTAACAATTCTAAAGCTTTAGCTTTTAATTCCTTTTCATTTTTATAAAAGGCTGGCAAGCGTAAGAAACTTGCAAAAACATGCTTTTTATGATGATTACCAAATGCGATAAGAACATTATCTAAAACGGTTAAATCTTTAAACAGACGAATGTTTTGGAAAGTACGACCTAGACCAAGAGAAGCGATTTTATAAGGTTGTTTTCCATTTAACAAATGGCCATCCAAGGTGACTGTTCCTTCACTTGGTTCATATACACCAGTCAAGAGGTTGAAGAGTGTTGTTTTTCCTGCACCATTTGGCCCGATTAATCCAACAAGTTCACCTTCATTCAATTCAAGAGTTACATCTCCAACAGCTGTTAGACCACCAAAATGCTTGGTTAACTGTTTTACTTCAAGTAATGCCATTAGTTTTGCTCCTCCTTCTTAGTTTTTTTAAAGAGACGAGATAGACTCAATTCCCAAGTTCCTAAGAGACCACCTGGTCTGAAAATCATGACTAATACGAGGGCTAAAGCGTAAATAATCATACGCACGCTGGCCACATCTTGTAATAACATGTTTAAAATTCCCAACACGATAGCTGAAACAATTGCACCTGTAATTGATCCCAAACCACCAAATACAACGATAATTAACACGTTGATGGAATTGATGAATGTGTAATCTTTAGGTACTACAGAACCGATAAATCCTGCCTGAAGTGATCCTGCAATACTTGCAGTCATGGCACCAAAGACAAAAGCAATGATTTTCATCTTAGTGGTATTAACTCCGACAGATTCGGCAGCAATTTCATCTTCCCGAACTGCTAAGGTTGAACGTCCAATAGGACTACGTAGGAAGTTTAAGGTTGCGATGGTCGTCACGACTACAAAGAAGTATACCATCTGCCAGTTGGTAAAGTTTGGAATCCCTAGAATACCTGCTGCACCGTTTGTAAGGTCACCACCATTAACAATAAAGATACGAATGATTTCAGCAACACCGAGTGTTGCAACTGCTAGATAGTCTCCCTTCAAGCGAAGAGTTGGAATTCCAACGACTAAAGCCACTAATCCTGAGATAAGTGCTCCAAGTAGCATCGCTCCAAAGAAGGCTCCATAGGTTGGAGATTTAGAACCGATAATAGCTGCTGCATAGGCCCCAATAGCCATGAAACCAGCATGTCCCAGTGAAAATTGCCCAGAGAAACCAACAATCAGGTTAAGTCCCACTGCTAGGATAATGTTAATACCGATTTGCTGGAGAATTTGAATATAGAAAAGATTCAACACACCAGCAGAAACCAATACGCTAATCAAGCCGTATCCTGCTAACAGAAGGAATAACCATAGAATATTAACTTTTAAATTTTCTTTCATTGTTTACACCTTCTCTTTCAAATTCTTACCAAGAATACCTGCTGGACGAACAATCAAGATTAAGAGCAAGATTCCATATACAATAGCATCACGAAAATCTGACATTCCCAAGGCTGTTGCAAAAGTCTCCAGAAGACCGATAACAAATCCACCCAGAGCTGCACCCGGAATAATACCGATACCACCTAGAACAGCCGCTACGAAAGATTTAAGACCTGGAGTTACCCCCATCAAAGGCTCTAAAGAGTTATAGTAGAGAGCAATTAAGACACCTGCTGCACCTGCCAAGGCAGAACCTAAAGCAAAGGTAAAGCTGATTGTTCGATTGACATTAATTCCCATCAACTGAGCAGCATCACTGTCAACAGAAACTGCACGCATAGCCTTCCCCATCTTAGTTTTTTTGACAATCAATTGCAAAAGAACCATCAATATTAGAGAAACACCCAGAATCAACAATTGAATGTTAGTTAGACTGATTGGGCCCAAGTCATAACGAACTGTTTGAATGGCTTGCGGGAAGGCACGTGTATTGGCACCCACTAAATAAACCATTCCATACTCGAGTAAGAAGGATACACCAATTGCTGTGATTAAGACAGAGATACGTGTTGAATTACGTAGAGGACGATAAGCCAAAAACTCAATGATAACACCCAGAATTGCAGTACCAGCCATCGATAAAATTAAGGCAACAAAAAAATTTAATTGTAAGGAATTAATCAAGAAATAGCCCATAAAAGCCCCCATCATATAAATATCGCCGTGGGCGAAGTTGATGAGCTTGATAATTCCATAAACCATAGTATAACCAAGGGCTAATAATGCATAAACACTACCCAAGATTAAACCATTAACAAGTTGTTGGAGCATGTAGTTCACTCTTTCTAATAATAATTTTTTGGATATACATTGCTTCTAAAATACCGAAACAGGGAGTGAGTAAAAAGCTCATTCCCCATTCTCGTTATCTTTAATTTATGGTTGTACGACTTCTGCCGCTTCAACTTTACCATTATTCATAGTCATCATGAATGCAGTTTTAACAGTGTTGTGATCTGCATCGAAGCTTGTTTGACCTGTAACACCTTCAAAGTTTTGTGTTTTAGCAAGATTGTTCTTGATATCAACTGAAGTTTTTGCACCTTTTGCTGCATTTGCTACAAGGTAAACTGAGTCATATGCAAGAGCTGCAAAAGTTGAAGGCTCTTCATTGTATTTAGCACGGTAAGCTTCCAGGAAGGCTTTTGCCTTATCAGAAACATCAACTGTTGATGAGAAACCAGAGATGAAGTAAATGTTTGATGCTCTTTCTGCTGTTGCTTGTTGAACAAACTCTTCACCATTAAATCCATCACCACCGATGATTGGTTTGTCAATACCCATACCACGAGCTTGGTTTACAATTTTACCTGCTTCAGTGTAGTAACCTGGTAATACGATTGCATCAAATTCTTTATCTTTGATTTTTGTAAGAGCTGCTTGGAAGTCTGTATCTCCTGATACAAATGTTTCATCAGCTACGATTTCACCTTTAAATGATTCACGGAAAGCTTTTGCGATACCTTTAGCATAGTCACTTGAGTTATCAGTATACAAAACAACTTTCTTAGCATTCAATTTATTAGCTACATAGTTTGAGATAATTTTTCCTTGGTAGCTATCTTGGAATGTTCCAATAAATAGGAAGTCTTGTCCTTTTGTCAAACCATCTTGAGTAGCGCTTGGCGAGATCAATGGTACACCAGCTTGAGTAGCATTCGCCACTGCAGCAGCAGTTGCTCCAGAAGTCGCAGGACCTACGATAGCTGCTACTTTTGATTGAGTAACAAGGTTCGTAGAAACAGAAGCCGCTTCAGCAGTTTCAGATTTGTTATCTTTATCTACAACTTCGATTTGTTTTCCATCAACACCACCAGCAGCATTGATTTGATCAACTGCAAGTTGAGCACCCTTTTGTTCAGATGTACCGTAAGCAGCTACTGCTCCAGTTTCCTCAAAGTTGAAACCAATCTTGATTACTTTTTCATCTACTGGGTTCCCAGTTGCGTTTGCTGGTCCTGATTTAACCTCTCCACATGCAACCAGAAGTGCTGTACTAGCTAGGGCTACAAGAGATAATGCGAATTTTTTCTTCATAATGGTCTCCTTCTTAAATTCATATTTTAAATGACATGTTAAGAATATACCGAATTATCAGAAAATTGTCAATACTTTTTTTATATTTTTTAAATGATAACGTTTTCTTCCTTTCGATAAAGGTTTCCAACGAAAGGAGTTTCCAATTCTTGAATGTGACAAGGTCTAATTTTCTTGATAAATTTCTCTTTCTCTAAGCGACTAACCAAATCTTCTACTTCTGCTGTTGGAACATATAATTGCAAATAGCGATGCTTTTTCGAATGATAGCAGATATCTCCAAGACTTTGGAGCTTTTTGGCATCACGATTATAGTAAAGATAGATAATCAGACCTTTGCGATTTTCTTTTTCAAACATAATATAGCTTCCTTTTAAAAATCTTCCTTTATTATACCAAAAAAAGCAAACTCAGTCGAGTTTGCTTTTAGCTTTGTTAGCTTAAAGAATTGTTGGCCATGATTTCATCAATGAAACCATATTCCAGTGTTTCTTGAGCGCTCATCCAGTAATCACGTTCAGCATCTCTATGAATTTGCTCAACAGATTTACCAGAATTGTCTGCAAGAATTTGCTCTAAAGTCTTACGAGTTTTAAGCAAGTGCTCAGCAGCAATAGCCATATCAGTCTGCTGAGTACCGCCACCAGTTCCACCCATTGGCTGGTGAATCATATACTCTGCATTTGGAAGCATGAAACGTTTACCTTTAGCACCACTAGATGCAATGATAGTTCCCATTGACGCTGCCATCCCCATGACAATAGTTTGGACATCAGCCTTGATAAAGTTCATCGTGTCAACAATCGCCAAACCAGCTGATACAGAACCTCCAGGAGTGTTCACATAAAGGTAAATATCTTTTGTACTATCTTGAGCATCCAAGAAGAGCAATTGAGCAATGACTGAGTTTGCCATATTGTCTTCGACTGGTCCAGTCAACATGATAATGCGGTCCTTAAGAAGACGTGAGTAAATGTCATACGAACGTTCTCCACGACTTGTTTGTTCAATAACTACAGGAATCATTCATTTCTCCTTTTGATCTTTTAAATTTAGTAGTTGTCTACTGACAATGAGGTTATTATACCTCGTTGGTCAAAAAAGGTCAATTTTTTGATTTGTTTCATCCTAGATAGGATGAAAGGGATTTTATTTAGTTCCGAACAAACGGTCTCCAGCGTCACCAAGTCCAGGAACAATGTAACCATGTTCATTCAAACGTTCATCCAAAGCTGCAGTAAAAATTTCTACATCAGGGTGTGCTGCTTGAAGAGCTTTTACTCCTTCTGGAGCAGCTACAAGACAGACAAACTTGATGTTTGAAGCACCACGTTTTTTAAGGGAATCCACTGCCAAGATAGCTGAACCACCTGTTGCCAACATTGGGTCGACTACGAAGATTTGGCGTTGGTCGATATCTTCAGGTAATTTAACCAAGTATTCAACTGGTTGAAGTGTTTCTTCATCACGGTACATACCGATGTGCCCAACTTTTGCAGCAGGAACTAGGCTCAATAGTCCGTCAACCATACCAATACCTGCACGCAAGATTGGCACAATTGCCAATTTTTTACCAGCCAATTGTTTTTGAACTGTTTTAGTAATTGGTGTTTCAATTTCCACATCTTCAAGCGGAAGATCACGAAGTACTTCATATCCCATCAACATTGCAATCTCATCTACGAGCTCACGAAAAGCCTTTGTAGAAGTGTCAGTACGACGCAAGATTGACAATTTGTGTTGAATCAGTGGATGATTGATAACTTCAATTTTTCCCATTTGTGAGTTCCTTCTTTCAATTTATTCTTCTAATTATATCAAAAAATGGTTCAAAAAGCTTTTGAAACCATTCTTTTTTTTGATTCTAAATCAAATTTACTTCCCTAATGGCTGACTGAACTGTTTCAAGTGGTAGATGGGTTAATTCCGTCTTTTTTTCTTGATAAAGGTATTGGGCATAATCATCCATACGGTATTGGTTGATATAAACAACACGTTGACAACCTACTTGAAGCAGCTGTTTTGTACAGTTAAGACAAGGAAAATGCGTAACATAGGCAGTAAATCCCTTTGGCACACCTCGTTCAGCTCCTTGCAAGATAGCATTGATCTCAGCATGAAGAGTTCGAACACAGTGGCCCTCGATAACCAGACACTCGTGGTCGATACAATGTTCTGTCCCTGAAACAGATCCATTGTAACCAGTTGAAATCACTTTATTATCCTTAACAAGAACAACTCCAACTTTAGCTCGCTTACAGGTTGATCGATTGGCAATCAATAGGGCTTGTGCTGCAAAATATTCGTCCCAGGCAAGTCTTTTATCTGACATCATTTCTCTCCTAATCGTCTATTTTTTAAAAAATGGTAGGCGTAAATCTGCAATTTTTTCGGCGGGCACCTTCATTCCCTCCTTGATCCATTTCAAGAGAACTGATACAATGGCCGAGCTCCAAAATGAATGTAGATAGGAGCTTACTCCCTTAGTTTTGCCGTGATATTTTTCTAAAAAGTCTTGCATAGCCTGAATCAAGATCTTTTCTAAATGGTAGTCCAAAGCCAATTGAATAACTTTGGCTTCCTTTTTAGCTTCATGAAAGAGATGTACCCATATTAGACGAAGGTCATTTTTGACATCATAGTTGCCTAGCTGCTCCATAATATTCTGAACACTACGTTTAAAGACACTTTCAAGAATGGCTTCTTTGGACTCATAATTTCTATAAAAGGCTGCTCTTGATACGCCAGCTCTTTGGACTAACTCAGAAATACTGATTTTTGCCAACTCTTTTTTTTCTAAAAGTTGCAGGAGGGCTGTTTCAATTGCTTCTCTGGTTAGCAAATTAGATTCTTGATTTGATTTTCTTAGGTTTTCAAGCGATTTTTCAGATATTTTACGTTCAGCCATAACACTTCCTTTATACTTGTAACAACAGAGTGGTATTACTTTTGTTTCAAGAACTTTCATGATATAATTGTAAAAAAAGACAGAACCTTTGTCAATGTATAAGTGATAAAGATGGAGAATTTCTATGACTTGGAAGATTGTAGCTGACTCTGGTTGTGATTATCGCCAACTGGAAAACCCAGCTTTTGATACTGAATTTGTCAGTGTTCCCTTAAAGATTCAAGTAGCAAATCAGGTCTTTGTTGACGATGCTAATCTTGATATCGATAAGATGATGGAAACTATGTATGCGACTTCTGAAGCTTCAAAATCAGCCTGCCCTAGTCCTGATGATTACTTACGAGCATTCGAAGGTGCAAAACATATTTTTGTAGTGACTATCACTGGAACTCTCTCTGGTAGCCACAATAGCGCTCAATTAGCTAAGAATATATATCTCGAAGAACACCCTGATACTCAGATTCATGTCATCGACAGTTTATCAGCTGGTGGAGAAGTTGATTTATTGGTAGAAAAGCTCAATGAGTTGATTGACCAAGGCCTTTCATATGATGAAGTTGTTAAAGCCATTACGGATTACCAAACAAAAACAAAACTTCTCTTCGTTCTTGCCAAGGTTGATAACCTAGTAAAAAATGGTCGCTTAAGCAAGCTAATTGGAGCCGTTGTTGGACTTCTCAATATTCGTATGGTTGGGGAAGCCAGTGCAACTGGTACGCTTGAACTACTTCAAAAAGCTCGTGGACCAAAAAAATCCCTTCAAGCAGCCTTTGAAGAATTACTAAAAGGTGGTTATGCTGGTGGTCGTATCGTTATGGCACACCGTAGCAATGAAAAATTCTGTCAACAACTTTCAGAACTTGTACGTGAGAAATACCCTCAAGCAGCTATTTCTATAGTCCCAACATCTGGTTTGTGTAGCTTTTATGCTGAAGATGGTGGACTTCTCATGGGATATGAAATTAACTAATTGATTAGATTCAAGAGATGGCTAGCCATCTCTTTTTTATGGTACAATACAGATATGAAACATTTTGATACTATTGTAATCGGGGGTGGCCCTGCTGGTATGATGGCTACGATTTCCAGTAGTTTTTATGGTCAGAAAACTCTACTCATCGAAAAAAATCGAAAACTTGGGAAAAAATTAGCTGGAACTGGCGGTGGTCGCTGTAACGTGACTAACAACGGAACTCTAGACGATCTACTCGCTGGCATCCCTGGAAATGGGCGATTCCTATACAGTGTCTTCTCACAGTTTGATAACCATGATATCATTAATTTTTTCACGGAAAATGGTGTTAAACTCAAGGTTGAAGACCACGGACGTGTCTTCCCAGTCAGCGATAAATCGCGAACCATAATCGAGGCTCTGGAGAAGAAAATTACGGAACTAGGCGGGCAAATTGCCACTCAAACAGAGATTGTTTCGGTTAAAAAGATAGACGACCAGTTTGTCCTTAAGTCCGCAGACCAGACCTTCACTTGTAATAAACTCATCGTCACAACAGGTGGTAAGTCTTATCCTTCGACTGGTTCGACTGGTTTTGGTCACGAGATTGCCCGTCATTTCAAACACACCATTACCGAACTTGAGGCTGCTGAAAGTCCCTTATTGACAGATTTTCCGCACAAGGCCTTGCAGGGAATTTCGCTAGACGATGTGACTCTCAGTTATGGCAAGCACGTCATTACTCATGATCTGCTTTTTACCCACTTTGGTTTATCTGGTCCCGCTGCTCTGCGTATGTCAAGCTTTGTCAAGGGTGGCGAAATCCTATCTTTAGATGTCTTGCCACAACTTTCTGAAGGCGACTTAATAAATTTTCTAGAAGAAAACCGTGAAAAATCCTTAAAAAATACCTTGAAATCTTTGTTGCCAGAACGCTTGGCAGAATTCTTTGTCCAAGGATACCCTGAAAAAGTTAAACAGCTAACTGAAAAAGAACGGGACCAACTTATCCAGTCTATCAAGTCCCTCAAGATTCCTGTGACAGGAAAAATGTCCTTGGCTAAATCCTTTGTTACCAAAGGTGGCGTTAGTCTCAAGGAAATCAATCCTAAAACGCTGGAAAGCAAACTGGTTCCTGGACTTCACTTTGCTGGCGAGGTACTGGATATCAATGCCCACACGGGTGGCTTTAACATCACTTCTGCCCTCTGCACCGGTTGGGTGGCAGGAAGTCTGCATTATGATTAAAGATTAAAGGTTGTAAAAAATGAATAAAAGAGAGTCAGTCGAATTTGTCAATATGTGTATGATTCAAAACGGAGACAAGGTTCTGGTTCAAGATCGAGTTAATCCTGACTGGCCTGGCATTACTTTTCCTGGTGGTCATATTGAACGTGGCGAATCCTTTGTCGATGCTGTCATTCGTGAGGTGAGAGAAGAAACTGGACTAACTATTTCCAAACCCCAACTCTGCGGTATTAAAGACTGGTATGATGATGAGGATTATCGTTATGTTGTCCTTTTTTACAAGACAGAACACTTTACTGGTGAACTCCAGTCTTCAGACGAAGGAAAGGTATGGTGGGAGGATTTTGAAAATCTTTCTCGTCTAAAACTCGCAACTAAGGATATGTCTGATATGCTTCGTGTTTTTTTGGAAGATGATCTCAGTGAGTTCTTCTACTATAAAGACGGTGACGACTGGCTTTATGATTTGAAGTAAAAAATAGGCTAGGAAATTCCTAGCCTATTTATTCTGCATTGTCTGAACGTAAGCAGCAATGACATCTGATGTGTATTGAGCTGTTCCAGGTCCAAACTTGTCAATGTTTTCCTTAAACTCTGGATTATAGACATAGCCTTTTCCGATATGACCAAAGACCTCGATAGAGCAGTCAAATCCATAAGTTCGAATGGCTTGCAAGAGTTTGGATGCTTCTTCTTGGTTTTCGACCGCTGTTGCAGCTAGCCCATTTTTATGGTTATGAGCCAAAGCTTGAAAAACTTGGTTAAAGGCAGCCGTAGCCTCATCTTCGCGGCCTTTTTGGCGCTCGAGAGCTTCTCCCATGACTTCTTGACCATATCTCTCTACCGCCTCTTGGTGGTATTTTTGATGATCTTGGTAGCTAAATCCAGTGAATTTTTCTTGAATGGTCATTTTTATTTCTCCTTTTTGTTCTTGAATGGTTTTTTGTAAGGTTAAAATCAAGGTGTCTAGATGTTGCCTTTCTCGAGTTAGGTAATCCAACTGTCTTGCCAAATGTGGTAACAAGTCCGTCTTTTCTTCCTTCAATAGCTCTGCTATTTTTTCTAAAGAAAAGCCTAGATACTTGTAATAGAGGATAACCTGAAGTCGTTCTAAATCCTCTTGACTGTAAGTTCGATAGCCATTTTCTGACTTTAACGGAACCAAGAGTCCAATCTTATCATAATGGTAGAGGGTCTTGACGGAGACACCTGAAAGTTGCGCAGCTTCTTTGATATGGTACATGATTTCCTCCTCACATGAATAGTATATCCCCTTACCTTAGGGTAGAGTCAAGTATTTTATCATATTTTTTATGAAAACATGAAAATCGCTTTCTTGACAGACTTGAAAAATCATGATAGGATAATCAAGTCTATCAATCAAATGAAAGGCTCTTAAAGAGCAATTGAGAGAGGGCTATTTGACAACTCAAGTAGCCTTTTCTTATTTTAAAAATAGATTGGAGTTTTAACGATGTCTGAAAAATCGCAATGGGGCTCAAAACTGGGCTTCATCCTTGCATCTGCTGGTTCTGCTATTGGTCTTGGGGCTGTTTGGAAGTTCCCTTATATGACCGCTGCCAATGGTGGGGGAGGTTTCTTACTGGTCTTTCTTATCTCGACACTATTGATTGATTTTCCTCTCCTCTTGGCTGAGTTTGCTCTTGGTCGAAGCGCTGGCGTGTCAGCAATCAAAACCTTTGGCAAACTTGGAAACAATCAAAAGTACAACTTTATTGGTTGGATAGGTGCCTTTGCTCTTTTTATCCTTCTCTCATTTTATAGTGTCATTGGGGGTTGGATTCTGGTATACCTTGGTATCGAGATTGGAAGATTATTCCACCTAATCGGAAATGGAGATTATGCCCAGCAATTCTCTTCCATCATTTCTAATCCAGTTATTGCTTTAGGAGCCCAAGCAGCCTTTATCTTCTTGAACATTTTCATTGTTTCACACGGTGTTCAAAGAGGAATTGAAAGAGCTTCTAAGGTTATGATGCCTCTGCTCTTTATTATCTTTGTTGTTATTATCGGGCGCTCTCTCAGTTTGCAAAATGCCATGGAAGGCGTCGTTTACTTCCTCAAACATGACTTTTCAAAACTAACAAGTGCTGGACTTCTCTATGCACTGGGACAATCTTTCTTTGCCCTCTCACTAGGGGTGACAGCCATGCTGACCTACGCTTCTTACCTAGATAAGAAAAGCAATCTGGTCCAATCAGGAATGTTCATCGTAGCCTTGAACATCTCAGTTTCTATCATGGCGGGACTTGCGATTTTCCCTGCTATGTCAGCCTTTAATATCCAATCTGAAGGTGGACCAAGTCTCCTCTTTATTGTTTTGCCGCAACTCTTTGACAAGATGCCTTTTGGTACTATTTTCTATATTCTCTCTCTCTTGCTTTTCCTCTTTGCGACGATAACTTCCTCAGTCGTTATGCTTGAAATCAATGTTGGTAACATCACCAACCAAGACAACCGTAAGCGTGCTAAGTGGAGTAAGATTTTAGGGATTTTGACTTTTGTCTTTGGTATCCCTTCGGCCCTATCCTATGGTGTGATGGCTGATGTCCATATCTTTGGAAAGACCTTCTTTGACGCCATGGATTTCTTGGTTTCCAACCTCCTCATGCCTTTCGGTGCTCTCTGCTTGTCTCTTTTTACAGGCTATATTTTCAAGAAAACACTGGCAATGGAGGAACTCCATCTTGATGAAACACCGTGGAAACAAGGACTTTTCCAAGTCTGGCTTTTCCTTCTTCGTTACATCATCCCAATTATCATCATCGTGGTCTTTATCGCCCAATTTATGTAAATACAAAAAAGGAGAGTGGGACAGAAATCGGTAATTCGTTAGAATTCGATTTCGTCGTCCCACCTCCGCACAGTTGAGTAGGGCTGTAAAAGCTGATGAAATCAGCGTAGTAGAGCCCACTCAACCACTGCGTCTCGCTCGACAATCCAAAGACAATTGAGAGGCTAGGACTTTTGTCCCAGCCTCTTTTCTTTTTATGGATGACTAACAATCAATTCTAGACCTTGACCTTCCAAAGTCCATGCTTCAACATCGCTTGGTAGGATAAAGTGACTACCTTTTTGGATTGGATAGTTCTTTCCATCAACAGTTAGTTGACCTTGACCAGCCAAGACACTGAACAAGCTGTAGTCAGCTGTCTTTTCAAAGTCCACTTTCCCAGTGATTTCCCACTTGTAAACTGCGAAGAAATCATTAGACACAAGAAGAGTTGAACGCAGGTTATCTGCTTTGACAGTCACAGGTCGGCTGTTAGCAGGCTCACCAATATTTAAAACATCGATGGATTTTTCAAGATGAAGCTCTCGCAAGTTGCCATTATCATCCTTGCGGTCAAAGTCATAGACACGATAAGTTGTATCACTAGACTGTTGCGTTTCAAGGATCAAGATACCTGAACCGATAGCGTGCATGGTCCCACTTGGGACATAGAAGAAATCTCCAGCCTTAACAGGCACTTTTGTCAGCAAGGCATCCCAGTTCTTATCTTCGATTTGCTGGCGAAGTTCTTCTTTTGATTTGGCATTGTGACCATAGATAATCTCTGAGCCTTCATCTGCAGCGATGATGTACCAGCACTCTGTTTTTCCAAGTTCGCCTTCATGCTCTAGTCCATAAGCATCATCTGGGTGAACTTGAACACTGAGCCAGTCATTGGCATCAAGAATTTTGGTCAAGAGTGGAAATACAGGTTCTGGACGATTGCCAAATAATTCACGGTGTTCCGCATACAAAGTAGCTAGGTCTGTTCCCTCAAAGCGACCATTAGCTACCTTAGAAACTCCATTTGGGTGAGCTGAGATTGCCCAGTATTCTCCGATTTTTTCATTTGGAATGTCGTAGCCAAACTCATCACGTAGTTTAGTCCCTCCCCAGATTTTTTCTTGCATTACAGAATTTAAAAATAACGGTTCTGACATCTTGATCTCCTGTCTGATTTTTCTCCCTTCATTATAGCAAAAAAAGAGTTCTAGTTGAACTCTTTTTCATATCTTATAAAGTAGAGAGAAGATTTTATAAAAATAGTGAATAAATCCCATAATATGATATAACTTTTGTTGGCGATCAAACTCTACTATGCACTTATTTCATTTTATAAAAATCAATCACTAAACCAGCAGGTCCTCTAACTAATAAGGATTCTGTTCCCCAATCCGTTTCACAAGGACCGTGTAAAATCTCGACATCAATCTCTTTTAAACGTTGGTAATTCTGATTTAGATCCTCAACCTCAATGTGAAGAATGATTCCTGACTGAAAATCTTCCAAAGGAATCAAATGATGTTGAGACAACATAAGACAGTGACTGCCAATCGTAAACTGAGCAAAAGCATCATCAGCATAATCAGCCTTCTTATCCAAAAGATGCTCCAAGTCAGCACAGACTTGGGAAACATTTGAAACAATAATATCAATTTGATTTAAATCCATGTACTCTCCTCTGTAAAAATATTAGAAAACGAATACTCCTTATCAATGAATCGATTGATTGATGGTAAATAAGCCGTTAGAAATTATTTGAGCAATAACTTCAAGACCATGAAAAATAAAACTTCCTATAATCAATCCTAGAATAATTGAACAGATAATCATGGTAATACAGATTAGCTAAATATCCTTTTTTTCCATATCTTTCCTCCTAATATCTACTCATTGAGATACATTTAATCTCAAGTTTCATTGACCATTATGTGACTATTATGAGGTTTCTCAGAGCCATAAAGAAGAGTAATGAACTGAATGTTATAATCATTCTTTATTTTTAATGAAATAAGAAAGCCCACTTACTACAACTATTTAAAAAATAATTCTTCTTTCCGTATCTGTCACACTTTCTATTATTACATTTTTATTATAAGATTTTCAGAAAACGCTGTCAAATATTTATATGCAACTTTTAAAACAAAAAGACCGGATTACTCCGATCTTTTCAAGTTTCACTCTATGAAAATCAAAGCATAAAATCTAAAATATTTACGTTTGATTTTCGACGAGAGGAATTATTTAATTGCGCGTGATTGCAATCCTTCTTCTTCCAAGAAGAGGCGGAATGGTACGAGTTCTTCTGCTTCGTATTTTTCCTTAAATGCTTTGATTGCTTCTTCTGAGTGTTGTTTTGGATCCAACTCAAGTACTTCTACTGGAAGTGGACGATGTGGAGTAATGTGAGCATCGATAACAACAGTTTTACCTTCTTTGTTCAATTTAACAGCTTCTGCAACAACTGCATCGATGTCTTCGATACGGTTTACAGTGAACCCTACAGCACCTTGCGCTTCAGCGATTTTCGCATAGTCAGCATTAGGGAAGTCACAACCAAACAAGTGTTTGTTTGTGTCTTCGTATTTGTCCTTGATGAAGGCATATTTACCATTTGAGAAGACCACGTTAATAACTGGAAGGTTGTATTGAACGTTGGTGATAACGTCTGGGTAGCACATGTTGAATGCACCGTCACCCATGATGTTCCATACTTGGCGATCTGGATTGTCTTTCTTAGCAGCGATACCACCAGGAAGGGCAATACCCATTGTCGCAAAGAGTGGAGATGTACGCCACATGTTCTTAGGTGTCATGTGAAGGTGACGAGTAGATGTTTGAGTAGTGTCACCTACGTCGATTGAGTAGATAGCGTCTTGATCAGCATGTTTGTTGATTGCATTGTAAACTTGATACAATTGCAATTCACCCTCAGTTTTACCTTCGAGTTTGTTCATGTAATCGCGCCAGTTTTGGTTGTTCTTCACGTTTGCACGCCACCATGGAGTAGACTCAACTGGGTTTACTTTATCAAGGATAGCTTTAGCTGCTTGACCTGCATCACCAAGGATTGAAGCGTCAAGGGCGTGACGTTTACCAAGTTTGTATGGGTCAATATCCACTTGGATGAATTTTTCAGTGTTTTTGAATGCTTCGTATACTTCAGCAAATGGGAAGTTTGAACCAAGGAAAAGAACTGTGTCTGCTTCAAATACAACTTCGTTAGCTGGTTTCCAACCAACACGGTAAGCAGAACCTGTCAAACCTTCGTAGTTCCATTCGAAAGCTTCGAAGTTTTTACCAGTTGTAATGATTGGTGCTTTGATTTTACGTGACAATTCAGTGATTACTTCACCAGCTTTAACACCACCGTAACCAGCGTAGATAACTGGACGTTCAGCATTGTTCAAGATTTCAACCGCTTTGTCGATTTCAACTTCGTTCAAAGCAGGAGCGATGAATGAACGCTCGTAAGAACCTGATCCGTAGTATGAGTTTTCGTCGATTTCTTGGAAACCGAAGTTTACTGGGATTTCAACAACAGCTGGACCTTTTTTAGAAACTGCAGCACGGCAAGCTTCGTCAATAACTTTTGGCAATTGCTCAGCGTAAGCTACACGTTTGTTGTATACAGCGATACCGTTGTACATTGGGTTTTGGTTCAATTCTTGGAAGGCATCCATGTTCAATTCGTTAACTGGACGTGAACCAAGGATAGCAAGGAATGGAGTGTTATCCATAGCTGCATCGTAAACACCGTTGATCAAGTGAGTTGCACCAGGTCCACCTGAACCAACTGCAACACCGATAGATCCGCCAAATTTAGCTTGCATAACCGCTGCAAGAGCACCTGTTTCTTCGTGGCGAACTTGCAAGAAACGGATATCTTTGTCTTCAGCCAAAGCATCCATAAGTGAGCTGAGTGTTCCTGATGGGATACCGTAGATAGTGTCTACGCCCCATGTTTTCAATACGTTGAGCATTGCTGCAGATGCAGTAATTTTCCCTTGAGTCATAATGATAACTCTCCTTCAAAATAATTTCATATATTTACGAAAAACGTTTTTATATAGTAATTGAAAACGATTCTGTAAATTTACAATCCTAATTTAACACAATTGATTTTAGATTTCTAAGTATATGCTCAGAATACCCCATTCTCTATTACAGAACAGTCTGAAAACGTTTTAGGTGATCTGTATTAGTATAGCAAAAAAGCGGTTAATACCGCCTTTTTATACTCAATGAAAATCAAAGAGCAAACTAGGAAGCTAGCCGCAGGCTGTACTTGAGTACGGCAAGGTGAAGCTGACGTGGTTTGAATTTGATTTTCGAAGAGTATTAATCGACTTTAGTAAAATTAAGCATAAGAGAGCTAATCAAAACAGAGACTGAACTAAAGGCCATGGCCAATCCTGCAAGTTCTGGATTGAGTACCAAACCAAGACCAGAAAACACTCCTGCTGCAATCGGAATACCAATGAGGTTATAGATAGAAGCCCAGAAAAGATTGAGTAGAATACGATTAAAGGTCTTCTTACTCATATCAAAAGCACGTGCCAATCCTAGTAAATTGTTGGTTGTAAGGACAAGGTCTGCGGATTCAATAGCAATATCTGTTCCAGAGCCCATGGCAATTCCGACATCCGCTACACTGAGGGCCGGCGCATCATTGATACCATCTCCAACAAAGGCCAATTTGCCATTCTTTTGAAGCTTGTGAATTTCATGTGCCTTTTCCTCTGGCAAGACATTTGCAATCACTTCTTCTATCCCAATTTGCTCTGCAATCGCATGGGCTACTCCAGCATTATCTCCGGTAAGCATAACAGTTCTAAGGCCACGTTTTTTCAATTTGGCAATAGCTTCTTTGGCATTTTCCTTAGGGACATCCTGCAAGGCAATTAAGCCTTTTAACTCACCATCCACGGATAGGAAGACTACTGTTTTTGCTTCTTTTTCAAGTAAATCAAATCGTTCTTGGTAATCATGTGGAATAGCAAGATCATCTAAGAGTTTGGCATTCCCAAGCAAGACTTGTTTACTATTAATAATCCCAGTCACACCTTTTCCATGCAAGGCTTGGAAGTTTTCCACTGGGTAAAGGCTAATTCCTAGTTCAGATGCACGATTAACAATAGCTTGAGCTAGCGGGTGTTGAGATACATCTTCCAATGAAGCAGCCAAACTTAGCACTTCTCTTTCATCACCAATAACATCTGTCACTACTGGCTTCCCTTCGGTCAAGGTTCCTGTCTTATCAAAAACAACCGTTTGGACTTTTTGGATTTCCTGTAGAACTGTACCATTTTTGAGAAGAATCCCCATCTTGGCACTTCGTCCTGTTCCAACCATGAGTGCTGTCGGCGTCGCGAGTCCTAGTGCACAAGGGCAAGCAATAATCAAAACAGCAACTCCGTAGAGAAGTGAAGTCACAAAGCTTTCTCCTAGGAAAACAAACCAGATCCAAAAAGTAAGAAGTCCTAAAATGACAACAGCTGGTACAAAAATCCCAGAAATCTTGTCTGTCAAATCTTGAATAGGAGCACGACTCGTTTGCGCTTTCTTCACAAAGTCCACAATCTGAGCCAACATAGTCTCAGAACCCACTTTTTCAGCTCTAAAGATGATCGTACCACTATTATTGATAGTTGACCCAATAACAGCATCTCCAACTGATTTATCGACTGGAATACTTTCCCCAGTCACCATTGATTCATCAATACTCGTTTCACCTTCTAACACAGTCCCATCAACGGCAATTTTTTCACCTGGTCGAACGCGAATGAGATCCCCAACTTTGACTTGTTCTAGAGGTATTTGAACATAAACATCATCACGCAAAACCTCTGCTGTTTTTGCTTGTAAATCTAATAATTTTTCGACTGCCTGCGAAGTATTTTTTCGCATTTTTTCCTCAAAAACTGCTCCCAAAAGAATGAAGAAGAGGATAAATGCAGCACTTTCAAAGTAAACGGGCAGACCAGTGAAGAGGGCAACTAAGCTATAGAAATAGGCCACTAGGGTTCCCAGAGCAACCAAGGTATCCATGTTGGAATTGTGCTTTTTAAAACTAGCCCAGGCGCTTCTGATATATGGAACTCCAGCTACCAGCATAATGGGTGTTGTGGCTAAAAAGGTGCCCCAACGCATGACTTGGTGACTAATTCCTCCTGTAGACATCCCAATCATGAGAATCACAAGAGGCACAGTAAAGATACTAGTAATCCAAAAACGCTGTAAAAGACTGAGAGACTTTTTAGTTTTTTCAACAACGGTGTAGGTCCCCTTTTGCATCTTCATGCCGCATGAAAATTCATGCTCACCCAGGTCTTGAGGAGTAAAGCGAATGACTTTTTCCTCGTCTTGAGCGATTGGTTCTAGGATCCCTTCTTCTTCGAAGAGAACTTCTTTATAACAATTTGATGGTGTCACACGATGAAAGGTAATCTCAGCAGGAATTCCTTTTTGCAGTTGAATGTGGGCTGGATGGTAGCCTTTGTCTGCCGTGATACGGATTTTTTGAACACCATTTTCAAGACTTGCTTTTACAATTTCAGTCATATCATTCTCCTATTCTACAATCATCTTACCGTGCATCATATTCATGCCACAAGAGAAACCATACTCACCTGCTTCTTCAGGAGTAATTTCAACCATATATTGGTCTCCCATAGGCAGATCTGCATGCACTCCAAAGTCTGGAAAAACGATTTGGTCCAAGCAAGGTGAAGGATCTTTTCGATCGAAAATAATGCGAGCAGGTTGCGATTTTTTGAGGATAATGGTTTCTGGAGTATATCCTCCCATGACCTCCACTCGAATTTCCTGATAGCCATTCTTTTGTTGAGCTCTCCTAGCATCTTCTTGCGGTTTTTTGAAAAACCAAAAGAGGATAAAAGCAATCATTCCTAGAACAATAATAGATACAAATAGATTTAACATAGCGTCTCCTTTACATACAATTACATTTTACTTCTGTTACAGCACTTGCTTTTTTCTTTGAAATCACTTCTTCCAAGCCTTTCAAGTCAGCTAGGGTGAAATCACATTCTTCAATCAAATCGGCAAGTAACTGCTTCATCCTGCGGGAACAAAGCTTGTCTTTGATATCCTGAACCAATAAACCTCTACTGTCGTCTAGAGTTAAAAGGGACGAATACACGAAGGACTTACCCTGCTTTTCCCGAGTCAAACATTCTTTCTCCACTAAACGGGCCAAGAGCGTCTGAATCGTGGACTTAGACCAGCTGAATCTTTTCTCTAATACTTTGATAAGATCAGTACTAGTCTGCTCCCCCTGCATCCAGATAATCTTCATGACCTGCCATTCTGCATCCGAAATCTGCATGGTTATCTCCTCCTAAATCTACATTTGTCAATTACAATTATCAGTATACTCTTAAAATCTACATTTGTCAATTAAAATTCTTTAAATTTTTAAAATTTCCCTTTCCAATAGATTTTGTCTATCATTGTGATATTAAATACATATTATCCAAAGTAGATTTCATTCAAACTCTACTTAACCGATGTCGTCATTTTCACCTATATTATACATGATGTGTAATACAACGAAATACAAAAGAGGCTGGGACAAAAGTCCTAGCCTCTCAATTGTCTTTGGATTGTCGAGCAAGACGCAGTGGTTGAGTGGGCTCTACTACGCTGATTTCATCAGCTTTTACAGCCCTACTCAACTGTGCGGAGGTGGGACGACGAAATCGAATTCTAACGAATTACCGATTTCTGTCCCACTCTCTAAATCTCTTTCAATTTTTCGAGATAGGCGGTTAATTCTGCTTGGGCTTCTGGTGTTGTGCCTACTAGCTGGCTGCGCTTGTGTGCGAGTCTAGCTTCTACCTCTCTAATCTCTTTATCAATCTCTGAGAGTTGGTCTGCGAGGTCGGCGAGGGGAACAACAGGTTCTTCCTCAAAGGTATCAACATAGCGCGGAATGTTAAGGTTGTAGTCGTTTTCGACAATCTCTTCAAAGCTGGCTAGATGGGCGAACTTCTCGACATTCTCGCGTTTTTGATAGGTCTCCAAAATCTTGGCAATATGGTCTTCGGTCATATTGTTTTGACTTTTCCCTTTTTCAAACTCTTTTGAGGCATCGATAAAGAAGACATCCTTATTGGTGCGATTCTTTTTAAGGATGATAATAGTTGTCGGGATAGAGGTATTGTAGAAGATATTTGCTGGCAAGCCGATAACTGTATCAATAGCACCTTCTTCTAGCAGGTGCTGGCGGATCTTTTGCTCAGCCGCTCCTCGAAATAGAACTCCGTGAGGAAGAACAATGGCCATGACACCATTGTGCTTGAGATGGTAAAAACCGTGAAGAAGGAAGGCAAAATCCGCTTTAGACTTAGGTGCAAGAACTCCATAACTTGAAAAACGAGGATCTTGCAGAAAGCCACTATCAGCTGACCATTTCATTGAATAAGGTGGGTTCATCAAAACCCCATCAAAGTCTGTCGGCTCCGTAGTCGGCCAATCTTCGTCTAGGGTATCGTGGTTGCTGAGGTGATAGTTCTCAATCGCAACTCCATGAAGCATCATATTCATGCGAGCAAGGTTGAAGGTCGAAGTAATCAATTCTTGACCGTAGTAAGAAATCGTCGAAGCTTCCTTACTATAGCGCTTGGCATTGAGCAAGAGGGAACCAGAGCCCATGGTCGGGTCGTAAACCGACATCCCCTTTTGATGCTCACGCCCTGAAAAGACAATCTGAGTCATGAGGTGAGAGACTGCTTGAGGTGTATAGAACTCACCAGCCTTTTTCCCAGAATCACTGGCAAACTGGCCAATCAAGTACTCATAAGCATCACCCAAGATATCACCAGCATGACCAGAGACATTGAGGTCGTTGAGCTGTTTCATAACCTCAGAGATGGTCTTGTTTTGCTTTTGTGGTGTGTTGCCTAGCTTTTTGGCATAGAGGTCGATATCTTCGAAGAGATTTTCAAATTTTTCATTGGCCTGCTCGATATCACGGAAACTTTGGGCTAGGGACTCTAGCTGGAAGGTTCCTTCGTGGATAGACTGAACCAGCTTGGTAAAGGTCAGAGAAGGCTCAATCACGTAGCCTAGCTCGTCATTTAGGACCTCGATGAGGTCTTCACGGACATCTGCATCCGCAAAGTTTTCCTCGTAGAGAAGCTGCGCTTGCTGGAAGGACTCAAAGGTCTCGTCCAAGTTATCACAGACGGCTTGGAGGATGTTGTCGGATAGGTACTTGTAGAAAATCAAGCCCAAGAGGTAGGACTTGTATTCATTGGCTTCCATCTGGCCCCGCAGGATATCTGCCGCATTCCATAGGGATTGGTAGAGTTCTCTTGATAAATCTGTTTGTGACATAGGGTCTCCTATCAATTTCTACTTTCATTCGTTTAGTGTAGCTTTTTGCGGTTTTTGTATCTTATGAATCGAACACGACCTAAAAGCTGGGTAAAAAAGATAAACTGTCTGGCCTTCATCGAAGACTGCGCAAGTTTCCTATTTTTACTGGGCTTTTGACGGTCTTTGTATCTTATATAAACATTTTTCTGAGTAGGGTTTGTTTGCTTTCTTTGAGTTGATTGACTTTTTCCTCATGCTTGGCAATGGCCTTGTCTAGGTCTTGGAAGAAAGAACCGATGGCTTCTTGTTCAGGGAGAGAGGGGAGACAGATATCTAATTTTGTAAGCATATCCATAACAATGTAAGGAATATTTCCAGTACGAGCTTCCTGCTGAATTTTAGAAGGTAGTTTTCTACCAATTTCTGAATAAATAAAACTTCTATCAACTTAAAAATTAGATAGAACATATGTCCTCTGATAAGCATTGAATTTACCATCTGCATAGTGCATATATCCAACAGTTGCCCCATTGCCAGCAATCGTTATTGCAGGACCTTCAAATGCAGCTACATCTATCTTATATTTTTGTATCCCAGATGTATAGAAATCATACTCTCCATCTGTGACCATCGCATTAGCATCTAATTTCCCAGTAGCAATATCACAATACTCCCCCAACTTCACTTCCTTCCACTCATCTTCAAATCCTGCAAAGCGAAGGGCTGGTTTGATTTGTCCTTTGGCTGGGAAGAGGAGCTTGAGGTAGGTTTTCTTCTGCTCTTTGAACACCTCTAACTTACGCTGTTGAAGGCTAATAAGATGGTCAATATCTTGGAAGAAAGAACCAATAGCTTCCTGTTCAGGGAGGGAGGGAAGAGTTGCAATTACCTTTTTAAAATCTGTCTTATTTATTTTGTCTTGTACACCTGGTGTCTTCCTCATAGTAATTTGATCTTGAATATTTGCTGTCAGCATCATAAAATATAAAAACTGATTATTACTTGAAGTACTTCGTATGAGTACGGAATTGGGAGCTAACGTCATAGGTCTATCTAATTCAGGAACTTGGAAAAATCTCCCAACTGTCCCTACATTCGACATCAATATGTCATCTTTAAACAATCTACTCTTAGATAAAAAATTGTAACCTTTCTCATCTGTATAAAGCCATGGTCCCTTCCAACTATTTGAGGCATCCTGTAATCTAATCATGTATGCGAAATTATCTTTTTCATAAGTTTTCACATTATTTCTTAGAGATTCAAAACTCCCATTAGCTACATAATCAGTAACAATATCAAACACTTCCCCCAACTTCTTCTCTTCCCAAGGTTCGGTATATCCCGCAAAGCGATAACTTGGTTTCTTTGTCATGTTTACGCTCCTTATATTAATCGATCGTCTCTTGTATCTATCAATCTTAGTTTATATGCTTTATCTGCACCTAATTTTTTCAGAGTTCTTTTTATTTGTACTATATTTCCAAATCGATAATAACTATCAAGTAAAATATCTGCATTCGGAGTCTCCTTAAATATTGCTTTTAAATATGGACTGTCTACCCATATTTGTTCCGAATGAATTCCAAAACCGATGAAGTAAATTTCTTTGACAGAAGATAATCCTTCAAAAAGTTCATTGTAATTAGTCAGTACATTGTCAACTGGTTTCTTTAACTTTTTAACAACTTCTTCAAGATACGCTCCTACATCTAGAGGATTGGGATCCTCTACTTCATCATCAAAACCATGTCCAAAAATAAATTCTCTCCCACCAATAACTCCATGTAAATGAAAAACTTGCTCTTCAGGAATTTTATATAAATCTTCTAACGTTTTTGTATAATTGAAGTTGATAAATAATGCTTCAGAATTTTTCAAAACAGTATCTTTTAATAATTTATAGTTTGATTCTTCGCTTTTAGTCAGAATTCTATCCTTCCAATCAGAATATGTTTCTTCTATCCACAATTTAAATAATTTATTTAAAGAATATAATACATATTTACCAAGAGTTTCTCCTAACTCATTAGCATTATTAGCCATCAAAGAACCATTCAAATCGCCATCACTATCCAGAAAATCCATGGTAGCAATAGACACTTTATTAAAATCTGCTAATTTCGCTTCAAAATCAGACCAAAATTTCTCAGTTTCTGTAATTTGACCCATTAACTGGTACAACAACTTATACAAATCTACATCATCTGGATATATGTCTCCCCCATCTGGTCCCATTTGCATTTCAGGGATACTATAATCGTCTATTTCTTCTTGTAATATTTCTTCATCAATACTATTTAGGTACAATTTTATGGCATTTTCACTTTCCAACGACTCTAACAGTTCATCTTTTCCATAAGCCTGCTGATAAACGAACTTCTTGAAATATAGATAGTTTGTCTTTAAGTCATGTGCTATATCAAAACCATTCCCAATAATAAATAATTTTTCCATAATGTTCCTTCTTTCTATTACTCCATTTTCTTATTTCTACACTTTAGATTTTATTTTTCTAATGTCTATTCTTCAATTTTACCTATTTTTGAACTTTAGGACGTCCATCTGTCATTTCTATTGTTCAATTTCGGCCATTTTTGCACTTTAGAACGACAACTACGCTATCCCATTCTTCAATTTTGACTATTTTTAAACAATAGAAGGTCTGATTTGACAAGATAAAGTTAAACATTTAGCAAATAAGAAAAGTCAAATCGGTAGTTTATCTCCCCCTTAAGGGTAGGATATCCTCTGAAATCATGCGCATATAGTCCTCTTTGAGGGCTTTTTTGTATTTGAGTTTTGGTAGTGCCTTGTCTCCGTGAGCTTCCTTATAGGCCAGATAGTCCTGAGACTCGGTGATGGCTTTTTCGCCATTTTGCTTGTCGTGTCCGATGCGGTAGTTATCCACTACGAACTGGAGTTCGTCCTCTCCTATCTGCCAATAATCTGCCGTTTCACGAATCTTTTTCTGGGTTGTTAGCTCAATCATCTCATCCAACTTATGAGTCACAGACTGCCCCTGATAGCTCTTAGCATCTGCTTGAACATCCTGCCAGAGTTGGGAGATGAGGTTGGATAACTTAGGATTGGATTTGTTCAAATCTTCGATATAGTTATCTACCAGACTCTTTTCCTTTTTACCAATGAGGTTTTCCCGATTTTCAATCAGGGCTTGGATGAGAGAGAGGATATAGTGATAGTTTATCTCGTCGGTGCGGATGGATTCGAGCTCATACTCAATATCCAGCAGAACACCTTCATCTTCTTGGTTTTCTTTTCTGCGTCTGCGGAGTTCTTCGATGACATTTTGATATTGGCCGGCAAAGTTCTCGATGTCTTCTAGGCTGAGGCCAATCTCTCTGAGGATGACTTTCTCATCATAGTCCGAATAGACTTGTATAGAAGATAGGAGCTTGTCAAATTCTTGGAAGGCCTTGGCAAAGCGTTTTAATTCTGCATCTGTCGCTGTATCCAAATCAGGTACCTGCTCTGGACTTGGAGCGATAGCTAGTAGTTGATGAACTTTGTCAAGAAACTTGGCCTTCTCCTCCTGCCATTCTGGGGCTAAGACACTGGTTTCACCACCATTTGAATAGAGGCTCAGAGCTTCATCCACCTTTTCTTTAAAACGATCAGGAGTTTGGAAGGTAACGATTTGGCCGAATTTCTTGCCTTCATCAAAGAGGCGATTAGTTCGTGAAAAGGCCTGAATGATATGCTGGGGTTTCATGGGTTGACGATCCATGAACAGGGTCGATAGACAAGGGGCATCAAAGCCTGTCAACAAGCGATCCACCACGATAACCAGATCCAGCTGTTCTTCACGGAAGGCAAAGCGTTCTTTCTTACGAGCCAAGCGGTCGTTGAGGTCACTATTGTAAGAAGTAATGGTGGCTAGGCTAAAGTGTGTGCCAAACATAGCATTGTAGTCTTCTAAACTCTCCTCCATGTAGGCTTGGTTGACATAGGAGTCTGCTTCATTCTCTGTCACAGAGTAAGTGATAGCAACCTTAGGAAAGTCTGGTAAGACCTTTTTAACATTTTCCGAGATGCTTAGAGACTTCTCTCCATTTTTGACTTGCTTAATCAGGTTATAATAGGACTGCGCACGGGCAATGCTTTTAACGGTCAAAATGGCTTCATAGGTTTTTCCTACCCCATTTTGGAAACCGAGTTTGCGTCTTGAGCGATTGAGAATGGCATCTAAAACGGCAAGCATATGGCCTTCGTCATCATAACGCTCCTCGTCAATCTCATCTTCTGCCCAACCAGGCATGGTTGTCTGATACTCCACATTAAAGCCAAGAACCGCCTTGTCATGGATGGCTTCTTTTACGGTATATTGGTGGAGGCAGTCACCGTACTGCTCTTCGGTAGTCTGAGCAAGGTCTCCTTTTTGTTCACGTTTATTTTCTGTAAAGATGGGAGTCCCTGTAAACCCATACC
The DNA here is from genome assembly GCF_047460355.1 of Streptococcus timonensis. Taxonomy (GTDB): domain Bacteria; phylum Bacillota; class Bacilli; order Lactobacillales; family Streptococcaceae; genus Streptococcus; species Streptococcus timonensis_A. Next base: position 280,246 of record NZ_JASHGL010000001.1, on the reverse strand, counting down.
AGAGAGAATTTGTAAAGAAGTGCTCTAGGTGGCGCTGGCGTTCAGGAGTCACTGCGCGATGGCATTCATCGACGACAAAGGCTAGTTTAAGTTGCTTGATACGATTGTAGACCTTTTGGTGACGCCCTTCATCAAACTGGCGAATCATAGCATTGATTTTCTGGATGGTCGTCACAACGACACGGCGGTCATCAGAAGCCAGATTTTTAACCAATTCCTGTGTATCATCGGTCTCGTCGATATCAATCATATCGTTCTCTGCGTAGGACTGAAAGGAGTTAGTCGTTTGCTGGTCAAGGTCTGTCCTATCAATCACAAAGATTGTCTTTTCGATGGATGGTATCTGGAGCAGATTGCGCGAAACCTTATAGGAGGTCAGGGTCTTTCCTGAACCAGTCGTATGCCAAATATAGCCCGACTGGCGCTTGCGACTGGCTTCACGGATGGCTTCAATAGCATGAACCTGATAGGGACGCAATAAAATCAAGGCCTTCTTGTCATCATCGATGACAGAATACTGCATGACCATCTCATGGGCTCTCGGTATGGACAAGACAGACTCGGCAAAGTCAAATAGTTGGGGTTGAGTTCTATTTTCACTATCCACCCACTTGGTCAAGAAACGTTCATTTAGCTTGTTGGCTTTGGCAGCTGCGATGTAGCGAGTGTCAGTAACATTAGAGACAACAAACATCTGAAGACTTGAAAAAATGCCTCTGAACTGTCCTTCTTGGTCGTATTTCTTAATCTGGCGAAAGGCATCCATATAAGGATGAGAACGGCTTTTCAGTTCGATTTGAATCATGGGCAGACCATTGATCAGCAAAGTAACATCCCCACGGCGCTGGTGAATCCCTTCCCCACCTGTGATGACTTGGTTGACAACCTCATAGCTGGATTTGCCACCAGCGACATTGTTTCTCCACAAGACTTCCAAGCGAATGGTGCCTAAACTAGCATCTTCACGTTGAACCTGAACCTTGGCAATACCGTTTTCCCCTGCTATCCACTTGGCTGCTTCGTAGAAGTTAACGAAATTGAGCTGATTTTTGATTTGATTTTTCTCTGAATTTGTAAGGGGATGGTCTTGCAAGATGCGGACATTATTGGCTTCTAGCTTGGCAAAAAAGTTTCCCCATAGGAGGTCTTCTGTATTTAACTCAGGTCGATACACCCATTGACTTTCTCCCTTTGTCAGTTGGTTAATCAAATCCCGCTCGATAGCCAATTCCTGTTTGGTTTTGGCTTTACCTGCTACAGGGATAGCAGTCTCGTCTTTAGGAGAGAGCCTCTGACTGATATGGAAATCCTGCAAGGCTGCTTGATTGAGATGTTGCAATTTTTTGAGAAGATCTTGCTCCGTCCCTTTTATAGCTTGATAGGCTGCCGTCAGATCTTTATCTGCATCTAGGTAGTGATGTGGGTTCTTCTTTATCTGGATATAGCCCTGGACCAAATCTTCTAAACGTCTCAGCTGAATAGCAAGCTGGTTATGGAGTTCCTGAGAATTGCTTCCAGATGCTTCTTTCTGGTTGATAGCTTCTAGGTATTCTACGATGGCAGTATAACTAGCCTGCAACTCAGGTGCTGAAACGATGAGCTCTTGTTCTAATTCTTTTGATAAGGTGTAAATCATGTTCATACCCCATTTCTACAACGCAAAAAGCCTACCAAAAACATTGGTAGGTTTTGAAAATGGGTATGAAAACGTGAATTTATATATATATATATATATGCAAGCTAGTTATTTGCTTAAATCTGAAAACCATAGGGACTTTTCCTTTTCATTCATCCAAGGCGTTAATAAGATCGAAAAACAGCGCCTTCACTTCCTTCTATTGTATCATAAAAGACTAGTAGTGAAAAGGTTTTCTAGGGTATTCTCTCTGAATCTAGCAATAATTCCCTGACCTTCAAACTTCTACTAAAACAAGCAAAATCCCTTGCAAGCTATACTTACAGGGGATTTGTGTATTATTCTTGTACTTCTTTCTGGGCGGCCTTGCCTTGGTCTAGAAGGGCTTGGACGATTTTCTCATCGCGTAGTTTAACAGAATCGTTGATCATTTCTGCGGACTTGAAGATGGTTGTTTCTAGTTGGGCACGTTTCTGGCGTCCCAACTCAATAGCAGCGACGATACCTTGGTTTTGAGCGACCAGACTTTCAGCCAGCTTGGTAACAGATTCGACAGCGACTGTCGGACTTTGGGCAATTCGTTCCATCTGCGGAATCACTTCCTTGCTGGTTTCAGCTAGCATCTGGAGGGCAGCATTATTAGCATTGACAATAGCATCTGCCACAACACCTGATTTCATTGATTGTTGCAAAATACCCAGTTGGGCAATGGAAAGCTTCATTGTCGGAATCGTATTGCGACGAAGCATGCCCAATTTTTGGCGCATATCAGATGACACTTTCACAAGATTGCGCATCTGAGGTGTTGTTGCCCAAGCAACATAGAGACGGCTGACATACTCAGTGTGCTGTTGTTCGAGGGTATTGACCACTTCTGCCATACGAGCCAATTCTTGTGACTTGGTCTGGTATTCTACTGTACTTGTATCGAGTTTGTCAACTTGAGCTTTCAGTTCTGCAGCGCGCTTGCCAGCTTCTGTCTGGCTGGCTTCGATAAAGGAAATCACTCCCACTAGATTTTCAATGGACTTGGTATTGTCCTCAATCAACATCTCAGCTGAGACGATATTTCGAGCTAGCACATCTTCTTGCTTGACCACTACGGCAGCCATGCCATCCAGCTTTTGCTCCACTGTTTTTGAGTCAAAGTAAAATTCCTGGAGGGTATTCTTACTCTTGTTAAACAATCGTTGCAAAAAGTTTGGTTTTTCTTCCAACTCAGCAATTTCAGCGTTCTTGTATTTGACTACAAAGCCTTGCAACTCACGGTTGGTATTCTTGAGTAGATCATCCACTTGGGGAATCTGCAATTTCTTTTGTTCTGACAAGATACGGTTAACTGTATTATTCACACCTTCGACAGCAGATTGTCCAAAATCTAAGAGCGCATTTTGATTGGTGACAAACTGGTCTACTAACTGGGGCACACGCGCCTTAATTCCTTCTTGTTGCTCAGGGCTCAACTTTTCAAGGAAGGTCAAGGTCTTGTCTGAGCCAGTATTGGTCTCGATGATTTGGGTTGTTTTATCCACATTAGCTACCGTATTGTTGGCAATCTGGTCAATATCAAAATTAAATTCTGTCATGGTTACTCCTTTATTTATATCCTATTCTTTACGATCTTTTTCTAGGATACGCAGACTGATATCAAAATCACGCATATCTGTTTCATTGAGTTCTCTCAAAACTTGATCCAGCTCAAGGTCAAATTGTTCGATGGCTGCTTTAGCTTGCTCTAAGCGTTCTTCTGCCCGATTATAGTTTTTAGGATTGGCCTTAATCTTTAAATAGCCTTCTAAAATCGTTTGGAATTTCTCCATTTTCAAACTATGAATAGCAGTCAGTTCTTCCTTATCACCCTCAGCAGAGGTAGCAATCTTATCTAAAATGGCCTGATGGTCAATGGCAATATTGGCCAAGGTCTGGGACAGTTCTGGAGCTAATTCCTCTGGCTCTGCATCTTCAAGATCTACCTGACTTTCTCTATCCAAACGTTCTAGCTGAACATCGATAGTTGACCGCACTGTACGAACCTTTTTGTCAATACGGTTGTAAACATCAGCATCGATATAGGACTTGAGACGATCCGCTTCCTGATGGATTTCCCGCAACTCAATCAATACTTGATTAGCCAGACTCTTATAAGATTCTGAACCTTTTTCAGCCAAGATTCCCTCTAGTTGCTGAATATCTTTGTCTGCTTGACGAATCCGAGCTTTTAAAAGCTCAATCCGATCATCGAGCGAACGATCCTGCAAAAGAGGATAGCGCCAACGTTTATAGAGACGATAACCACCATAGCCTAGCAGGACACAAGCCGCAAGCGGAAGAGCATATTGGACCAAAAGGCCCAGTAAGAACAAGAAGCCCCAAAAATAGAGACAGCCTTTCCAAAAACTATTACCCGATTTCATAAACATTCCTTATTTTCAATTTATAAGTCTATTTTAGCACAAAAGACAAAAATGAGGGCGGAAAATCCCCTAGAAAAAAGTTGATTTATTTATTGTCTAATGGGACTCAGTAGCACATGTTATTATTTAAGTTGTATAGACTTAAATTACAAGTTTCAGCAATCCAGGTTTACCCAGTTAGTTCTACACGAAAAGTGAAATAAATGCTTGAAATATCAGGGGTTATATATTAGAATGAAAGCATAAAGGGAAAATAATGCTTCTAGCTTATATAACTAAAAAAGTCCCACCGTTCCAGCGATGGGGCTTTTTTGCTACCTTCTTAAAGGGTTAAGAGTTACTTGCTACGTCTCTTTATCCATAGCTTAAAAAGCTCAGATAGTACATTAACAAGTAACGGAGCTGGAAAAAGGGAAAATAATTCTAGCATATATAACTCCTCCCTTTCTTAAACTGAGGGGCTAAAATATTATATCAGATTTATATCATCAACATTACTTAATTCAAGGAAGAGGCTATATACGATTATCCCTTAGTTATGGAAAATCTATAAAGCCTAATCTAGACGCAACTTCGCTGATTCATAGTAACCGTGAATCAGCTTATACACACACGAGAATACTGGATGGTCACCTCTGCTCTATATCTAGAGTTGGTAAATGTATTGATAATGCCCCTATTGAGAGCTTCTTTGGACACTTTAAAACAGAGAGTGATGATATTAAGAAGCAAGACATTTTTGAAGAAGTTGTCACTGGTATTGATAACTACATCTACTTTTATAATAACAAACGTTTTCAAGTTAGCTAAAAGGGCCTTGCCCCTTTTGAAATGAGGAACAAGGCCCTTGCTTAATCTTTTATTATGTCATTGTCCACCTGACAGTTAGCAGTTCCTAGTGACTACCTGATTTTTCTATGCTCTAAGCATTTTGCCAATTTTCTTGGTCTTCTTTGAAGCGTTTTAGGAGGTCAAGGCCTTCTGGTGTGATATAGCCTTCTTCTTGGGCTAGGTGAATGAGCTCGCTGTAGTTTGAAAGTGTTACTAGTTTGACACCAGCATCTGCAAAGTTTTTATCTGCTTTTGGTAATTGATAGCTAAAAATTGCTACGACACCTAATACATCTGCACCTTCACGTTTGGCTGCAGCTACGGCTTCTAAAACTGATCCCCCAGTTGAAATCAAATCTTCAACAACGACCATTTTTTGTCCTTGGGCTACACGGCCTTCGATTTGGTTGCCTGCTCCATGGTCTTTTGGTTTGCTACGGATATAGGCAAATGGCAGATTCATCTTATCAGCGATGATGGCACCATGAGGAATACCTGCAGTCGCTGTTCCTGCAATTACTTCTACTTCTGGGAATTCAGCTTTGATGGCCTCCACAAAACCATTCTCAATCAAGGTACGTGTCTCTGGATAAGCAAGCGTTACACGATTGTCCGTATAAATCGGTGACTTAATGCCTGATGCCCAAGTAAAGGGTTCTTCTGGTTTGAGATATACGGCTTGAATTTTCAATAGATGGCTAGCAATATCTTTAGCAAGTGTCATAGTGTGCTCCTTTTTATAAAGTTAAATGAATCTTCTTTTTAAACCCAGTCCCGTGTCCATTCTTCTTTGATAGCATGGTAGGCTGCTACTGGATCTGGCGCTTGGGTAATGGGACGTCCGACTACAATGTAGTCACTTCCAATTTGGTAGGCTTGTCCTGGACTAACTACTCTTTTCTGGTCAGCCACATCTGCCCCTGCTGGACGAATACCTGGCGTCAAGCAGATAAAATCATCGTAGGTTTCTTGCTTGATTAGCTGGGCTTCCTGGGCTGAGCAGACAACTCCGTCTAAGCCAGCTTCAGCTGTTTTCTTTGCATAGTGAATAACAGAGTCTTTGAGGCTAGTATGGATATTTTGAAAGTCTCTCATTTGTTCCTCAGAGGTTGATGTTAACTGAGTGACTGCAATCAATTTTGCTTCTTTCCCAAGGCCTTCACGCGCAGCTTTCATCATCTCAACGCCACCTGCTGCATGAACATTGGTCATATCAACGCCCAGATGAGACAAGACCTTCATGGCTGATTTAACCGTATTGGGAATATCATGTAGTTTTAAATCCAAAAATACGCTGTGCCCCAAGGATTTCAAGTAGCGAACAATTTCTGGACCAACTGCGTAGTAGATTTCCATTCCTACCTTGACATAGAGCTTTTCCTCTGCTGGAAAAAGAGCTAAAAATTCCTTGGTTTCTTGGAAGCTTGGAAAATCTAGCGCTATAACTGGGCGACTTTCACGCATATCTTTCTCCTCTTATACTTTCTATCAGCCCTTCCTTTTTTGACATAAAAAAGGAACCTGCTACAGCAAGGTTCCACGAAAAATGGGTAGTCTCCACCCTTTCACCGTTTAACCTTAGCTGCCTCTCTGGACTGCTTTAAAGGTTTTTTACTATTCTATTATTTAAAGTTAAACTTGTCAAGCAAAAACAAGTAACTGAGTCTATTCTTGTTTTTCTATAGTTGTTGACGTTTCTTCTTGCTTTTTCTTTTCTTCTTCCTGTCTTTTCTTCGCTTCTTCTATAGCCTTGAGTCTTGCTTCTTCTACAGCCATGTCGGCCAAGCTATAGCTATAAATCCCAACTTCCATATCGATACCACTTGGCACGGTTAATTGAGGTTTTATCTTACTGTAATAAGGTAATTTTTTACCCAATTCAGATAGAGGAACCAGTATCTCATCCCCATCAATCATAGTAATCTTCAAAAGATCACTGGTCACTTTACTTGGTGCCAATTCAATCGTTTTGATCGCCTGCTTAATCTCTGGGCTGACTTCAGCCAGTTGTTCAATCAAGGTTTTGACTTGCTGCTCATCGTTAAAGAGTACGGACATATAGGTTTCTGGAAGACTGACTAGACTAACTGGACTGGTTTCCACCGTCCCACTAGAAAGAATCGGATAATGGTCCTCTCCAGAAACATAATAGGCTACAATCCCGTATTCCTTGACCTGGATGGTAAAATTGATCGGAAATTGATAGTGAATGTTAGCAGATTCAATCCAGTAATTTGATTTGATCTTTTCGGCGTGCTTATCTTTATTTAAAAATAAACTAATCGTATAGTCACTATCTTGAATTTCTGATAATTCTTTGATCTGCTCTACACTGGTCTGAACGTTTCCTGTTACCTCGATATTTTTAAGAGTAGCATAAGGCGTCAAAAGGTAAATAGAAAATAAGAAGACTAGGAAACTTGGAATTAAGATTGAAACAGCTCGCCATATATGTATCGCTGGAATAGAAGGTTTAGGTGATTTAGGGTTGCCTTTAGCTTTTTTATCACCCTTTTCTTCCTTAACTTCATCAGTTTCATTCTCTTCTTCAATAGCTTGGTCAGAGTTTTCTGAGTCAGCTTCTGTAGAAGTCTCCCCCTCAGATTTAGCTACTTCTTCATCTGGATCAGAGCTTAAGTCTTGCTCTGCATCTTCCTCTGAGTCAGTTTCAGCCTTTTCCTCTTCTTCTACTTCTTTTTCAGTTTCTTTACCTTCTCGCTCTGCCTTTTTACGTAAATATTCCTGATGTTGTTTTTGCCATTCTGACAATTCTTGGGAGCTAGTTAAGGAAGGCTTGGCTCCATCTTCTGAATTTTGGCCTGTTTTTGCTTCTTGCCCAGCTAACTTGGCATCTTCTTCTGCTTTTTTTCGAAGATATTCTTGATTTCGTTTTTGCCACTCTGACAATTCCTTGCCTTGAGTCGGTTGATTCTTATTATCCTTTGACATCAATTTTCCTTATGATAGATCTTTTTTTAGTAGCTCATAAAAATCAGCTACAGATTTTAATTCATGAGAATTTTTCATGGTGTTTTGATAGATTTCTTTGTGATTCAAAAGTACACTAACTTTTTCCTCCAAAGTTGACAAGGTCAATTCACTCTCTTGCAACTCTTCTGCATAGCCTTTATTAACAAAATAGGCTGCATTTTCAATCTGATCTCCACGACTTGCTTCTCGACCAAGTGGCACAATCACATGTAATTTAGCCATGGCTAAAAGCTCAAAAATAGTATTGGCACCACCACGAGTAACAACTACATCAGCCATATTCATAAGCGGTTGATAGAGGTCTGTTACGTAGTCAACACGGTAGAGATGGTGACTTAGTTCATTGAGGCTAGAGTCTCCTGTTAGGTTAATGATATTGTAGTGCTTTGTTAATTCTTGCTTGTTATCCGTTACTAGTTGGTTAAAGACACGCGCACCAGCTGATCCACCAACAAAGAGCAAGGTAGGTAATGTCGCATCAAAATAGGTACGGATATCCACCATTTCCTCAGGCTCTTCCGTGATAGGGCCTGCAACCTTAGTCACTGCTCCTACATGCTCAACCTTGATAAGACCGGCAGCTTGCTCAAAGGTTGAATACATCTTAGTCGCAAACTTATAGGCAATCTTATTGGCTAAGCCCATGGATAGGTCTGACTCATGGATAAAGACTGGAACCCATAAAAGACGGGCTGCAATAACAGGTGGAACGGATACAAAACCTCCCTTTGAAAAGAGGGCCTGAGGTCGAATTATCAGCATGATAAAGAAGGATTGAACAATTCCCCATGCTACCTTAAAGACATCTAGCATATTCTGCCATGAGAAATAGCGACGTAATTTACCAGTTGCAATAGAATGGAAGGTCACATCTAATCCTGATTTAATAATTTCTTGATGTTCGATACCATGTTTGTCACCGATATAATGAACTTCCCAGCCATCCTCGATGAACTTGGGCATCAACAAAAGGTTGAGGGTGACGTGTCCGACCGTCCCTCCCCCTGTAAAGACTATTTTTTTCATATTATCCTTTAAGCTCCGCTATTGTCGCAAGGAAAAGATCTCCTCGCACTTCAAAGTTGGCATACATATCCCAGCTGGCATTGGCAGGACTGAGGAGAACTACATCTCCTTCCTGAGCCAATTCAAAAGCCTTGCGTGTCGCATCTGCGATATCTGACGCATCGACATAGGCTACTCCTGCCTTGGCTGCAGCACGTTTCACACGTTCTGCAGATTGACCGAGGATGACCATTTTCTTAAGACCTGTGATGTCTGGGACTAATTCGTCAAATTCATTGCCACGGTCCAAACCTCCAGCAATCAAGATAACCTTGCTATTGTCAAATCCAGACAAGGCTTTTTGAGTCGCTAAGATATTGGTTGACTTGCTATCGTTATAGAATTTAACACCCTTGATTTCATCCACATACTGGAGACGATGTTTGACTCCACCAAAGCCTGACAAGGTTTCCTTGATAGTTTCATTGTCTACTCCACGAAGTTTAGCAACGGCAATAGTTGCAAGAGCATTTTCCACATTGTGGCTACCTGGAACACCGATTTCGTCAGCTGCCATGACTTTTTCACCACGGAAGTAGAGTTGACCATCTTCGAGATAAGCCCCATCCACCTTTTCAAGGGTTGAGAATGGTACTACAGTCGCGTTTGTCTTTGTCGCAAGTTCTTTAGGCAATTCCTGGTTGAAGTTCAATACTAAGTAATCAGCTGCTGTCATATTTTTTTGGATATTCCACTTGGCTGCCACATATTCCTCAAAAGAACCGTGATAGTCAATATGAGATGGAATTAAGTTGGTAATAACAGCAATCTCAGGATGAAAGGCTTGAATCCCCATCAATTGGAAAGAAGATAGCTCCATGACAAGGATATCCTTATTAGTCGCTGTTTGAGCCACCTGACTAGCAGGATAACCAATATTACCAGATAAGAGTCCATTTTGTCCAGCAGCAGTCAGAACTTCTCCAATCATAGTTGTAGTCGTAGTCTTTCCGTTTGAACCCGTAATCCCTACAATTGGTGCATCTGAAATCAAGTAAGCCAATTCTACTTCTGTCAGAACTGGAATTCCTTTTGCCAAAGCTTTTTCAATCATGGGATTGGAGTAGGGGATTCCTGGATTTTTCACCATGAGAGCAAATTCTTCATCTAGCAATTCCAAGGGATGCCCCCCTGTTACTACTTTGATCCCATCTTCTAAAAGACTTTGAGCAGCTGGATTTTCCTCAAAAGGTTTGCCGTCATTTACGGTGACAATGGCACCTAGAGTGTCCAAGAGACGAGCTGCAGACTCACCTGATTTGGCCAAACCAAGGACTAAAACTTTCTTATTTTTAAATTGATCAATTCTTTTCATAGCTAGAACTCCATTTCTACTCTTACTATTTTACCATTTTTATGAAAATAAAAAAGCCACAAAGGGCTTTCTTATTTGTTTTTATCCTCTAAGGACTATTCTACAGACTTGAGAGCTTCTAGCATATCCACCTTTCGGAGATAGTGATTGACAAAAAATCCTAGGATGGTCAAAATGACACTGACTGCTAGAACTGGGATGAGATACACTTCCCAGCCTACCTTTGGTTGAAAACGGAAGGTACCGGGTGCGATCATCTGAATGAGAAATTGATGGAGATAAAAGCCTGATACCAATCCTACAATCATTCCAATTAGTGACAATAGGATAGTCTCTCGATAGATGTAGAGAGTTACTTCCTTATTGTGAAAACCAAGAACCTTTATTGTGGAGAGTTCACGGATACGCTCAGCAACATTGATATTGGTCAAATTATATAGGATGACCATAGCCAAAAGTACAGAAACAATTACTAAGATTGCCATGGTTTGATTAAGGGAACTAGCAAAGGTCTCAAAGAGACGTATAGTCGAAGCATTTTGTACAACACTAGTAACCGCTGGCTGCTCCATAAATTGACCAGCTAATGTTTCAGTATTGACTTGACTTTTGTCCTTGAGCTTTACTAGATAGGTATTCATCTTTGGAACCTGTCCATAAATAGCCTCATAGGTCTTTTGATTCATGTAGATATAGTGGCCGACATAGTGCTCAGTGATGGCTGCTACCGTAAATTCCTTACCGTCTATCTTAAAGGTGTCACCAAGAGTCACACCTGCTAGCTGGGCTAATTTTTCTGTCAGGACAACACCATTAGACAAGCTGAGTTTTTCCCCATTTTTTTCTAGATGAACAAAGGGATCCAAGTCATCCTGATCAGTAACCATGATGGTCACTGTTTGGACACCAGCCTTGCCAGCATATTTTTCATCTACTTGTTTGGAGTAAATCAAGCGGTATTTGTCCACTGCGTCGGCTTGTAACTTGGTTTCCAGTTGAGCCTGATCTGAGGCAGAAGCATGATTCCTGACTGTAAGCACCAACTGGTACTCTTGCAGGTCCTTAAACTGCCTGTCAGCCACTCCTACCACAGAAGATTGAATACCGAGACCCGCAAGGAGGAGGGCTACTGAACCTGCAACTCCAAAAATGGTCATCAGCATGCGTTGTTTGTAACGGAAAATATTGCGGGCAGTTACCTTTTGGGTAAAGCTCAAATGGGACCAGATAAAGGTTATCCGCTCCAAGATAATCTTTGAGCCCTTGGCTGGTGGCTTGGGTAGTAATAATTGTGCTGCTTCTTCATGCAATTCTCTGCGAGATACAAGGTAGGCAGGTAAAACGCTAGCTATTAAGCTTAGCCCCAGAGCTAAACAACTATAGGTCCAGTAGAAATGCTGCTGACTCTCACCAACGATCATTCGCTCAGTGATGATATGCGAGATTGTGGGAGCTAGTATGTAATGACCAATAAAAATTCCCAAGAAAGTCCCTATGGAACCTGCCACCAAGCCATAGATGACAAACTTTGCAATAATATCCTTACTCCGATAGCCCAAGGCCTTGAAGATGCCAGCATTGGTTCTTTCCTCGTCTACAAATCGTGTCATGGTGGTAAAGGTAACCATGGCTGCTACGGCATAGAGAACAACTGGAAAAATATTCCCTACGGCACGAATACTCATGGCCGAGTTACTATACATGAGATAACCTTGACCAGTTGGAGAACTCTTTCGATTGTAGACATGATAGGTTGGCTCTGTCAGAGCATTGACTTCATCCTGACTGGTCTGCCATTTAGCCTTTTCGTTAGTAAGATCTGTTTCGGCTTGGCTCAGCTTTTCCTTTTCTTGAGCTAATTGCTCTTTGGCCTGGTCTAAATGACTAGATGCTTGACTTTTGTAGGGCTCTGGTAGTTGGCTCACTTGATTTTCTTGAGCTTGTAGACGCGTTTCGATTTCCTGCAGGCGACTCTTGCCAGCTAGCAAATTATTTTCAGCCTCGTCCAGTTGTTTCTTTCCCTCATCAAGGGACTCTTGAGCATCCTTCTTCATTTTTTCTAGCCGCGCTTGACCATTATCAGCAAGTTGTTCCTTGAGAGTCGCTTCTTCTTGCTCTAGCCTCTTCTCATAATCACCGGAAAATGGATTCAAATCTGTTAGACTAGCAAATCTCATGCGGGCAATCGTGTATACAGGACTCTTAAAATTATCTTCAGTTACGACACCATAAGCAACCAAGTTCCCATTCCCACTGGCTGAACTCCCCATATCTGATTTTGAAAAGATATCTGGTGAGTGGACAAAACCTGTAATGGTATAACTATCCCGCTTTAATTGAGAATTACTGCCCTTTTTTTGACTCAAATGAATAACTTGACCAATCTGATAGCGATCTTTCCAAAAATCTGCCAAGGCTAGTTCATCTTCTTTCTCAGGCAATCGTCCTTGAGTTACTTGGAATTTTGAAATTCTTTCTGTCTTAGAAAAAATCCGTATGGCATCTTGACTACCTTCTAGAGTCAAATCCGTCATATAACCAAACTCAACGGATGCTCGAGTAAGATTTTTAAGTTCTTCCTGGTCAGCCTGATCAAGCCCATAATCTGCTATGACAGTAATATCAGCTATGTTAGCTTTTTGAATATAATCCCATGCTGTTCGCTCCATATTGGGACTAGCTACTTTGAGACCAACCAAGGCCAAAGAACCCAACATCATCAGAGTTAGGATGGATAAAAAACGTCCCTTTGAACCTGTGAAAGACTGGAGCAAGTCTTTCCAATATGTCTTTCTTTTCATCTCAATACTCCAAATCATCAATATCCTGTGGTTTAGGATTGATAACAACTCTCTTGACACTAGCATCATGCATCTGAATCACGCGATCAGCTATAGGAGCAAGGGAAGCATTATGGGTCACGATGATAACGGTGGCCCCTTTTTTACGTGACATATCTTGGAGAATCTTTAGAACCTGCTTACCAGTCTGGTAGTCCAAAGCTCCCGTCGGTTCATCACAGAGGAGAATTTTAGGATTTTTAGCCACAGCTCTTGCAATAGAAACTCGTTGTTGCTCACCACCTGATAGCTGGGCTGGAAAGTTATTGAGACGGTGACCTAAGCCTACATCCTTGAGAACCTGTTCTGGATCCAAGGCATCAGCAACAATTTCTGAAGCTAGCTCAACATTTTCCTTAGCAGTCAAGTTAGAAACCAAATTGTAAAACTGAAAGACAAAGCCAACGTCATCTCTGCGATAGTTGGTTCTCTGATGGGAGGTATAGTCAGAAATGTTAGTCCCATCAACCCAGACTTGCCCTTCATCATTTGTATCCATACCACCTAGAATATTTAAGACCGTTGACTTTCCTGCTCCAGATGAACCAAGGATAATGACCAGTTCTCCCTTTTCAATCTCGAAGTTGACATCACGATTGGCTACGATTTCTGTTTCTCCACTATAATACCTCTTATAGCTATTTTTCATTTCAATGTAAGCCATCCTATCTCCTCTCTTCTATCCCTATTTTCATCTTTATTATAACTCTTTTGATAGCAAAAAAGCCATCTAATGATGACTTTTTTAGTGAGCTCATATTTTGAGAGTCTCCTGAGATTCGTTTCCCCTCATTTTTCATAGCTATCAATGATTCGGATGTTCTTTCTTATTCTTGATTGCATGAAGTAGTTATCAAGTGGAAATAGGAAAACTAACACCTATTTAACATACTCTTTTTTCGTGAATTTCCCAAACTTTCGATAAATAGAATTCCCAATAGCAAAAGGATAATTAGGCAAGGGAGTAAGACCATCCCCATGCTCCAATTCAGATTGACATTATCAATTTGTTTAGGTAATCTTCCAGACAAAATCTCCACTGAACGCAAGTAAGTAAAGGGAATCAGATGTGCAATCCTCTGAAGAGGCTGAATGGTTTGGATACCAAACAATAAGCCAACTATCCCAATTAAGGAAATAAAGAGGACAGGCATTTTTTGCTTGAAAAAGTAAGCAATCAAGTACACTACTTCCACAATGACGATAAAAGTTAAGAAAGCTAATAACAAGCCAGAAAATAACACATCTTGTATCTTTCCAATAGTTACCTCTTGATTCACTAAGTTATAAATCGGGTAGGGATAATCTAACTGTCCAAAACCACTTATCAGACTTCCCACTAGAAAAGAAAAACCACAGATTCCGATAAACAGTACAGTTACATAGCCCACTCCAACTCCAAGAGAGGACAGGGCAAATGTCACTTTTGAAAAAGGATATAACTGAGCTGTGTCCAGATGATTTTGATATCTTTCTGCAAATAGTTGCGTTAGCATAAAAATAATAGCAACTACAAACAAGCTTGGGATGATAGCCTCTAAAATCCAGACAATCTGATCAATCCCGTAGGTCGGATAAACTAAATTGTGGGCTTTTATGTTCAAGGGATATAGGGCTTGGTAAGTCTTTCGTTCGCGGTCAACCGCCATTTTTAAGTCAGAACTAGCAGTCGGTTCCTTTGATAAAATTTCATAACTCTTCTCTACATCTTGCCACTGCAAATAGTAGGCTTCTTTCCAGCGTCCTTCTTTTAACAAAGCCAGAATTTCTTTCTTTTGCGTCAAAAGATTTTTTTGCGAGTCTAAATTTTCTTTAGCAAACTGGTATTCCTCCGAGCTGGTGTCAGATATTTGGGAGAGTTTCTCTTCATATTCATTGATGACTCTCTCATGTTTTACAAGACTGGTTTCCAACTCGCTCTCCAAGCTGACGGAGTTTGCAGTCTGACTATTAAAATAAAAGGTAACACCGAGTCCAGATACAAATAAAGCTAAGATAATCCAGTTTAAGCGACTTTTGAAAACTTTTTTTAATAAAAATAGACTAACATCTTTCATAAACTAAACCTCTTCTATTTGCCCCTGATGAATGGTTACGATGCTATCGCAAATCTCCATTAACTCCTCTTTGTAGTGGGAACTCAAAAGAACCAGCTGTTCTTGTCTATCGATTTGTGATAGTCTATCAAAAAACTTCTGTCGATAATACTCATCTAAGCCATTTGTTATCTCATCCATGAGCCAGCATTTCGCCTGACTGAGGAAATACATAGCAATCACCAAGCGTTGCTTCATCCCTAAGGAATACTTGCGGATGGGAAGGCTGATATAGTCAGACATTTCCCAGTAGGCGATTTCGTCTCCCAAGTTTAGGTCTGACTTCCAGATATTTTTTATGAGACGAAGGTAGTCCATCCCACTTAAGTTTCCATCCAGCCATTCAACGCTCTCATAATAAAACAAAGAAGGAGGGGCTGCGATATGTCCACTACTAAGGGGAAGCAGCTTGCTAATAGCTCGGAACAGGGTCGTCTTTCCCGAGCCATTGATAGCAAGAAGGCCATAAATCCTACCTTTTTTAAAGGTGAAATCAACATCTTGCAAGATGACTTGTCGCGTTTTTAAGGTAACATGAGTAAGAGTTATCATATACAGCCCTCCTTTTTCTCACTCTTTAACGATTAATAACCTCCAGTATAGTAGTTTATAACCTCATAGCGAACATAATGCCAATCGGACCAACTTTATAGTCATTATAGAACAATAAGCAGACCATCTTGAAATGTTTACGTATTTATGTTCGTGGTAATTCATACTATACTCAAAAGCGGTATTCCGATCATACCGGTAACTTTTAGTGACTGTTATAGCAGATACACTGGTTTGAAAAAGACCAATAGATAACAAACTAACCAATAAAACGACTTTTGCTGATTTTTTCATGGTTTTCATTGCATTTATATCATTACCATTGGAAACGCTTTTATTATATCATTTTTCCCTTTTTTATACAACAGTTCCCATTTGTTTTAATAATATATAACACGTAGAAGTTAGCTAGTCATACTTTCTAAAAATAAGTTTGTTTAACTAGCATCGAGAAAATATGGGATGTGATTTCATTTGATAAAATGGCTTAGGCTTAGGCTAAGACTAGCCTTGGTTTAGCTGACTAAACACCTTCAAGGGAACCTGCTATCAAATGAAAGGTAATTTATGAATAAGAAGCCAGCTCTGTCTTATACTCAATGAAAATCAAAGAGCAAACTAGGAAACTAGCCGCAGGTTGCTCAAAGCACTGCTTTGAGGTTGTAGATAAGACTGATGAAGTCAGTCACATATACAATCCAAGGCGACGTTGACGCGGTTTGAAAAGATTTTCGAAGAGTATTATACTTTCTTGTTGTTCACTACAGTTGACAATGAGCCAAAAAAGCGAACAAGACCAGTCTCTGTAGATCAGAAAACTAGTTTTGTCCGCTTTTTATGATTGAGGCTGGGACAAAAGTCCTAGCTTCTCAATTGTCTTTGCATTGTCGAGCAAGACGCAGTGGTTGAGTGGGCTCTACTACGCTGATTTCATCAGCTTTTACAGCCCTACTCAACTGTGCGGAGGTGGGACGACGAAATCGAATTCTAACGAATTACCGATTTCTGTCCCACTCTCTATGACTCGAATGCTTTTACATCATCTTATTCGTCGTCTTTTTTCTTCCCCATTGCAAAGAGGCCAAGAAGTGCTCCAACAACACCTACGGTGGCAAGGGTAGCATTTTCTTTAGTGCCTGTCTCTGGGAGAATTTGGTGACTACTTGCAGGCGCTTTATAAGTTCTGTCTTGTGACATAGCTTGAGCTACTAATGACTGCTCTACCTTGTAACCAGACAATTCGTGAACAGCTGCTTCTCCTCCATTCACACCACCAGTGAATTCTGGAACTTGATGAGTTGTCCCTTCTCCACCAGGAACGCCACCTTCAAATCGTGGAACTTCATGAACTGAACCTTCTGCCCCATTCACACCACCAGTGAATTCTGGAACTTCATGAACTGAGCCTTCTGCTCCATTAACGCCACCAGTGAATTCTGGGACTGCCACTACTGGGGCTGGTGCATCACCTGCTGTGCCGATTGCTCCTGCGTATTCTGGGACTTCTACTACTGGAGCTGGCGCATCACCTGCTGTGCCAATAACTCCTGTGTATTCTGGAACTTCTACTACTGGAGCTGGCGCATCACCTACTGTGCCGATTGCTCCTGTGTACTCTGGAACTTCTACTACTGGGGCTGGCGCATCACCTGCTGTGCCAATTGCTCCCGTGTACTCTGGCACTTCTACTACTGGAGCTGGCACGTCACCTGCTGTGCCAATCGGACCTGTGTATTCTGGTACTTCTACTGTTGGAGCTGGGTCGTCACCTGCTGTTCCAATAGTTCCAGTGTATTCTGGAACTTCATGAATTGAACCTTCTGCTCCATTCACACCACCAGTAAATTCTGGGACTTCATGAACTGAACCTTCTGCTCCATTAACGCCGCCTGTGAATTCTGGGACTTCATGGACAGCTGGGTCTGTCTTACCAGATTCAACTTCTTCTTTCTTCAATTGGATTCGATACTCTTTAACGTTCTTACCACTCTCTGAAACAAGACGTACCAAGACTGGAAGTTTATCGTCCCCACTATCAACAACTGTCGCCGCTACATTTTCACCAGCTTCCACTGTCACTTTAGGACGGTTTCCACTATAGGTTACTTGGTAGTCAGCACGATCTTCTGAGAAGTCAGCAAGCTCTCTACCATCCACAAGAAGTTTAGAAGCTGTATTGTCCTTAGGTGCTTCACTTGGTGCAATAAAGGCCATTTCAGTGATAGCCACACCATTCTTGTCTGCTTTTCTGTCCATGCGCCATCTCATAGCTTTAGCTTTGACTGGTGCAAAGGTTACATGGATGTCAGTTCCTGCTTGAATCTCTTGATCAGCACGGTATTCAACTTTCTCCCAGTTAGAAGGAGTGTTGAATGGGTGATCAGGATCGTATGGTTGGTAGTTAGAGTAATATTCAGGCAAATTAAATTCTGGACCAACATAGCGCTCTAATACGAGTTTAGAAGGTGCATCTGTTCCACCATCAGCAAAGAAGCGAATTTTTCCTTCTGCAACCGAACGCTCAACAATCTGACCAGCTTCTCTAAAGATAACCCCTACTGAAACTTCAGGATTAGAAGATGGAGTTGGGGACCAGTTAGTCCAACGACGGGTTTCATCATCTGAACCATCGTTGACATAGTCCACACGGTCATGAGAATTTGGATCAATGTCATTGGTTGCTGAAGCAAATGAGCGGTTGCTGTCATCATCGAAGTCTGGGTTGTCTGATAGGTTTTCACCGAGTTTGTCTGTCACACGTACAGCCACTTCAGCAGATAGATCAGTACCCAGAACGCGACCATGAACTGTAAATTCACCAGCTTTTGTTAGATTTTCTGCTGGTACTTCTTCCCATTCGACAGCCAAGTCCTTAACTTCATAGCCATCTTTTCCTGTAAAGTAAACAGGTACTTTTGTTGGCAATTCAAGCGCTTGTCCTTTTGCAACTAGACGTGAAGACTTAGCAGCAACTAGAGGTTTACTTACTAGCAAATCTTTATCATTTGTAAAGTGTAGACGGTATTCACCTAGGATATCGCCATTTTCAGCCTTAACAACTACGCGTACTGGATCACCTTCACGTACGCTTGGAACAACTGTAGCGATACCATTTTCAGTGACGCTTGCTGTAACAGCTGGTAGGTTACCCTCCTTAGCTTCAAGGTAGTAGTCAGTCAAAGCAGGGTTAAATCCTGGTACTTCTTTTCCGTCAACTTGAATCTGTGCTTGAGCTTTCTTAGCTGGAGCTACTTGTTTAGAGAAGATTTGCACTTCTGTGATCGAAGTACCCCATTTTCCATCTGGTCTAACCATACGGATACGGACTGCATAAGTATTAACTTTATCAAAGCTAAAGTGAGTCATTTCTCCAGCTTTCAATTGATCTGGAGCCTTAAGATTAGTCACTTGTTTCCAGTTGTTAGGATTGTTAAAGACATGATCTTCTCTAGCAACAAAACTTGGATCCTTAGGAACTGTTGGAACTTCTGAACCAACATAGTATTCGATCACGTAAGACTTAGGTGCACCAACACCATGATCTTCATGGAATCCAACATTAAGATTGTCCACTGAACGCTTCGATAAGATTCCAGAATCTCCAAAGAGTACCCCTACTGATGCTTCACTTGTTCGGTTCCAGTTTGTCCAACGGTTAGCTGGTTGGTTATTATAAGAAATCAATTTATCATTGACATTCGAAACTGGGTCGCTAGGATTTGAATCTGATGCAAAGGCAAGTGGCAATTCTGAACCCGTCCATTGGTCAGAGATATTAGCACCGGTTTCTGTCTGAGCAGATACACGAACATGAAGTTTTGTCGTTAACGTTGTTCCTTCAACATGTCCAGTAACAGTAAAGCTACCTTCGTTTGCATACTGGCTTGGATCGATAGCATCCCATGTCACCTTAGCTGAAGAAACTTGACCAGTTGAATGGTAAGTACGAACACTCTCTGGAAGTTGTGGAGCCTCAGCTACTGGTGTTGTCGCACTAACTTCTTCAACAGCAATAATTCCTTCAACAGATACTTGGGCATGAGCCTCTTGGTCTATACCTTCTACTTTACCAAGAACATCAAAGCTATGATACTTAGCAAGGTCTCCTTTGGCAACTGGTTGCCAAGTAACCTTATGAAGTTTTGGAAATCCTTTGTCATACTCTACAGTTACTGTAGCTGGGAGACTTGGTTCTTGATTCAAACCTGTCACTACGCTGACTGGACGGATTGCTTGTACTACTTTGTTTTCAGTGTTTGCTTGGATGTTCAAGTCAATCTGACCTTCTGCTCCTTCAAACTGAGCTTTCAAAGTCACCTGCCCTGGTTTATGAAATTCAAGCATACCTTTACGAACGGCTACATCTCCCTCACCTGTAGTTGAGAAGCTAACCTTGTCGGCCTTCAAAACTGCCTGCGTACCATCTTGGTAGTGAGCCAATACTTTGATACCAACTGTTTGGTCTTCTTTAAGTGCAGACTCGTTCTCTACCTCTAAGCTCAAACGCTCAATTTGTGGAGCTTCTTGTAGGAATTGGATAGCATATGTTTGAGATTCCCCACCATCCTTAGGTTGAACATGGATAATTGCGCGCATACCAGTCGCTTCACTAGCTTGAATAACAGTCACTTCCGCATTTTCAGCTGTAGCTTTAACTTCTGGCAAAGCTACGCCATAAGCAAGTTTATGGTATTTTACTGGTTGCTCAGTTGAAAGACCTTCTACAGCTTGGTCGGCTACGGTTACACTTGGAACTACTGGTGCAGATGCTTGACCTTCTGCGACTACAAAGGTCGCATCGATTTCATCTTCACCTGAAATTCCTTTAGCCTGGATACGAGAGCCTGAGATAGCTAATTTAGCTTGGTCTTCAGCTGCAACTTCCCACTTATCAACGTCATAGCTTCCTAGAGTACCATCTGATAATACGTAAGATACAGATTTGTCGACTGAGTTTAGGTCTGTATTTGGAGCAATTCTCTTAACTACAGGTAATTCTGCTTCGAGTGCTAAGACTTCAACACGCGCTTCTACATCACGACCATCTGCCACACCTTTAACAGTAAAAATACCAGGTTGGTTGACATCAACTGCAGACCATTCTACTGGAAGTTTTGCACGACTGCCATCACTGTAGATAAATCCTACTTTTGAAGGCATTTTCGCTGCTTGACCGATTACTGTACGAACTTTAGGAACCTCTGTACCTAAAACAGTTTTTTCCTCTTGGTCTTTCTTACCTGTGAAGATAGTTGTTTGACCAGATTTCAAGAAATCAGAGTGGGCAGTTAAGGTGAATTTACCTGCTTGCTCCGTTGATTTAACAATTACAACACCTTTACCATTGAAGGCTTTACGAATCCATGAACCATCTGCTTGTTCTTTGTAACGTTCACGGCTGGCTTGTTCCCCGTTATCCACACCGACAATCTGACCTTGTCCATGCAACTGGAAGCGTACAAGATTATTAGCAGTTGGTACTACATTGCCATCACGGTCTACAATTTCGTAGTAGATATAAGTGAGGTCTTTTCCATCAGCTGCGATAGCATGTTCTTCTTTGACTAAGCGAACTCCTGCAGGTTCTCCAGCAGTCGCAATCTTATCACGAGCAATGATATTACCAGCTTCGTCACGAGCTACTGCTTCCAGTGTTCCAGGTTGATAAGCAACTTTCCACTCAAGGTAAAGTTCATTTGCATTAGCACCCTCTTGGTAAGTACGTCCATCACTTGTTTGTTTCTTGTTAAAGTTTTTCTTACCTAGGGACTCACCATTCAAGAATAGTTCCACACTGGCGGCATTTGAAAATGCACGAACAGGAATCTTACCATCTGCATCCGCTACATTCTCTTTTAGACTAGAATCTTCCCAATTCCAGTGAGGAAGGAGGTGAACCATTGGTTTCTTCTGAGCAGAAACCCATTGGCTTTGGTACAAGTAGTAGTCATTCTTTGGAATGCCGGCTGTATCTACGATACCGAAGTAAGAACTCTTAACTGGTGTGTTGTTTTGGTTGTGCCATGGAGTTGGTTCACCAATATAATCTGTACCTGTCCAGATAAACTGACCTGCATAGCCTGCATTATCACGGTCAAAAGTCCATGAAGCTGTTGCAGTTTTACCCCAACCAACACGGTCATTACCGTAGTCTGACTGCTCATAATTACGATAAGCTTGGTTGCTATGCACCAATTCACGTTCTGGACGGAAATAGCTTCCACGTGTTCGAGTTGCAGAAGAAGTTTCTGAACCGTAAATCAACCAGTTTGGATGTTTAGCACGAAGTTTCTTGTAGTTGTCTTCTGAATAGTTAAATCCAACCGCATCCAGTTCGTCAGCGATTTTTTCATGTCCACCGCTACCATCACCGAAGCGGAATTTATCTGCTCCCATTGTAACATAGCGAGTCTTGTCAACGTCCTTGATAACCTTAACCAAACGCTTAACAGTCGCTAAAGAATGTGGATCTCCTGAAGCTTCACCGATTTCATTACCGATAGACCACAT
The DNA here is from genome assembly GCF_047460355.1 of Streptococcus timonensis. GTDB lineage: Bacteria > Bacillota > Bacilli > Lactobacillales > Streptococcaceae > Streptococcus > Streptococcus timonensis_A. The sequence continues at coordinate 257,996 of NZ_JASHGL010000001.1, read as the reverse complement.
GAAGATAGCTGGGTTATTCTTACCTCTCTCGACCATGGTACGCAAGTCGAAATCAGACCATTTTTCACCTTTTCTAGCTTCTGGGTGGGTTGCATCTTTTTCAAAGAAACGTCCGTAGTCATAGGGTTTCTTACCACCATACCAAGTATCAAAAGCTTCTTCTTGAACCAACAATCCAAGTTCAGCAGCAATTTGCAAGGTTTGCTCACTAGCTGGGTTGTGGGTTGTACGGATGGAGTTCACACCCATATCCTTCATCTGTTTAAGACGACGGTATTCTGCCTTGTAGTTTTCTTCTGCTCCTAGAGCCCCATGGTCATGGTGAAGAGAAACACCATGGAATTTCATTTTTTCGCCGTTAAGAGAGAAGCCTTCGTTTGGTGTCCAGTTGTAGTAACGGTAACCAAACATATCTTTCTTAGCATCAACTAACTGGCCATCACGGTAAACACGAGTCACTAACTCATAAAGAGCTGGTTGGTCGCTTAGTACTGTCCAAAGTTTTGGCTTATCAACTTGTAAAATAGCATTCAAACTAGCTGATTGATGAGCTTTCAAGACTTGACTAGCTGTACGAACTAGATCACTTACAGCTTGTCCTCCACGTTCGATGATTTGATACTCAGCTACAATTTCGTGGTCTTTATCATCAGTATTAACGATCTTACTTGATACATGAGTATCAACTTTACCTGCTTGTTGTTTTTCAAGTTCAGGTGTTAAGATGGTTGTACCATTTTTCTCAACATGTAACTTATCAGTCACTTGAAGGGTAACATCACGATAGATACCACTTCCTGAGTACCAACGGCTACTTGGTTGCTTGTTGATTGCATGTACTGCAATGACGTTTTCACGACCATCTTTATGTAAATAATTAGTGATATCATATGAGAACTGGTTGTATCCATTTGGATAGTGACCAACTAATTGACCATTTACATAGACTTGTGAATCCATATAAACCCCATCAAATGTAATGCGTACATTCTTGTTGAGATCTTTTTCATCTAGTTTAAAAGTCTTGCGATACCAAGCGTCACCACCATTAAGTTGCCCACCTTCATTTTGGGCAGGTGAATTATGATCAAAATCATTAAAGATACTCCAGTCATGTGGAAGATCTAATTTCTTCCAGGTGCTGACATCAGCATCTGGCTTGACAGCCTCTTTAGAATTGGCATTAAGTTTAAAGTGCCAGTTTTGGTTAAATTCTAATTTGCGATCATCGATCAACTGTTTTACCTCATCATTAGTAGCAGGTTTGAGCTCTGGTTTTTCTGTTTGAGCAGATTGATCCTGAGTCACAGCTGGAGCTTGCTTTTCTACATCAGAGGTTTCTTTTTTCTCAGGAGTAGTCTCAGTAGTTGGGGCTTCCTCTTTTTTCTCTACTTCATGATTAGTTTCTACTGCTTCACTGTTAACAGTTTCTGTTGTTACAGGTTGTTCAGAAGCTTTTGAATCTACAGCTTCCTCTTCAGGAGTTTCTTTCTCCACTTTTTCTGTAGCAACAGCGGATGGAGTTTCATCCGCAGATACAGTACTTGCACTAGCTAGATTTGCCCCAAATAATACCGAACAAGTACCAATGACTACTGAGCAAGTACCTACCGTAAATTTACGGATACTATAAACTCTTTTACGATTCCAATGATCTTTTCTCATAAGATTCTCCTTTTTAGTAACCGCTTCCATTTATAAAAGGAAAGCGCTTAACTTTTGTTGTATAATACTTTTATTCTATAAAATAATATAGGAATTTTCAATAGTTGCCCTATAAAATTCATACTTTTGAATGTTTTTTCTAAAATTTGTAGAAAATTATAAAAAGCTGAATGTACATTTAATTTAATTACCCAAAAAGCTGTCCCACTATAGGACAGCTTCTTGTTTTTTTGCATCTAAAGTCAAATAATCACTTCTTTTTATTTTGTAACTAGATACTTGTTCCAGTTGATTGCTTTATTTCGAAACAGTAATGATAAAACCATCTGGCAAGATGACTTGCTGACCATCTTCAAGCTGGCAATGATTCGCTAAATCAACAGAGTCTCTTTCTAAAACAAAATTCTCAGAAGACTGATTAAAGATTGCCTGAACTTCTTTTCCTTGGTAGTTCCACTTCAAAGATAGGACATCTGGTTTCACCTCTTCCAAGCGATAATTTCCATGCTGAATCATACTTGCAACTTCCTTACGGACTTGAATCAACTGTTTCATAAAATTCAGCATATCATTATCCTCAGACACACGCTCCCAAGGCATGACACGACGGCAGTCAGGGTCTGGTCCACCAATTAGGGCCAACTCTGTTCCGTAATAGATACAAGGAGTCCCTTTTTGAAGGTAGAGGAAAGTTAGAGCAGCCTTGACATGCTGAATATTTCCTTTGGCAGTTGTGAGGATACGCTCTGTATCATGAGAATCTAAAAGGTTAAACATTACCTCTGAGATTTGTTGCTTGTAGTACATAGACTGGCTATTGATTTCTGAAATAAATTGCTCCGTCTTTTTACGCTGACGCAAGAAATAATCCTTGATACTTTCAGAGAGTGGGTAGTTCATGACCGCATGGAACTCATCCCCTTGTAGCCAAGGCTGAGACGTATGCCAGATTTCACCTAAAATATACAAATCAGGCTTTTTAGCTAGAACTGCCTTTCTAAAATCTTTCCAGAACTGATGGTCAATTTCATTGGCAACGTCCAAGCGCCAAGCATCAATATCAAAATTTTCAATCCAGTAAGTTGCAACACTGAGAAGATAGTCCCTAACCTCCGGATTAGCTGTATTCAACTTAGGCATATAGCTAGCAAAGGCAAAGGTATGATAAGGGAGTTGTCTTGGATTCTGAAGTTTATCCTCAGTAACTGGGAATTCTTGGATATGGAACCAATCTTTATATGGTGACTTTTCTCCCTTCTTTAGAACATCCTGCCATTGGGCAGACTGGTAGCCGATATGATTGAAAACAGCATCTAGCATAATCTTGATGCCACGTTTATGAGCTTTCTCGACTAGATTACGAAAGACTTCCTTGTCTCCAAAGTGACGGTCGATTTCAAAATAATCCGTCGTATCGTACTTGTGATTGGTCGTAGCTTCAAAAATCGGACATAGGTAAAGTCCAGTGATTCCCAAATCTTTAAGATAGTCTAAATGATCAATAATCCCTTGTAAATCTCCACCAAAAAAATTATCCATGTTAGGTGCAATGGCAGCATCCCACTCTCGAGCTCCATCTGGAGTCAGATTAGGATTTCCATTAGCAAATCGTTCTGGGAAAATCTGATACCAAACGGTATTTGAAACCCAGTCAGGAACCTGACATCCGTCGATTTCGTGAATATAAGGAAGCTTAAAGCCGTTTCCATCAGCATCCAAGTTTTCTTGAGTATGTTCTACACAACCCTTATCACCATAGAAAACACCTTGACCTTCTTTATCAAGGAGCTCAAAGAGATACTGAATGCGAGCAAAATCAACAGAGACCGTAACCTGCCAATAATCAAACAAGGCGTCCGAGGTTACTTTGGTCATCTCCTTCTTGGCTTCATACTTATCCTCGATGAAGATAAAGGGATCTCCATAATGTAAAATGATCTGCTGGACATCATTTTTCTTGGTTCTAATTCGGATATGTAGCTGACCTTCTTTGTACAGATAAGCATACTCTGATTCTGGCCTATGATAAATAGCTGTCAATTCCATGTATTGTCTCCTAAATAATCATCATCAGCAAAAACGCAAACGTTTTCATGAATATTAGAACTAGTATACTATTTTAAGACTTAAATTGCAATACTTGGTCAAATTTGACAAGAAAACAACTCAAAATAGATACTGTAGACTAATCAAGAAATATCAGCACCTATCAATAAAAAGCTCCCAAATTCAGCCTCACAGCCTAGTCAATCTGACAAAGGGCAAGTTCTTTTAATCCTCTGTCGTACAGGAAGGTTAAACAAATGTTATCTGTTATATTTTGAACTTGGTACATTTGTCCGTTCATACTATCTCATCCATGATCCCTTCAATCAGATTTGTAAGGCTTTTAGCCACATAGATCACCTGATCAGGATCATGGATATAGCAAATAACCTGTCCTTCCTGACCCTCCTGGTCTGGATCAAAATCCAGCATAAGATAACAAGAGTCACAATACTGAGCAAAAGGAAGCCATTTTTTATTAAAAAGATAGGGCTTAATTCTACTATCATGCATGTTTTCTAAGTCTTGACTAGAAAAATAGTCGGGAAATTCGGTTAACAGAGCATCTCTATTTTGAAAGTACTTTTTACAAGTCTCAATTTCCTGTAGACTCATGAGAGAAAAAGTCAGCTCTCTCTGGTCAATTACACAAGGTAAAATAGAGAAGTATTTACTCCCATTTTTATAACTATAAAGCTCTTTGAAGTCACTAGGTGGACGAATGCCAAATATTTCCTCAAAGGCTTGAAGCTCTGCCTCAGAAGCACCAGAAATGCCCTGATAATCTTCCAGATATCCTTCCTCTACAGGATCATCCAAATCCCAGTCTTCAAAACACTCACAAATATAAGTTTCTATTTTTTTAACTTGATCAATTAGTTGCATCATTTCACCTTGAGTTCTTTATTTTAACTAGCTTCAAATTCCTTTTACCGCTTATAACTTGGTTCTTCTAGGGGAAGGGGTTCAGGATTTTGCTCAATCCAAGCAATAGCTAGCTGACACAGGCGGTCTAAGCGAGGCTCGTCATCAAAATCTTTCCCATAAACCTGAGCAATAAGCTCTTTAGTCTCTGCTAATTCCTGTTCTGAAAGTGGGATTCCTAGAGACAAGTATTGAGGGAGAGCCTGTAGCATCTTGCGGTAGTCTCTGTCCCAGTTAGCCCCACCGTTTCGATCCAGTTCATCTCGAACTCTGCCTGGGATACGGACAACTTCTCCCTGAACAGTTTTGGCTGCTCCACTTGAAGGAATCAAGAAAGACCATAGTTCCTCATATTGCTCCTCCCAGCTACCTTCTTTTACGAGAATCGGAGAAACTCCATCGTGGGTTATTCGTTTTGCTACCGGCTTGACATCAAACAAAGCATAAAGTTTTTCTAGACCCTGATCTGCTGCTTCTAGATAGTCGGGATTGATCCCTTCTCTATGAAATTCAAAATCCTTACCAATATTTTCAACCTTTTCTTTCATAGCAGATGTTTTCTTAGCACCTGCATCCAGCAGCATAGAGGCAATTTCAGCTGTTTGGGCAATATAGATTCCTCGACAGACAGTGAGTACGGAGTCTAGTGGGGTCTGTCCCCTATCATTTTTAGGGTTGACATTTGCTCCCTTTTCTATGAGAAGTGCAACGGTCTTAGGATGAAAAAACTGAGCTGCCACATGCAAGGGTGTATTGCCATAAGTATTGGTTTTTTCAATGTCTGCACCCAATTCGAGCAAGAGTTTTACAGTATCTCTTCCCACGGTTGCCTGACGATACAAAGGAGTTGCTCCATAATAATCAGGGATATTGATATCCAAGCCCTCTTCTACAAGCCAAATAACCAGTTCATCAGGTACACCACCGAAATGGAGAGCCGTACTTAAGCTATATCTACCATCATGGGCAGTTAACTCACACTTATCATATACGGCCTTTAATTGGTCAATATTGCCATCAGTTAGTAGTTCATTAAAGTCCTTGGGTAAGGTAACTCTTTTCTTTTTTGCCATTTTTTCTCCTGTATCCATCATTCTATCTTTTTGTACCTAGATTGTACTCTAAGTATCTTCTTGATTTCTTTTATTTGTATTATACCCTAAAAGCTATGAATAGGCACTAATAAGCTTGATTTTTAATTTTAAAACACTCTTCTTTCATGAAATTAAATCAAAAAGCTATTCCTTAAAGGAATAGCTTTTTTACTTATAATTAAAAGTTTCTCCTGCCAACTTATCTGCTAACTTAGGAAAGAGGGTATAAAATTTATGAGCTGAATTAAGCAAAATCGGGAGATTGAGCTCGCGTTTGTTTTTTCTGATGATCTTAACAATTTTTTGCGCGACAGCATCTGGCTCGAGTAGGAAGCGGTCAACCGATTTGAGGTAGGTCCCATCTGGGTCTGCCTGGTCAAAAAATCCTGTACGGATTGGACCTGGATTAACCGTTGTCACATAGACACCATAGGGCATGAGCTCAAGGCGAAGAGCATTTGAAAAACCAATGGCCGCAAACTTGGTCGCAGAGTATAGACTAGACTTAGCAGTCGCAATCAATCCTGCCATGCTGACGATATTGATGATATGCCCTTTTCGAATCTCCTTCATACGAGAAGCAACCAAACGAGACAGATTCATCAAAGCAAAGGTATTAACCTCAAACATTTGATGAATGTCTTGATCAGAAATCTTGTCAAAATCTTCAAAAATCCCATAACCAGCGTTGTTAATTAAAACATCAATCTTGCCATAACTCTGATAGAGTTCAGCAACTAGTTCTTCTAATGCTTGAGCGTCGGTAATATCAATTTCAATCAATTCTACCTGAGGATGATCTCCGTATAACTGAACTAGTTTTTCCTTATTTCTACCTAGCAAAATGAGTTGGTCTTGAGGCAAGAGTTTGACCATTTCTTGGGCTAGACCCCCGCTAGCACCTGTAATGAGAATGGTTCGCATGATTCTCCTTTCTCTAGAAACTAGATTTCCACTTCTTCCAAGTCTTTAACCACATGGACATTTTCAAAAATCGTTGCAGCATCTTTCTTAAGCTGGCTGATATCTTTTGAAAGAAAACGGGCGCTGATATGGTTGAGCAAGAGTCGTTTGGCTCCTGCTTCTACTGCAACTTGCGCTGCCTGCATGTTAGTTGAGTGACCGTGATTGCGGGCAATTTTCTCATCACCCTTGCCATAAGTGGACTCATGGACAAGGACATCCGCATTGACAGCCAGACGCACACTGGCATTGGTTTTGCGAGTGTCACCTAAGATAGTGATAATCTTACCTGGTCGTGGAGCTGAGATGTAGTTTGCTGCCTTGATCTCAGTCCCATCTTCTAAAACAACATCCTGACCATTCTTGATTTTCCCAAAAAGTGGTCCAAATGGTACACCGGCAGCCTTGAGTTTTTCAGCATCCAAGGTCCCTTCTAGGTCCTTTTGCATGACACGATAACCCACACAGAAAATAGTGTGATCCAACTCTTCCGCGTAGACTGTAAATTTATCGGTTTCAAGAATTTTCCCTAGAGAAGCTTGGTCAAATTCATGGAAATGAATCTTATAGGGCAAGCGTGAACCTGACACTCGTAGACTGGTCAAGACAAAAGATTTAATACCTTGAGGGCCATAGATTTCCAAATCTGTCTGCTCTTCATTGGCCTGAAAAGCGCGGCTAGAAAGAAAACCAGGCAAACCAAAAATATGATCTCCATGTAAGTGGGTAATAAAGATTTTGCTGACCTTACGTGGTCGAATCGTGGTTTCCAGAATGCGGTTTTGCGTTCCTTCTCCACAGTCAAAGAGCCAAACTTCGTTAATCTCGTCCAAGAGTTTCAGGGCGAGACTTGAAACATTGCGGGCTTTAGAGGGCTGACCAGCCCCCGTTCCTAAAAATTGAATATCCATTCGATACTTTCTAATTAATCAATATATAACATAGCAGTTCTATTTTCCGAGCGGTAATAAAATTTGCCAGAAAAAGCTCTAGCTTCTTGTAGTAAATCCTCTTGGCTGTACCCTTTAAGTCGCTTTCTTCCATCTGCTAAATTTTCCAGATCTGTCAAGGCTGTGAGATTTTCCACGTTAACAACATCCTCTTCTCCAATCACCTTCATGTAAATCTTACCAGACTCCACAAAAACTAGCTGATGGGGAAAAATTTGCGCGATCTCAAAGAGTAATTCATCCGTAATTGCTTCCTCGTTCTCTGAGAAAATGCGACCAAGACCTTCTTTCTCGTAGCAAAATCCAAAGGATTTACCAGATAGATTGAGGCGAATAAAGGGCTTGCTTTCTACAGTGAAACTTGGTTCAGCATTATAGAGGTTCAGTTCTTGGCTGACTTCTGCAAAATAATCGGTCGCAGCATCGGGGCTCTTTTTCTGGTAGAGTTCTGCAAAGTAGGCATTGACTACACTGGGTGGAGGAGTGATGAGGGCTAGCTGCTCCTGCTCAGATTTACCAGCTAAAAGTTGGTCCAGATAGACCTTGTCTAGACTTGTATAGCCACCATACTTGAGTGCCAAAGTTTTGATATCAGTCATAAAATTCTTCTAATCTCCATTTGTTTTTCTTTGAAATGTAGCCTGTAATGACTTCCCCGTCCTCTTGATATTCTCGGCTTTCAAGGATTGCCACGCTTTCTAAATCATGAATCTTGTAGGATTTCGAAAAAGGCACGCGCAGGGTAAAGGGTTCGAAAATATCCTTGATTTTTTCTAAAAATAAAGCCTGCAGCTGCTCACGACTATCCTCAGACTTGGCAGAAATGAGGGCATACGGCGTTTGAGTAGGCGTGAAATCCTCCACCAAATCCGCTTTATTATAAAGGGTCAAGCGAGGAATATCCTCCATGTCCAAGTCTTTCATGATGGAGAGAACTGTTTTTTCATGTTCCTCATGATAAGGATTGCTAGCATCGATGACATGGACCAAGAGATCTACATGCTTGCTTTCTTCAAGGGTTGACTTGAAACTTGACACCAACTCTGTCGGCAAGTCTTGGATAAATCCAACGGTATCCGTTAAAGTTACTTGGAGATTCCCACCAAGATGGATGCTTTTAGTTGTCGCATCCAGAGTCGCAAATAACTCATCAGCCTCATACTGGGTCTTGCTGGTCAAAGTGTTCATAATGGTCGATTTCCCAGCATTTGTATAACCAATCAAGCCAATCTTAAAGGTGCTTGACTCCAAACGTTTTTCCCGAACTGTCGCCCGATTTTTCTCAACCACCTTGAGTTGTCGTTCGATATCTGTAATCTGGTTGCGAACACTCCGACGATTCAGCTCCAGCTGGCTTTCACCAGGACCACGGGAACCAATTCCCCCAGCCTGACGGCTAAGCATAATCCCCTGACCAACCAAACGAGGCAAGAGGTACTTGAGCTGGGCAAGATGAACTTGGAGCTTCCCTTCGTGGCTTCGAGCTCTCATGGCAAAGATATCTAAGATTAACTGCATACGGTCAATAACTTTAACACCTAAGACTTCCTCTAAATTGACATTTTGTCGAGGTGTCAGACGGTTATTGACGATGACAGTCGTGATTTCTTCTGCATCCACCATTTTCGCTATTTCTTCCAACTTTCCAGAACCAACAAAGGTCTTGGTGTCATATTTTTCACGTTTTTGTCTGTAATTATCTACTACGACCGCACCAGCTGTCTTGGCTAAACTAGCCAGTTCTTCCATGGAGAGGTCAAAATTATCCATGCCTTGGAGTTCAACTCCAATAAGCAGGACACGCTCCTCTTTTTTCTCCGTTTCAATCATTTAAAAACTCCTCAATCTGGCTTAAAATACGGTCTTTCACACCAGATTCTCCTATCTGATAAAAGGTCACCTGCATACGATTGCGGAACCAGGTCAGCTGACGCTTGGCAAATCGACGAGTCGCCTGTTTTAGGCTGTCACTAGCTTCTTCCAAGGATTGCTCTCCACGATAATAAGGAAAGAGTTCCTTATAACCAATTCCTTTAGCAGCTTGAACATCTGGATAATGGTCAAACAGCCACTTAGCTTCCTCCAAAAGTCCAGCCTCAAACATCAAATCCACTCGGTGGTTAATCCGTTCATAAAGATGACTACGCTCATCATCCAAGCAAATAATCAGCGGTTCATATAAACTTTCTTGATTTTCCAAGTCTTTACCAAAATGGGCAATTTCCAAGGCACGCATGGCACGACGACGATTAAATTGGGGAATTTCAAGACTTGCTTGATCTACCAGATGGGCTAACTCCTCATCTGAAAAAGGCTCTAAACTAGCTCGGTAGGCTAAAATATCCTCGTGTGGTATCTCTCCACCTAGATGATATCCCTCTAGTAGACTCTGAATATAAAGTCCTGTTCCACCAGCGATAATAGCAAGTTTACCACGATTTTGAATATCCTCGATGGCCATCTTGGCTTCAGAAACAAAATCAAAAGCCGAGTAAGACTCGGTTACATCTCTCACATCAATCAAATGATGAGGGACAGTTGCCTGCTCCTCCGGACTAGCCTTGGCTGTTCCAATATCCAGTCCTCGGTATACTTGTTGGCTATCTCCACTAACTACTTCACTATTGAAACGCTTAGCAACTTCAATGGCTAGGGCAGTCTTTCCAACAGCTGTTGGGCCAACAATCACAATTATTTTGCTTTTCATCGTTTTTCCTTGAAAAATTCCCATTTTTTCGTTACTATTATTATATCACAAAATAGACAGGCAGAAAAATGCTATATTTCTAGCTAATTCTGCCTGATATATAAATTAAAGGAGGAAGACTAATGGCTAAAGGTTTTGCTAAAGGTCTCGTAACAGGTGTCGCAGGAACTGTTGCTGCTGTTGCAGGTGCAGTTTATGCAGTTAAAAAGAAAGTGATCGAACCAGAAGAACAAAAAGCAGCTTTCATCGAAGAAAATCGTAAAAAAGCAGCTCGTCGTCGCGTATCACGCTAATAATTTAAAAAAGAAGTTGGAAATTCCAACTTCTTTTTATTTATTAAATAGCCAAATCAAACTTCAATTGCGGTTTCACAGGATCATAGTCGATCAACTCAAAATCCTCTGCTTTAATATCAAAGAAATTAGTCTTGTCTGGTACATTCAAGACTAAACGTGGTTGGCAATTTGAAGGTTCACGACGGAGCAATTCCTGAGCTTGTTCGAATTGATTGTCATAGATGTGAAGGTTGTTGATAAAGTAGAAGAATTTCCCAACTTTCCAACCAAAGTGTTTAGCAATCATCATTTGAAGAGCCACATACTGCATAGCATTGATATGGTGGGCCACCAGCATATCATTAGAACGCTGGGTCAAGGTTGCATCCAGATAGATGTCCCCATCTACACGACGGACATCAAACATGGTCTGGAAGGCACAAGGAAGAAGGCCATCTGTCTCCTCAAAAGCCTGATAATCCCAAAGTGAAATGATATTACGACGGTTCCAAGGATTGGCTTCTAACTGTTTGAGAATCTTGTTAATGATGTCATGCTTCTTAACAACAGCCCCATAACGTTCCCCAATAGTCCCTGTATCTCCAACTTCCCAGTCATTCCAGTAGTGAACATTGTACTTGTCATTGAGAACTTCCAAACTATTGGTCTGATCTTGGTAGATCCAAAGCACTTCTTTAATAGCTGATTTAATAGCGATAGGACGCAAAGTTGTGATGGGAAATTCCCCCTTTGACAAATCATACTCCGCAAAAGCTCCAGTTACATACTTAGAGTTGGCAACTGTCCCGTCCTTGTACTTGGGACGAGCCTGTTCTGAAAAGACACCTTCATTGAGAATTCGCTCAATATTTTCTTTAAAAATCGTATCTGCTTTTGTCATTTACTCTCACCTCTATTATTGTCTTAACTAGTATAGCATAAAAAAAGAAAGGAAGAAAATCACTAGCTTTAAGTTAGTGTTTTTCTCCTTTTTACTTTTTATTGCAATACAAGAGATGCTGCCCCAATAACTCCAGCATCATTTCCTAGAGTTGCAAGAGCTAATTTCGTTGTTGTACGAACTTGTGGGAAGGTATTTTCATCATAAATCTTTTGCACGCCTTGGAGAAGGAATTCCCCCGCAGCTGATACACCACCACCGATAACGATTGTTGATGGGTTTAGGATTGAACCGATGTTGGCACATGCAATACCCAAGTAACGTGAGAAGTTACGGTAAACGATCAAGGCAAGATCGTCCCCTTCTTTTGCCAAGTCAAAGACAGTTTTAGCTGTTACTTCTTCACCGTCATCGATCAAACGTTTCAACTCTGCATCGCCTTCGTATTCATCCGCATAACGACGAGTCAAATTGACAATACCTGTCGCTGAAGCTACTGTCTCAAGACAGCCTTTTTTACCACAAGTACATGCGATTGGTTGATCAAAGTCAACTGTGATGTGTCCAAGTTCACCAGCAGCACCTGCAACACCGTGAAGCAATTTACCTTCTGCCACGATACCGCCACCAACACCTGTACCCAGAGTCATAAAGACAACGTCTGGTTGGTTTTCACCGGCACCCATCCAACGCTCACCAAGTGCGGCTACGTTAGCATCATTGTCGATAAAGAATGGAATACCCAAGGCTTTTTCCATCTTTTCTTTGATTGGTTGAAGAGTTTTCCAGTTGAGGTTATAGGCACCGATAACAGTTCCCTTATCACGATCAACCACACCAGGTGAACCCATACCAATCCCTTGGAAATCTGCTGCAGACAATCCAAGCAATTCAAAACGATGTTGAATAGATTCAATCATATCGTCTACAATATGGCTTCCCTCATCCAAAATGTTAGTCTTGATAGACCATTTTTCTTGGATTTCTCCTTCTTGAGTTAAAATTGCGAACTTAACAGATGTCCCACCAAGGTCAATCCCGATAATCTTTTGACTCATCTTTTTCTCCTTTTATTATAAATTGAAAATGCTTACAGTACTAGTATACCAAAATCCGCCTATCTGTGCAAAGGTTTGCATTAACTTTCCAGATTTTTTTCTATTCTATGGTTTCCACAAACCAGAAGCATCTACATAATAGCGTCCACCATCCACTCGCTCATTCTTAGCCATTTTGCCGTCTGATTTGAGATAGTAGTTTCCTTGCCATGCATTGCGAGCATAAGAGCCATCTGATTTTAAGTAGTACCAAGATTGATAAGAATAGTCATAAACCCATTCACTCTGAGCCATTTTCCCATTTGACTTGAGGTAATATGCACCTTGCCAAGTATTACGCGCATAAGATCCATCTGATTTGAGGTAATACCAAGCTTTGTAGTAAGAATCATAAAGCCATTCACCCTGAGCCATCTTACCATCTGATTTGAGGTAGTAACTTCCTTGCCAAGTATTGCGTGCATAAGAACCATCTGATTTGAGGTAATACCAGGCTTGGTAATAGTTATCGTATACCCACTCATTCTCAGCCATTCTTCCATCTGACTTGAGATAGTATGCACCCTGCCAAGTATTTGTTACTGGTTTCCCATTTTCAGAAAAATAGTACCAAGATCCATTCTGACGAACCCAGCCACTTTCAGCTGCTACACTTGGGGTAGGTGTTGCACTATTTGGTGCTACACTATCAGGTGCTACATTGGTGTTAGCTTGAGATGTACTCGACTTTTTCTCTTTTAAAACACCCTTAGGCGCATTCTTTGATTCACAGGCAATCCCATCATGATCTTTATCTAGAGTAGCAGAATACCCTGGTTCTCCCTTATGAATATCTGCATAACCATTCTCCCAAGCTTCCTTACAGCTTGAAAAATGGATACTTTCATCTGCCACAACTGGATGTAAAAACAAAGCTAGAGCAGGTAAAGAAGCTAGGCCTAGTTTTAATAAATGACGTTTGTTCATGATTTTCTCCTAAAATTATAATATCAACTTCAATATTATTTTATCAAACTTATTTCAGCAATTCAAGAAAATTTCTAGTTATTTCTGCAAACTCTTTTGGTTTTGCCCTATTCAAAATATGAGGGCCGTCAGGGATAATCTGAAACTGGGAATTTGGCATCAGTTCTTGAATAGCTTTCATTGAACTGAGATTAGGCTTATCCTGACTACCACAAACTAACAAGCTTGGATAGGGACAATTCCGTGCACTCTCTCTTAAATCAAGTGTTTTTAATTCCTCAGAAACTCCAACCATAAGAGCCTTATCTGCTCCCTGTTTCTCAAATATCCTCTTAGGCAGCAATTTAAATATCAGCACCTGAATGTAAAAAGGGATATTGCCCGCTAGTTTCAATGGACAACCTGATAAAACCAAGGCCTGAAGATTTGGCAAATCATAACTTGACAGCTCTAATGCAAGGGCAGCTCCTAAGGACAAACCGATTAGGATAAAAGGTTCTGTCTCCTTTGATAAGTGCTGATAAATGTGCTCCTTGACTTCTTGATAGCTAGTAACTCCAGTAGGGAATAAGTCAAGGGCTTCAGAGGGATAATCTGCAAGCAATTCTTGCACTTCTTGCCAACTCTCCGCTGACTGACCTAGTCCATGTAAAAATATTAGTTTCATTTAGTTCTCCTGCAATGATAACTCATACAAACCTCTCACTGCATTACAAGCATAGATGGCTTCTGCCTGTTTCAAATCTCCTATGGTTAAAACCTTTTCTTCTGTCTGCCTGCTCTCAAGCAAGTGTTGACGATAAATCCCTGGTAACAGGCCTAGCTGACTAGGAGGTGTATAGAGCTTGCCATCCATTTTTAAGACCAAATTCCCAATAGAGGTTTCAAGCAATTTTCCATCAGCAGTGTGATAGATGATTTCCTGCTCTCCCACTGTCAAATGTGGTCGGTGTGTCGTCTTAAAGTAGGTAAAGGCCTGCTCCAAATCAGCTTCTTGCTGACAAAGCTTGGCCTGACAAAAACTAGAGCTAAGCGTTGTCAATACTTGTCGTTCAATTTCAATCTCTCCAGATTTGCTGAGACTGATTCGTATCCGATAATCTTGATGGACGCCACAAGACTGGTACTCCTTCTCTATTTTTTGTTTCAAAACTTCTTGGTCAAATGGAAAGGCAAAATAACGACTAGCCTTTTGCAATCTTTCTAGATGTTGCTTTTCAAAGAACAATTTTTTCTGGCTGATTTTCCCTGTCGTAATCAATTGAAAACGAGGTTGTTTTCGGTAAAGAACAGCTGCCTTTTGATGGACTTCACGGTATTCTGACTCCCAAGTACTATCCCAAGTGATGCCACCTCCGACACCATAGATAGCTTGCCCTCCATGCAGTTGAATAGTTCGAATAGCCACATTGAAAATCCGTCGTCCATTGGGAAGTAGGAGGCCAACAGTTCCACAGTAAACTCCTCTAGCTTGTGGTTCCAAGTTCTTGATAATTTCCATGGTCGCTATCTTGGGAGCTCCTGTAATGGAGCCACATGGAAAGAGTGAACGGAAGATTTCAACTAGGTCAACATCTGGTCGTAACTGACTCTTGATAGTTGAAGTCATCTGCCAAACTGTAGAATACTGCTCTACTTGGCATAAACGCTCTACATACTCACTACCCACCTCAGACAGACGATTCATGTCATTGCGCAAGAGGTCCACTATCATCATATTCTCTGAACGATTTTTGGGGTCCTGCTCCAACCAAGCTGCTTCTTTCAAGTCGTCATCATCATTCAAACCACGTTTAGTCGTTCCCTTCATAGGGCGAGTCGTCAACTCACGACCATTTTGCTCGAAAAAAAGCTCTGGGCTCATGGAAATCACTGCCATGTCGTCATGCTCTATGTAAGCATTGTAACCCGCCTCCTGCTCAACCACCATACGATTGTAGATAGCAAAAGGATTGGCAGACAACTCCTGCTTGAGTTGAACCGTATAATTGACCTGATAAGTATCGCCCTGTCGTAAATGATGGTGAATCTGAGCAATTGCCTTTTCATAGTCCTCAGCAGATGTTACTTCCTGCCAGTTTGATGGCAAATCCACCTCCTCATAAGTCAGAGGAATGCTAGAGATTTCAACACTGTCATGAACAGTGAAGTAAAGTAAATATTCTCCCAGTAAGGGAGCTGAGTGTACTGCTAATGTTTCCTCAAAAGCTGGCGCAGCCTCATAGCTGACATAGCCTACCACATAATAGCCTTGCTCTTGATAGCTTTCCACTTGTGCTAATAAGTCCGTCACTTCTGCTAAATTTCTGGTTTTTAACTCTTTAATAGGCTGGGTAAAGGTGTATCGCTCGCCCAAAGCCCTAAAATCAATCACTGTTTTTCTATGCATATCCTAAGTATACCATAAAAGCCAGACCCCAACAGGAATCTGGCAATTTTATTCTCTGAGAATGCTAAAGTAGATTTCACTTCCTTAGCAAATCTAAAAACACACTCTCTTTTATCTATCATTTGGGAAAGAGTTCGGATGAAAAGGCATCTGTGACCTGCAATAGTTTTTGGAAGACTTTTTTCTTCAGAGCTACTGTATAGTTTGCAACTGAGCCTCCATACTTAAAGTTTCGGTAATCCGTTTCTACTGCTTGGTCAAACAAATCTTGCAATTTCTCGTAAGAATCAATTTGTTGGCCATCAATTTCAAAACTATGAATTCCTCGTTTTGCCTTGGCAATAATAGCGTCAAACCAGGCCTTCTTCCATTCTTCTAAGTTCTGGAACTTGCCCTTCGAAACCTTCTGGATAATGAAATCATCTCCAAGGGTGTCATGCCCCTCGCTTAACGCCTCATCCTTGTATTTATTAGAAGCATAGCCTAGGAAACCATTTTCGTAGCCATAATATCCCCACATACGGAAGGCATTATGCTTGAAGGAAATGGCTCCTGGAGCTCCCTGACTGGTATTTCCACCGTAGATAGCATCCACCATCTTGACATTGACATAAGCTGTCTTGAGTTCTTCTGGTCGGTAAGTTCCCTGATAATGCCTATTGGTGATGATGTTATGTTTGATTAAGTCATCCACAGAATTTAGCTGAGTCTTGGCTTCTTCATCTGTCAATGGACGGACATAATCCCACTGGTTAGGAGCAAGGAGTTTATTATCCTGGTCCTGATAGCGCATTTGCTTGGTCATCTTGCTGAACCAAGCCTTCTTCAAAGCGAGATCATTCTTAGCCAGAACTCTTTCTCCTTCCAGATAATCTAGAAGCATCAAGGCCTCGTTATAACCCTTCATGTAGTGGTCAATCTGCTGGCGTGTTTGCAACTTAGTTGGATCAGGATTGTACCATTGGTCCCCATCATTTGGTCGCATGTAAGCCATGTTGAGACCGAGGGCCCCGTACTCACCCTGATGACCTTCCTCAGCTGGCGACTGAAGCATGCCCTGAGCATAGGCTTCTACATAGGTTCCTTCACGATGTTTGTAGCCACCCAGATAGACAATACGATCGTTGACGTGAGTTGTCTCATGGGTGTAGACAGACAAACCATACTCACTCATCATATCGATTTCCACAAAGTGAACAGCATCTCTGGCATTTATCTTAGGATAGATAGAAGCATAAGCCCCTAGCTTATTGTCCTTATAGTAACGTCCTGCTGGTCCAAATACTTCACGAATTGGCGCGTAGTCTTCCATACCACTAGTATGTCCATAACGCTCTACCCAGCCACGTCTATCAACGCGATAACCTTCCCAAACTGGTGTAGCTACATTAAAATCACTCTTAACCATACGGTCTTTAACTTCATCAGCAGCAAGTCGATACCAGAAGTCCAAGTAAGTCAACTGACGGTCCGCTACTAGATCAATGTCAGCCTTCATCTGGTCTATGGTTTTGCCAGATTTATCAGCTGATCCGAAGGTAATGGTATTGTAGTTGGAAATCAGGAACATCTGTGCCTTCTTGACATTCAACAAAGGCAGAATCATATTGCGATGCAACCAGTTATTAAGATTGTCATAAGCCCGATGCTTTCGATTTGCAATTTCTTGATTCTTCGAAGCTCGCTCTGCTATGTAGACATGGCCCTTGGTGGCATTCACAAACCAGTCATTCATATCCTTGTCAGTCGTCAATAACTGTCTGTTGTAGTCTAAGAAGGCATGTAAATCTTCAGATTTTGTATCTTTGGCTAGGACTCTGGCAAAGGTTTCATGAGTCTGGTCGCCTTTTAGGTTGTTCTCTCTTGAACCAAGTTCAATCAATCGATCCAAGATATCCACATTTTGGCCATAAAAATGTGGTTTAAAGAGCATGAGTTCTTTCAGATTGTAATCCGCAAATCGGATACCGTAATAGCGATTGAGATAAGCAAGTCCCAGCATGATAGCTGATTGATTGTCCTGAACTTTTTTCTTCAAGGCAGCAGTTCTAGCAGGCGATTCATTCCACTGGTAGTCTAGATTTGTAAGTAACTTATCAACCAGGATTCCTAGCTTCGCTTTGACCTCTGCAAGGCTTTCTTCTAGATACCAGTTCTTCACTGCCTCAACCTTTTTATCAAGGCTAGTGGCTTGATCATCTAGGATTCGATAAACTCCATCCGACTGTAAGTCCACTGTTTTCAGGATAGATGTTATCTCCTTGGCTAAGGCTGAACGATTCTTAACCAGCATATCTGGAGTATAAAGCAGATCCAAGTCAGCAATCTTGTATTCCTTGATGGCAGTCAAGCCAGAATTTTGTGAGGTGATTGCAAATATATCCTTGGTTTGATCTGCATAATGAACCATGATATGGTCTGCCGCTGACAGGTCCGTCACAAAATCTTTCCCTTTCATGGCGATAACAGAGACTACCTGCTTCTTGGCTAGATTGTGATCAAGATCCAGTTTATTTCCTTGATTCACAATCCATTCTTTATTGTAGAACGGTTGCAATTTTTCAAGGTTGCGATAGGCTTGATCATGGCGACTATCATAATCTTGAATATCCTTATAAGCGTATTCTTTTACATTAGCAATCGTAGGAGAATCAGCACTTGACTTAGCCAGATAGTAGCTAAAGCCTTCTTCAAAATTTTTCTGAGCATTGCGTTGAATCAAGTCAGTTGCTTCAGCATTCACCTTATAATATTCTTTTCCATCAATTCTCTCAGTTTGAATAGACTTGATGGCTAAACGGCTGGTCTTATGGCTCTCTGAACTAATCTTGAGGTAATAGTCTTCCAAGTTTCTTGGCACTTCTGTCAAGTGCTGAATCACAGACTCTTTGCCATTTTCAACCTTAACAAGGCTTGTTTCCTTGATATCTTTTATTTCTAGCTTTTTAAGCTCTAAACGAAGCTTCTTGTCCTCAAGCAGAGTGCTCTCCTCACCCTTACCACGATTGTAGACCATCCTTGTAGAAATAGTGTAGTCCGTGTAGAGTTTTAGATTATCAACTGTTGCTTCCAGCTGATCACTCGTCAAGTCCAGAGTCTGATCCTCTAGCCCCTTGGCTTTAATAGTGGCACTGATTTTTGAAACGGTAACGCCATCTGCCTTGTCCAAGTTATAGCTTAAGCGAGCTGAACGGCCCATCGAATTTCCAGTAATATTTGAAAGAGTTAGGACAGGTTCAGGTTTAATTTCTTCTTTTTCCTTACTTCCACGGATGATAACCTGATCTTTAGCTTCTGTTAAAATCCGTGTTATTTCTTTCGGCTCTGAAATACGTTTCCCATCTTTTTCCTCATAGCTGGTAACAATCTCTTTCTCACCATCTTGACCGACTTGCTCGATTCTTGTTTCACCGACAAGCATGTCTGGATCAATCTTTTCCCTAGTTTGTTTAGGAATCAACTCTTTTCGGACTTCAATATGTAAAGTCGGTTTTGCATCTAAAACTAGCGCTTCAGTAGCATTCACACCACCACTATAGCTAGGGAGTTCCTGTTTCAGAGCATCAACTGAAACTACGCCTCCTTCATATTCTGGCAAGGCTTCAGCTACTGTACCCGGACCATTAACGCCACCCTCAAATGATGGTTTTGTTGGTTCAACTAAGGATTCGCCTGATACCCCACCTGTAAACTCAGGGAGTTCCTGTTTCAAAGTATCAACTGGAACTGCACCTCCTTCATACTCTGGTATGGCTTCGGATACTGCTCCTTGGCCATTGACGCCGCCCTCAAATGTTGGTTTTGTTGGCTCAACCAAGGATTCGCCTGATACACCGCCTGTAAAGTCTGGTTTGTCATGGACTTCTGGGATGCCACTTTGACTGCTAAATTCTGGTGTATACTCTGGTAAGGCTTCAGCTACTGTACCTAGGCCATTGACTCCTCCTTCAAATATTGGTTTTGTTGGCTCAACCAAGGATTCGCCTGATATCCCACCTGTAAAGTCTGATTTGTCATGAACTTCTGGGACGCCACTTTGGCTACTAAATTCTGGTGTATACTCTGGCAAGGCTTCAGCTACTGTACCTGGGCCATTGACTCCACCCTCAAATATTGGTTTAGACGGCTCAACCAAGAATTCGCCTGATACCCCACCTGTAAATTCGGGTTTGTCATGAACTTCTGGTAGGCCACTTTGACTACTAAATTCTGGTGTATACTCTGGCAAGGCTTCAGCTACTGTACCTGAGCCATTGACTCCTCCTTCAAATGTTGGTTTAGGTGGCTCAACCAATGATTCGCCAGATACTCCGCCTGTAAACTCTTGTTTGTTGTGGACTTCTGGGACGCCACTTTGGCTACTAAATTCTGGTGTATACTCTGGTAAGGATTCAGCTACGGTACTTTCTCCATTGATCCCACCTTCAAATGTTGGTTTTGTTGGCTCAACCAAGGACTCGCCTGATACGCCACCTGTAAATTCGGGAATTTCATGAACAGCTGCTTGATTTACTGGTTTTGCAGGAATTTCTGGGCTTGCACTAGATGTTAGATCTTGGCCTATTCCTCTTAAATCCGACTCTAATAAATAGCCGACATATTCATAGCCTTTAATGTCAATAATCCCTTGAGATAAGCCATCTGCAGACACAAGGGTTTTAGTCTGATCATAAGCTAGCAAGTCCTTGTGCTCAAAAGCAAATACATGATAAGGGAGTAATAAACTCTTACCCACCGCAGCAATCAATAGCACTCCAACTATCTTCGAGGGCTTTTTCTTAGAAAATAGGAAAAGCACCAAACTAGCCGTCAAAAGACCAAGACCAGCCAAGGGGAAGGTGACAGATCCTGTTTGAGGTAAGATGGCTGGTCCCTGCTTGCGATAAACTAGATAATAGCTCTCTTGGCTAAGATCTTGTGGCAATTCATGGTGAATGAGTTCACGTTCAGCAGCTGTCAACTCCGATTCCGCTAAATAGTGAAAGGAAACTTGCTTGGTTTCATCAGCCTGAACCAGTTTTGGTTCAAGTGTTCCTCCAATGAAGGCAAGTCCAATCAATACCGATCCAACTCCCATGCTCAGTTTGCGAATGGCAAATTTTTGTAGTTTTTTTCTATCTTCCATGTCAGCTTTGTTCTTGTCCTTAAAGACATCTCCTTTGTTCCGCTTTTATAATCTTATTATAATATTTTGTTGATTTTTTTACAAAATATTTTCGAGATAAATTGATTATTTTTAAATAAAAAAGCGGATCAGCATTCGCTGAACCACATTTTTAGTCTGGTACATATTCCAATATATCACCAGGTTGGCACCCAAGTTCTTTGCAGATGGCTTCAAGCGTTGAAAAACGAATAGCTTTAGCCTTACCTGTCTTCAGTATTGAAAGATTTGCGGGAGTAATACCTACACGTTCTGCTAAATCTCCTGAACGCATTTTTTTCTTTGCTAATTCAACATCTAGATTAATAACAATCATAGGATAGTCTCCTTTCTCTAAATTGTAAACTCATTCTCTTCTGCAATTTCGTTTGCTTTTTCAAGGATTTTTCCAATTGTCCAAACAACGAGAGCAGTAACCATGAATGTTATATTTAAGAATGAGTAACCATTGAGTGTCAAAATCCCATCTCCTAGAAATGAGGCAATAAAGAGGGAAAGAGAAATACGATTAGCAAGTTTGACATTATGAACTGTAAAAATCTGTTCATGAATGATATTTTGGAAGAACTGTCTAACACAGAATAGTACAAACAGAATGATAAAGCTATTGATAAAGGACAAAGCACTCACTAGTATTGAAGTATTCACCATATCAGGTTTTAAGTAAATAGTTCCAAGGTTAAATAGGCTAATCTCAGTTACATTGAAAACTGTTAAAAGGATGGATATAACTAAAGACACTCCCAAGATAAAAAGTAGGATATTAATAAAACCTAAAGCAAATGGTAAGTAGGAATTTTTCTTAGACATTAATTTCAAAACCTCGTTTCTAATCTCTACTATATTATACAATATTAGTAAGTTTTACGTATATGTATTATGCTACTTTATCTGAAAATTGATTTTTGATAGAGGTAAGCACCAAGCTAGCAAGAAACAAAAATGCTGCAATCGAGAAGTTAAAAATAATATGAGCTGGGTTAAGAATAAGTTCTGTAATACCTTGGATTGCTCCTACTAGTGTCATTAAAACTGCACCTTTTTTCAAGAATGAAATGGTTGTATCTTCAAAAAAATCGCTTTCCTTAAAGTCCTTAGCAAACTGTTTTAATTTGATAAGGCCATAAGTTAGAAGTGTATTACCAGCAAAAAAGGTTAGAACAAAGGCATTAACTCCTCCCCACGCTTCGTAGCCTGATCTTGTTACCTCTGCACTTTCAGGCATTAGTTGGCTGATATCAAATTGACCAAGGAGAAGAACTAAGGAAGCGATACTAAAGAAACTGAGGGTAAAGATTCCGAAATTAGAGCCTAATGTAACAAGTGATTTAGTAAAGTTTACGATTTTAGTTGATGTAGTTTTTTTCATGATGATTTCCTCTATTATAAAATATTTTTGTTTTAGCAACAAATGAGCTCTTTTTGTTACTACTCGAAAACTTATTATTGTTTATCGATATATCTAGTATAGCATAATTTTTTTGAAACGCAACACTTTTTTATCGTTTTTTGATAATTTTTTTCTTTTATTTAAAAATATCTTTATTTAAGAGTAATGAAACTTCAAATATTATAGTCAAGACTTCTAAAAAATCAAATATGAATCTAAAACATTTTTCTAGTAAACTCTTTTGTAAGTATATCAGGTTCACTCAACATAATCTAACAAATAACCATAACCCTTTTCTTCCATTTGATCCTTTGGAATAAAACGGATAGACAGGCTGTTAATACAATAGCGGAGCCCTCCCTTGTCCTTAGGTCCGTCTGTAAAGACATGTCCCAGATGGGAATCTCCAGTTCTACTTCTGACTTCTGTTCTGACCATATTGTACGACTTGTCTTCCTTATAGGTCGCAACATCTGGACTGATAGGCTGGGTAAAGCTTGGCCAACCACAGCCCGATTCAAATTTATCTTTCGAAGAAAAGAGTGGTTCGCCAGTTGCTACATCTACATAAATGCCTGCTTCAAATTTATCCCAGTAACGATTTGAAAAGGCCCGTTCTGTTTGACTATTTTGAGTCACTGCATACTCCTCTGGAGATAGGAGTTTTTTTAATTCATCGTCACTCGGTTTTGGATATTTACTCGCATCAATAACAGGATAGGATGCTTGATTGACATTGATATGGCAATATCCATTGGGATTTTTCTGGAGATAATCTTGGTGATAGTCCTCAGCCACGATAAAATTTCTTAAGGCTTCCTTTTCAACCGCTAGAGGCTGCTCATACTTTTGAGCAACTTGCTCAAAGACTTGATTGATGACTTCTAGGTCCTGCTCGTCCTTATAGTAGACTCCCGTTCTGTACTGAGTCCCCACATCATTTCCTTGCTTATTCTTACTAATTGGATTGATAATGCGGAAATAATGGAGCAAGATCTCTTTTAGAGTAATTTGATTGGCATCGTAGGTCACATGAACAGTCTCAGCATGCCCCGTTTGGCCGATCAATTCATACTGGGTTGTTTCTCCTCTGCCATTCGCATAGCCAGAAACAGCATCTGTCACACCTGCTACTCTTGAAAAATACTCTTCAACTCCCCAGAAACAGCCTCCCGCTAGATATATTTCATGTAAGTCAGCATCTTTACTTGGCTCAGTTTTTTTCGTGACTTTTTGCCCTTGACTAACTGCTGCCTTCTCAATTTGAGTGGTATCTGTGTAGCTTGCGCTCCTTTTTTCCCAAAGAAATAAAAGTCCGATAATAACGCAAATAATGATTCCAATGAATACAATTATTTTTAATTTATCATTCATGATGAGCCTCTAATCTATGCTTTTTAGCGTCTGTAAAATAGTTTCCTTGTCCATAAAGCCTGGCTGGGTCTTAACTAGTTTACCTTCTTTATCAATAAAGGCCTGAGTCGGATAAGAACGAACTCCGTAACTCGCTAAAAGTTGTCCCGAAGGGTCTAAAAGGACAGGGAGATTTTTATAGTCCAAGCCCTGATACCATTTTTGGAAGGCTTCTTCTGCTTGCTCTCCTTTTTGACCAGGAGAAACAACTGTCAAGATGACAAAGTCATCGCCAGCTTCTTTTGCCAGTTCATCGGTATCAGGGAGGCTGGCTAGACAAATAGAGCACCAAGATGCCCAAAATTTGAGATAGACTTTTTTGCCTTTATAATCTGATAGGCGATAAGTTTTACCATCAACTCCCGTAAGCTCAAAGTCTGGAACTTCTTCTCCTTTTTTTGCAGTTTGAGAGCTAACTTGTGCATTTTTGTCTCTATTTTGCTTATCAGCTTGATTCTCCATCTGATTGTTACAAGCCGATAGACAGACCAGACTAGCGCAGACCAATACAGTTGCTTGCCATTTTTTCATTTTCATCACCTTTCTCGCTCATCATATGAATATAGATATTGTATTATAGCTCTATTATATACCTATCACCCTAAAAATACTTAAAATCTGTTTGGAAAAAAAGGCATCTTTTGGGGCACAAAAAACACCCACCTGCTTAGCAGGTGAGAGTCAATTGATTATTTAAAGATAGAGGTTTTGAAACTGTCAGTTTGTTGCAGCAATTTTTTAAAGATTTTTTCTTTCAGTGCAACAGTATTGTCAAATTTGACAGCGCCGTTACTTAGAGTAGCCTTATCTTTATCAACTGCTTCAGCAAATGCACGTTTCAAGTCTTCATAGCTATTGTATGTTTTACCATCTATTTCAATAGACTGAATTCCATTTTTGGCACTTGTTACAACTTCATTGAAGTAAGCTTTCTTCCATTCTTCAAGATTGTTGAATTTTCCTTCAGAAATCTTGTTAATGATGAAGTCATCACCTAGAGTATCTTTACCAGCTTTTTTAGATTCAGCTTTTAGCATGTTAGAAGCATAGTTCAGGAAGCCTTTTTCATAGCCATAGTAACCCCAGATTCTGAAAGTATTGTGTTTGAAGGACATCGCTCCAGGAGCACCTTCACTTGTATTACCACCATAGATACCAGTCATCATTGGAACATTCACATAAGCAGAATCAAAGTCAGATGGATTATAAACTCTATTACCTGGACCACGGTTGGTCATGAAGTTGTTCGTAATTAAGTCATCTACTGTGTGTAAAGGAATAGCTTTTTCCTCATCACTTAAAGGTCGAACCTTGTCGAATTGATTCTTGGTGTTATTTCCTCGGTATTGCTTATCAACCTTCTTGAACCAAGCATTGTTTAAATCTTGATTTGCTTTATCGAGGACAGCCTCTCCTTCAAGATAATCCAGAAGCATAAGAGTGTCGTTGTAGCCCTTCATGTAACGATCAATTTCGTCACGTGATTTAAGGTCATTTGGATTAGTGTTATACCATTGATTTCCGTCGTTTGGACGTTCATAAGCCATGTTGAGACCTAGTGCTTTGTATTCACCGTTTGGATTTGATACTGACGGAGTTTGTAACATCCCTTGAGCAAATGCTTCCAAATCAGTACCTTCACGGTGTCTTGAGCCACCTAGATAAACCATTCGGTCATTGACGTGAGTCGTTTCGTGAGTGAAGGCAGATACCCCAAAATCACTAATCATATCCGTCACCATAAAGAAGACAGAATCATCCTTATATGGATTCGCATAAACGCGAGCCACAGCTCCCATACGCCAATCTGTTGCGTGGTAACGGTCGGTAGGTCCATACAATTCACGGATAGGTGCCACATCTTTACCACCATTTGTATGGCCATAACGATCAGTACTAATGCCTTTATAATTCTGGTTGTCCAGTACAGGTGTTGGAACCATATTATTGCTCTTCAAGAGCTGATTACGTACTTTATCTAGAGATAGACGTGACCAGAAATCTAGGTAATTCTGTTGTCCTTTTGCAACTTTATCGATTTCAGCTTTGAAGGCATTACGCTCTGCTTCAGTGTACTTACCATATTTCTCAAATGAACTATAAGCCATTGTATTGTAAGTTGAAATCAAGAACATATGGGCATCTTTTAAGTTCAAGAGTGGTAAAATCATCTTGCCATGCATATCGTTATTTAATCCTTCGTAAGCTCTATGTTTCTTATCTGCAAAATCAGGATTGCTTGTTTTTGGTTCCACGATATAGACATTATCTTTAGTTGCTTTTATAAACCAATCATTTAGATCTTTGTCTTCTGTGAATAGACGCATATTATAGTCTAAGAAACTGTTTAACTCGCCTATGCCGATAACTCCACCGATAGTTTCGCGATAAGCTTCTAAAGTTCTATCACCTTTAATGTTATTTTCTTTGGAACCAATCTTAATCAAGAAGTCTAATACACTTACATTCTTACCATAGAAGTCTGGTTTGAACAACATGAGTTGCTTGATATTAAAGTTATCAAACTTAACTCCGTAGTATCGATTAAGGTAAGACAAACCAAGAAGAACAGCAGCCTTGTTGTCATCAATCTTCTTGATCAAGGCACGTTTAGCAGCTTCATCTGTGTTTAATTGATGATCTTCATTTTCAAGCAACTGTTTCACAAATTTCGCCAGATTATCCTTGACTTCTTTGAAGGTTTCTTCGAGGTAAAGGTTCTTAATCGCATTTACTTTGTTAGGACCAGTTCTACCAAGGTGCGTGTAGATTGGATCAGATTGTAATTCCACAGGACTCAATTTTTCAACAATAGCATTGATGAGATCACTACGGTCCTTGTCAACCATGTTCGGAGTATAAACAACTTCACCAAGTTCTGCAATACCGTACTCTTTCACTTGTTTCACTTTTGAATCTTTAGGTGAAATGGTAAAGATATCTTTTGTCTTATCTGCATAGTGGATCATAATATGATCAGCATCAGCCAATTCCGTCACAAAGGTATTGCCTTTCATAGCAGTTACAGACAATACTTCTTTAGTCAAGAGAGGACTTCCTGTAGCTAATTTATTACCTTGGTCTACAATCCACTCTTTATTATAGAAAGGTTGAAGTTTTGCAATATTACGGTAAGCTAGCTCACGAGTTGCATCATAACTATCAATTGCTTTGTACTGATCGTCTTTGTTTAGACTGTTATTAAGCTTATCTTCAATTGGCTTGCTGCTGGTAAATTTATCAGCAGTGATTCCCATTGCTTCAATTTTCTTCTCGGCTTCAGCCAGTGAGATACTTGGAATTTTACGTGAATTGTTAAAGGATTTTTTACCTTCACTCACGTCATCAACACTATAATTACGTTTGGTTCTTGAATAAGTGAAGTAGTCGTCAGCATCAATATCTGAGTGACCAAACACCATCTCACCTGTTTTGACTTTCATCATGGTGATATTGTCTTCAATAGCACCTAAGGCCCAGTTAGTACCCAGCAATCCACCAGACTGAACAGCTTCTTTCAGTTCGATAGAACCTTTAGCAACAGAATTTCTTAGAACCCCTTCTGTACCGACCGTGTAGTTATTAGCACCATTTTGAGATGAATAGACTAGTCCTGCAGCTTTTGCTTTATTACCAGTAATTTCAGCATCAACGTATGCTTTCTCAACAACACCCTTCCAGTTTTCACCAAGAATACCAGCTAAATAGCCTCCTCTATTGCCAGCAGCGTGAAGTTTACCGATAAAGGCGACATTACTTACTTTTCCACTACCATCAATTTTATTGATAATACCAGCTACATCATTATTACCGACAACACTTCCGGTTACTTTGACATTTTCAATAGTTGCATTGTTTTTGATAACACCTGCGATTGGAGCTACTCGATCAACTCCAGGCATATCAATATTGACATTTTCCAGTAAGAGATCCTTAACAGAACCACCTTCAATGTTTCCAAATAATGGTCTAGTGATATTATGAATAGCAAATTTGTTACCATCAGTGCTTCCCAATGAACCTTTAAAGGCATTGGTTACATAAGATTTGCCAGCCGGTGGTACATTATTAGCATTCATATTGCTACCAAGCTTAAAGGTACCCGTAGGATTTGCTTGCATAGCTTTTACAAGTTCATTAAAGTCGTAGTACACATCACCTTCATGAGCTTTTGGCTTAGGCAAATAGTGTACATACTCTTCAGTGAAACGATTTTCTGCAGTACGTTGAATCAAATCTGGTGCTTTTGCAGTTACCTTGTAAAGTTTATTTCCATCTACAGTAACTTCTTCGATTTTATCAACAGCTAGTTTCGTAACCTTGTTATCGTAAGTCGTAACTTTTAAGTAGTAAGGCTTAACATTCGATGGTTTCTCGGACAAGAGACTACTATCGGTCTCATTACCTTGGTCATCCACACTGATTAAGCTTGTTTCCTTAATATTTTTGACTTCAACTTTTTTAAGGTCGATTCTCAATGGTTCTTCCTTAAGAACTTCTTCCTCGTCACCATTACCACGATCATACACCATAGTCGTCGCAAGTGTATAATCCTTGTAATAATCTAAATCAGCTAAAGCTGTCGCAAGATTAGACTCTGAAATAGCAAATGTCTTAATAACTTGATTGCCTTTTTTCAACACTGCTTGAATAGACTTGATAGTCACTCCATCTGGTTTTTTAAGGCTATAAGTTGCTTTTGCACTTCGATTCAATTCTTCTGTATCAACTTTAGTTAATGTTAGAGTAGGTTTTTCTAATTCCTTAGTACCTTTTTTGATAATGTGGTCTTGTGACTGTTCAAGAACTTCTTCTGAAACAGTAGGTGCATCTGCAGTTTTCACACCCTTGATAGTCTTGTAAACTTTGGTAATTTTCTTCTTACCATTCTTACCTACCTGAGCAACTGTTTCAGTTCCCTTGAGTAAACTCGAATCTTGTTCCATTATCGTTTTAAAAGGAACTTCTTCAACAGAAACTTCTTCGGTTTGGCCTTCAATTGGTTTGGTTCCGCGACTGATTTTTTCAGCTACAGGAGCTTTAACAATTTCCGTACTAGTGGTGATAGCTTCGCCAACTTTCTCCCCATCTACAGTTTTGTATACACGATGTATGAGTTGACTACCAGCTTCACCCTTTTGAACAACACTTTCTTCGTCTGTATAGCGATTAGAATCCGATAGGTATTCTGTAGAATATGGAATTGTAACAGTTTCTGTTTCTATCACAGTTGACTCTGTCACATTGTATTCTGGCAAGCTAGGTTGAATGAGAGGTTCACCTTCGTGTCCTTCTTCCTGAGTCCCTTTAGCCGTTACTTCATCTGTATAGGCTGGGAGTTCAGGTTGGATTGGAGATTCGCCTACATGACCTTCTTCTTGAGTACCCTTGGCACTTACTTCTCCTGTATAGGCTGGTAATTCCGGTTGGATTGGAGATTCGCCTACATGACCTTCTTCCTGGGTACCCTTGGCACTTACTTCTCCTGTATAGGCTGGGAGTTCAGGTTGGATTAGGGCCTCCCCTACATGACCTTCTTCCTGAGTGCCCTTGGCTGTTACTTCATCTTTATAAGCTGGGAGTTCCGGTTGGATTGGAGATTCCCCTACATGACCTTCTTCTTGAGTGCCCTTGGCTGTTACTTCTCCTGTGTAGGCTGGTAATTCCGGTTGGACTGGGGCCTCACCTACATGACCTTCTTCTTGAGTGCCCTTGGCACTTACCTCTCCTGTATAGGCTGGGTTCTCAGGTTGGATTGGAGCCTCACCTACATGACCTTCTTCTTGGGTGCCCTTGGCACTTACTTCACCTGTAAATACAGGGTTCTCAGGCTGAACTGGGGCTTCACCTACATGACCTTCTTCCTGGGTGCCCTTGGCACTTACTTCGCCTGTAAATACTGGATTCTCCGCTTGAACTAGTGCTTCACCTACATGACCTTCTTCCTGAGTACCTTTGGCTATCTCCAGCTTCTCAGTCACAGGTTTTGAAAGGTTTTCAGTTTGTAGTTTTTCACGTAGTGATGGGTTTAAATCAGCTTCCTTGAAGTAGCCAACATATTCATATCCCTCAATTTGAATGACACCTTTAGCTAATTCTTCCTGGCTACATGCAGCGATTGTCTGATTATAGGACTTCAAGATTTGATTCTCAAAGGCTGAGGCCGTTTGAGGAATAAAGTAGCTTCCACCTAAAGCACCAATCACGAGAAGACCCGCAACCTTATTATGATTTTTCTTTGAAATTACCAAAACAGCTAGCGATGCTGTCGTAAGACCAAGGCCAGCAAGTGCTAATTCTTTACTTCCAGTTTTTGGTAATTCCTGAGAAATAGTGGCTTTCTTTCGGTAAACAAGATAAACAAGGTCATCTTGTTTTAATTCAGAAGGGAGCTCTCTATGAATTAAGGCCTTTTCTGCTTCAGTTAATTCTTGCTCTGCCAAGTAGCGAAAATGAACCTGATTATTTTGACCTAGTTCATCAGCATCTACCTTACTAACCATGAGGTTGTTGCTACCAAAAAGGAAGGCTCCGATAACTACAGAGCCTACTCCAACTGAGAATTTTCTAATCGAATATTTAATAATCTTTTCAACTTGTTTCTTTTTCATTTTATACTTTCCTAATAAGATCTTGTGGGTAGTGAGCACGCGCTCCTCCAATAAGTTTTGGACGACTAGCAAGGGCGGTTACATGGGCCTGACCAATCTCTCTCAAAACTGGGCGAATAGGTACTTGAACATGTTTAACATGCATACCAATAGCTGTATCTCCGATGTCTATACCTGCATCAGCCTGGATAAACTCAACCTCAACTGGATCTTTCATATATCGAAAGGCAGCTAATTGTCCCGAACCTCCGGCATGTAGAGTCGGAAGTACGCTAACAATTTCTAATTGATGGGTTAAAGCAACTTCTCTTTCCACTACTAGAGCACGATTTATATGTTCACAACCCTGTACTGCAAGGTGAACTCCCCTTGCTGACAAGATTTCTAAAAGTCTTTTGACAATGACTTCCCCAATTTCTTGGCTAGAATCCTTGCCGATATACCCACCTATCACTTCACTGGAAGATAGGCCTAAAACAAAGATTGCCCCCTTATGAAGAGTCATTTTATCAAGTAAATCAGTCATTATTTTTTCAACTTGAATTTCTATTAGTTCTCGGTCCATTTTTCACCTCGCTTACGTCTCTCTATCATATCTTTTTTTCACTATTTTAGCAAGCTAAGTGATGCTGATAATACAACTTTCATTTGCCTGTAATTTATATATTTTCATCCATAAATATATCAGTCTCTTTTCTGAAAATTTAATAGATATTTCAGAAAAAAGATCAACCAATCCCTCGGTTTTTACAAATAAAAAAGCAGAGATTAGAATTCTCTGCTGATTTCTAGATTTTTTAAATTTTTTGTAATCCTTCAACTGCATCGTGATTGATTAAGATTTGACCGTATTCTTGTAGGACCGAACGACTGAGATCAGTATCATCTGCAAATTCTCGCATACGGGCTAATAACCAAGCAGGATAAAGATTTGGACGATTTTCAACATCAACCAAGACTGTTAGATAGTATTGGTCGTTCATCTTATAGAGTTCTGAAGTCTCCATTTGGTAATTGACCGTCTTCACGAAAGCCACCAAACTCGCTAATTTGTCAAAACGTAAGATATAGTATATATAAGGTTCTCTTTTACTCTCTTCTTCACTGTCAGAGTCTGCATCAAGCTCTGCTTCTTCCTCTTCTTTTTCAACCTGCTCTAAAGATTGGATTGCTTCAATATCATCTTTTGTTTTCTCTGCAAGAGTTTTTTCCAAAGTTTTCAAAAACTCATCTGGAGACATTTTTGACAATTCTTCCATGTCCGGAAGATCTGCCAAATCCTCAAAATCCAAATTCTGATCAATCTTAGACTTGGTCACAAAGACATCCACTTTGTCAGGTTTAGGAGTCACACGAAAACTCAGCATTCCTGTATCCAAGAAACTATCTGGCATTTCCAATTCGTCCAAAATTGCATAGAAGAACTCTTCTGTTTTTTCTTGGGGAACGAGAAAATCTGCAATTTCCATTCCACGATCCATCAAGTCCTCTAATGACATGGTGATTTTTAGTGTTGTATCACTGATTTGTTTCATTTTCATAGCTAGTAACCTCATACTTTCAGTCTATCTATTATACTAGATTTTAAAGATTTTATCAAAAGAATGGCGTTGGAATGTGATATAATACTAGTATCTATTTTAGAATCTAAGAAAGAAAGTTTCATGAAAAATATAAAAGTAAATGCTTTGGCTAGCCTGCTGGTCAATATTTTAAATATCGTTTTCCCTTTGATTACCAATCCCTATCTGACGCGGATTCTCAGTAAGTCAAACTATGGATACTTCAACACTGCCAACACTTGGGCTAGTTTTGTTATTCCACTAGCAGCCTTTGGGATTTACAATTATGGGATTCGAGCTATCAGTAAGGTTAAGGATGATAGGAATAAGATCAATTATGTTTTTTCTAAGTTGTTCTATATCTCAGTAATTACTTCAGTTCTAACAACTGGTATCTACTTCCTCTTTATTTATTTCGACACCAGTATTGTCAATCTGAAAATCCTTTACTACATCCTAGGTATTCAAGCCCTCTTCCAGTTCCTTAACATCGAATGGATGAATGAAGCCTATGAGAACTATTCTTTTATCCTTTATAAAACACTGGTTATCCGAATTGGAATGTTAGTGGCTATCTTTGCATTCGTCAAGACACCTGATGATATCGTCCCTTATGCTACCATCATGAGTGCGACAACTATCATCAACTATCTGCTTAGCTTCCTTTGGATCAAACGCGAAGTTTCCTTTGTGAAAATTGAATTCATGGAACTCCTCAAATCAGCCAAACCTCTCTTAACCATGCTCCTTCTAGCAAACGCGAATATGCTCTATACCTTGCTGGACCGTATGTTCATCACTAAAGGACCTGATGAGAATTTTATCTCCTACTATACCATTGCCTCCAGTATCGTTATGCTGATTGCTAGTGTCCTTAGCGGAGCTATCAACGTCAGCATCCCACGACTAGGTTATTATCTAGGAAAAAAAGATTTTAATTCTTATAAATATCTGGTCAATCAAGGTGCAGCTCTCTTTTTCTTCCTTATGATTCCGACTAGTATCGGAATTATGGTTTTAGGAACCTATGCTACAGTTATCTACTCTTCTGAGAAATATCTAGAAGCAGGAATCGTAACGAGTATCTTTGCTTTTCGAACCATTATCTGGGCTATCGAATTAATCCTTGGAAAACAGATTATCTTTATTAATGACCATGAAAATCGTTTGACTGCCTTTTACTTTATCGGAGGTGGTGTCAATGTAGTCCTTAACTCTTTGCTACTTTTTAATAATATCTTTAGTCCTGAATACTACATTGGAACAACCATTATAGCTGAATCAATCGTGGTACTGCTAGAAATTCGCTTTATTCAAAAGCACAAACTATTGGATTTGAGAGAAATTTTTACAACTCTGACTCGCTACACAATCGTATCACTAGGTTTCATCCCAATTTATTATGTTTTTAAAACCCTCTTCCAAGTTCATAGCTATGATGTTACGATGAATATGATCAGCATGGTTTTATCAACTATCGCAGGATGCGGTATCTACTATGCCATCACCCTCTTTGTCCTCAAAGATAAAACACTTCATTATGCACTTGATTTAGTGCGTGCCAAACTTAAAAGAGCATAAAGAAAAACACCATTAAAGGTGTTTTTCTTTATTTTAAATATCAGATAATATCTAAGAACCAACTAATTTTTTTCTTCAGTTGTTTCTGATAATGGCTCTATAGCCTAATCTTTTTCATTTACGACAGATGAGTTTGTCTCGGTATTGGTCTCATTTGTAACAACCTGAGTTGTTTCAGTGACTTTATCCTGTTTGTGTTCAACTTTCGTCTCTTTAGTCGTTTCATCAGGTTTACTTGTTGTCCAAACTCCTTCTGCATTAACCTTGTAGCCATCAGGTGTTGTGCTATTTCTTAGAAGTGAACCATCTGCTTGGAAGTAATACCATTTACTATCAAGTTGTTTCCAGCCAGTCTGCATCGCCCCATTAGCGTCAAAATAGTAAGTTTCATCATTTACTTTATGGATTCCTGTAGCCATCTGACCAGTTTCGGTATCAAGGTAGTACCAAAGTCCATTTTCTTTGAGCCAACCTGTCTTCATCGCTCCACTATTTGTAAAGTATCTGTATGAGTCATCGAACCACTTCCAGCCTGTTTGCATAGCTCCACTTGCATTTAGATAATAACGAGTACCTTCAATCTCTTGGAGGCCAGTTTGCATGATACCTTCTTTATCTAGATAGTACCAATGCCCATTATCTTTGAGCCAGCCTGTCTTCATCGCTCCACTGCTTGTGAAGTAGCTATAATGATTATCGAACCACTTCCAGCCTGTTTGCATAGCTCCACTTGCATTTAGATAATAGCGACTACCTTCAATCTCTTGGAGGCCAGTTTGCATGATACCTTCTTTATCTAGATAGTACCAATGCCCATTATCTTTGAGCCAGCCTGTCTTCATCGCTCCACTGCTTGTGAAGTAGCTATAATGATTATCGAACCACTTCCAGCCTGTTTGCATAGCTCCACTTGCATTTAGATAATAGCGAGTACCTTCGATTTCTTGGAGACCAGTTAGCATGATCCCTTCTTTATCCAAGTAATACCAAGTATCTTTATCCTTAATCCAGCCTGTTTTCATTGCACCAGAACTTGCAAAATAGTTCCAATGTCCTTCAATCAAGGCCCAACCTGTTTGCATAACTCCCTTATTATCAAAGTAGTAGGTTACTCCATTGATTTCTTTTTTACCAACTATTTGTTTTCCTTCTTCATCAAAGTAGTACCAGTTTGATTCAATTTTTTTCCAACCAGAACCTGTCTCATCTGTCTCTAAAGCTCCACTACTTGCAAAGAACATCTTTTTGCCTTTAAAGACTTGTGAACCAGTAAGCATTTTACCATCTTTATCAAAGAGGTACTTCTGCCCACCGATTTCAGCTAGTTCATTATAAAGTCTTGCACCTGTAGAGCTGATATAGTACCATGAACCATCTTGCTTAAACCAACCCTCATACTGCATCTTACCATTACTATTAAGATAATACCAGTTGCCTTCCAGCTTTTCTCTACTATCATTTAAATGAATCCATTTGCTTGCCTGCATTTGACCTTTTCCATTAAAGAAATAATAGACATTATCTATCTTTCTCCATCCGATGGCCATTTCATCATCTGATAGACGATATTTCCAGTAACCATCTTCTTGATACCATCCTTCAGATACTATAGGAATATCTGGGAAAGAATCCGACACATTAGTAAAGCCGGAATCAGAGATATTAAATACAGTCGCATCCTTAGTTAGACTAGATGCATGAACAACCTGAATATTCTTCTTTTTTAGATAATCTCTTGTTGAAGCCAGATTTGCATCATAAGAAGATGTATGCACAACCATACTAGGTGAAAGTGACTCTAAGAAAGGGATTGTATTTGAGATTTGAGCATCATAGTGATGATTCCATTTCATCATGTCTACTTTGCCAATTTCTGGACCTAATCTATCCTCAGCACCTTCAGCATTATCTAAGTCACCACCAAGATATATCTTCTTCCCTGAAACGGATACTACTGCAACTAAGGAATTCGAATTATCATCGTAAACTCTCTTTAATTTGCCATCTGGACCATACTCATTCTTATAATTATAGAGTTGGATATCCATATCGCCCAATTTGAAACGACTATCTTCTTCCTTAATATCTTGAACAATTGTTACTCCTTTTTCACGAGCAACATTGAGTGCATTATCATAATTAAAAAGGTTATCCCACAAACGCCATTGACTTGTAATTCGTTCATCTGTATATTTTTTTAAATATAGTTTTCCGACTGGATAACGTTTTAGAACTTCATCTGCACCACCTATATGATCACTATGGACATGGGTCCCTAAGATAAAATCAAATTTCTGAATACCAAGCCGATTTAAATGACGAAATAGTCTATCTTCTAAAACTAGTTCATTCTGTCTTGAGATACCAACTCGACTTGGATAACGCGGATCCGTTCCATCTGGAAAATCATAATCTTCCCCCATATCAATTAGGGCATAGTGACCATTACTCTCTAAAAGAATTGCATCACTTCCTGAAGCTCCCTTGGTATTGATAAAGTGGATACGATTCCCAGAACCTGCCGAGATAGTGTCAGCTTTTACTGCTTGCAGGTGATTTGCAGTAACTGACAAAAGTATGATACTAAATAAGATTGACTTCCTTAACTTTTTCAAATCTATCACTTCTTTCCTTAAAACTTTTCTAGTGTCATTCACAAATAGACTTTGTGATTTGTTTATAAGTGTACTTAGCTTATTTCCTTAACACAACTCGGGCTAAGTTTGCATCACCTTGTTTATAGATTGGATTTTCTTTCCAGTTATAGTTGGTATTCGGAGTTTCAAAATCAGCTCCATACAAATGACTGATATATTCTCTCGTGTTCTCTGGAATTTTCACATCTATACCCTTAAAGTTAGAGACTTGCAATTGACTGAATGGCAATTCGTAATGATAGACCTCATGACGAGTTGGTGTTCCCAAAGCATTAATCATAAAGAAAATAGTATCTGAGGAGATTGTTTCCTCTTTTTTATTATAAACAATAAGATCGACATTCAACCCTTTAAAACTATAGGATAATTCTACCAATTGCTCATTATAGTAAAATTCTTTAGTTCTTGAAAAACCTCTGGTAAGAAGATATTTTTCATCCTCTAAAAAACTCTGGTAATCTGGAATGATGATCCCGAAATCCATATCCAAGTCATGACTAATAAAATCATTTTCTCGATAGTAGCCTAGTAGGGTCCCGAAATCCAACCAAATATCGTAATTTTTCAAAGGAGAACTATAAATCGTATTTAGAATCTCTTCA
The DNA here is from genome assembly GCF_047460355.1 of Streptococcus timonensis. GTDB lineage: Bacteria > Bacillota > Bacilli > Lactobacillales > Streptococcaceae > Streptococcus > Streptococcus timonensis_A. Next base: position 221,078 of record NZ_JASHGL010000001.1, on the reverse strand, counting down.
AAATTATTCTTTAACAACTCACTTCTTTTGGAGTCCAATTCAACGTTCGCTTTGTCATTGAGACTTTTAATGATTGGTAAGTTCTTGATGAGGTCTTTCTTGTCCCCTAAAAGACTTGCCAAGCTTCTTTTTAACCATTGTAACACGTCTTACACCTCTTTTATATAAGCGACAAAATCATCATGTTTCACTCGTTTTTCAACTGGTGGAATTTCCATAAAATCATCACCGTAGATAGCTGACAAGATTTGATGGGAAGCCTCAGGGATTTTGTAGGTTCTATCTTCAAATGGGCTATCCATTACTTTATCAAGCAGCGTCTTCTCAAATTTTGTAGAAGTTCTCTTATTTTCCATCAAATAATCGATAGAATCACTATCTTTAGCCTGCATAGATAGTAGGTTCATTTTTTTATTCCAAGTTTTTACTCTTGTTAAACGAAAAACAAGAACCAAGAGATATCTGACAATATTCTTTAATCCAGCACTCTTGCTATGAATACCATAGAGGGTATAAACAGATAATCTACGATAGGTATCTAGTTTAACCATCTCTTTGTTGACATCAGCGTAATAATCAAATGGGAATACATCCACACAAATTCCTAGATCGATATCATTTTCAATATAGTTATTCTCATAAACTGTACGAGCATCATATACTCGATAAAATGGATAAGGATAGCGAGCATCATTTTCCCAAGATGCTACTTTGTAGATAGGGTCATTGTCCCGTAGAACTGCTTGGTATAACTTGTCATACTCATCACGTTTCAATGAGATATCAACATCATCATCCCAAGGAATGTAGCCCTTATGGCGAACGGCTCCTAGTAGGGTTCCGTAAGCCAAAGAATAATTAATATTCTCTTTTTCACAGAGATTATGGATATAATCCATAACTCCTAATTCTATTTCTTTAATCTCTTCTTCATTTAGCTGTCTATATCCATCTCTCTTTTTAGAAATAACAGAGAAATAATAGCCTGAGATTATAAACAGAATACATCCTAACAATGAAATACCATAAAGTGTTGAACTTAAGAACAAATTGGAAATTAAGATAACAACCGTCATGAGTAGACCAGAAACAAGCTCATCATCTAATATCTTATTCTTTTTATCTTTTAGGAATTTTTTGATGCTTGCCCAGATGAATGAAATCATAAAAGCAGCGAAAGGAAGGAAACCAAGTAATCCGTTATAGAATAATAACTCTAGGTATCCATTGTGAGTTAAGTAATGTTCTTTAATGATATATGCACTTGCATCATAAGTTTTCCCTAACTCATACCAGTTCCCTGCTGAGTAACCAAATAGAGGTCTCTTTGGAATGAATGAAGCTGTGGATTGCCAAATTGCAAAGCGGTTATTGGAAATATTTTCTTCGCTGGTATCAGTTCGCTCCAAAGTCAAATTATTGTTTTCACCCTTTTCTTTATTTCGTTGAATTTCAGCTGAGTGAGCTCTCAAGTATAAATCACTGCTATATTTGACACCATTATAAGATAAAAATACTAGTCCTACTGTTAACAATACGGCGACAAAAGATTTTATCTTGTCACGGAATTCAAATTTCACTAAAGAATATAGAAAAGCTGCCACAACCAAACAGATGTAAGTCGTTCTTGAACCAGATAGAACTATATAGGCAAAGTTTAAAATAATAGAAGAAATGGCTAGAGTTTTAACAATTTTGTTTAAAGCAGAAAGTCTCATCCATAAATAGATAATAACGATTAGGGAAATAATCGAAAGATAGTTAGGACTTGCTAAAATACCAAACAAGCGTGATTCAACGAATCCTTGACGAATTAAGAGACCTTTATAGTCGAAAACTCTGTAACCAATCAACATAAAGAATTGAACAAGAGAAATGAAAACTCCCACAGTATTAGCTACAGTAATCACTGAGAAGAATAGGTTAAATAAAAGTCGAGACTTTTCTTTGGTAAAGGTCTGAAAAATTGGGTAAATAGCAAAGAAATAGATAAAGAATACTACCAAGTTCTTGATATTTGTTGAAAAGCCATACTTAATCACCAGTAAACTCGTGATTATATTCATAGCAAAAAAGAGGATTAGATACTCAATTTTTCTCACAAATAAATAAGCTTTTTTTACAAAAAAATTATACAAACCTAGGAGAACTCCCATAAGTGTCATTCCTAAGGTAACAAATTTATTAGCTGAAATAAATTGAAGAGGAACAATTAATCCGGCCATGCAATAAAAAGATATGACGGATAAAAATATCAGATTAATTTTAAAATAATTTTTTTCGATAACGGAAATCATTTTTTCTCCTAACGATGATCTTGACTAAGTAAAATCTTAGTATAGAGTTTTCTGCTGATGACTAAAGCTAAAAAACTAATTTTTCTAGCACTGGTAAATCTGCCATCACGTAAAATATTCATGCTATTCTTTTTCAGATAGGCGATCAATTTATCTTCTAAAGCCTTATCCTTAAAATCTGAATCAACTAGTAAGCGATCCAGAACATAGAAATAAGCCCAGTTGAGACGCATGCTTGCAACATCAGCGATTGCCGGATACTGTTCTCTTATTATATTCGCGTTTTGTTCATAGGCTTCAATAACATTCAAGAATTTTAATGAGAATTTTTGAGTGGTAATACTGTTTTCTCGATGGACATAGTAATACTTCTTCTCATTTGTTGCGGCAACCTTCTGACACTGACTCAGTAAACGAATCATAATAAAGGCGTCTTCAGCAATTTTTCCAACTTCAAATCTCAGTTGGTCAAACAACTCTTTTTTATAGAGTTTATTAACTGCCGTCACTGACAATACCTTTGCTTCCATGACCATTTTGATAGCTTCTTCTGAAGATAATTGCCAAGTTTTAATCTCTGAAACTTGTTTTTCAGGAATTTGGTTATAAACATCATAATGACCACACATAGCTAGGTCAGCCTTTGCCTCTTTTATTTGACGATAGAGAGTTTCATACATGTCTGTATCAATATAATCATCACTATCAATAAAGCCAATCAAATCAGCACTTGCTTCATCAATTCCTCTATTTCGAGCATGAGATAAGCCACCGTTTTCCTTATGAATAACTCGAATTCGGGTATCTCTTAGAGCTAGTTGATCACAGAGTTCCCCACTCTTGTCAGTCGAACCATCATTGACAAGGAGGATTTCTAAGTTGCTATATGTCTGCTTTAAGATTGATTCTACACAGCGTTCCAAATAAGCTTCCACATTGTAGACTGGAACAATAACACTAATTTTTTCTTGCATTATACTCTCCCATGTATTCTAGGTAACTCTTATCCATATCTGCTATAAGGGCATCGTGGTGAGGCACTTGCTTGTCAGCTGGTGGTGGTGTCATGTAGTCACCAAAAGCAATGCTAAGATAAGCATCATAACCTACTGGAATAGGCATTTGAGTTCCTTCGAATGGTAGGAAAATGCTGTCTGCAAAGGCCTGAATTGGATATTTATTTTTCATATAGCCAGGGCCTGAACATAACTCTGTAATGCCGTCACTTTCAGAAAGTCCATACTTGGTCATTTCTTTCTCAGCCTTTTTCCAGATACGGTAACGAAGAGATTTTGGTGCCATACCTAGTAAAATAGTACTTCCCCACTTCATCAAAGCCCCATGTTTTTCTGGGATTGTTTGGGCACAGAAAAGAGAATAAATCAAGGCCCAACGGACTTGTTTCTTGCGCTCAGCTGGATTTTTAGGATAATAATCCAAGGGAAGAACATCTAAAGCAAGTCCATGAGGGAGGTCCAAGTCTTGCTGGTAAGGCTTGATGCAAGTTGTTTCTCTATCGCGAATGGTGATAAAGAGATTGCGGTCAACGTAATCTTTACTACTCTTTGATAGGAAATAACGCTGATCAGCATAAATAGGCCACAACTCTGCTAATTTTTCATAATCCTTACGAGGCATAAAGAAATCCAAATCATCATCCCAAGGAATGAAGCCCTTATTGCGTAAGGCTCCAATAGCACCTCCGCCACACAAATAGCAGAGTAAATCATGTTCTTTACAAAATGCGACAAAATATTCAGCCATTTCCAGACTACGAGCCTGAATTGCCTTTAAATCACTCATCTATTTCATATCCTCTTCTGTAGAATTGTATCATTCTATTATACCATAAAAAGACCTCTAAATTCTATCCAATTAGAAGAAAAATCAAAGCCCAAATCAACCCATTACAGGTCGTTCAAACTTTGATTTCTTTATTTTTTATCTTAGTCCAAACTGGCTAAGTTTATTCTTGTAAGCCTCCTGGTCTATTCTGAGAGATAAACCTCCATAAACATCATAATCATCAACCCAATCACCAAGTTCTGGAACTGTTATTCTTTCAATTCCATTTTGAGCACCATCAAGGACAGAAAGTCCATTGGTCAGCAAGAAGGTATAAGGTAGGTCGGTTGACGTCATGGCAAAGACTTTCCCTAAGGCTTCAGATCCCGTAAAGAGTTTGGTTGGATCCTTAATCTGCTGGAGTACAGCCGTCATGACTTGTTGTTGTCTGCGAGTTCGACCATAATCACCTTCGTCATCATCTCGGAAACGAGCATAGTTAAGAAGGGTTGAACCATTCATCTGTTGCTTACCAGCTCGAATAGTTTGAGTTGGCGATTCAGTTTCAGTTGCATGTAAATCGTCTCCAACGGTTGCTTCTGTAACAGGAACTCCATTTAAGGTTGAAAATTGGGCATCGATGGTTACACCATCAGGGAAGAGGGTATCAATGGCTGTCGCGAAGGCCTGGAAGTCAACAAGGGCGTAGTACTTGATATCTAAATCAAAATTGTCCTTGAGAACCTTACGAACCATCTCAGCTCCTTGATGTCCTTCTTGTTCTCCGAGTTCATAAGCTAAATTCAATTTATGGTCGACTTGTTTTTGACCATTAATAATCTGGCTATAACCATCAATATAAACCAAATTATCCCGCATGAAACTAACCAGCTTAATCTTTTTGTCTTTACCGCTAACATTCAAAACCATAATAGAGTCTGTTCGAGTTTCAGCACTATTTTGTCCGATTCGCCCATCTGTCCCCAAGATTAAAATATTTACCCCATCACGAGTATCCTGACCATTAAAGACTTCCACTCGAGCGGCTTTAGCGTCTTGGGGTTTATCTGGATTAGCTGCTTGTAAACCTTTCAAGAACATGATGGTCATTCCAACAAGTACACAAAGCAAGAAAGTGAAAATCCACGCAAACAAACGTTTAAAAGAGAATCCTTTTTTCTTTTTTGGTTTCTCCATTTTTTCTGGTTTGAATTTTTCTTTCTTAACTTTTTGCTTTGGAACTTGATGTCGAGAGCTACGACTTCTATTGCTATATGTTGGAAGGCCTATATTGGATTCTTCTTGAGGTAATTCTTCTAAATCCTCAATTTCTTCCATGTCCTCACGATAAAGCTGACGAACCTCTTGTTGTGGCTTGTCTAATTTAGCTTGTAAAAAATCAAACTCACGCTTTTCTCTCTCATTTAAATAATGAATATTTTTTAAGAGATAATCATAACGTAGTTTTTCGTGATGAGATAGAGGATTTTCTCTAGTCATAGATTCTCCTTTCCTTTATCGTGTATAGTATAAATAGGGTAAGCTCCCAAAATTTTATATTGGATTCCAATTGTTTTTAATTCTTCTTGAGCAAAATGGACCAATTCTTTATCTCTATAGTTGACATCAATGATGAAAAAATATTCTCCCAAAGCGGTCTTAAGGGGACGACTTTCAATCTTGGTCAAGTCTATTCCTCTCCAAGCAAAGGTAGAAAGTGCCTTATAGAGAGCTCCGGGAAGATTATCTGGCAAGGTAACAGCCAGACTCATCTTTTCAGTCGATATTTTTAATGGCAAGTCTGGTAAACTAGCTCCCAAAACCCAAAAACGAGTGAAATTAGCTTCCATCTCTTGGATATCTTCAGCAATCAATTCTAAACCATATTCATCAGCAGAATTTCTCGGAGCAATAGCTGCAAAAGGTTGATCTGGATGTTCTGCAACAAATCTAGCTGCATAAGCTGTACTTGCTGTTACTTCTAATTCAGCATTTGGAAAATGCTCAGTAATATACTTTTTTCCTTGTGCAAGTGCCTGGGGATGAGAAAATATTTTTTCGATGGTTGAATGCCCAGCAACAGCCATTAACTGTTGTTGAATCGGTTGTACTATCTCTGCAACAGCCTGAATCTTTGCTTGATGATAGAGATAGTCTAGGGTTTCATGCACACTACCTTCGATGGAATTCTCTACTGGAACAACCGAGAAGTCTACCAAACCCTGTTCATAGGCCTTAATAACTTCAGTAATATTTGAAAAAGGCTCTAGTTCCTCATGGGGAAAAGCCGTTTGCACCACATGGTGCGAAAAAGATCCCTTGGGACCTAGATAGGCAATTTTCATCTCAGTTCCTCTATAATTTCCTCTGGACTTAGCTTGGACACATCTACAACTCGACTAGCTACTTCCTCATACCAAGCTTGTCTCTCTTTAAAAAGCTCAGCCAAATCTTCCTTGCTATTCTTTAAAAATAGTGGACGTTGATTGCCCTTATCGGCTGAAATTCGCTGGTAAAGAGTCTCGAAATCTGCTTTTAGATAGACGTTGTCTGAGTTTTCCTTGAGCAAAACCCGATTACGTGGAGAAATGACTATTCCTCCTCCTGTGGAAATAACTTTATCTGTCTTCAGCAGTTCAGCCAGTACTTCTTCTTCTAGCTGACGGAAGGCTGCTTCTCCTTCTACTTCAAAGAAACGAGCAATCGGCATACCTAATCGTTCTTCAAGCAAAGCATCCATGTCTACAAAATCAGGATCCAGCTTTCTAGCAATGGTTGACTTCCCTGCTCCCATAAATCCTAATAAAACTTTAGCCATGAATCAAAGTCTCCAAATCCTCAAAGAAACTTGGGTAGCTAGTATTAATGGCTTCTGCACGGTCAAGCTCCACTTCTCCCTCGGAAACCAATAGAGCTGCAATGGCTGTCATCATCCCGATACGATGGTCTCCGAATGTATTAACCCTTGTTCCATGAAGGGTAGATTTCCCTTTGATAATCATGCCGTCTGCTGTTGGAGTAATAGCTGCTCCCATGCTATTTAAGGTATCTGCAACTACCTGAATACGGTCTGTTTCCTTAACCTTAAGTTCTTCAGCATCTTTGATAATCGTCACTCCTTCTGCTTGGGTAGCAAGGAGGGCTATGATTGGTAATTCATCTATCAGGCGTGGAATCAAAGACCCACCAATTTCTGTACCTTTCAGGTCAGAAGTTTCAACAGTCAAGGTTGCAGATTTAGCTACGGAATCTATTTCTGTTATTTCTAGTTTTCCACCCATAGCACGGATGACATCGATAATCCCAGTACGTGTTTCATTAATACCGACATTCTTAAGTACCACTCGAGAATTTGGCACAATCAAACCTGCTACCAACCAAAAGGCTGCACTAGAAATATCTCCTGGTACGACAACCGTTTGTCCACTAAGTTTCTGTGGTCCTTGAACAGTGATTTTCTTACCATCGACACTCAAATCACCTCCGAATTGACGAAGCATATCTTCTGTATGGTTACGAGTGCACTCCTTCTCGATAATGACTGACTGTCCTTGAGCCTGCAAAGCCGCAAAAATCAAAGCTGACTTGACTTGTGCAGAAGCGATTGGCAATTCGTATCGAATAGGTCTTAAGTTTTTCGTTCCTTTCAAGTACAACGGTGGCAAGTCTCGCTCTGTTTGACCTGAAATGCTAACTCCCATTTTTTTCAAAGGAAGGGTCACACGATCCATGGGGCGTTTAGAAAGACTATCATCTCCAAACATCTCCACTTCAAAGTCTGCACCAGCAAGAACACCCGAAATCAGGCGAATAGAGGTGCCAGAATTCCCCATGTCTAAAGCATTTTTCGGAGCTTTTAAGCCGTCCATTCCAACACCTTGAATGATAATGACACCGTCTTTATCCTCAATCTTAACACCAAGGTCACGAAAAACTTGCATCGTTGAGAGCACATCCTCACCACGCAAAATATCATAGACTTTGGTCACACCCTCAGCCAAACTTCCAAAGATAATCGAACGATGACTGATGGACTTGTCCCCTGGAACTCGAATAGAGCCATTTAAGTGGCCAATGTTTGTTTTTAATTTCATTCTGGACCTCATACATGCAAGAGTATTTCTTATTTTATCACAAATAAACCAGAGATACCTTAAATTTTCATGATTTTCGGAGGCAAACTCTTATTTCAACAATTCTGAAATCGGCTCAAAAACGATGCGTTCAATATCTGATAAATAGATTGATAATTGTTGTTGTTTAGCAAAGAAAGCTGATAAAAGAGCATTTCCTTGAATTTGATTGCCAAAAGACTCCATTTTTTCTTGGAAGGATGCATCTGGCACTTGTCCAGTTTGTGCCATAACTTGAATCTCTTGTTGGAAGGCAAGATAATCTGCAAAAATCTTGCTCGCTTCAGCATCCGCTGCAATAGCATCTTTGGCTTCCTTAACGGCCTTGTATTCAGGCAACTCACGTAGCCCGCGACTAAGTGTATTTGCACTATCATAAATATTTGACATGATTTTCTCCTTATTTGATGACTACCGTGTAGTCCGTATTTTCTGTAATGACTTGCTCAGCACGTTTTAAATCCTGAGCATTCTTAAATGATATTTGTAGAATCCCGTGAACATCCTCACGGTTTTCCTCGTTGATATGGATATTGACCAGGGAAGTTCCTCGTAGCAATTCCAAAATTCGCAAGATAACATCTTCCTCATCGGGAACGTCTATGTAAAGATCATAAGAACTATCTACACCACCGCGCTTATGGATTTCCATAGCCTGCCGTTGCTCACGTGCTTGGTTAAAAAAGTTCCAGATTTGGGTTTCATCACCTGCACTAATTGCCTGGACTATCTCATCCAAACGCCCCTTGAAATCCTCAATGCGTTCAATAATGGTCTCTCGATTGGATAAGAGGATAGAAGTCCACATACCAGGCTCACTTTCGGCAATCCTAGTCATATCTCGAAATCCACCGGCCGCAAAGCGTCGCGCCATTTCATGCTCTTCAGCATAACTTGCAGTTTGTTCCATCAAGCTTGATGCTAAGATATGCGGAAAATGGCTAATCTGAGATGTCACTCGGTCATGTTCTTCAGCATCGATTTCAATGAAACGTGCATGAAGTCCCGACAGCAAGTCTTTCATTTCTTCGAGCGTATCCGAAGTTGTCAGACTAGATGGTGTGAAGATATAGTAGGCATTTTCAAAGAGATTAACATCGGCAGAAGCTGCTCCTGTCTTATGACTCCCTGCCATAGGATGAGCTCCAACAAAGCGAACAGACTTATCAGCAAAACACTTCTCAGCTGTAGCCACGATAGCTGACTTGGTCGATCCAGCATCGGAAATAATGACACCTTCTTTCAAGTCCAAGTTGACCAATTCCTTAATAAAGGAAATAGTTTGCTTGATTGGCAGGGTAAGAATGATAACGTCTGCAAGTGGAGCAAAACTGGCAAAGTCATCCGTCGCTCGGTCAATCATTCCTCTCTCCAAGGCAATATCTCTAGACGCTTGACTACGATTGTATCCTAAAATTTCATAATCAGGATGATCCCGCTTGATTCCGAGTGCCATGGAAGCACCAATCAAACCTAGTCCTGCGATATAGATGGTTTTTGCCATAAGAACTCCTTAATAATTCTTTGTATACTCCCGATGTTTCGCAACAGCTTCTTTTAATTCTTCCAGATTATCAGAGGAGAATTTTTCTAGAATTTCCTGGGCTAAGACAGTTGCAACTACTGCTTCCATAACTACCCCAGCTGCAGGAAGAGCAGTTGGATCACTTCTCTCCACCGTCGCTTTATAAGGCTCGTGGGTTTCGATATCCACACTCATCAATGGTTTATATAGGGTTGGAATGGGTTTCATGACACCTCGAACGACAATGGGCTGACCATTGGTCATACCACCTTCGAAACCACCGAGATTATTGGTCCGACGGGTATAGCCATCTTCTGGTGACCAGAGAATTTCATCCATAACTTGGCTTCCTTTACGGTAACCAGCCTCAAAACCAAGTCCAAACTCCACACCCTTAAAGGCGTTGATTGAAACAACTGCTTGAGCTAGCCTTGCATCTAGTTTACGATCCCATTGGACATAAGAACCAAGACCAACCGGAACACCTCCGACAACTGTTTCTACAACACCTCCGATGGTATCCCCATCTCGCTTAATCTGGTCAATATAGTCCTTAATCTCCTGCTCACGTTCTTGGTTAACGATAGAAATTTCTGACTGGGCAGCTAGTTTCTTAATCCCTGCGACTGTTAAATTTTCTGGAACATCAATTTCCTTACCACCGAAGACAACAACATGGTTAGCAATTTCGATATCAAGCTCTGCCAATAGGCGCTTGGCTACTGCTCCAACTGCAACTCGCATAGTTGTTTCACGGGCAGATGAGCGTTCCAAAGAATTGCGCAAATCATCAAAGCGGTATTTGATACCTCCTACCAAGTCAGCGTGACCTGGGCGAGGATGTGTGATTTTTCGTTTACTTTTAAGTTTATCCTCAATATCCTCAGCAGACATGATATCCAGCCATTTTTGGTGGTCTTTATTAATGACATCCATGGTAATAGGAGCCCCTGTCGTCTTCCCATGGCGAACACCAGAAGTAAAGACAACCAGGTCAGTCTCAATCTTCATACGGCCACCACGACCGTAGCCACCTTGACGTCGCTTAAGATCCACATTGATATCTTCTGCAGTTAAAGGCAGTCCAGCTGGAATTCCTTCAATAATTGCTGTCAGACGAGGACCATGTGATTCTCCTGCTGTTAAATATCTCATACATTCTCCTTATTTTACTAAGTAATCTTTCATTTCTTCGAGAGAAACTGGGTGAATCGTCGCTGAACCAAGCTCAGGTACCAAGACTAACTTCATGGTATTACCGCGCGCTTTCTTGTCATGAGTCAAAGCCTGATATAGTTTATCAATGTTCCAGTTTTCATAATCAACAGGAAGACCAAACTTCTGACACATCTCTCGGATGGACCGGGTTATTCCAGCTGGCATGAGTCCTTTTTCTTCTGCTACCTTAGAGACCTGAACCATTCCCATAGCTACTGCCTCACCGTGCATAACATGTCCATAGCCAGCAGTTGCCTCAATAGCATGGCCGATTGTGTGACCAAAATTGAGATAAAGACGAATGCCATTGTCCAACTCATCTTCAACTACCATCTTGCGCTTCACTTGACAAGAATGCTCAATCAATCTCTCTGCATATTCCAAAATGCTTTCCACAGAACCATCCATATCAGATAATAGGTCCCAAAGCTCTGGATCTTCAATTAAGCCATACTTGATGACTTCACCCATTCCTTCAATCAACTCTCTCTTACCCAAGGTCTCAAGAACAGTTGGGTCAATCAAAACACCATCCGGCTGAGCAAAAGTCCCCACCATATTCTTGGCAAACGGCGTGTTCACTCCAGTTTTCCCACCAATAGAAGAATCCACCTGAGCAGTCAAGCTGGTTGGAATCTGTACGAAATGAATCCCTCGCATATAGGTAGAGGCTACAAAGCCAGCTAAATCTCCAACCACTCCACCACCGAGGGCAACGATACCATCACTGCGAGTTAAATCTTGCTTAACTAAAAATTCATAGACCTTTTGGACTGTAGTCAGATTTTTTCGTTCTTCACCCTCTAAAAAATCAAAAACTGCCACTTGAAAACCAGCATCCTCAAAGCTCAATTTGACCTTTTCTGCATAGAGTGAAGCCACACGGTTATCTGTTATGATAACAATTTTTTGTGGTTGCCAAAGTTCTCGCAACCATTTTCCTGCTTGAGACAAGCATCCTTTTTCAATCTGAATTTCATAAGGGTGATGTGGAAGGTCAATTCTGATTTTCATTCTAGTGGCTCCCTTTCTTTAGTGATATCTTTCTGTTAAGGACTGCCAAATTTCATCTGTTGGCATATCCTTACCTGTCCATAGTTTAAAAGCCTCTGCTGCTTGATATAAAAGCATACCGAGTCCGTTAACAGCTACATTCCCTTGGCTTTTAGCCCATTGTAGAAATGGCGTTTCAAAGGGTTGATAAATGATATCAGCCACCAAGAGGTTTTCAGGTAATAATAGGTTTTCTGGAACAGGAGATGACTTTCCATCCATGCCCACACTGGTCGCATTAACTAATAAATCCGAGGCAGCAATCCTTTCCTGCAATACTGAATGTTCTTCTAAGGCATACAAGTCTACTCGAAAGCCCGTCTCACTCTGCAACGTTTCAAGGTAAGCTTTTGTTTTTTCCATCGAAGTTGAGCGTACAAAGACAGATACCTGACTGGCACCGTCTAAAATTGCCTGAGTTAAAATAGATTTAGCAGCTCCACCAGCTCCCAACAAGGTCATTCTTTTTCCGGAAATTTTAAAAGAAGGCAAGCTCTTAAAGAATCCCTTGCCATCTGTATTATATCCAATTAAAGTTCCTTCTTGATTCACTACTGTATTCACAGCGCCAATCAATCGAACTTCGTCTCTCAATTCATCCAGATAGGGAATGACCTCTTCCTTGTAGGGCATGGAAAGATTGATACCAAACATCTGGTAACGGCGAATATTGGCAACCGTTTCAGCCAAATCACTTACCTCTACTTCCAAAGCTAGATAAACACCATTTATCCCTGTCGCTTCAAAAGCGCTATTATGAATGAAAGGAGAAATGGAATGTTTGATAGGATTTGCGACCACAGCTGCTAGGCGTGTGTAGCCATCAATCTTCATTTAAGATCTCCCGAATTTTCTTCATACTCGATAGGGAAATTTGCCCCGGAGCACTTGCTTCATCGAGACTAGCAAAAGACCAACTTGAGCCCGTTACATCTGAAGTAATCCGAGATACTTTCCCTATTTTCCCCATAGAAATTGTGACGTAATCTTGTTCAGGATTAAGAGTTTTAAAACCTCGGGTGTAGTTCATAAGGTCTAAGACATCTTGTTCTGTATGTGCCATTACAGATACCTTAACTACTTTCGGAGTTAGGCTAGTTAGTTCTGACAAAATTTCCATCATATTGTCTGGAGTTTCTTGGAAATTATGATAACTTAGGACCAAGTTTGGGAAATCCAGCATCTGATCAAAAACATCCTTATGTGTGTAATACTCAAAATCCACATAGTCTGGCTGATAAAGTTGAGTAACATCCTTGATAATTTGGACATATTCCTCTGAAGACAAGTCAATCTCTCCACCCTCTGAACGAGTGCGCAAGGTGAAGAGAAGTTCACGACCTGCAAATTTTTCAAAAATAGCTGGTGCTACTTGTAAAATAGCTTCCTTGGCTAGGAAGTCTGCACGCCACTCAATAATATCTGCGTCCTCATAACGCGTGACATCGATTGCTTGCACTTCTTCTATATTCCTTGGCATGATTGAAACGACTAACTTCATTTACTTACCTTCATACTAATCACCTTGAGGTAATTACTGCTTTCATCTTTTTTATTATAGACAAAGTCAGCTGGAAGACCATATTGGGTCAATACTTGATACTTTCTTCCTGCAAAACCTTTATCAATTTGTTCTGTGAATTTCTGGCGGGAAACATTAGCAGCATTAGTGCTAGCAATGATAATACCACCTGGATTTAAAATTTCTAAACTTTGAGAAATCAACTTGTGATAATCCTTAGCTACAGAAAAAGTTTGTTTTTTATTACGAGCAAAGCTAGGCGGATCTAAAACAATCACATCGTAGCTCAAGCCTTTACGCTTAGCATACTTAAAATACTCAAAGACATCCATAACCACAAAACGGTGCTTATCAAGACTTAGGCCATTGGCCTGAAAATGAGCTTCTGACAACTCTCTGGAACGCTTAGCCAAGTCAACAGAGGTCGTTTCACTAGCACCACCCATGGCAGCTGCAACGGAAAAGGCCGCTGTATAAGAAAACATATTGAGTAGGGATTTACCCATGGCTAAACCATCTACTAAACTGCCACGTACCTCATGTTGGTCCAGAAAAATTCCCGTCATCAGGCCATCATTCAAAAAGACTTGATAAAGTACACCATTTTCAAGAACTGTGAAATTCTCTGGTGCCTCTTGACCGTGAATATGAGACGATTCATAGTCCAAGCCCTTAAAACGAATCTTTTCGTAAGCTCCCAATATTTCTGGAAATACTTGGGCAAAGGCGGCTACTATCAGCTGGCGTAGTTGATAAACATAGGTATTATACCATGAAAAGACGACATAATCTCCGTAAAGATCCAAGGTCATCCCTCCAAAGCCATCGCCCTCTTGATTGAACAAGCGAAAGGCTGTTGTCAAATCATCTTGATAGTAGGTAGAACGTTTTAGTTTGGCTTGAGTAAATAGTTTTTCAAAGAAAACTTGGTCAAAAGAAACTTTCTGATTCGTTACGAACCAACCAATCCCTTTATTTTGACGAGATAAATAAGCCTTACCCAAAAACTGTCTACCTTGACTGAATAGAGCGACTTCCTGGTCAGTTTCAGATAGTTCTGGAAAGTCAATTTCCTCCAAAACTACCTGACCCTTATTTAGTTTTTTTTCAACTCGTCGGCTGACAAATACTTTTTTCATAGTTACTATTATAACAAATTTTGTGACAATTCACAAAATAGAAACTATTTAACTCTTCTATAAAAGGAGTAAGATTTGATACATAAAATAAACTAGTTTGCATTTTTTCTTTTATGCTAATTCTAATCTAAAGTCAGAAGAGAAGAAAAAGGTTAAAAGCTACGGCAATTATTTCTCAAGCGCAAACGTTTGCGTAATTCTATCTCTTGTGCTAAAATATTCTCATTAATGACAAGTAAGAGGACTTTCTATGAACAATCAAACCCTAATGCAATACTTTGAATGGTACCTACCAAGTGACGGACAACACTGGACACGGCTCGCCAATGATGCTCAACACTTAGCTGATTTGGGAATTAGCCATATTTGGATGCCACCTGCTTTTAAGGCCACTAATGAAAATGATGTCGGCTATGGTATCTATGACCTATTTGACTTGGGTGAATTTGAGCAAAAAGGTACCGTTCGAACCAAGTACGGTTTCAAAGAAGACTATCTCCAGGCTATACAAACTTTAAAGTCTCATGGAATTCAACCCATGGCTGATGTCGTTCTCAACCACAAGGCGGCTGCCGATCATTTGGAGACCTTTCAAGTTATTGAAGTAGATGCCGAAGATCGGACCAAGGAATTAGGTGAAGCTTTCACCATCAATGGTTGGACAGGCTTCACCTTTGATGGTCGCCAAAATACTTACAACGATTTCCACTGGCACTGGTACCATTTCACTGGTACTGACTACGATGCCAAACGCCGTAAGTCAGGTATTTATCTCATTCAAGGAGATAATAAAGGCTGGGCTCAAGAAGAGTTGGTCGATAACGAAAATGGTAACTATGACTACCTCATGTATGCTGACCTTGACTTCAAACACCCTGAAGTCGTTCAAAACATTTATGATTGGGCTGACTGGTTCATCCAAACAACTGGTGTGACCGGCCTCCGCCTTGATGCCGTCAAACACATTGACTCTTTCTTCATGGGCAATTTTATCCGTGACATGAAGGAAAAATACGGTCAAGACTTTTATGTTTTTGGAGAATTCTGGAACCCTGATAAGGATGCTAATCTAGACTATCTAGAAAAAATCGAAGACCGCTTTGACCTTGTTGATGTCCGCCTTCATATGAATCTATTTGAAGCTAGTCAAGCTGGTGCAGCATATGATTTGCGAAATATTTTAAATGACAGTCTTGCTCAGATGAAACCGGATAAGGCCGTAACCTTTGTCGATAATCACGATACCCAAAGAGGACAAGCTCTCGAGTCCACTGTTGAAGAATGGTTCAAGCCTGCAGCTTACGCTCTTTTACTTTTACGTCAACAAGGACTTCCCTGTGTCTTCTATGGTGATTACTATGGCATTTCTGGGAAATATGCTCAGGAAGACTTCAAAGAGGTACTTGATAAGCTTCTAGCCATCCGAAAAAATCTGGCTTATGGAGAACAAGTCGACTACTTTGATGATGCTAACTGTATTGGCTGGGTACGTTCTGGAGCTGAAAACCTAACTCCCCTTGCTGTCCTTATCTCTAACGCCCAAGCAAATAGCAAATCAATGTTCGTCGGTCACGAGTGGGCTGACCAAACCTTCGTCGATCTACTAGGAAATCATCCTGGACAAGTGACCATCAATTCCAATGGATACGGTGATTTCCCAGTTGCTGAAGCTTCTGTTAGCGTTTGGGGCTTGCCCAACTAGTCATACTCAGCTAACTAAAAAATAAAAACTTGCCTGTAAGCAGTTAGGATTTTACTCAATCCAGCTTCCAGGCAAGTTTTTTATATTATCTTAGTCTTTCCATAGATCCATAGCATTTTTAAAATCAGACGAGACTTGAACCTTCTGAGGGTTACTAGCCTCTCTCTCCGATCGTTTGGCCTCGACCTGGGCTACACTCTTGATACCTTCGTGACGCCAATTACGTAGGATAGCTTGGATATACTTCCAATTTGGCTTTCCATTTAAAACTGCTTCGCGTAAAGCTTCTTTAATCAAATCAGCACTGGTACCGTCTTCTTTAAGACTCTTCTCTAAATCTTCAATCTCAAAAGGACTCAAGAGACGTCCTAATTCTTGTTGAAAGGTTTCTACCAATCCCTTTAAATCATTCTGAGCTGGTTGAATACGTCCCGCATCTTGCTGCTGAGACAATTGGTCCAATCGTTCAAGGGCAAGAGTTGCATCAAAGATTACTTCAATTTCGCCATTGAGTTCAATTGTGCGATACTGGAGCAAGCCCTTGTCTGTCAATCTTGAAATAGCTTGGTTAACGTCGAGAACTTGCTTTCCTATCTTTTCTGCAATCTGACTTGGCGACAATTCTCCTAAAGCAGTCGTATTTTGCAGATAAAAAAATTGCCAGACTAAAAAGTCATCACTAGATGAAAAGAGTTGATTGTAATGCATTAATAGGGCACTCGGTAGAACCAAATTGCCAGATTTAAAAGCGTCTAAATAAGTCATAATTCCTCTTATAAATATCCAAAATGAGAAACATCATCCTCCACACTTTTCCAGTCAAAAGGTGTCTCTTGATAAACCGCATAGTTTACCCAGTTATTGAAAAAGAGTGCTGCAGAAGAACTCCATAGCATACAGGGAACTTGATGGATGTCGTCATTTTTAAAATAATTTTCGGGTATGTGGGGTTCTAAACCAGCATCTAGATCTCTAAAATATTCCTTTGCGAGCGTATCGCGATCATACTCTAAATGCCCAAAGCTATAGACTTCTCTCAAATCTCGACTCGCAAGGATAGAGACTCCTACCTCTTCTCCTGATGCTAAAATCTCTAGATTTGTTTTGTTTAGAATATCTTCTTTGTGGACTTCTGTATGGCGAGAATGAGGGGATACATATAAATCATCAAAACCTCTCAGTAGAAGATGACCTTCTTTCAAAACATCTTGAGAATAAATCCCAGAAAGCTTCTGGTCCATCTGGTATTTATCTACGCCATAGCGATAGTATAGACCCGCTTGTGCTCCCCAGCAAATATACAGGGTTGAAAAGACATGAGTCTTAGACCAATCGATAACCTTAGTAAATTCCTCCCAATAGTCCACTTCTTCAAAAGGGAGATGTTCAACTGGAGCACCTGTAATAATCAAGCCATCAAAATACTGGTCTTGAACTTCTGAGAAGGTCTTATAAAAAGTCTTCATATGCTCAGAACGAGTTGTTTTCGACTGATGACTTTCCATATATAAAAATTCAATATCTAACTGCAAAGGAGTATTGGCTAAATGGCGTAAAAGCTGAGTTTCTGTAACCATTTTCAGTGGCATCAAGTTTAAAATCAAAATTTTCAGTGGTCGAATATCCTGATGAGCCGCCCTCTGGTCATCCATGACGAAAATATTTTCCGTTCGTAAAATCTCAACTGCTGGTAATTTTTTATCAATTCGAATCGGCATAGAAATCTCCTTACTGTATCATATTGGACTCAAGTAAACATGGTATCGTCAACGGGGAAAAATGCTGACGTTTCTCTTTCCCTTTATTATACTGTATGAAGATATAGTTTTCAATTATAGTTTTTCTCTAACTAGATATAGCTTATTTTTATATCAAATGAAGAGAAAACAGCCCTAGGGACTGTTTTTCATTAATAATGCATCAGCACTTTATAGTCGTAATCTCCGATAGCTTCACGACCTTTGAGTTCATCCAGTTCGATCAAGAAGGCACAACCTGCTACGACTCCACCCAATTTTTCAATCATTTCGATGGTTGCTTTAACAGTACCACCTGTTGCCAAGAGGTCATCTACGATAAGAACACGTTGTCCTGGTTTGATAGCATCTGCGTGCATAGTCAAAGTGTCAACTCCATATTCTTTTTCGTAGTCCGCTGAAATGACTTCACGTGGCAACTTGCCAGGTTTACGAACAGGCGCAAAACCAATTCCCAACTCAAAAGCGACTGGACATCCAACGATAAATCCACGAGCTTCTGGTCCTACGATCATATCAATCTTTTTATTAGTAGCATATTGAACAATTTCACGAACAGCGTAACTGTAGGCATTTCCATCTGCCATCAATGGGCTAATATCACGGAAAGTAATTCCTTCTTGTGGGTAATTTTCAATACTTGCAATGTAATCTTTTAAGTTCATAGCGTTTCTTTCTTCTAAAGTTTTTACTCCCTATTATACCATAATTCCTAGAAAAGCAAAATAGAAAGAAGCCTTGATACTTGGTACAAGACTTCTCATTCTTTCTTCAATTGTTGCTAGCATTCGCTGAATGAAGTACTTACTTCTTTTTGCTTTTAGAAGTTTGATTCCGTTGACGATTTTGTTGGATACGCCACTCTCGCTCAAAGTAGGACATGGTTTCAAATACTCTCTTTGGCAAGCCAACATCCAGCAAATAGATTGGGATTTTCAAAACGTTCGAATGTTTTGAACTTGTAAATCTACTTCGAAGACGATACCAGAAAAAGTTTGATTTTAAAACTTCCTTATCATAAAACTGAACCTCAATCATATAAAAATCCCTTGTATTTCTACTGCCCTTAATTCTCGTGAGAGCAAACTTTTCTACCTGTCCCCAGGAATAAAACTGCCAGTCTTTCTTTGGATATGGTTTATAGGAAAATCCTTGAGCCGTACATTTCAAATACTCTTTATCAGAAAAAAGCCGTCGCAAATGTTGATACAAAATGAAGCCAACGATGAGGATCAAGAAACCAATAAAGAGGATTAAGGCCACCAATCCCGCAGGTGCTTCTTCGGGATAGCTCAGCAAAAACGAAAAGATCCAAAGTAGAAGAGCCAATTCTAGTAGATAAAGAATAAGGCTCAAAACGATTTTCTTACTACTCCATTTAATAATTGTTTCTTCCATTATACTAACTCACTTAAATATTCATAGCGTTCATATTTTTCCAGTAAGTCTTCATTTTTCTCGTCTAACTCTTTTTGAAGGGTAGCTAGTTTCCCAAAGTCAGAACCATTTGCTAGCATTTCTTCCTCTATAGAAGAGATGTGGTTTTCCAAGGCTTCGATGTCACCTTCAATACTTGCCCATTCCTGCTTTTCTTGGTAGGTCATCCGTTTTTTCTCTTCACGGACTTTGACGACTTTTTCCTTCTCAACTTTTTGACTTTGTGTTACTGCTTCTGCTTCAAAGGCCTTTTCATCTAGATAATCTGTATAATGGCCAAAGAAAGGACGGATGGTTCCATCTTCAAAAGCAAGAATCTTAGTTGCTACCTTATCAAGGAAATAGCGGTCATGACTAACTGTCAAGACTGGTCCTGCAAAACCTTGTAAGAAATTTTCTAGAACTGTTAAAGTCGCAATGTCTAGGTCATTTGTTGGTTCATCCAAGAGAAGCACATTGGGTTTTTCAAGGAGTAGTTTGAGGAGGTAAAGACGCTTCTTCTCTCCACCTGACAGCTTCTCAATCAAGGTACCGTGCATTGAACGAGGGAAAAGAAATTGTTCTAGTAATTCTGCAATGGATGTCGTAGTACCACCGCTAGTCTTAACCTCTTCTGCCACTTCCTGCAGGTAATTGATAACCCGCTTACTTTCATCCAAACCTTCGATTTGTTGAGAGAAATAGGCAATGCGTACTGTTTCACCGATGATAACTTGTCCTTCAGTCGCTTCAAGTCTTCCTGCAATAAGGTTAAGAAGGGTTGACTTCCCAACACCATTGTCCCCGACGATTCCGATACGGTCTTTGGCTTGGACCAAAAGATTAAAATGTTTCAGAATCGGTTTATCGTCATAGGCAAAGGAAACATCCCTAAATTCGATGACTTTTTTCCCGATTCGACTGGTTTCAAAATTCATGCTTAGATCCGTTTCAGCTGTAGTTCCTGAAACTTCCTTTCTCAAGTCATGGAAACGATTGATACGAGCCTGTTGCTTGGTCGCACGAGCTTGAGGTTGCCGTCTCATCCAAGCTAATTCTTGTTTGTAAAGTTGTTCCTTTTTGTGAAGAAGAGCTGCGTCACGCTCATCCTGTTCAGCCTTAAGACGGACATAATCTTGGTAATTCCCCTGATACTCGGTCAATTTTGCTCGGTCCAACTCGAAAATACGTGTTGACAGTGCATCTAGAAAATAGCGATCGTGGGTGATGAAGAGGACGGTCTTCTTGGAATTCTTCAAGAAAAGTGTCAGCCACTCAATAGTCGCAATGTCCAGATGGTTGGTTGGCTCATCAAGAAGCAAGAGATCATGATTTCCTAAAAGCACTTGCGCCAATTGAACCCGTCTACGAAGACCACCCGACAAAGCTCCAACAGGAGTTGATAATTCTTGAATGCCTAGTTTACTGAGAACAGTCTTGACCTGACTTTCGATTTCCCAAGCTTGAAGTGAATCCATCTCCGCCATAACCCGTTCTAAACGAGCCTGCTTGTCTTCGCTATAGTTGAGCATAAGGAGTTCATACTCACGAATTAGTTGGATTTCTTTGAGGTCACTTGAGAGAACTGTATCTAGAACCGTCTTACTATCATCAAAATGCGGATCCTGGGTCAAGTAGCCAATCTTGTAATCATTTTTAGCTAAAAAAGGACTGACGTCTCCATCAAAACCAGAGATTCCCGAAAGGACATCCAAAAGAGTTGTCTTCCCTGTCCCATTGACACCAATGAGACCGATTCGATCCAAATCATGAATAATAAAGGAAATATCTTTAAAAACAGTTTTATCTCCTACCGATTTACTCAGTTTTTCAACAATAAAATCACTCATTTTTTCTCCCTTAAATAGGCATGAATCGCCTCAGAACTATTTTCCAAATCTCCGTCCACAATGGCATATTCAATTTCTTCTAAAACATCTCCCAAGTCTGGCCCAGGCTGGTACCCATAATACTTGATAAGAATGCCTCCATTAATTTGGATTTCTTTCTTATCTTGAATGGTCAAACTTTTATAGGTATCTATGATAGCTTGTGGATTGACTTCCTTCCCTTGAGCTCTGCGAAGATTTTCAGCCTGTAAGAGTGAATCGAGATCAAAACGGTAACAATCACGCTTGCTCAATTCTCCCTTTTCACGCAAAGTTAAAATAGTCAGTAAATCCTGTACTTGCTTGGCAAACTGGCGTGACGTTTTCCAATGTTTTAAAAACTTTTGAGCATCTTCCACTTCTAAAACCCATAAAAGTGCTGCCCAGGCTTGTTCAGAAGACTCGAAGGTGAAGTCCGCCTCTAAATCAAACAATTTTTGAAGCTTTTCTCGACTGGCTTCCATATCAGGGAGATAATCATAAGCTTGACTCTCAATCATGGAAGACAAGCCAACTCGCCAAAAAGGTGCCAGCAAGAGTTTATCAAACTCAACAAAGGTACGCTCTATAGAAATTTTCTCTAAGAGTGGTGTCAGATCTTTCATAGCTTTGAAGGTCTCTGCTTCAAGTTCAAAACCAAGACTGGCCTGGAAACGAAAACCACGCATAATTCGTAGAGCATCTTCGTTGAAACGCTCACCGGCAACTCCAACTGCTCGCAAAACTTGATTTTCTAAATCTTTTAGCCCGTCAAATAAATCAATGATTTCCCCAGACTCATCTAAAGCAAAGGCATTGACTGTAAAGTCACGACGCTTGAGATCTTCTTCTAGCGAACGTACAAAAGAAACCGAACTGGGTCTGCGATAGTCTACATAGACATCCTCTGTTCGAAAAGTGGTGACCTCGTACTCTTCATCTCCATCTAAAACCAAAACGGTCCCATGCTCAATGCCGATATCAGCTGTGCGTGGAAAAATCTGCTTAGTCTCTTCAGGATAAGATGAAGTCGCGATATCCACATCATGGATAGGACGTTGAAGAATGGCATCTCTGACAGAGCCACCAACAAAATAGGCTTCAAAACCTGCTTCTTTAATTTTTTCTAATACTGGTAAAGCCTTCTGAAATTCAGAAGGCATTTGTGTTAATCTCATAATAAGTATTCTAATCCATAGACAAGCTCATGACGCTTGATAACTTCTTTGATTCCCAAATTCACCCCTGTCATGAAGGAGCTACGATCATAGGAGTCATGACGCAGGGTCAAACCTTCTCCTTGATTTCCAAAAATGACTTCCTGATGGGCGACCAGACCTGGCAAACGAACCGAATGGATACGCATGCCATCAAAGTTGGCACCACGTGCACCAGCAAGGAGTTCCTCCTCATCACTAGCACCTTGTTGAATAGACTCACGAACTTGAGCCATCAACTCAGCTGTTTTAATAGCTGTACCACTCGGAGCATCTTTTTTCTTATCATGGTGAAGCTCAATAATCTCCACATTTGGAAAGTATTTAGCTGCCTGTGCCGCAAATTGCATGAGCAAGACAGCTCCCAAGGCAAAGTTTGGAGCAATCAAGCCACCCAAGTTTTTGGAACGAGAAACATCTTTTAATTCTTCGATTTCCTGACTAGTGAAACCTGTTGTTCCTACTACAGGAGCAAAGCCATTTTCAAGGGCAAAACGAGTATTTTCATAAGCTACAGCTGGGGTAGTAAAGTCCACCCAAACATCAGCAGAAAATCCAATCAAGTCCACCTTATCATTGAAAACAGGAACTCCTTGCCACATTTTTGATGATTCTGAAGGATCCAAAACTGCTAGAAGTTCTAACTCAGGATCTGCCATGACCATCTGACAAGCAGCTTGGCCCATCTTGCCTCTAAAACCTGCGATAATTACGCCAATACTCATTTAAATCTCTTTTCTAAGATAGGAAGAACCTTGGGTGCCCTTAAATTATAGGGATATAGCTCAAGGCGATACTACCTTCTCCAAGGTGGGTTCCAATGACACTACCAATAGTCGCAATCTCAACATTTGCTGCAATTCCACTTTCGAGCAATTGTTGGCGCAAATCCTCAGCTTTTTGCAGGGCATTCCCATGAATCACTGTGATTCGATAGTTTCCTTGATGTGTGGCTTCCTGTATAATTTCAACCAAGCGTTTGGTTGCTTTCTTCTCTGTACGAACCTTTTCATAAACCTCAATCACACCTTGATCATTGAAGTAAAGAATTGGCTTGATACTAAGGAGATTTCCCAAAATGGCGGCTCCATTTGAAAGACGCCCACCCTTAACCAAGTGATCAAGATCATCTACCATGATAAAGGCTGAAGTCCCCTCGATTTGTTTAGAAAGTTTATCATTGATAGTGGTAAAATCATCCCCATGTTCTAGCCATTGGAAGACACTTTCTACCATAAAACCTAGAGGCGCACTTGTAATCTTAGTATCTGGAAAGGAAATTGTTAATCCTTCATACTCATCTATCATATATTGGATGTTCTGATAGAAGCCAGAAATCCCTGAT
The DNA here is from genome assembly GCF_047460355.1 of Streptococcus timonensis. Lineage (GTDB taxonomy): Bacteria > Bacillota > Bacilli > Lactobacillales > Streptococcaceae > Streptococcus > Streptococcus timonensis_A. The sequence goes on along the minus strand of NZ_JASHGL010000001.1, from coordinate 197,101 downwards.
GAAAGAAAGAGGCCTAATACATGTGTGTAACCTACTTCTTTCAATGTTGCTAAAATTTCATCCAACTTAGCAATACTAGGCTGACTGGTTTTTGGTAATTCAGCTGCTTTAGCCATTTTATGATAAAACTGGTCAGCAGTTAGATTGACACCTTCCACATACTCTTCTCCATCAATATTGACAGGAATATCTAAAATAAATACATTCTCTCTTTGCAGAGTCTTCGCTTCTAAATAAGCTGAAGAATCTGTAATGACAGCTAATTTCATGACTAAAACTCCAAATTGATTCCTGGTAAGTCTAGGGCGATTTCTGTTACTTCATAAGTCAAACGGTTAAGCATATTTAAACAAGGTCTAGCTAGATTTTCGACTTCTTCTTGAGTGAAATCACCTGGTTGCTCAACTATACGACCCTCCACATGGTTTACTTGAGATATAGTTCCACTAATTACAAATCTATCAAAAACAATCATAAAACTTAGAACCACAACGAGTGAGGTAACTTGGTTTTCTTTATCATGTTGAAGTAGTTGGAAATTCACGTCCACTTTTGTTTCAGGTAATCCATTCTCATTTTCCCATTCAAAATTACGCGCATCAAAGTGATACTGACTGACAAATTCTTGTTCACGTTTTAAATTCATGATTTTCTCCATTATTACAATTTATTTTGACATTTTAGCAAATTTTCTTATTTTCTGCTATTTTCCTAAATTCCGATTTCTTCTGTGACAACAGCTGCGATAGTATCTACATAGTAGTCTACTTCTTCTGTTGTTGGGGCTTCTGCCATGACGCGTAAAAGTGGTTCTGTTCCACTCGGACGGACAAGAATACGACCATTTCCAGCCATCTCGGCTTCCATTTTCTCAATAATAGCCTTGATAGCAGGTACTTCCATAGCTTTTTCTTTCATGGTATTTTCAACACGGATGTTAACCAATTTCTGAGGATAAATGGTAACTTCTGAAGCTAATTGAGACAAGCTCTTGCCAGTTTCCTGCATGATTTTCGTTAATTGTACAGCTGACAATTGACCGTCCCCTGTTGTGTTGTAATCCATCAGGATGACGTGTCCTGATTGTTCACCACCAAGGTTATAGCCTGATTTTCTCATTTCTTCAACAACGTAGCGGTCACCAACTGCAGTGACTGCTTTATTGATACCTTCACGATCCAAAGCCTTATGGAAACCAAGGTTAGACATGACAGTTGTGACGATAGTATTTTGAGCTAGTTGACCTTTTTCTGATAAGTATTTTCCGATGATATACATGATTTTATCACCATCTACAATCTTACCATTTTCATCTACGGCAATCAAACGGTCACTATCCCCGTCAAAGGCTAAACCAATAGCTGATTGAGTCTCTTTAACGATTTCTTGTAAAGTCTCAGGATGTGTAGAACCAACATTCAAGTTGATATTAAGACCATCTGGAGTTTCCCCAATAATAGTCAATTGAGCTCCCAAGTCTGCAAAAATCTGGCGAGCGCTTGTTGAAGCTGCCCCATTCGCAGTGTCTAGAGCGACCTTCATTCCTTCAAGAGGAGTTCCTGTTGAAACTAGGTAACCTTCATACTTACGCAAGCCTTCTGGATAATCAACAACAGAACCTAACCCTTCTGCACTTGGGCGTGGAAGAGTGTCTTCGGAAGCGTCCAACAAAGCTTCAATTTCTGCTTCCTTGTCATCATCAAGTTTAAAGCCATCACCACCAAAGAATTTGATTCCATTATCAAGAGCAGGATTGTGGCTGGCTGAAATCATAACACCCGCACTAGCTCCTTCAGTTTTAACTAGGTAGGCAACTGCTGGAGTTGCAAGAACTCCAAGTTTATACACATGGATTCCAACCGAAAGGAGACCAGCAATCAACGCTGATTCAAGCATTTCACCTGAAATACGTGTATCACGTCCGACAAAAACTTTAGGTGCCTCAGTTGCATGTTGACTAAGAACATAACCTCCAAATCGACCTAGTTTAAAGGCCAATTCTGGTGTTAATTCTACGTTTGCTTCCCCACGGACACCGTCCGTTCCAAAATATTTACCCATATTATATGATTCCTTTTCTATTCTAGTTTTTTAATTATTATTCGAAGTGTTAGGTTTTGTTTCAAATACTGTAGCAGTTGAGCTGGTTGTCTCAGAACTAGTTGTTGAAGTCGTTGTGCTACTTGTGTTCCGAGCAGGTTTTGTAACTACTTTTAAGGTTGTTTCAAATGGCGTGATAATAGTCGGTAGAACTGTACCATTTTTATCTACAGCCTGTAATGGAACCGAGCCAGAATAATTTCCAGTTATTTTCTCACTAGTTGGTAAGACTGCAACCAATTTATCAATCTTGGATAAAGTATTGGAGTCACTTGTCACAGAAACTCTTTGATCTGAAACTGTAACACTTTCGATAATCACACTTTCATCAATTTGACTGTAGTCAATCTGTGGAATAACCGGAACCTTTTCTCGTGTAACTTTTTTACCAATTTTAACAGTAATTTTTTGAGGTGTTGCTACCGCTGTCAAGCCACTTGGTAAATTCTCGATGGTTAATGGGACCTCAACAGTACCCTCAGTAGCCTGAGTCAAATCTGCCTTAACAGAAAACTTGCGGGTACTTTCTTGCATTTCACTAGCCAAGGTTACCCGATTTGAACCAGTCAAAAAAACTGTTACTTCTGAGCTAAAACCACTGATAAAATATTGTTCACTATCATATTCAATATCAATTGGGACATTTAATACCGTATTGGTATACGTTTCTGTCCGAGTAGATCTTGCGTTATTATTATTTTGATAATTAATAGAAGTGGCATAAATGAATAAGACACATGCAAAAAGTAGAGAGGAGATAATATAAAGACTATTTCTTTTCATGTTTGAAGCCCCCTAAAATACGTTCTCGCAAACTCACTTCTTGTGTTCCTTCTGGTATGAAAACTCTTCGTAACTCTGATTCAAATTCTTCCAAACTTAAGTCATGTTTAAAGACACCGTTATAAGTAATGGAAACTCCACCTGTTTCTTCAGACACAACAAAGGTAAGAGCATCGGAAACTTCAGATAATCCAATAGCAGCTCTATGTCGAGTTCCAAATTCCTTTGAGATTCCTGTATTTTTTGTTAGGGGAAGATAAGCAGATGTTACTGCTACCCTGTCTCCTTTAATAATGACAGCTCCATCATGCAAAGGTGTATTAGGGATAAAAATATTAATCAACAACTCAGCTGAAATCTTGGCATCTAAAGGTATCCCCGTTGCAATATATTCCTGCAATGTTCTGACACGCTGCACAGATACCAAGGCCCCTATCTTACGAGGACTCATATACTCAACAGCTTTAACGAAAGAACGAATCATCTGTTCTTCTGAACTAAGGGGAGTATTGGAAAAGAATTCCGTTGCACGACCCAAACGCTCCAAAACTGTCCGAATTTCAGGGGAGAAAATAACTACTGCTGCTATAACCCCATATGTAATCAATTGATTCATGAGCCAAGAAATGGTCGTAAGACCTAGGGCATTGGCTAAAATTTGGGCTAAAATAAAAACTAAAACCCCTCGAACTAAAATCATAATTTTAGTTCCCGCAATTGATTTTGTAAATTGATACAAGATATAGGTAACAATCAGAATATCTATCAGATTTATCACAATACTCCATGGACTGGAAAATAGACTAGACCAGTACTGGAGATTTGATAATTGCTGGAAAATCATCCTCGGCCTCCTCCCCATTAAAAAAGCTCTCTTTATTATATCATTTTCTAAAAAATTTTTCTTCTTCCTACTTTATTTTACATTATGTAAAAATATGATAGAATAAGAAAATAGATATAAGAAAGGAAAAATCATGTCTGAACTATATGATATTACCATCGTTGGAGGTGGTCCTGTAGGCCTCTTTGCTGCATTCTATGCTCACCTACGCCAAGCCAAAGTCCAAATTATTGACTCGCTTCCACAATTGGGTGGTCAGCCTGCCATCCTCTACCCTGAAAAGAAAATTCTCGATGTACCAGGCTTTCCAAACTTGACCGGCGAAGAGTTGACCAATCGCTTACTTGAGCAGGTTAATAGCTTTGATACTCCAATCTTCCTTAATGAAACTGTTTTGGATATTATAAACAATGGGGACCATTTTAGCATTGAAACTAATAAGGGAAGCCATCTTTCAAAAACTGTTATCATTGCCATGGGAGGAGGAGCCTTTACCCCTCGTCCTTTGGAATTAGATGGTGTTGACACTTACCAGAATATCCACTACCACGTTTCCAATATCCAACAATATGCTGGTAAAAAAGTGACAATCTTAGGTGGTGGTGATTCTGCAGTTGACTGGGCACTAGCTTTTGAAAAGATTGCTCCAACTACACTTGTGCACCGTCGCGATAATTTCCGTGCTCTTGAGCATAGCGTCCAAGCCTTGCAAGAGTCTTCTGTGACTATCAAAACACCATTTGTACCGAGTCAACTTCTTGGTGACGGCCAAACTCTTGACAAACTTGAAATCACAAAAGTTAAATCCGATGATACTGAAAGTATTGAACTCGATCATCTCTTTGTTAACTATGGATTTAAATCTTCTGTCGGTAACCTTAAAAATTGGGGACTTGACCTTAACCGCCACAAGATTATCGTTAACAGCAAGCAAGAATCAAGTCAAGCTGGAATTTACGCAATCGGTGACTGCTGCTACTATGAAGGTAAGATTGACTTGATTGCCACAGGTCTTGGTGAAGCACCAACTGCTGTCAACAACGCCATTAACTACATTTACCCAGAACAAAAAGTACAACCAAAACACTCTACAAGTCTATAAGAAAAAAACCACGAATCCTAGGGTTCGTGGTTTTTATAATTCATCTGCTATTTTGTTGATTTTTCTCAGTCTGTGATTGACACCACTCTTGGTCATTGGATTACTCAGACTATCTGCCAATTGCTGGATAGAATAATCTGGGTGTTGGATACGCAAACGAGCGACTTCCTGCAAATCTGCCGGAAGATTGTCCAAACCAATTCTATCTTTGATTTTACTGATATTGTTAATGGTCTTCATACTGGCTGAAACGGTACGAGCAATATTAGCAGTTTCTGCATTATTAGCTCGATTAAGATCATTACGAGTTTCTCGTAGAATTTTAACACCTTCATAGGTATCACGGGCCTGCATAGCTCCAATGACAATTAGGAAATCCATGATATCTTCCGCCCTCTGGAGATAGGTCACTGCCCCTTTCTTACGCTCAATGACCTTGGCATCCAGTAGAAAATGCTGCAAGAGCGAAGCAATCCCTTGGGCGTGATCTAGATAAACTGAACTAATTTCAAGTTGATATTTGCCTGACTCTGGATCACGGATACTCCCATTTGCCAAAAAAGCACCACAGAGATAGGCACGACTAGCTTCCTCATCTGCCAGAATTTCTGGATCAATTCCCGTTTCTAGTCCAAAGAATGAATCAGCCAAGCGCAAATCTGCCAAGAGTTCCTGGACTCTTTCATCTGTAAAAACGGTATAAACACGATTTTTACGAAGATTGCTCCTCTGATGGTGGCGAATCTCTGATTTGATGTCATAGAAATATAGAAAAGACTCATAGAGATGACGGGCCAGCTTGGGATTTTCTGTCACAACCGATAAGGTTAAGCCCGAACTGGATAAACCAACACTACCCGACATTTTGATAATGGCTGATAGCTCATATCGCCTTAGATGATGTTGGCCCAGAATTTCTTCTTTTACTGCAACTGTGAAACTCATTTTCTCACCTGTATGATACTCATCAGTTCATCCACAATCAAATCGCCATCATGGAAGGCACCACCGTTTTCCAAACGAAGAAAGTTTGATGAAATGACACGAGGAACCTGTTTACGCAAACCATCAAAATCATGCTCTACCTGAACCAAATATTCATCAAAACGGTTAGTATCCATATATTCTCTTGGAACTTTTTCAATATTGACAAGAACTGTATCGATGAAAGGTCGGCCCAGATGACGGTGCAAGACTTCTACGTGGTCACTGTCGGTAAATCGTTCAGTCTCACCACGCTGGGTCATGATATTGCAGACATAGGCAATCTCTGCCTTTGTTTCTAGCAATGCTTGCCCTATCTCCTCAATGACGATATTAGGTAGAATGGAGGTAAAAAGAGAACCTGGTCCTAAGACAATCATATCACTCTCAAGAATCGTATTTACCACTCGACGACTAGCCTGTGGCTTTTCATCGTCCAGAGTATTGGATACATAGACATGGTCAATCATCCCAGGATGATCGGCAATATGACTTTCTCCTACTACTTCTGAACCGTCTTTGAAGACCGCATGAAGCGTCAAAGGATGGTCACTTGATGGGTAAATCTTTCCAGTCGTATGAAAAAATTTACTGAGTAGTTGCATGGCATTATAGGTTGAACCCTGCATTTCCGATATACCTGCAATAATCAGATTTCCAAGAGGATGACCAGCAAAGGCGCCAGCCTCATCAGAAAAACGATACTGAAAGACTTTTTCATAAAACTTTGGCATATCTGACATCGCAACTAAAACATTGCGGAGATCTCCTGGAGGCGTTAACTGCTGGATATTTTTTCGAAGCTCTCCTGAAGAACCTCCATCATCAGCAACAGTTACAATCGCTGCAATCTCGACATCTTTTTCCCTTAAACTTTTTAAGATAACGGGGATTCCAGTTCCCCCACCAATCACCGTAATTTTGGGTTTTCTCATGAACGGTTTACCGTTTCCTTTCTGCGGTCTTTATCACGATGACTTTCGTTTACTGGCCAATTTTTAGCCAAGTCATTGGCTAAGCGTTTGGCAAAAGCCACACTTCGGTGTTGACCACCCGTACAGCCAATAGCAATGGTTAAAACTGATTTGCCTTCTTTTTTATAAGCCGGTAAAATTGGTTCAATTAAGGCCAACAAGTGACGGTAAAAGTCTTCGGATTCTTCATGCCTCATTACGAAGTCATAGACAGCTTGGTCCTCACCTGTCTGATTGCGAAGTTCTGGTTGATAGTAGGGATTTGGCAAAAAGCGGACATCAAACACCAAGTCAGCATCAATTGGAATTCCATATTTGAAACCAAAGGACATAACTTCAATACGAAATGACTGAGTTTGTTCTTGATCTGAAAATTGCTCTGCGATGGTTTTACGAAGTCCACGAGGAGTCAATTCCGTTGTATCTACTACATTTTGACTCATATTTTTTAAGGGAGCCAAGAGCTCGCGTTCCAACTTAATCCCATCCAAAATTCGACCGTCTGCAGCCAGAGGGTGACTTCTTCTGGTTTCCTTATAACGTGCAACCAATTCCTTATCCGCTGCATCTAAAAAGAGGATTTTAAAATCTAGATCTTCTTGATTCTCCAATTCATCCAAAACCAGTTGAATTTCTGAGAAGAAGGAACGACTTCTCATATCTACCACCAAAGCTAGTTTATGGTCGTCATCTCTAGTCTCTACTAATTGGATAAATTTTGGTAGAAGGGCAGGTGGCATATTATCAATCGTAAAATAACCTAGGTCTTCGAAGGATTGAATAGCAACAGTTTTACCAGCACCACTCATACCTGTCACAATTACAAGGTGAAGTTGTTTCTTTGTCATCTTTGTCTCCTTATATCAAAAGAAGTTTGGAAGAACCAAACCTCAAATAACTCATCCAATCTCTGCGATGACTTCAATTTCTATTTTTACATCACGAGGTAGACGAGCTACTTCTACAGCTGAACGAGCTGGAAATTCCTCTTTAAAGGCTGTTTGGTATACCTCATTGAAGGGTACAAAATCGTTCATATCACTTAAGAAACAGGTTGTTTTCACCACATGGTCAAAATCTGTCCCCGCTTCTGCCAAAATAGCTCCAATATTTTTCAAAACTTGTTCAGTCTGTTCTTGGATCGTTTCTCCTACGATTTCTCCAGTTTCAGGAGATAGTGGAACTTGACCGCTAGCAAACAAAAGATTGCCAACGATTTTTCCTTGAACGTAAGGTCCGATTGCCTTTGGAGCTTTATCTGTATGAATTGTTTTTGCCATTTGTATTCCTCACAATTTTTCTAAAATAGCATCCCAAGCTTGATCCATCCCAGCTTTGCTTACAGAAGAAAAGAGGATAAAATCATCACTTGGATCAAAGTTTAATTTCTTTTTAATTGCTGATTCATGCTTGTTCCATTTTCCGCGAGGAATCTTGTCTGCTTTGGTCGCAACGACGATAACAGGAATCTCATAATACTTGAGAAACTCGTACATCTGCACATCATCAGCAGAGGGATCGTGACGAAGATCTACCAGACTGACAACTGCGCGAAGATTTTCCCGACTAGTCAGATATTCTTCAATCATGCGACCCCATTTTTCGCGCTCTTTTTTAGAAACGCGAGCATACCCATAACCAGGCACGTCTACAAAACGCATCTTATCATCAATGTTAAAGAAGTTTAGCAACTGGGTCTTTCCTGGTTTCCCAGAAGTCCGTGCTAGATTCTTGCGGTTCAGCATAGTATTGATAAAACTAGATTTCCCTACATTAGAGCGACCTGCGAGAGCAATCTCTGGAACTTCATCCTGGGGATAGTGAGATTTGTTTGCCGCACTTAGTAAAATCTCTGCATTGTGTGTATTGATTTCCATGGTCACCTCTAGGCAGTTTCCAGGATTGGTTTAGCCGTCCCATCAACTGCTTCTTTTGTGATTCGAACTGTTTTCACATCTTCTTGACTTGGAACTTCAAACATAATATCTAACATGGTTTCTTCAATAATAGAGCGAAGTCCACGAGCTCCTGTTTTACGTTCAATGGCCTTATTGGCAATTTCTTGCAGAGCCTCATCATCAAATTCCAACTCTACATCATCATAAGAAAGTAAGGTTTGATATTGTTTAACCAAAGCATTTTTCGGTTCCTTCAAGATACGAACCAAGTCATCCACTGTCAACTGTTCCAAGGCTGCAAAGACTGGCAAACGACCAATCAACTCTGGAATTATACCAAATTTTTGAATATCTTCAGCTATAATTTCTTGCATATAAGAACTATTTTCATCAATAGCTTTATTGTTCTTTCCAAAACCGATAACTTTTTCACCTAGACGTTGTTTAACGATTTCTTCGATTCCGTCAAAGGCTCCACCCACGATGAAGAGGATATTTTTGGTATCCACTTGAATCATTTCTTGTTGAGGATGTTTACGTCCTCCTTGAGGTGGTACGCTAGCTACAGTTCCCTCGATAATCTTGAGGAGGGCTTGTTGCACACCTTCACCAGAAACATCACGTGTGATGGAAACATTTTCGCTCTTCTTAGCAATCTTATCAATTTCATCAACATAGATGATGCCACGTTCTGCACGCTCAATGTTAAAGTCAGCAGCCTGAAGAAGTTTTAAGAGGATATTCTCCACGTCCTCACCTACATATCCTGCTTCAGTGAGAGCTGTCGCATCCGCAATAGCAAAGGGAACATTTAGACTCTTAGCCAAGGTCTGAGCTAGGAAAGTCTTTCCTGATCCAGTTGGGCCAATCATCAAAATGTTTGATTTTTGTAGGTCCACATCTTCGGTTTCTTCACGATTGTCGTGAAAATTGATACGTTTGTAGTGGTTATATACTGCTACTGCTAAGGCACGCTTAGCACGATCTTGGCCGATGACATAGTGATTTAAAATATGGAGAAGCTCCATTGGTTTTGGAACTTCTGAAAGGTCAGTTAAGACTTCCTCTGCTAGCTCTTCTCGGATAATTTCCTGAGCTAGTTCCACACATTCATTACAGATAAAAGCGTTATTGCCCGCAATAATCTTTTGTACTTCATCTTGGCTCTTACCACAAAAAGAGCAGTAAACCATCATATCTTTTTTCCTGTTAGTAGGCATAATTTCCTTCCGTCCTATAAAATACTCATTTAATTGTTGATAGTTATATTTTCATTATAACTTTTTCTAGTGAAAATACTCTAATTTCTTATTATTTTTTTATTTAAAACAAGGTCATATAAAAAGCGTGAATACTATTTACCAGATTAGTAAAAGCATTTAACCAGAGTAAGATAGCTAATCCGTAGCGCTTTTTACGAAAAGCTTGTGAACCAGCAATCAGACAGACAGCACACAAAAGAGCTGTAAAAAAACCAAAAATACTACGCTCCATTAGACTTCCTTTCTCTTTCTATATTCGATGGTGAAATCATGGGCATTTTTTTCATCTTTGGCAAAACTTTTACATGCGACTGTTTCAAATGCTGTCAAGTCAAATTCTTCTGGAAAATGAGTATCTCCATCTACTTTAGCATGAATTTGTGTGACGATAAGCTCATCCAAGTAAGGTTCAAAAAGTTGGAAAATCTGTTTGCCACCGATGATATAAAGATTTTTATCCTGGTTTTGATACCAATCTAACACTGTCTCAACATTTTGAAACACCATTGCTCCCTCAATATACTCCTCTGGATTTCGAGTCAAAATTAAAGTCTGACGTTTAGGAAGCAATCGACGTCCCATGCCGTCAAAGGTTACACGTCCCATTAAAATAGCATGGTTCAGAGTTGTTTCTTTAAAATGTTTTAATTCCGCTGGCAAATGCCATGGTAGACGATCTTCTTTTCCGATGACACCCTCTTGATCTTGTGCCCATATCGCTACAATTTTCTTTGTCATGCTTTCATCCTTTTCATTGATAGTACTATTTTATCAAAAAACTTCAAAAAAGACAGGTTTGGAATGTCTACATCAATAGAAAAATCCGTAGAAAATCTACGGATTCTTTCTTTGGTTAAAAATTCTTACAAACCTGGTGCTTGACCCAACTCAGCTGCAAGCATCCAAACTGTTTTTTCAAGGTCAGCCTTAGCACCAACGAAGATATCATTAGTAACATCATCACCTTCTTCATCTGTTACATCCAATGCTTTTTGGAAAAGAGTGATGAGGTAACGATAAATAGCTAGAACACGCTCCAAGCTTTCTTCAACGTTACGGAATTCTCCTTCTTCTTCTTCGATTTCACTGTGTTGAAGAAACTCTGTCAAAGTAGAATAAGGTTTGCCACCAAGAGTGATCAAGCGTTCGCTGATTTCATCAAGGTAACCATCAAGGCTATCCATGTATTCATCCATCTTAGGATGCCATACTTGGAAACCACGACCACGCATGTACCAGTGTACTTGGTGAAGGGCAATGTGAGCCACATACAAGTCTGCTACTGCTTGGTTAAGCACTTCCTTTGTTTTTGCTAGCGCTTCAGGCGCTGATTTAGATAATGTTGTTACGTCTTTTAAAGCATCTTTTTTTAATTCAACCATTTTTCTCACCTCGTAAAATTATTTTTGTAACCATATTTATTGATTACTATCTCAGTATACTACACCTAGTAGACAAAAGCAAGAAAATTAACCCATATTAAAAAAGTTGTAATTGACTGATAATTTAAGAAAATGAGTGGCTATTTATCCTAGCTATTTTCTCTGTTTTTACTAGAAAATTGACTTTGATAAAGATCATAATAGAAACCTTTTGCAGCTAGGAGACTTTCATGATTTCCTTGTTCGATAATCTGCCCATCTTTCAGCACCAAAATTTTGTCAGCTTCCTGAATAGTCGAAAGTCGATGGGCAATGACAAAGCTTGTTCTCCCCTTCATCAAACGTTTCATGGCCTTTTGAATCAAGAGTTCTAGACGAGTGTCAACTGAAGAAGTTGCTTCGTCCAAAATTAAGATTTTAGGATCCGCCAAGAGAGCACGCGCGATAGTTAACAACTGTTTTTGCCCAATAGAAATATTACTTGACTCTTGGTTCATTTCCATGTTATAGCCACCAGGAAGGGTGCGGATAAAGTGGTCAACATTGGCCACCTTAGCAGCTTCAACGATTTCTTCATCTGTTGCCTCAAGATTCCCAAAGCGAAGATTTTCCTTGATGCTACCTTCATAGAGCCAAGCATCCTGTAAGACCATACCAAACTGGCGACGATAGTCCTGACGAGATAAGTCTCGAATATCTTGACCGTCCACTAAAATAGCTCCAGCAGTTACATCATAAAAACGCATGAGAAGGTTAATCAAGGTTGTTTTTCCTGCTCCAGTAGGACCAACAATGGCTACCATCTCCCCTGGTTCAACATCCAGATTGAAATTGCGAATCAATGGTTTGTTTTCTACATATTGGAAATCAACATTCTTAAAGCTAACTTGCCCAGTCAAAGGTGGTAGTTCTTTCACTTCAAGATTTTGAACTTCCTCCGTTTCATCCAAAACTTCAAAAATACGATCAAGGGAAGACTTAGCGCTCTGCATTTGCCCTGCTAACTGGGTGATGTTTTGGATAGGCTGGCTAACTTGCCAGACGTATTGGACAAAGGCCTGCATATTACCAATCGTCAAACGCCCCGCAATAACCTGTATACCTCCTAAAACTGCAACAATCAGATAAGTCAAATCTGATACGATATGTAGAGCAGGCATCATCAAACCTGAGATAAAGCTAGCCTTAAAGCCAACCTGTTGCAATTCATCGGTAATATCTGCAAATTCCTGCTGCGTATTTTCTTCACGTCCATAGAGCTTCAAAACATTAAAACCTGTCAAGTTTTCTTGCACAAAACCATTCATGCGTCCCAAGATAGCCGCCTGTTGTTTAAAATAAGGCTGGGAACGATTCATGATGGTCTTAGCTCCAAAATAGGTCACTGGAATTGATAAAATAACGATCATAGCTAACTGAAGATTTAAGTATAATACCATTCCCATTACTAGAAGGATCGTAAATACAGCATTGACAATCTGTAAGAAGGATTGCTGAAGAGCATTGGACACAGTCTCTACATCACTGGTAAAACGTCCCAGTAAATCTCCAAACTGATGCTTATCAAAGTAAGATACAGGAATACGATTGATTTTTTTATTCATTTCTCTACGCAAATCCTGTATCATGGACTGCACAGCATTGGTCATAAAATAATTAGAATAATATGAACCTAATTCGTAGAGGACCCCTCGTAAGAGGTAGATGACCAAAATGATTGCAATATAGCTAGTATTAAGCCCAGCGCCTGCAACTCCTTTAGCCATGTCAAGGAGATTAGAGGTTAATTCTGTAATGGCAAGCCCTAAGACAAAAGGCTCAATAACACTCATAACCGCACTCAGAATCTTAAGAAATACTGCGAGAAAGATAGAGAAACGGTAGGCTTTTAAATAGCTCCATAGACGAGCTAAACTAGATTGTTTTTTCATCCTTTACCTCCTATTCTTCTGTTAGGGACGCATTTTTTAGTTGCGACTCTGCAATTTCTCTATAGATGTCATTGGTTGCCATCAATTCCTCATGGCGACCACGTCCAACAATTTCTCCCTTATCGAGGACGATAATCTGGTCAGCGTCCATAATGGTTCCAACCCGCTGGGCAACAATTAAGACCGTTGCATTTTGAGTGACTTCCTTAAGACGACGACGTAAAATAGCATCCGTACGATAGTCCAAAGCTGAGAAAGAATCGTCGAAGATATAAATATCCGGCTCTTTGATAACTGCTCTGGCAATCGATAAACGTTGCTTTTGTCCACCAGACAGGTTACTTCCACCTTCAGCTAGATGGGTTCCAAAACCTTCTTCACGACTTTCGATAAAGTCTTTGGCTTGGGCAACATCGGCTGCTTGATTCAACTCTTCACGACTAGCATCCTCTTTCCCGTAACGCAGGTTTTCAGCAATCGTTCCAGTAAAGAGCAAAGCTTTTTGAGGAATAAAACCAATCTTTTGACGAAGGGACTTGAGTCGGTATTCCCGTACATCAACTCCATCAACCTTGATTTTCCCTAAGGTAACATCATAAAAACGTGGAATCAACTGAACCAATGAAGACTTCCCAGAACCAGTCGAACCAATAAAGGCAATGGTCTCACCCGGTTTAGCAGTAAAGGAAATATTGTGTAGAACCGGGTTCTCTGTCTCTCCAGGATAGGCAAAAGTCACATTTTCAAATTCTAGGTAACCATGTGTTTCTGTCTCTCTGATGCCATTTTCATTTGGATCAATGGAAATGGGCATATCCATAATTTCCTTCAAGCGCTCACTGGATACGGCAGTACGTGGATACATGGTAAAGAGGCTAGACAAGAATAAGAAGGACAAGAGGGCATGGAAGCTGTACTCAATAAAGGCTACCAAATCCCCAATCTGCAAACTTCCTTGTTGGAGAGGATCTAGAGCAAACCAAACAATTGCCACAATCATAGCGATAATGATTTGTACAAAAAGAGGTTCGGTCAAGCCTGTCAATTTAAACAAGCGGCTCGAATTATCAGCATAGATTGCATTTTGCTCTGCGAAGCGTTCTTCTTGGAATTCTTCTCGCGCAAAGGCTCGAATCACTCGTAAGCCCATCAAATTCTCTCGGACATATTGATTAATCTTATCCAGTGTTTTCTGTTGTTTTTCTGATAGAGGTCGAGTTTTTACAGCTACATAGACAACAACGACTGCTAAGAAAGGTACTGAAAAAGCTACAATCCAAGCTAATGAAGGACTAGTCAAGAAAATCATGAGAACACTAGAGAGCATCATCATGGGAGTGATGACACCTAATTTAAGGGTTTGTTCCGCAAACTGCATAAGAACAAAGGCATCACTAGTAATACGAGTCACCAGTGAAGATACACCAATCTGTTCATATTCGTGATGAGAATACTCTTGTAGCTTAGCATAGACATCATTGCGCATATCTTTAACCATGTTGGTAGTCAATTTACTAGCAGCATAGGACAGGACAATCCGTCCAAATGTCCCCAAGACGATAATGACCAACATAATAACAGCCCAAAAATAGAGCTTTCCTTCATTACCTTGATTAATCCCCTGGTCAATCATACGAGCCAGAACAGTCGGTAGACCTAGATTGACAATGACAAAGAAAACTGCTCCGAGAAAGTCTAAAATCAACCACTTGGGATAACGTTTGAGATAAGACCAAATATAAAGCATAATTCTCCTTTCTTTTTCATTCAAAATGCAGAAAAGAGCGTGCTTACGCACGCCTTTTTACTAAAAAGAAGACAGGCAGTCTTAACCTCGAGGGAGGGAACTGTCTGTCTCAGATATTTGAAGCTTATTTTACAAAGTCAAGCAATGCCAAGAAGCTTGCAGGCTCAAGTGATGCACCACCAACAAGAGCTCCGTCAACGTCTGGACAAGCCATGTATTCTGCAACGTTTTCAGGTTTAACTGAACCACCGTATTGAACACGTACTTTATCAGCTACTTCTTGACCAAAGTCAGCTGCTACAACGTCACGGACAACTTTACACATTTTTTGTGCGTCATCTTGTGAAGCAGATTTACCAGTACCGATAGCCCAGATTGGCTCATAAGCGATAACTGATGCAGCAACTTGCTCAGCTGTCAATCCTGCAAGAGCAGCTGAAACTTGAGCACCTACGAATTCAGCAGCTTTTCCTGCTTCGTAAGTTTCAAGGGACTCACCACAACAGATAATTGGAAGCATACCGTTTGCAAAGATTGCTTTTGCTTTTTTGTTGATATCTTCGTCAGTTTCATGGAAGTAGTCACGACGCTCTGAGTGACCGATAACAACGTAGTCAGTACCGATTTCTTTCAAAACTTGTGGGCTAGTTTCACCAGTGAACGCACCTGCATTTTCAAAGTAGCAGTTTTGAGCTGCAACTTTAAGGTTAGTTCCTTTAGCTGCGGCTAATACGGTTGTCAAGTCAAGCGCAGGAACTGCGATACCAGCTTCAACAAGGTCTGATGAAGGAAGTTTTGATGCAACTGCTTCAACAAATGCTTTTGCTTCTTCTGGGTTTTTGTTCATTTTCCAGTTACCAGCGATAAATGGTTTACGTGACATTTCACTTACCTCGTTTTTCATTATATTTTCTCTTTATTTTATCATAATTCAGGGTCGCTTGCAAATTTTACTCTGTAACCAGAAAGCTGATTTTCAAAAATTTTCGTGCTCTTATTTCTATTTAGAAGATGATTTGCGCTTGGTCAATTTAACCACTGCTTCCGTCCGCGCAGTGTGTGGAAACATATCAACTGACTGGATATAATGCAGGTCATAGACCTCCATCAATCTGACTAAATCACGTGCCAAGGTAGATACATTGCAGGAAACATAGACCATCTTTTCAGGAGCGTATTTGACGATGGTATCCAAGAGCTTGTCATCTAAACCAGTACGTGGAGGGTCCACAATCAAGGCATTCGCACGATAGCCTTCCTTGTACCATCTAGGGATAATCTCTTCTGCTGTACCTGCCTCATAGTGGGTATTACTATACCCCATACGTTGGGCATTTGCCTTAGCATCCTCGATAGCTTCAGGAATAATATCCATCCCTCTCAGGCTCTTAACCTTCCTAGCAAAGGCAAAGCCAATAGTACCAACACCACAATAGGCATCAATCAGATGGTCATTCTCATTTACGTTCAAGGCCTTAACGGCTTCACTGTAGAGGACTTCAGTCTGTTCAGGATTGAGCTGGTAAAAAGCTCGAGGTGAAAGAGAAAATTCATAATCAAGAACACCTTCGCCTATACTATCTTGACCCCAAATAATCTCAGTCTTGTCCCCATAAATCTCACTAGTTTTAGCAGTATTGGTATTGACTGCGACAGTCACTACTTCAGGATAATCCTTGACTAAATCTATCACAAATTGAGTCAGATTTAATTGACGATTGGTTACAATGATAATCTGAACTTGCCCAGTTTTCCGTGCGCGACGAACCATGATGGTCCGAACTCCAAGGATTTTCCGTTCATCCGTGATCGGAATTTGATGACAGGTCAAGAGTTCAGCAATGCGATTGGCAATTGCTTGTGTCTCCTTATCTTGGACTAGGCAGTCTTTTAACTCGACCAAATAATGCGAATTTTGAGCATATAATCCTGCCTTGACCTGGCCCTTAAACTTTCGAGTTTGGAATTGTAGTTTGGCTCGATAATACTTGGGTTCCTGCATACCAATGGTTGGTCTAATCTCAAAGTTTTCATAGCCTGCAGGTGCAAACTTTTTCAGAGCTTGATGGAGAAGGTCTGTCTTGAATTCTAACTGCTTGTCATAGTGCAGGTGCATGATTTGACAGCCACCACACTCATTATAAATAGTACAGTCTGGTACCACTCGAAACTTAGATTTTTTATTGACCTCAAGCAGTTTTGCCTCAACGTAGTTACGCTTAACAGAAGTTACCTGACAATAGATATCTTCTCCCTTGAGGGCACCTGGAACAAAAACAAGAGTTTTCTGGAAAAATCCGATACCTTCCCCGTTTATCCCCATACGCTTGATTTTTAATGGAATTTTTTGTTTGACTTTAAGACTCATAAGTCTATTATACCACGTAGTTTCTCAATGTTTAAGAATATGTTACAATAAAACCATGAATACAAAGATATCTCATTTTTCCCCATTGGATTTTCCTGAGCAATTACGAACTTATATAGAGGGAGCAACTCTTTCTGACAGCTCTTCTCATTCAGGCGCAAGGGTTCTCTATCTTGATTCAGGTTACTATTTGAAAATAGATCAAAAGGGAAGATTAGAGCGAGAAGCTAGAATTGCAAGTTTGTTTGAACAAGAGGGAATAGGAACTCCAGTCATCCACTATCTATCTACAGATAAAGACTACCTCCTGACTAAAGAGGCTATTGGTCATGATACTCTCGCTTTTTTAGACAAGCCAGAAAAAATTTGCCGAACCATGGCCGAGGCTCTTAAAAAACTTCACAGCTTTTATCCGCAAAATTTTCCATCAGAAAATCATTTACAGGCCTATAAAGACAGAGCCTTTAAAAACTATGAAAAAGGTGAGTTCTATGCCAAGGCTCTCCTACCCCAATTCCGGATTAGCAGCCGTGAAGAGGCCTTCCAGTTCATTCGAGAACAAGGACACCTTTTAAAGACAGATGCCTTTATTCACGGGGACGCCTGTCTACCGAACTTTATTCTCAAAGATGCTGACCACTTCTCTTGCTTTATTGACCTTGGCTTAGCTGATTTCAGTGACCGACATATCGATCTCTTTTGGGCAGTTTGGTCCCTCAACTATAACCTACATGACCCTAAATACGCTGAACTATTTCTTGACTATTATGGGAGAGAACAGGTCGATGTAAATAAACTTCGACTCGTTGCTGCCTTTGAAGCGTTTGGATAAAAGGAAAACTATGAAAATCACAAAACTAGAAAAGAAAAAACGTCTCTATCTGCTAGAGCTTGATAGTGACAAAACTTGCTACATTACCGAGGATACCATTGTTCGCTTCATGCTAACAAAAGGAAAGGATATTTCAGTTGACGAACTAAATGAGATTAAATCCTTTGCACAATTTTCCTACGGAAAAAACTTGGCGCTCTACCACTTATCCTTCAAGGCTCGTACTGAAAAAGAAGTCAGAGACTATTTAGTTAAACATGAGATTGATGAGAAAATCATACCACAAGTCATCCAAGCCCTCAAGGATGACAACTGGATCAATGACCGTCAGTATGCCTATGCTATCATCAATTCCAATCAGCTATCTGGTGACAAGGGAAGCTACATGCTGATACAAAAGATTTCACAAAAAGGAGTTGCTAAGGCCCTTATCCAAGACGTCTTACAAGAATTTGATCTGACGGAAGTCGCAGAGCGTACAGCCGAAAAACTACTGAAAAAATATCAGGGTAAATTGCCTGCTCGCGCTCTACAAGATAAGATAATCCAAAACCTCACCAACAAAGGTTTTTCCTACTCGGAAGCTAAAACAGCCTTTGACCAACTGGATAACCAGATAGAAGAGGAAACCGTTCAGGAGCTAATCTTTAAAGAGTTGGATAAGCAATATCGAAAATATTCGCGTAAGTATGAAGGATACGAACTCAAGCAGCGTTTGACCCAAGTTTTAGCACGAAAAGGCTACGATTTTTCGGATATAGCCAGCGCACTCAGAGAATATCTTTAATTTTTTCATGAAAAACTAAGAACTTTAAACAAAAATGTGATACAATAGTAAACGATAAACTTATAAATTGTAGAAAGTTGGTTAGTTATGAAACTTCCAAAAGAAGGCGACTTTATTACAATTCAAAGTTATAAGCATGATGGGAGTCTTCACCGTACTTGGCGGGACACCATGGTACTAAAAACAACAGAGAACGCTATTATCGGCGTTAACGACCATACACTTGTTACCGAAAGTGACGGTCGTCGTTGGGTGACTAGAGAACCGGCTATTGTTTACTTTCACAAGAAATATTGGTTTAATATTATCGCTATGATTCGTGAAAATGGCATCTCCTACTACTGCAATATGGCAAGTCCTTACTATCTGGACGAAGAAGCTTTAAAGTACATTGACTATGATTTGGACGTTAAAGTTTTTACAGATGGTGAGAAACGCCTCTTGGACGTTGAGGAGTATGAACGACACAAGCGAAAAATGAAGTATTCTTCTGACTTAGACTATATTTTGAAAGAGCATGTTAAGATTCTTGTTGATTGGATTAACAATGAGCGAGGTCCTTTCTCAGAAGCCTATGTCAACATTTGGTACAAACGCTACGTAGAACTAAAGAATCGGTAAAGTTGTCAAAGGTCAGGAACAAAATCCTGACCTTGTTTTTTTGGTTGTGTAAAATATGTTGTGTAAACACAAAAAAGGAATAAAACCGCTATAGTAGAGTTGCAATACATTACTAGAAAGAGATTTATGCAGAATTCACGTGATATACAAAATAAATAGATATACTGATATTTTTTAATTTCTTTGTTCCTTGTAAGTTAAGAACAATCTTCTATCGTTTATTACAAAAAATACGAAGATAATCGGTATAAAAAATACAGGTCACCTTCGTATCAAAATATTTAGTATTGTCTTTCTACATAGCATCAATCCTTTAGAACAATCTTTGGAAAAAATCACTTAACGAAGAAAATGTTATTTAATCTACTAACTGATTTAATCGTCTTTGAAAATATAAAGCAATATTTTTAGATTCAATAAACTCAAAATATTTAATGACATTTTGCATTTGCTTAATTCCAGATTCTTTAGATTCTGTCAGGTATATTTTATATCCTTCTATAAATTTGAATGTAGATTTTTCAAAAACTTTCGTGTCATCTTTTAATAATTTTCTTAATTTTATTTCAAAGTAATCTGCATATGATAGATGTGAATTTTCAAGGCAACAGAACCAAAAATTTAAACAAGCTGACACAACTAAATTTCTATTCTTGCCGATTTTTTCATAATAATGTGTACGCTCTAGTATTTCTTTTCCAAGTCTGTAAATATAATCTATTTCAAAAAGATGATATAAATTACCAATCAGCGTTATCTCATAGGATTCCCATCGTTCTTTCTGAAATAAATAGTCATATACTAAATTTAGATCGTCTCTACTAACTACATAATTACAATCTATCTGATTTAATAATCCCTGAACCATAATTGTATTTATTCTATAAATTTTTTCCCCACTCTTCTCAAAAAGTTTTTGTTGCTCATTTTTTATTTCCTCCAATCCTTTAGTATTCAAACTATAAAAATTTGGAGATAAATTAACCAAAAAATTATCAAGCTCTGATCTTTTATAATCTTCTAGATAATTACAAAAATTCTCTATCGAAACATTGATATTTGATAATAATTCAAAAAACGTTGAAAGAGAAATTTCATTTTCTCCCCTTTCAAATCTAGAAAGTTGAGATTTTGATATAGAATCAGCTGCAGCATACTCTAAAGAATATCCGTTTAATTTTCTAAAATATCGAAAAGCTTCTCCGTAATTTTTCACACTTTCGTCCCCTTATCTTTCTTTTCGAGCGATAAACATACCATATTCTTTAGGAATGATCAACATACCATTATTAAATTCACTTTCCAATCTTTTACGTATTATTTCCTCTTCTAGTGAACCTATTTCTGAAATTCCTTTCAAGGATTGAATATATTGAACTAAATCGTCTATACTTGTCACCTGTAGCTCATCATCATAAATTAATTTTTCCACAGTGTCAAAACACCTATTTAAAAAGGTTTTCCCGTTTTGTAAAGTAAAAGTTTTATTTTCCAAATTTTGATTAACCACATCTTTAAATAAGCTTACCAAATAATCTACAACTCCATTTTCACCAAATGTAGCACAGTAAAAAATGCCTCCTTTTTTTAATACTCTATTCACTTCAGAGATAGCTTTATCAATGTCATTTACATGATGTAGAAGCATATTAGCAATAACAATATCAAAAGTTTCATTTTCAAAAGAAATATTTTGGATATCCATTCTTTCATAGTTGACATTATCTCTATTTCCAATCACTGACTTCGTAGTTTCTACCATGTCATTAGAAAAATCTGTTAAAACCAATTGCTTCATCTTGTCTATAGAATCAAGATTACTTTTCCATAGTTCTCCTGTACCACATCCCAATTCTAGAACCTTTACTTCATCAGTGATTTGGTAGTTAGAAAATATCCAATTGTTAAATCCCAATTTATTTTTTGAATACTTCTTATGCAATTCTACTCGAATATCAAGATTATCATGACTTTTATATTGTTCAATTACTTTATCAATCATTTAAAATGACCTCCACTCTATAATTTGACATTATATCACAAGAATAAAGGCAGTGTAAAATAAGTTGTATAAATGCAAAAAGGAATAATTTTACCACAGTATTGAACTATTTTTTGGTCTTCTAGACTCCAAAAAACACTTTTAATCTAAACATCATTTTTATCCACAAATCTTAAGTATCAACTGATTTATTGAAGTCTCGCAAGACACGGACTAAAAATTTAAAGATTGATCCATCTATTTCTATCCCAGTACATTTTAGCAAAAAACCTGCCACATTGGGCAGGTTTTCGTCTAAATATCTAACTTCGTAACAGTGAACTTGATATGCGAATAGTCTTTTTCGATATCCTTATCTACCATAAAGGCGGTTGCATCCTTCTTGACCTGCACCAAGTCGATATTCTGGGCTTGAGCAGCATAGACACAACCACAGTAACATTGACGATAGATATCGTACTCTTCACACATCTCTACAGAACGTTTGTAGCCTTGATTTTTCTTAAAGTCACTCGGAAGATAATGGGTGGTATAGATTTTCTGCACATCAATTCCAATACTATTGATGGTTTGTGAATTTTTGTGAGGACTGATCGTTAGGGCTGAGCCAAAGTAGTCAAAGCCCAAGTCCATAGCCACCTGCGCTGTCTTGTCCAAACGATAGTCAAAACAAACCTTGCAGCGATCGCCACCTTCCGGTTCTTCTTTCAAACCTCGAACCAGTTTACGGTATTCATTGGGTTCATAAGGTGCTTCTAGATATTGGACGTTATTGCCAGTTCTCTCATTAAAATCACTAACAAACTTTTTTGTCACATAGGCACGCTTGTGATACTCAGCTTTAGGATGGATATTTGAATTAGCAAAATAAATGGTCACATCGGCATACTTAGTCAAGTACTCTAAAGTGTAGGTACTGCAGGGAGCACAACAGACGTGCATGAGAATAGTTGGTCTTTCTTCATTTTTTTCCCAAACTTGGACCATCTTTTGCATGACACGGTCATAGTTGATCTTTTGATTGGGATTCATCTTGCTTAGAATTTCTTCTACATCAATCATGCTCTTCTCCTTTTCTTCTTGTTATTGTACCACAGGATGCTACTTTGAGCAAATAGGGTTTCGTACTTTATTCAGTTTTTAAGTCCTGATTTAATAGCTTGTCCATCCTTTTTAGACTGATTATTAATATAGGATAAATTAAAAGCAAGATAAGGCCTAGAACTAAAAAGACAGCTACAAGACCCCAACGATCAATCAACCAACCTGTCAGTGGAAATATGACAATCATGGAAAGACTAAAGAGCATGGAATTGATACTAAGCATAGTTGCTCTTACACTGGAAGGTAAATAACCTTGTAAGTCATTGAAATAGATAGGCTGATAAACTGCATAAAGTGTATCAGTTAAAAGATATACAAGAAGAAAAGCAAAGGGAGTTCCTGAAAACACCAACAACAAGGCCAAGCCCGTTAGTGCAACAAGAGTCGGAAAAACTCGATTACTATTCCATTTTTTACCGATTTGACTAGCTACATAAACCGCTATAAGATTTAACCCACTGCCAATAAGCATAACCAGTGAAACCTGCCATCCTGCTAAGTCACTTATTTTCTGCTGATAATAAAAGTAAAACATGCACATGAGTGTCCCGACCAGCTGATAAGTCATCATCCAGTAAAAGAGTACTGGTTTTTCCTGCCATTCTTTTCGAACTTGCAGGACAATCGTTTTAAAGGTTAAGACTTCATTTTTTCCTCTCTTAGCCATTGGTTCTTTCATAAAATAAATCAAGATTATAGAAAGAAAAGATAATCCAATAGCAATCAGATAGGTCCAGGCAAGTGCTCCGTGAATGAAGAAGCCTGCCACAACTGTACCTAGGGTTCGGGTGACTTCTGCCACACCAGATAAAAAACTAGAAATCTGAAGATATCGGTCCTTTTGACCTGCCTCAACTGCTGAATCATATAAGAAAGCGGTACTGGTCCCCGAATCAAAATTGTAGGACCAAGCATTGACCATCATGGCAAGAGCATAGATCCAAAAATTCCCCTGACCAAACAAAATCAGGATAGAGGATACAATACTGGCCAAGCGAGACAAATAGAGATTGGTCTTGTAGCTAAATCGATCGGCCAACATACCAGATGGGATTTCACACAAGAGACTTGTCCCATGAAAGATACTCTCTAAGAGACCGATTTGAAGCAAGGATAGACCATTTTGGATGAAAAATAAAATCCAAAAACTGGTAATCCCAAAATAAGAAGTGAATTCCAGACCTGCTAGGAGTGGAATATTGCGTTTGTAAGTTCTTTTAAACATTGTTTTCTCTCTTTCAATATGTAATATGATTGTTTCTAAAAGACTTACTTAGATTTGCCTACATTTTCTCCACCTCTTTCATTTAAAGTAATACTCAATGAAAATCAAAGAGCAAACTAGGAAGCTAGCCGCAGGCTGTACTTGAGTACGGCAAGGTGAAGCTGACGTAGTTTGAATTTGATTTTCGAAGAGTATAAAAACGCCAGACGGCGTTTTTATGGCTATTAAGGTTTGATACGGTGCAACATACGTGGGAATGGAATAGCTTCACGGATGTGTTTTGTACCTGCTGCGAAAGTTACCATACGCTCGATACCGATACCAAATCCACCGTGTGGTACTGTACCGTATTTACGAAGATCAAGGTAGAATTCGTACTCAGTACGATCCATACCAAGTGATTCCATCTTAGCGACAAGGGCATCGTAGTCTTCCTCACGCATGGAGCCACCGATGATTTCTCCGTAACCTTCTGGTGCGAGCAAGTCTGCACAAAGCACACGATCTGGGTTCCCAGGAACTGGCTTCATGTAGAAGGCCTTGATAGCTGCTGGATAGTTGATTACAAAGGTTGGTACACCAAAGTGGTTTGAAATCCAAGTTTCGTGTGGTGAACCAAAATCATCTCCATGCTCGAGATGTTCATAATCAGCGTCCTCATCATTTTCATGCTCTTGCAAAAGATCAATAGCCTCATCGTAAGTAATACGTTTGAATGGCTCTGCAATATAACGTTTCAAGAGCTCTGTATCACGCTCCAATGTTTCCAAGGCTTGAGGAACACGGTCAAGAACACCTTGAAGCAAAGCTTTAACATATGCTTCTTGCAAGTCAAGTGATTCATCGTGTGTTAAGTATGAGTACTCCGCATCCATCATCCAGAACTCAGTTAAGTGACGGCGAGTTTTTGATTTCTCTGCACGGAATACTGGACCAAAGTCAAAGACACGACCTAGAGCCATGGCACCTGCTTCAAGATAAAGCTGTCCTGATTGGCTCAAATATGCTGGTGTTCCAAAGTAATCTGTTTCGAAAAGTTCTGTAGAATCTTCTGCAGCATTTCCTGAAAGAATTGGGCTATCAAATTTCAAGAATCCGTTCTTATCAAAGAACTCATAAGTTGCGTAGATAATGGCGTTACGGATTTGCATAACAGCGACTTGTTTGCGTGAACGCAACCACAAGTGGCGGTTATCCATCAAGAAGTCTGTTCCGTGTTCTTTTGGAGTAATTGGGTAGTCTTGAGATTCACCGATGACTTCGATGTCTGTAATATCCAACTCATAACCAAATTTTGAGCGCTCGTCTTCTTTAACAATCCCTGTTACAAAGACTGAAGTTTCTTGGCTCAAGTGTTTGATGGTTTCAAACTTTTCAAGACCCACTTCTTCTCCGAATTTTTCGATAAAGTTTGGTTTGAAAGCCACGCCTTGGAAGAAGGCAGTTCCATCACGCAATTGCAAGAAGGCAATTTTTCCTTTTCCTGACTTGTTAGCAACCCAAGCACCAATAGTGACTTCTTGACCAACGTAGTCTTTTACTTCGATAATTGTTACACGTTTTGTCATGTTTTATCTTCCTTTTTTTGTTTAACTTGTCTAAAGACATTATTACCCACTATTGTACCACAAATAATGCCTGATAGCTAGATTCTATCAGAGAAAAATCTCAGGTTTTATCCAAAAAAATCTCCGTCAAGACGACGAAGATTTTATTTTTATTTTTCCATAAATTGGTGCAAGCGACGAATAGCTTCTTTGAGTGTATCTAGGTCTGTCGCATAGCTGAGACGGACATTCTCTGGCGCTCCAAATCCTGCTCCTGTAATCAAGGCCAGACCAACTTCTTCAAGAATAGCCGTTGTAAATTCTGTTACATCTGTATAGCCTTTCATCTCCATAGCTTTTTTAACATTTGGGAAGAGATAGAAAGCTCCTTGCGGTTTGACTACATCAAAGCCAGGGACTTGGCACAAGAGTGGATAGATAGTATTCAAGCGTTCCTCGAAAGCCTGACGCATGGTTTCTACAGAGTCTTGCGGACCAGTTAAGGCCTCGATTGTTGCGTATTGAGATACCGCAGTCAGGTTAGAAGTCGTTTGACCAGTCAATTTACTCATAGCAGCAATAATTTCTGGATCACCTACTGCATAACCAACACGCCATCCTGTCATAGCGTAGGCCTTAGACACTCCATTGATGACAATAGTTTGTTTGCGAATAGCTTCTGACAGACTAGAGATTGGAACGAACTCATTCCCGTTATAGACCAAACGTCCATAAATATCATCGGCCAGGATAAGAATATCATGTTCAACAGCCCAATTTCCAATGGCTAACAATTCCTCACGAGAATAGATCATCCCAGTCGGATTAGATGGTGAGTTAAGAACCAAGACTTTGGTCTTACCTGTGCGAGCTGCTTCTAATTGCTCCACGGTTACTTTAAAGTGATTGTCTTCCTTAGCTTGGACAAAGACTGGAAGGCCTTCTGCCATCTTAACCTGATCCCCATAGCTGACCCAGTAAGGAGTAGGAATGATAACCTCATCTCCAGGATTAATCACAGCCATAAAGAAAGTATAAAGGGAGAACTTGGCACCAGTAGCAAAAGTGACTTCATTAGCTGCTACAGAATACCCATAATAACGTTCAAAATAGGTATTGACTGCAGCTTTCAATTCAGGCAAACCCGAAGCTACCGTATAGAAAGACGCGCGACCATCTCGAATGGCTGCAACCGCAGCATCCTGAATATTTTTAGGAGTATGAAAATCGGGCTGACCTAAAGTCAAGAAAAGAACGTCTTTTCCTTCAGCTTTTAACTTCTTTGCTCTTGCATCACTAGCCAGAGTAACACTTTCTTCAATCTCTAAGACACGTTTGGATAATTTCATTGTTTCTCCTTCTCAAGTATGACGCCAGTTTCAAAATCAACTAGATAGTAGTTTCCACCCGATTGTACCTCCCAGACAGGCTTTTCAGCGTACCGTCCGAAGGTAATCTTGTCGATCTCAGTTGCTCCTTTTTCTCTGACAACTGCTTCTGCTTTTTCTTGGCTAATGCCATTCTCTAGTTGATAGACATAAATTTTTTGACCATTTTTTTCAATCAATACAGCAATAGACTTCTGGTTCTTGTCCTGACCCAGAACACTATAGTAGCTCTCTAAGCCGTTAAAGAAGTCAATCTGGCTGACCGTCTCTAAATTGGCATATTGCTTAGCTAATCTCTCTCCTTCTGTTTTAGCATTTTGGTAGGGTTTCATGCTCAACCAAATCAGATAAAGAAAGGAAGAAGTCACCACTAGAACTAACAGTGTGATGCCAATGGTGTATTGAAATAATAAGGAATTTTTTTCTTTTTTTTGTCTCTTTTTCACTCGTCTATTTTACCATCTATCTACCTTTATTACAAGTAAAGGACAGGTGACTTTTTAGATTTTCCCAGGTACTTTTACCTATCCTTATAAGGTATCCACAGCTTCTTTGCTTCATTTTTATTACTTATGGCTCCTTTAGTTTTTTGGTTGATCATCTTTTAAAAATTTTTTTAATTTATGAGCAAATAAATTGAAAAGATTACCTCTTTGTTGTAATGTAGATTGCAACAACAAAGAAAGACTCTAAAAATTATTTCTAAAGGAGAAACCCTATGTCTAAAAAAGTATTATTTATCGTTGGTTCACTTCGTAAAGATTCATTTAACTACCAAATGGCACTAGAAGCTGAAAAAGCTCTTGCAGGAAAAGCTGAAGTTAGCTATCTTGACTATTCAGCTATTCCACTATTTAGCCAAGACCTTGAAGTACCTACGCTTCCTACAGTCGCTGCTGCTCGTGAAGCTGTCCTTGCTACAGATGCTATCTGGATTTTCTCTCCTGTTTACAACTTCTCGATTCCAGGAACTGTGAAAAATTTACTTGACTGGCTTTCACGCGCCATTGACTTGTCTGACACTCGTGGAGCATCCGCTCTTCAAGATAAGATTGTTACAGTATCATCTGTAGCAAATGCAGGACACGATCAACTCTTTGCGATTTACAAAGACCTTCTACCATTTATCCGTACACAAGTTGTCGGTGATTTTACCGCAGCTCGTGTCAATGATTCTGCTTGGGCAGATGGTAAATTAGTTCTTGAAGAACCTGTGGCTGCTTCTCTTAAGAAACAAGTTGAAGACTTGCTTCAAGCCATTCAATAATATTTTTACAACCTAATCCTCATAACAAGAAAAGCAATAGTAGATCATAAACTTCTACTATTGCTTTTTATTTCTTAATCTACTAATTCTTCCACCTGAGAACTATGCTTGAGCGGTAGACTACACATCACCAAGAGGAAGATAAAGGATGATTGAATCCAGAAAAGAGCTAAATCAAAAATTCCATGGACAGCTACTACTGTCAAGAAAGAGAGATAAAGTCCAACAATTGGACGCTTCCCAGAATCCTGACTCATATCAATGAGTTTTCGAATAGGGTCTGCAGAAGATATTCCCAGAAGAACTGTCCCTACAACTCCATAACTTAGAATCGTATCGATATAGATACTATGGGCATGTTCATGATAAGGGGCTCGTATTCGAGGGAAGGCGTGCATATAGGTTAAGGGACCTTCTCCCCAGAATGGGTTTTGCTTAAACAAGGTCATACCAGCATTCCAAATGGAAATTCGCTCTTCCATGGACGAATCGAGAGTCCCCATCCGAACCCCTAAGTCACTGGAGAAGAGAAATGAAAGTCCAACTCCAAATACCCCAATACTAAGCCAAAAGGCCCGCCAGTTTTTAATAGTTGTAAAGAGATAAATAATTGCCCCAAAGATAATGGCTGGAAAGGCTGTTCGATTCTGCGTAAAATTCAAACCGAACAAATTGGCAAAGATAGCAACAAAAGAAAATATTTTTAACCATCTTAGTTTAGTCGTATTAATTAGATAAAAACCTATCATAATGCAGAAACAACAGATAATACCGTAATAATTCGGATTAAAAAAGGCAACTTCTGCACGGTTTTGATGCCAAACTTGCATCTTAGGGGATAGGAATGTATAGTCAAACTTTTTAACAATTTGAAAATGTTCCAAAGCTGCAAACACTGACGCTAGCATACTACCCGACAATACGCCTTGTAACGTGATTCTAAAAAACTTAGGAGTCAGGTGAGCCTGATAATAGTAAAAGAAAATTGCAAAGAGGAACATCCCCAAGGTTGCGACCATCCCCATGATGTTTTGGGCTAGGAGTGAAACTCCTCCACTATAAGCTATAAATAAGAGTAATACAAAATGGTTGGATAGATGTTTTAAAATTCCTTTCATCTCGCCGGTAAAAACAAGACCGAGTAAATAAGCGATGAAAATAATTAAGAAAAGGTAAAAAGGTAGAAAAATACTGAGAATAACCCCGAGCAAGATTAACTCTTGCTTTGAGAAACCTTTTAACTTCTCGATGATACCTATTGATTTCACAACAGATCCTTTCTCTCTGAATCCAGAAATTCAGATTTACATAAAGTATTAAACTATTCTACCACTTTTCAAATGATTTGAAAACTGCTAGCTTAGACTGGAAGCACTAAAAAATAGGTAAAAGCTTATCATTTATGACGCTAAACCCTCTGCTTCTAGTAAGAAATTAAAAATATGGTACAATAAAATTAGTACTTTCAGAAAGGTTATTTTATGAAATCCTATCAACAAGTTTACAATATATTAGTTTCCGAAAGAGATTACTTAAGCGGGGAAAAGATCGCGGAAAGTTTAAATATCTCGCGAACAGCTGTATGGAAAGCCATCCAACGCCTCCAACAAGAGGGGCTAATAATTGACAGTATAAAAAATCGTGGCTATAAACTAATACAGGGGGACCTTATCTTGCCTCAGGAAATTGAGAAGAGAAGCCCTGTAGTTGTCCAATTTAAAGCAAGTACCAAATCCACTCAAACTGATGCTAAAAAAGCTGTAGAAGCAGGTAGTGCTGGTGATACTCTCTACCTCTCAACTAGTCAAACAGCTGGACGCGGTCGCTTCCATCGCCCCTACTTTTCTCCTCCTCAAGGAGGCATCTATATGTCCCTCCATATCAAACCCAATCTCCCCTATGATCAGTTACCTGCTTATACACTCCTAGTTGCAGGAGCTATCTACAAAGCAATTAAAAATCTAGCTATGATAGATATTAGTATCAAATGGGTAAATGACATTTATTTGAATCAAAAAAAGATTGCCGGTATTTTGACCGAAGCCGTCACTTCTGTTGAAACTGGGTTGGTTACTGACATCATCATCGGTGTTGGACTAAACTTCTCTATCATAGATTTCCCACAAGACCTAAAGGAAAAAGCAGGAAGTCTATTTCCTAATGGAGCTCCAATTACTCGCAACGACCTCATCTCTGAAATCTGGAAATATTTTTACGAAACAGATCATGAGGAACTACTCCATCTCTATAAACAACACTCTATGGTCCTAGGAAACGAAGTGAGTTTTAAGCAAGGAGAAGAAATACTCTCTGGTAAAGCAACTAATATCTCAGATAAAGGTGAACTCCAGATAGAGCTAGCTAATGGTAAAAAAATATGGCTTAACAGTGGAGAAATCTCCCTAACAAAATGGTAAATTGTTTTTCATAAACAAAAAATCGACCTACTAATAAAGGTCGATTTTTCATTTATCTGTCTATTTCAAACGTTCAACATCACGCGCAATGACAAGTTCTTCATCAGTTGGAATAACAAGTACTCGGACTTTAGCTGCAGCTGTAGAGATATCTCCAGTCACACCAAAGACATTTTTCTCTGGATCAACATCACAGCCAAACCATGAGAGTCCCTCGATAACATTCTTACGTACTAATGCAGAATTTTCACCAACCCCTGCAGTAAAGATAATAGCATCAGCACCATTAAGAACTGCGAAGTATTGACCGATATATTTTTGAATACGATCCACATACATTTCGTAAGCTAAAATTGCATCTTTGTCATCAGCTTTAACGCCTGCTTCTACATCACGCATATCGCTAGATTTACCAAAAATACCTTGTAAACCTGACTCACGGTTCAATACATTGATCATATCTTGAGGTGTATTAAAGTCATTTGTGTGTTCCATAAGGTAAGGAATGATAGCTGGATCGATATCACCAGTTCTTGTTCCCATCATCACACCTGCAAGTGGTGTGAATCCCATAGATGTATCAACAGATTTTCCACCATTAACTGCAGTAATAGAACCACCGTTACCGATATGACATGTAATTAATTTTAATTCTTCTAGAGGACGTCCCAAAAGTTTTGCTGCTTCTTGGGCTACGAATTGGTGACTAGTTCCATGAGCTCCATATTTGCGAACTTTATTTTCTGTGTAATATTTAGTTGGTAATGGATAGCGATACGCTTTCTCTGGCATAGTTGAGTGGAAAGATGTATCAAAAACAGCAACACTAGTTACGTTTGGCAACAATTCCTTGAAGGCACGAATTCCGGCTACATTAGCTGGAGTATGTAGTGGTGCAAGTAAACCCAACTCTTCGATTTGAGCCAATACATCACCTTCTACTACTACAGAGTCTGTAAAGACTTCACCACCAGCAACAACACGGTGTCCAACTCCAGTGATTTCATCGTAAGATTTGATAATATCAAAACGAATCAAATCATCAAGCAAAATTTTAACCGCAACAGTGTGATTTTCAATATCAGTGATTTCTTTTTCAGCACGACCGTCAAATTTAACTGTTGAGATAGAATCTTTTAGACCAATGCGTTCAATTAAACCTTTAGCAAGAACCTGTTCTTCTGGCATTTGATACAGTTGCCATTTCAAACTTGAGCTACCGGCATTAATTGCAATTGTTTTAGACATAAGTTTTCCCCTTTTAAGCGTTTTCAACCATTATATCAAATTTAAGTTCAAATTTCATGAATCTTGACTCCAAATTTGAAATTTTTCCTTGAAGTCCATCAAGATATGAGGCTCTCGAAGACTGGCAAGTGGATAGACAAAAGGCTCTAAATCTTTGTCTTGTTTCTTTTGTAGCACAAAGATGGCCTTAGATTGAGTAGCCTGGGCGAATAGATCTTCTGGCAAACTTATCATGGCTACAATCTGAGCATTTTCTCTGAGCCAATCTTTAAGGAGCTCACTCTGGGGACTGGTTAAAAGATTACTTGGTGCAAGAAAAATTGCATAACCACCTTTTTTGAGATATTTAAGAGATTGTTCCATCAACAAATGGTGAGCATAGGTATGTTCATTCTTGGCAGCCACTTGATAGCGTGAGGCGATTTGATCATCTGGATAGTAACCAAGAGGCAAATCACTAACAACCACATCACTTTCCTTTAAAATCTGTGGTCTCACTGCATCTCCCTGAACATAGACAGCTGGAAGCCCCATAACTTCAGATATGCTGGCTGCTAAATCAATCAGCAGATCATCTAATTCTATTCCTAAATAGTCTACCTTTTTAGATATAGAGGTTAAAAAACTAGCCCCCAAAATTCCCATACCGGAGCCCAACTCAAGGATGCTCACTTCTTTAGCTGGCCAAAGTTGCTCAA
The DNA here is from genome assembly GCF_047460355.1 of Streptococcus timonensis. Classification (GTDB taxonomy): domain Bacteria; phylum Bacillota; class Bacilli; order Lactobacillales; family Streptococcaceae; genus Streptococcus; species Streptococcus timonensis_A. Next base: position 164,590 of record NZ_JASHGL010000001.1, on the reverse strand, counting down.
TCAAAAAAATGATTAACTGGCTAATAGCATCAGGTGTGAATTGATGATTTGCCTGGAGAGGTTCGATCTGGGCTGCCTTAAGCAGGAGAAATTGATAGGTACGGAGCCACTCTTCTTTTCTCAAAGCCAATCTCTTAAGGGCTTGGTTATTGGTCTTAACCTGTTCGAGTTCGGTCTGACCGTCTAGGTAGATCCCATTTTGCTCAATGAGGGCATCGTAAAAATTAGTTGTCAAATCATTCTGAATGATTTGGACATTCTCTAGTAAATAAGTATATGCTTGTTCAATTTTTTCAAAATCCATAATCTTATCTTACCAAATTCAGAGCTGATTTTCCAGATTTTCATAATTGTGAAAATGAAAAAAAGAAAATCTACCTCCTCAGTAGACTTTCTCTGTTTAACATTTATTTCCAAGCACCACTGGCATCTACATAATATCCATCTGGTGTGCGTGTATTGCTAAGCATATTACCAGATGAAGCCAGATAGTACCACTTACCATTATCTTTGATCCAACCTGTTGCCATTGCACCAGAATCTTTTAGGTAATACCAAGAGCCGTTATCTTTGATCCAGCCTGTTGCCATTGAACCTGAGTCTTTTAGATAATACCAAGTACCACCATCTTTAAGCCAGCCTGTCGCCATTGAACCTGAGTCTTTTAGGTAATACCAAGACCCATTATCATATAACCAATCAGCTGAAATCATGGCTCCTGATGACTTAAAGGCATACCAGCTGCCACCTTGATAGAGCCAAGTTTTATTGAACATGACTCCTTTGTCATCCATAAAGTACCAGCTTCCCGAATCCTTGATCCAAACATTTTGAACTAATTGACCATCTTTTTGATAGTACCAGTTTTGGTGTGATTTTAGCCAACTAGCAGTTTCAAAGATTGGAGAAAGTTCTACATACGATCCACTACTATTATATTTTCGAGCAATTTTTCCTGGTTTAATTAGATTAAGAGTTCCTTCTTCACGCCAAGCAACAACAGATTTTCCTGATGTTACAGTTGGAAGCGTTGTAACATAAGACTCATTTAGAGAATCCCATGAACTTTCTAAGATTTGGTCCCCATCGAGAACGAAGTAGCCACTCTTAGTGTCATCTGAATAAACATCATCAACTACTTTAGTAGACCAAGTCTTCACTTCGTTTCCACTCTTAGCCTCTACTACAATATCTCCACGGTATCCATAAGGGATATAAAAGTGTAGAAAACGTCCCTTATCTTCAGTTTTAGATACTGTTCTTTCCTCAGCTAAGAAGTTAGTATTTTGCTTTTCTCCATTTAAACTAACTGTCCATTCGATTTCGCTAGTACTAGGCAGATCTAATACTTTAATATTTACTTCGTATCCATTATTAATCTTACTAACTTTTCCATTCTCGTATCGAATCCCCCCCTTAATAACCCATTCTTCTTTCAGCTCGAAGGCCTGCCCTGAATGAGGGAAAGCTAGTAAAGCTAGACCTGCCAAAGACAAACTAAATAGTGTGATTTTTTTCATGGGATTTCCTCCTATTTTTTATCTATATTAATTATATAACCATGTTGTTTTTTTATCAAATCATATCAAAAAATTTTTCTAGATTTTCCAGACCAAAATGTATCTTTGTTTTTAGTATTCCTAATTTAGACAAAATGAAAAAACAAGGAAAGTTTTCCTTGTTTTTTGGCTTATTCTTCTTCTTCCTCAGCATCTTCGTCATCTTCTTCAACAAGATCGACGTCTTCACCAAGGTCATCTGGTGCGATTTCATTAATCTCAGCATCGTAGGCTTCTACTTCATTTTTCTCATCGTCTGGGTTTTCATCATCGTAAGAAAGGGCTGGATCTTCTTCGTAAACATCTTCGTCTTCAGGATCATCTGCACCGTAATCAATAGCATCCGCATCTCCATCCATAAAGGCATTAACACGTTTTTTCTTCGCTTTTGGTGCTACTTCTTCATCATCACTTTCTTCAAGGGCGATGATTTCTTCATCGATTTCATCCACTCCATACCATGAGCGAAGGCCCCATTTGTTATCCCCCAAAGAGATAAAGCTACCGTCAAAGTTCAACTCTGTATAGAACAAAGGCAAAGCTTCACGAATATCGCTGTTTGAAGTACCAAGATAGTTTTGGATTTCATTGACCAAATCACTAAAATGCATTTCGTGATCACGACCACGAAGTTCCAAGATGGCACGAGCCACTTCAATCATTGATAGTTCACTTTTTTCTTGCCCAGTAAATACTTCTAATTCCAAAGCGTTTCTCCTCAATTTTACTACTATTACCAGAGCAAACAAACTCTGGTCTCATTTTATCATGTACTCTTTATTGTACGATAATTTTCCTTATTAGTCAAAGGTTTAGAAACAATAAATGTGAAATATTTAGACTAAGGAAAAACCCAGCAAAGTTACTTGCTAGGTCTTATCATTTATTTATAGGTCAAGGCACGTTTAAAGGTTTTCCAGATGCCTAAATCATCCGTCTGTAAAACTAGACTAGCATACATGCGACCGATAAAGACAGTTGCAGTTACTGCAAAAATCACCGTAATTGCTAGGGAAATCCAAGCTTCTAAGTCGCTAGCGTAGCCATTAATTGCTCTAAATGGCATAAAGAAGGTTGAAATAAAGGGAATATAGGATCCAATTTTCAAAATCAGATTGTCCCCTGCAGTCCCTAGTGCTGTTACTCCAGCGAAACCTGCAACAATCAGAATCATCAACGGAGATAAGGCCTTTCCTGCATCTTCAGGGCGAGAAACCATAGAACCTAAGAAGGCTGCCAGAACGACATACATAAAAAGACTGACTAAGACAAATAACAAGGTATTGATCGAAAAGGCCTCTCCCAAGTGATTTTGAATACCTGAATTAGCCAAGATAGGCATATCCTTAAAGAATAAGATAGCTCCAAGACCACCAACGACATAAATACCAATATGAGTCAAAATGACTAGAAGTAAGGCAAGCATACGAGCATAGAAGTAATGGCTTGCACGAATGCTTGAGAAGACCACTTCCATGATTTTAGTTCCTTTCTCGCTGGCTACTTCTTGAGCAGTGACACTAGCATAAGTAATCAAAATCATATAGAGGAAGAAACCCAGTCCTGCAGCCGCAAAGGTTTGAATCAACTTTTTATTTTCCTTTGCTTCATCAATCCGTTCTGTAAATTGAACCGTTTGAGCCAAGCGTTTTTCCTGTTCCTGAGACAAATTTGCTTCTGAACGGTTGAGTTGGGATTGGAGTTCATTCAACTTAGTTGTCACGGCTAACTTAATACCACTTTCAAGAGATGTTTCCCCATGATAGACTGCCTTGAGGACACTATCTTCTTGGTCAATCATCAGATAGCCCTTGATTTTCTCATCTTTGATAGCTGCCTGAGCACTGGCTTCATCTTGATAATCAAAATTGATTCCATTGGTCCCCTTTAATCCTTCCGTCACTGCTGAAACCGAACTAATCACTGCAATCTTATTATTTTGAGCCAAAGAAGATCCTTGCAGATACCCGATACCTCCTGAAAGTCCAAGGAATAAGAAAGGCGAAATAACCATGAAAAAGAAACTCCAAGATTTGACGTGTCGCAAATAAGTTTCTTTAATAACTACCCACATATTTCTCATACTTCCACCCCTGATTCTAGTTTAAAGATTTCATCGATTGTTGGCGCTTGCTGATCAAAGGTTGCGATATATTGACCGTTTGTCAAAATCGCAAAGAGTTCCTGACCAGCACTCTCATCATCTAGAATGAGTTTCCAGCTACCTTGCTTGGTCAAGCTTGCTTGACGAACATGAGGAAGACTTTCCAATTCTTCCTGACTCTTTTCACTTGCAACGAAGAGTCGCGTTTTTCCGTATTGATTGCGGACATCTTGAACTGGTCCATGCAGAACCACACGCCCATCGCGAATCATAAGGATATCATCACAAAGCTCTTCAACATTGGTCATAACATGATCTGAAAAAATGATAATCGCTCCACGCTCTTTTTCTTTTAGGATAACACGTTTGAGTAGTTCAGTATTGACTGGATCTAGACCACTAAAAGGCTCGTCCAAGATAATCAAGTCTGGCTGGTGGATAAGGGTAATAATGAGCTGAATCTTTTGTTGATTCCCTTTTGAGAGGCTTTTGATCTTATCTGTCAGTTTTCCCTTAACTTCTAATTTTTCCATCCATTGAGGGAGTTCTTCCTTTATTTCCTTAGCGTCCATGCCTTTTAACATGGCTAGGTAACGAACCTGCTCTAGCACTGTCAATTTAGGCATGAGGCTCCGCTCTTCTGGCAGATAGCCGATACGGGCATAGGTTTCTTGACGGATATCTTGCCCATCAAGGAGAATCTCTCCCTGATATTCCAAGAATCTCAAAATACTATGGAAAATCGTCGTTTTCCCAGCTCCATTTTTCCCTACTAGTCCTAAAATTCGACCTGGTCGGGCTTGAAAGTCTACACCAAACAAGACCTGCTTAGGTCCAAAACTTTTTTCTAGATTAGTAATTTCTAGCATAGTTTACCTCCGAATATTTTCACTCTTATTATACTCCTTTTTTTAGGCAATGCAATCATTTATGTACATTTATATTGCAATGATGCTTGTTTAAAGCTAAAACTGTTTAAGTAACTCAAGAATATAAAAGATATATAAATTATAATCAAATAAAGTCCGTCTAAGTTTACTTTTTTCTCAACTGTCTCTTGTAACACCTGAACTGTCATTTAAGCAATAAAAATCCATCCCTAGGGATGGATTATAAACCGTTAACGCACTTCTGCATTCACTTTTTCTTCGAGAGAAGCTTGAATTTTTTCCATGTAGCGTGCGACTTCTTCATCTGTCAAACTATCTTCTGGATTTTGGAAGGTCAAGCTGTAGGCCATAGACTTCATGCCAAATCCTAGTTTTTCACCTGAGAAGACGTCAAAGAGTTTGATGTCTGTCAAACGCTTCACGCCAGCAGCTTTGATGGCGTCTACCACATCTTGATGAGTCACTTCTGATTTGAGGAGAAGGGCGATATCACGGCTGACTGCTGGGAATTTAGTAATTTCCACAAATGCTGCTGCTGGTTGAAGGGCTTCTTCAATAGCTGAAAGGTTGAGCTCTGCCACATAAGTTTCTGGAATATCGTAAGCCTTAGCCGTCACAGGGTGCACTTGACCGAGGAAACCAAGAACTTGGTCCCCTAGTGAGATCAAGGCTGTACGTCCTGGGTGAAGACTCTTGATCTCTTGAGTTGCTGTATAGGTCGCTTCAAGACCCAAGCGAGCAAAGAGGGCTTCCAAAATTCCCTTAGCATAGAAGAAATCAACTGGAACAGCTGGAGTCTGGAAGTCTTTTTCAGCGACTAAACCAGTCAATGCAAAAGCAAAGCTGTTGATTTCATTTGGCAAGTCTTCTTTTGGATTACCCGTTTGCTCAAAGACTTTTCCGATCTCATAAAGAGCCAAGTCTTTATTCTTACGCGCTACGTTGTAAGCAACGGTATCCAAAATACCTGAAACCATATTTTGACGGAGGACTGAGCGATCCACGGTCATTGGCCACATGAGCTCCGTTAAGTTACTTGGTGCAGTCGTAAACTCCACTGCTTTTTCAGGAGTTGTCAGAGCGTAGGTGATGATTTCTGTCAATCCAGCACCTTCTGCAATGGTACGAACTTGGCGACGAAGCTTTTGTGTCGCCGTCAATTCACCGGCTGTCCCATCATCTTTTGGAAGACTGGTTGGCAGGCGATCATAACCATAAATCCGAGCAATTTCTTCAAAGAGGTCTGCTTCGATAGTGATATCCCAACGGCGACGAGGAACACTAACCGTGAAGGCTTCTGCATTTCCAGAAAGGCCAAATCCAAGACGACGGAAAACATCTTCCACATCAGCATAGGAAAGTTCTGTACCAAGGACGCGGTTAACGTCTGCAAGAGTCGAAGGAACTTCTACATCAGAAGTGTCCAACTGGCCTGCTGAAACGATGCCTTTACGTACTGTCGCACCAGCCAATTCAGCAATCATACTTGCTGCTGCATCAAGGGCTTCATTTACGGTTGCCACATTGATGCCTTTTTCAAAGCGTGAAGATGATTCAGAGCGAAGGTTGAGACGACCACTTGTCTTACGGATAGATTTGCCATTGAAGACAGCAGCTTCAAGAACGACACGAGTAGACTTTTCAGAGATTTCTGTAGCTTGTCCACCCATGACACCTGCAAGGGCTACTGGTTTGTCAGCAACAGTAATCACGAGGTCACTTGTTTCCAACTCACGCTCTTCCCCATCCAAGGTCACTAATTTCTCGCCAGCACGTGCTTCACGTACACGGATGTCAGTCCCTTCAAAGGTATCCAAGTCAAAGGCATGCATAGGCTGACCAAAGTAAAGCAAGATATAGTTAGTTACGTCGACGACATTGTTAATAGGACGAATGCCCTCGTTCATGAGGAGGTTTTGCAACCATTGTGGACTTGGTGCGATGGTCACATTGTCCAAGATACGAGCTGCATAGTAAGGAGCCTTGTCTGTATCAATGCTGACAGAAAGAGCATCCGATGCGGCTTGGTCTGTTTCTGTTAAAGTAAAATCTTTAAAATTGACTGCCTTGTCATAGATAGCTGCTACTTCATGTGCTACCCCACGCATAGAGAGGGCGTCTGCACGGTTTGGAGTGATGGAAAGTTCGATGATTTCATCATCCAAGTCTAGATAAGAAAATACTTCCTCACCTGGAACTGCATTTTCTGGCAAGATTTGGATACCATCTGCAAATTCTTTCGGTACAACAGAGTCAGAAATCCCTAATTCACCAAGCGAGCAGATCATTCCGAGAGATTCCAAACCACGGATTTTCCCTTTTTTGATTTTGTAGTTGTCAGCGATGCGAGCTCCTGGAAGAGCCACCATAACCTTGATACCAGCACGCACATTTGGCGCTCCACAGACGATTTGACGGGCTTCTTCTTCACCCACATTGACTTGGCAGACATGCAAGTGTGTTTCTGGCACATCTTCACAAGACAAGACTTCACCGACGACAATTTTTGAGAGACCAGTAGCAGGTGATTCCACACCTTCTACTTCGATCCCTGTAGTTGACATTTTTTCAGCCAACTCTTGTGAGGACACATCAATGTCCACCAATTCTTTTAACCATTTATAAGATACAAGCATAATTTAATTCTCCAGAATGACAGTTGCCACTCTAGTTTTTTTCCTTTCCTATCATTTCATATAGAAGAATTATCTTCTTACCTTAATTTCTTTTTCAGTAACCAATCCGTATCTACCTTTTTCCCAACCATAAAACGATGTTGGCTAAATTTCTCAAAACCATATCGATTATAAAATGCTTGAGCTTTTGTATTATGCTCCCAAACACCTAGCCAAGCCTAGGAAAAACCATTGTTTTCGGCATGTTCCAGAGCAAATTCAAATAGTTGCTTACCAAGCCCAAATCCTTGATATGTTTGTAGCACATAGAGGCGTTGAATTTCAAAAGCGTTCTCTAATTCTCTCTCGGTTTGAGCATTTCCCCAGTTGACTTTGAGAAAACCAGCTATCTCCTCTTCATGCATAATGAAATAGCTTTCGGAGTCAGGATCTTCCAACTCAGTTGACAAAACTATCAGATTATAAGCCTCTTCAAAGTATTCCTGTAACTGCTCTTCAGTATTATCATGAGCAAATGTTTCACGAAAGGTTTGTTTGGCAAGTTTTGCTAACACCTCAACATCTGCTATTTCCACTTTTCTAATCATTATTTAAACTGTTCTGAGAAGCGGACATCACCTTGGTAGAATCCACGGATATCGTTGATTCCGTAACGGAGCATAGCTACACGCTCTTGTCCAAGACCAAAGGCAAATCCAGAGTAAACAGTCGCATCGATACCACTCATCTCAAGGACACGTGGGTGAACCATACCGGCACCCATAATCTCGATCCAACCAGTTTTCTTACATACGTTACAGCCGGCTCCTCCACACTTGAAGCATGAAACATCCACCTCAACAGAAGGCTCAGTGAACGGGAAGTAAGATGGACGCAAACGAATTTGACGCTCTTCACCAAACATTTTTTGTACAATCAACTGGAGGGTTCCTTGAAGGTCCGCCATAGAGATGTTTTTTCCAACAACCAAACCTTCGATTTGGTGAAACTGGTGACTGTGGGTTGCATCGTCTGTATCACGACGGAATACACGTCCTGGTGAGATCATCTTCAAAGGACCTTTAGAAAAATCATGGGCATCCATGGCACGCGCTTGAACTGGAGATGTGTGAGTACGGAGCAAGATTTCTTCTGTGATATAGAAAGTGTCCTGCATATCACGAGCTGGGTGGTCTTTTGGAAGGTTCATACGTTCAAAGTTATAGTAGTCTTGTTCAACTTCAAATCCATCCACGACTTGGTAACCCATCCCGATGAAGATATCTTCGATTTCTTCACTAGTTTGAGTGAGAACGTGACGGTGACCTGTAGCAACTGGGCGACCTGGTAGTGTAACATCGATGCTCTCACTAGCTAGTTGCGCTTCCACTTTCTTTTCTTCCAAGAGCTTAGCTGTTTCTTCAAAGGCAGCAGTTAAGACATCACGAGCCTCATTGACGTGTTTCCCGATAACAGGACGCATTTCTGCAGAAACGTCTTTCATCCCTTTCAGGATTTCAGTAAGAGAACCTTTTTTACCAAGGACAGAGACACGCAAATCTTGCATCTCTTTTTCATTTTCAGCAGTAATCTGCTTCAAGCTAGCTAGCGTTTCATCACGAAGCGCTTTTAATTGTTCTTCAATAGTTGACATAATTCCTCCATCAGTCGCTCGTAGATAAAAAGAAAACCACATGCCAAAAACTCCATACTCGGAGCGTTGACACGCGGTACCATCCGTTTTTATCTGACAAGTCAGACCTTTATTTCTGAATCTATAGGCAAGTGAATTCACCCAGCTTTCATATAGAGAGCTTTCAGTCACGGCTCTCCTCCCTGATATACTTCCCCTGAGATACTAGTCTTGCAGATTCCTATTTAATTATTATTCATTTTATCAAATTTCAAGCATTCTTGCAAGATATTTTACGACTAATCAACATAGTCCCCACCTTCAAAGCCGTAATACTCTTCCAAGCTGAGACCACTTGCAGCGATGTCCTTGGCTTCTTTTCCGACGTAGCGAAGGTGCCATTCTTCAGCCATATAGCCTGTTTCTTTTTCCTTACCTTTGAGATAGCGAACGACGAAGCCATAGTCTGCTGCATGGTCCAATAGCCATTGGGCAGCCTTTTCTTCAGTCACTAAATCTCCATTTGTTCCAATTAGGTCAAAGGCAAGGCCAGTTTGGTGTTCACTGTAACCAGGTCTTGCAGAATAACGGTCAGCTTCAGCCTTGCCATCTTTATCTACATAGTTTTGATAAAGCTGAGTTTGAGTTTCATAACTTCTAAAACCACTATAGTTGTCGCTAATCGGGAATCCTGCTTGTTGCATAGCTGCGATAAGTTTCAACAGTTCTGCCTTTGCGGTAGGATTTTCTCTTGGATTGTAATCTTTTGACATAGGATAATGCTTATTAGCGACAACAATCTCATCGTACTTTCCTTGAATGCTGTAGTGATCTCCTTTGTTGACCACTTCTGCTTTCTTTTGACTAGCTTCTTGAGACTCACTTCCCGCGGTTCCTTCTTCTACAGTCTTTTGTTCTGTAGAAGACTTGGCCTCTGAAGTTGCCGACTTTTCTTGTGAACAAGCTGCCAATGTCAAGGCTAATAATCCTGATAAGATAAGGTATCTTTTTTTCATCTGTTATCCTTTCATTTAATCATCTGGTTTAAAGTCTCAGATAATCTTGCAATCAAGCCATCTAATTTACTTCCCTTAACTTGATATTCTTCAGCAATCATTTCTTCCCATGGAACCCACCAAACTGGACCACGACCATTAAGACCGTGTCCCTTCATATCACCCTCTCGTCTGGGAAAAATATGCCAGTGGGCATGTGCATCTCCATTTCCCAATAACTCTACATTCATCTTTTGAGCAGAAAAAGCTTTAGAGACAGCTTCTTGGACCAAGCTCATTTCCTCTAAAAAACGAAGTTTGACTAGAGCTTTCATATGATGCAATTCTGTGACATGTTCTTTTGCCAGGAATAAAGTATAGCCTTCAAAATACTGGTGGTCTCCAATGACAACATAGCCTGTTTCTAATTCCTTGACAAAGTAGGGATTTTCCCCTGCCTTAATCAATTCAATTCGTTGGCAAATCAAGCACATCTTAGTCTACCAATCCACTCTTGAGGTAAGCGTCCACCATACGCTCGGTAGCAAGAACAGAATCGATATGAGTTCGCTCGTAAGAGTGACTAGACTCGATACCCGCTCCTAGAAGAGCGTGTTTGACTTCTGCTCCAGCTGACATAGCTGCAGAAGCATCCGAACCGTAAAATGGATAGATATCTAGTTTAAATGGAATGTCTTGGTCTTTTGCTAGAGCAACCAGATGTTGACGGAATTCATAGTGATAAGGACCTGAAGCATCTTTGACACAGATAGACACTGTGTACTCATCCGTCTGCTGGTCATCTCCCATTGCTCCCATATCTACTGCTAGATATTCGACAACTTGACTTGGGATACTTGAGTTAGCACCATGCCCCACTTCTTCAAAGACCGAAAAGGCAAAGTGCGTAGTGACAGGAAGTTCAACTCCTTCTTCCTTATAGACTTTGAGGAGATTTAGAAGGATAGCTGCACTGACCTTATCATCCAAATGACGCGATTTGATAAAGCCTGTCTCAGTTACGACAGTTCGTGGGTCAAAGCTGATAAAGTCACCAACCTCAACACCAAGTGCGTGTGTTTCTTTTTCATTGGTCACTTTTTCGTCCAAACGTACTTCCATATTATCCTGCGTGCGTTCAGCAGTTCCAGCGTCCTTGTATACGTGACAAGAAGTTTGGTGGATCAAAATCGTACCTGAAATAGTCTTACCTGTACTAGCCACATGAACTGTACAGTTTTCTCCTTCAATCATGTTCCAAGGATAACCACCAATACGGTCCATTTTGAGACGGCCATCGGGTTTAACAGCGCGAACAATAGCTCCCAATGTATCCACATGGGCTGTCACATAACGCTGTTTGTCATCATTTTTACCTTTAAAAGTAACGTTAACTCCACCTTTAGCAGTACGGATTGGTTGATAACCTAGTTTTTCAAGAGTTTCAACTAAATAATTCGTAATCTCACGTGTAAAACCAGTTGGCGATGCGATAGCAGTTAGTTCTTTAATATATTCTACAGTTTGATTCATTTCTTCACCTCTTCTTAATATTATATCACTTTTCCCATCTGAGTATGTGTAAAAAAGAAACATTCAAATACTTTGAGTTTGAAATTATCCTATGTTATAATAAAATTAACTTCATTAGGAAAGGAAGTATTATGAAAAAATTTTTTAGGATTGGACTGTGCCTTGCTATATCAATCTTTTTCCTCTTAGGATGTTCCAAGGGTTCAAGTACTTCTTCTGCTCAAACTAGTACAGAAGAAACTACTGAAGCGAAAACCACAGTGCAAGAAACAACTGAGATAAAAGCAGAAACAAAAACAGTAATTTTTTTCAACGACACTCGTCCGGGCTTAACGTCTACTCTAACCTACACTGTTGAGGGGGATAAAGTCTTGAAACAAACTGGCCATAATGTCTATGATCCAGAACCTCTAAACAAAACACCAGAGGAGTTGAAAGCTCTGATCGAAGAAACCTATAAAGGATATCAAGAGATTAAAGGAGTTACGCAAACCATTGACATTCAAGATGGAAAAGTTGTTCAAGATGCAGAACTTGATTTCTCAGTTGCTAGTCTTGACGAGCTTAGAAAAGCTTTTCCAAAAGAATACTCTGGAACCGGGCAGACTGTAAGTTTTGTTGCTTCCAAAAAAATGCTCACAGAACTTGGTTATACGGAAAAAACTAACTAATCAATTTGTATAATAAAAAACTTGGCAATAAAGCCAAGTTTTTTTATTCCATTTCAAATACTTCACTTTCTTGTTTGTTTGGAAGAACCAGAGAAAGCAAGATACCGATAACAGCTGGTACCAACCATGGCAGAGAAGCCTTGGCAAATGGTAGAGCATTAACAAGATTTGTTAGTACTTCAATCTTAAATGTATTACCTAAAACACTTGCGATAGCAATTGCTGTTACCAATCCCATTGTCAATTGCATCCCTGGTTTTGAAAGAGCCACAAATTTATTGACAATAACAATCATCACAATCGCAATAGTGATTGGATAAAGAACAAGAAGGACTGGGATTGAGTATTTAATAATGTTACCTAGTCCTAGATTTGCAATAGCAAACCCAATTAAAGTAAAGGCAGTCGCGTAGACCTTATAGCTGATTTGCGGGAAACGTCCGTTAAAGAACTCTGCAGTTGATACAATCAAACCAACGGTTGTCGTAAAGCAGGTTACAGTTACCATGGCTGCAAGGAATAATTGAGCAGTTGACCCAAAGATTTCCTGAGTTGCTTGTGACAAGATGTAAACACCTGGAGTACCAGCCTTCATCGCTTCTTCCGTCACAGGGAAATGATTTCCAAGGAAGGCCAAGCCAATATAGAGAGCACTAAATCCAAGAGCTACAACAATTCCAACTACCCAAATTGTAGAAATATATTCTTTCTTGCTTGAGAATCCAAGTTGTTTCATGGTTTGCACAGCGATTACACTAAAGGCAACAGATGCGAGAGCATCTAGAGTATTATATCCTTCAAGGAATCCTGCTCCAAATGCTGAAGCTTGATAAGCTGCTGTCGCAGCTTGTGGTGCATTTCCACCGTATTTAAAGGCTCCAAGAACTACCAAAATGATAATCAAGATGGCAAAAACTGGAGTCAAGACACGCCCAATACGATCCAAAATCTTAGAAGGATTAAGAGCGATCAAATAAGCTGCAACAAAGTAGATAAGTGTGAAAACAATCAAACCTAATCCCTTATCTGCTTCGGCCAAGAGTGGACTAATCCCTACTTCATAAGCCGTTGTCGCAGTACGTGGAATGGCAAAGAATGGTCCGATTGATAAATACAGAACTGCTAGGTAAAGCGTCGCAAACCAAGGGGCAATCTTCTTTGAAATCTCATAAATATAGCCTTTAGGATTGAGGGTTCCGATAATCAAGGTCAAGACTGCAAGTCCAACACCTGAAAATACAAATCCTGCAATAGCAGGGAGAAAATGTTCCCCAGATTGAGCACCTAGGGTAGGGGGGAAGATTAAGTTACCCGCACCAAAAAATATTCCAAACAGGAGTAATCCTGTTAAAGCACCTTTTTTAGCCATAAACTCTCCTTATAAAAATAAAATACTTTCTTAGTATAACATGATTAAAGGCTTGAAAAGGCGATCTCGAAATAATTTTAAAATGTTTTCAATTTTCTGACTATTTTACTACAAAAATTCCCTGGAGATGATGGCTCTAATAACTCATTTCTCCAAGGAATCCCTTACCTATTCGAAAGCATCCATACCGCCTGGAACATTGACGACATCATAACCCTTTTCTGCTAAAAATTGACAGGCATGAGCTGAACGGATACCAGACTTACAAATGACATAGTAGGTTTGATTTTTATCCAATACCTCATAGGTATCTGCTAAAGAACTCAAGGGAAGGTTTTGAGCACTTTCTATATGAACTTGCTTAAACTCTACTTCTTCTCTCACATCAATAATGGTCGAACAGCCATTCTGACATAGTTGGTAAAAATCCTCAAAGGCGATTTCTTTCATCTCTATTCTCCAATTATTTTCTTTACTCTCTTTTTCAAGTCAGGTAAAACAACTGCTTCAAACCAAGGATTCTTTTTCATCCAGATTTGGTTCCGAGGTGACGGGTGCACCAAAGGGTAATAATCTGGCAAATAATCCTTAAAGCGATGCACACGGTCTGTTACCTTGCCAGTGACTTTCTCATGCAGATAGTAGGCCTGAGCATACTGCCCAATCAAGAGGGTTAATTGAATATCTGGTAATTCTTTCAAAAGTTTAGGGTGCCACTTTTCTGCAAAACCAGGTCTAGGCGGTAAATCACCGGATTTCCCATGCCCTGGAAAATAGAAATCCATGGGCATGACTGCAAAATAACCTGAATTGTAAAAAGTATCCTCATCCACACCTAACCAGTCTCGCAAGCGGTCCCCACTTTTATCCTTCCAGTAAAGTCCAGCCTCTTGAGTTTTTAGCCCAGGTGCCTGCCCAATGATATTAATACGAGCTGTTTTGGGAGCAGCAAAGAGGGGCTCTATCCCCTGTTCTGTATAGCTTTGGTTTTGTGGATCTTCCATGATGGCTTGTTTGATTTTTTGAATTTCTGACATGGTTTCTTCTCTTTCTCTAGCAATTTCAAAAAGAAGTCTAAGAGTGAATCTCAGACTTCTATAGCATTATTTGATCAATTCATAGATAGCTTCTGCATAAATTGCTGCTGCTCGGAAGAGATCGTCCAAGGCGATAAATTCATTGGCTTGGTGCATAGTGTCGATAGAGTCTGGGAACATAGCACCGTAAGCTACACCACGTTCTAAGAGACGGCCAAATGTTCCACCACCGATAACTTGCTCGTGACCTTGAAGACCTGTTTGTTTTTCATACACGTTCAACAAGGTTTGTACAAGTGGATCTTCCATTGGAACATAGTGAGGTGTGTGACCATGTTCTGATAAGCTAACAGATACAACTGGCAAGTTTTCAAGAACTGACTTAATTTGCTCTGGGCTTGTTCCTTTTGGATAACGGAAGTTGAGGGCAATGGTATTATCAGCACTTGCTTCGTCAAAGCGGAAGACACCAGCATTCATAGAAAGGGCACCCATTTTTTCATCCACATGAGCAACCTTCAAATTTTTACCTTCATGGTCATTCAAGAGAATCTTACCAGCAATGTCAAGGAAGTCTTTTGCAGGACCTTCAAAGGCAAACTGGCTGAGGAAGAGAGCAAGATAAGTGGCACCATTGATACCTGATGCAGGCATAGCACCATGGGCAGATTTACCGATAATGGTCACCTTATACTGACCATTTTCTTCTTGGATTTCTCCTCTAAGCTTGTGTTCTGCAACGAAGTCGTCTAGCTTAGCTTGCAAATCAGCTAAGTCCCCTGAAACAACTGCTGTTGCTGATTCTGGCACCATGTTTTCACGCAAACCACCTGTGAAGCTGTGAAGACGAGCTGCACCCTTGTTTTCACCAGCAAAGTGGAGGTATTCTGTGATATTTCCTTTTTCACCATTAATAATAGGGAATTCAGCATCTGGAGAGAATCCAAAGTCTGGTTTTGCTAGTCCTACATGGTCAAAATAGTAGTCCATGTCAGCCCAACCTGATTCTTCATCAGTTCCCACGATGAAACGAACTTTCTTAGAAGTTGGAAGTCCAAGCTCCTTGATGATTTTCAAACCATAGTAACATGCTGTTGTAGGTCCCTTGTCATCTGATGCTCCACGCGCATAGAGGCGGCCATCCTTGATGGTTGGTATGTAAGGGTCTGTATCCCAACCACTACCAGCTGGTACTACATCCATGTGAGCAAAGATACCGAGAACTTCTTCCCCTTCACCAAACTCAAAATGTCCTGCATAGTTGTCGACATTTTTTGTTGGGTAACCATCACGGTCTGCAATTTCAAGGAATTTTTCCAAGGCTTTCACTGGCCCTGGTCCAAAAGGATGTTGCGAATCAGCCTTACTGTCATCACGTTCTGAGTTGATTTCCAAAAGGCTGAATAAGTCAGCTAAAAGGTCTTCTTTGCGTTTCTCTACTTCTGCTGTAAAATCAATTGTTGTCATATTTTCTTCCTATCTTTTCTCGATGATTTCATCTACTGGCAAGCGGTAGCTTGGTTCTAATTTTTTATCTGTGTAACCCACGGTAATCAAAAGTTCTGGGCGAAAACGTGGATCGATTTCTAAAACTTCATTAACTTTTGATTTGTCAAAACCAAGAATAATATTTGAACCAATTCCTTGGTCTGTCAAAGCTAAAACAAGGTTCATGGCTACTAATCCAGCATTGAGGGCTAGGTAGTCACTGATTTGTTGCTCACTATAACGAGCATACTCTGCTGGAAGGTTTTTCAAGAAGTATTGAAGTTTTTCTTCCGAAAAATTCTTAGCCCCACCAATACGGGCAATCTTACGCGCACGTTTTGGCAAATCTGTATCAGAAAACAAAGCGATAGTTACGGGTGCTTCTGAAACTTGGTCAAAGTTCATACCATAAGCCAACTTAGCCAATTCTTTATTTTTCTCACGGACTACAACAAATTTCCAAGGTTGGATATTGTGAGCACTTGGTGCTAAAGTAGCAATCTCAATCGCTGTACGAACATCCTTTGGATCTACTGGCTTATCAATAAATTGCTTTGTCGCATGACGTTTTTTGTTTAATTCAAGAAATTTCATATACATATTCCTTTTCTATTTCTACTCTTTCCATTTTACCACATTTTAACAGAGCTGGCTGGTATTTTCTTTAGGAAAAAATAACCTTTTCTTCCTTTTGGATAGTTTTTACTTCTCCAAGTCTCAAATCCTGTAGAATAAGCGTTTTTACAAGTAAAAAGCAGACGAAAATCACCTGCTTGATTCTTATTATTGAGCTGAAATAGCTTGGTTTGCTGATTCTAGGGCTTTTTTCATTACATCACGTGCAGTCTTCAATTGTTGTAGGAAAATAGTACGTGCTTGTTCAGGCATTGCAGTATCATCTGATCCAGCTGCTGAAAGACCATCGTTAAAGGCTTTTCTTGAATCTTCCATAGCTTCAAGAGCTGGTTCTACTTGCTCTGTGTAAGTTTCTTTTTGATCTACTGGAAGCTTATTGCCGATTTCTTCTACATATTTCTTGTAGCTATCAATCAACTTACCGTAAAGAGTTTTCATATCTCCAATTGATTTGGCATTATCAATTTCTTCATCAGTCAGAAGAGTAAAATCAGATGTTGAAGTATTTGAAGTCTCAGTTTTTGATGCGGCTGTTGTTGTTTCTGCAACAGTTGTTTCTTTGCTGGCAGTTTCTGAAGATTTATTTCCAGAGCAAGCAACTAAAGTAGCAACAGATAAAAGTACAAGGCTAGTAGCAAGAAGTTTTTTCATAATGATCTCCTTAGATGATTTTTTGTATATTCTATTTTACTGCAAAATAATTTAACAGTCAAAATTTTACTGGATTATGAATAAATTTCTATAAATTACTTGCTCTATAATCATTCGAAAATAATCTTTTTCTATCACTTTGATAGAAAATATATATTAGCTAATTTATCTGTACTCTGGTAATCTATTACTAACAGAAAGTAAAAGGAGATTCTTATGAAAAAATTATTCTTATTATTAGCCATTAGTCCCTTGTTGGTGGCCTGTGGACAATCTAAACAGGAAAGTACTTCAACTTCTACTACTAGTTCTAAAACCATTGTCGTAGCCACTGCCGGAGACATCCCACCTTTTGACTTTGAACAAGATGGTAATTTAACTGGATATGATGTTGAAGTTTTAAAAGCGGTCGATGAAAAACTGGACCAATACAAGATTGAATTTCAAAAAACTGCTTGGGAGAGTATCTTCCCTGGAGTTGATGCTGGTCGTTACCAAGCTGCTGCCAACAACTTGAGCTACACCAAAGAGAGAGCCGACAAATACCTCTACTCCCTACCTATCGCTAAAAATCCTTTGGTTCTCGTGAGCAGAAAAGACAAGGCTCTTACCTCTCTCCAAGACATCGCTGGTAAAACAACCCAGGATGATACTGGAACATCTACTGCCAAGGTCGTTACTGACTGGAACCAAAGCCACTCTGACAATCCTGCAACCATCCAGTACTCTGGTGAAGATGTGGCTAAACGTCTAACTGACCTCGCCAACGGTGAATTTGATTTCCTAATATTTGACAAAATCTCTGTTCAAAAAATTATCCAAGACCGAGGTTTAGACTTGAATGTAGTTGACTTGGAAAGCAATGATAATCCAAATAACTACATTATCTTCTCAAGTGATGAAAAAGAATTTAAAGAACAATTTGACAAGGTTCTCAAAGAACTCTACCAAGACGGAACCCTTGAAAAACTTAGCAAAACCTATCTCGGTGGTTCTTACTTACCAGATGCATCAGAATTGCAATAAGAAATACTAAAAACGATTGGCTCGTCCAATCGTTTATTTAGTATCTTTTAATTAAAGCAACTCTTACAAAAAATCAAAATAGGTCTTCACATCCTCTACATATCCATGCTTTTCAATTAAACTAGCTAACAAATCTCTATTATGACCTTGATAGTTGTCCTCACGTCGTAATTCTTCATACATTTCGATAAAAGGAAGACCTTTGGTCTTAGCTGATTCTAGCTCTTCTTCATAATCATAAGCAACTTTTCGAAATTGGATATTGACCAATTCACCATTTTCAGTTTCAAGTAAGGCATACTGGGCACGGTGATTTTTCAGCCCTACCCAGTCAAAATAAGGCATACCAATCGAACCTGGATTGATGATTTGTTGACCTTTGCTACCATAACGAAGCAACTGCTTGTGAACATGACCATAGACGGCTACATCAGTAGTTTCATCAAGTAACTGGTCAAATTTTTCGGTATCATTTTCAACCAGCAAATCACCACCATAATTTTTCTCAGGCAAATTATGTGAAAGAGAAAAGCGCAAGCCTTCTACTTCTTTCTTGGCTACCATAGGTAGATTTCTCAACCAATCAATATGCTCTGGGTTTAGACGCTCCATCAGATACTGAGTCATCCTGAGAAGCTGAATTTCTTGGGGATCCTCCAAACCATATTGCCCATCTAAAGCCTCTAACACACAATCATCCCAGTTTCCTCGAACAGATGCTGTAATGGGAAGGTCTTTCAAAAGATCCACCAAGTCATTTGCTCCCGGCCCAGGAAGAAAAATATCTCCCAGAAGCCAATATTCAGTCGCTCCCAAATTTTTAGCGTCCTCAAGCACTCCAGCTAAGGCCGTCGTATTGCCATGAATATCTGATAAAATTGCAATCTTATGGTTCATTTTCTGCTCTTTCTTTAGTGGATAGCTTTCAGTCTATCCAATTCACTCTTATAATTCTGTACTTTTCTTTATTATAGCATAAAATCGCTAGAAGATTTTATAATGGAAATATTCTGATCAACTTTCTCTTAAAAATATGTCAAAAATAGTTGACATTTCATTTCCAAAAGAATATACTATAGTCAAATATATGTGACATAAACTAAAAAGGAGGAAGCATGAATCGTGTAAAAGAATTTCGCAAGGAACTTGGCAAGTCCCAACTCGAACTTGCCAAGGATATCGGCGTCTCGAGGCAGACCATCAACATGATTGAAAACGACAAGTACAATCCCACCCTGGAACTCTGTCTCAATCTCGCTCGAAGCCTCCAAACTGACCTCAACAGTCTCTTTTGGGAGGATGATTTTTAAAAAGGAGAAGAAAAATGAAAAAAGAAACCCTCGCTGAAAAACTGATCAAACGCACATACGGCATTTCTGATCCCCTTGACGAATACAAACGGCGCGAGGCTGATCGTATCGGCAACCAAGTCTTTATCATCCTCTTTTATCTGATGATTTTCGGAAATCTTATTCCACTCCTTCTGGCCTATAAATATCCTCAGCTAGTGGCTCTAGTCTATCCTCCTCTAATTTTAGTGATTGCCCTCATCGCTGCTGGATATCTCACCTATCAAATGCAAAAAACAGGGATTACAACTATTGAACCAGATATGCTGAGCGAGAAAGAAAGTAAGCAACTACGCTACCCAGGTCTTAAAGCAGGTTTGTTCTTTGGTCTATGGATGTTTTTTATAACTCCTCTTCTCGGTATACTCATAGGTGAAGGTCAGAACTATTTTCAGTCTCTTCTCACTATAAGAAATGGTGTATCAAGTATTCTCGGTTCTATTTTCTTCGGAGCGAGCATACAGTTCCTCATCTCCCGTCGCATTGCAAAAACTAAGAAAGATCCGGATGAGGATTAGGAGGTACCTTATGAAATCATTACTAACTTTACTTACCTATCATCTTTTGTTCAGTTCTCTGTTCATCTTCATCATCGTTTCAGGGAACTTGCCCATCTACGAAATAGTCCTTGTTCTTGTCTTTGTTCCAGCCCTCAACAAAGGACTGACTTATCTAAAGATCGACTCCCAAAAAACGCGCATACTCAACTTAGCACTATACTTTATAATTCTATCTTTTCCACAACTGATGCTCATCTCAAGAGGTTGGAAATACTATTTACTGTTCACTATCGCTACCCTTTCTTCTATCACTTATCTTTATTATCTCTATCAATTCGTAAAAGAAACAAAGTAACATCATTCATTTAGGAGAAATAATCCATGCAAAAAGAAGACTTAACAACTCGCTTACTTCGAAATTTCTTTCATATCCAAGGCCCCTTTGATGAATGCCGACAAGAGGTTATCTATAAGGCTTGCACCCGTTCCATGGTCCAAATCTTTTACTCTTCCTTCTTTCTCTTCCTGTTCTATATTTTGTTCGGACGCTTTATAGAAATTGTTCGATCGGTTATGCCCTACCTCTATTTTGGACTCATTTTGTTCATGAGTATAAAAGCCCAAAGAGCCGTCCAAGAGCTTCATCTTGAAAAGGATGACAAATCAGAAATCATCTACAAAACCTACAGCAAACACCAAATAAAAGTTCGTAGTTGGTTGGTATTTATAAGTATTGAGATTGGTTTATTTGCTCTGTTGCTCTTTCATAAACTCTTCGTTCAGCAGATGCCCCTTTCAACTTTCTTGGAAAAAATCATCCAAACAGAGATAATGATTCCCCTACTTGTCTTTGGTCTTAGTATTGGAGCAATCTTTGGGACTATGGTCTACGGCTTTCTATCACTACATGAGGAGAAGTAAGAAACTGCATTGTTTTTTTGGAGTTTCGGCATATGTTGTGCTAGTAAGACAAAGCAGAATTAGAGAGGTAGTTATAAATAAAATAAGTTTTTCATAGCATTTCTCCTTTATTTTTTGTATGATTATAACAGAATATTTTAAACATGAAAGGGTTTTCATGGAAAATGATGTGTTTTTTGATTATTTTTTAAAATCACTTAGGTTTCATTTTGGTGATAGGTGTGAGGATTTTGGATTTATAAAGTTTTTTAAAGATGAAAACAATAGTTTTATTACCATAGAGGATTATGCTTTAGAAGCATTAGTAGTATTGTCAAATATTTTGAGTAAGGAGAGGATTGTGTTTTCTTGTGGAATTATTCATAGTAAGGGGGTAGTTACTGGAGTAGAAGTGTGTATGAATGTATTAGAGTTAGAAAGATTAAATAATTTGTATAAGATATAGTTTTGAAGAATACAAAAAAAGATAAGGGAAGCTGTCTAAATGTGATGTGTAGGTTGATAGTATCAATGTTTCCTAGTTTTAGAACTGCCTTGTTTCGAATGGTTCCAAAATACTTCTAAAACTAAATATAGAATAAACCCCTAACACTTCTCCGTGCTAGGGGTTCTTTTAGTTACTTAAATATCTCACATATTCTACTAATACGTAGATAAGGATTGTTAAACAAATGATAATCTCTAACCAAACGAGGAGGTTAAGGGCCGGAAACTGCAGAATGCCTTGGGACATTTTCAATGAAGTTGCTGTAATGATAGTAGGAAAGGTCAGGGCTGAAAAGGCTGGTTGAAAACCTTGTTTTAAAATCCTTGGCAAGCGACTAAGGACAAAGAAAAAGAAGGTCTGTGATGCAAGGATCACAACTAGTAAAATCCAACTAGGCAGACTAGGACCTCCAACTCTCACTAATGCTGCCAAAAGGAGAGAAAATGGAGCACAATAAATTCCTTCTTGCCCTAGTAAAGCCAGCGGTAATGGATTTTTCCTCAAATCTTGATAAATTAGAGGGTAAAGGATAAGGGTTAAGATAAAACCAAAAATCCAAGCTCCATAGGCAATCCCAACAATGCCCACCACGGGGTAGGTCAAACTTGCTACTGCTATTCCTACATAAAGAACCGTCCAAGTTGGTGTTGCACTGGCCCTTTGTTTAACCAAGACATAGTTCTTTGTAAAGTATAAGATAAGGTAAACATCTAGAAGAAAAGCAAACCACCAGAGAATCTGTGCGACAATGCTCATGTTCGGGGGTAAGATTCGTAATAAATACGTTGATAAAATCATCCCTGCCATGGGAAAGGTTGCCATTCCTGACAAAACAGGGGATTTCTTTAATTCTTGCTTACTTTCATGCCAGTTATTGAGGTGGCTTACCAAAAAATAAAACCACAAAATCAAGCCTGACAAACTAAAGATGTGTGATAAAAGCGGAAAAATATCCAAGATGAGATTTCCTGCTCCAGCCAATCCCAATAAGCAACCTGAAAAGGCTAAGGGGAGTTTTTTCATACCAACCTCCGAAAATGACGTTACTAACAGTATAGCATAAATAAAGCTCAGCTAGACAAGCCTTCATAATTTTTTTTGGCTATAAAACGATTGTCCCCTTTTAAAATACTCACTAACAATAATGATTGAAATAAATTCATTAAAAGAGTACCTATCACTTGATAGGTACTCTTTTGACATTTCATTCTATAGCTTGGTTAGCCTTTAAAGGTTACGATTGTTGCACCACTTCCACCAGCATTTTGAGGTGCATAGCCAAAACTCTTGACTTGTTTGTTTCTCTGTAAGTATTTGGTTACCCCTTCGCGGATGACTCCTGTACCAATACCGTGGATAATGTCCACTTGAGCCATGTTGTTGAGTAGGGCTTGGTCGATAAAGGCATCCAAGGCTTCCATAGCTTCCTCGTAGCGTTTGCCACGAAGGTCTAATCGAGCCTGTGGTCCTTTACCACCTGCCCGTTTGACAACGTTGACTTGTTTTTTCTTGACTGGTACTTCTTGCTGAGCCTGAACCAAGTCAAACTCTTTTTCTTCAAGGGTCATCTTAATCAAGCCAACTTGAGCTTCCCAGCGACCATCCTTGAGTTGATTGGTCAAGGTACCTCGTTGACCATAGCTTAAAACGATGATATCATCCCCAACTTTTGGAGCTCGTTTTTTCTTAGCCTTTTGGAGAACCTTATTTTTAGAAAGATCAACTTTTTCAGGTGCTAATTTCTTGAGTTTGGCCTTGGCTTCGATAATCTCATGTGGTTTTAGTTGAGATTTACTGTGAAGATTTTTAAGAATATCATCACTTTCTGCCAGAGCCAAGCCAACAATCTCAGCAGCTTGTTCACGCGCCTTATTGAGCTCTGTTTCCTTCTCACGGTTGAGCTCATTGTAAAGTTTTTTTAGCGCACGGTTCATCTTGAGATTTTCTTGCTCGACTTGACGAATATTCTCAAGGCGTTTACGGCTTTCAAGTGTTTGCTCTTCCAACTGTTCAATAATGCGATTGACATCATTGTCTTGATTAATCTGCTTGCTAGCGTCACCTACGATGACATCTGACAAGCCGAGACGTTTAGCAATCTCAAAGGCGTTGCTTCGACCAGGTACGCCTTGCATAAAGCGATAGGTCGGGCGCAGGCTAGCTGTATCAAACTCCATGCTGGCATTCTGAACATAGGCAGTTTCAATTCCGTAGGCCTTGAGTTCAGGATAATGAGTGGTTGCCATAGTCTTGACCTGACGCAAGCGCAAGTCCTCTAGGATAGACATGGCAAGGGCTGCACCTTCTTGGGGATCTGTTCCTGCTCCAAGCTCATCTAGTAACAAGAGCGAGTTTTGATTGATCTTACCAAGAATATCAACGATATTGGTCATGTGACTAGAGAAGGTTGAAAGACTTTGTTCGATGGATTGTTCGTCTCCGATATCCGCAAAGACCTCCTCGAAAATCCCCACACGACTTCCCTTATCGGCCAAAATCGGCAAACCTGACTGAGCCATCAATTGTGTCAAACCTAAGGTTTTGAGCATAATGGTCTTACCACCCGTATTGGGACCAGTGATGACGATGGCTGTTAGATCTTTACCAAAGTGTACATCATTAGCAACAGCATTTTGCACCAAGGGATGACGAACATGGAGGAGTTGAATCTCCTGGTCCTCAGAGACTTGTGGCACTACTGCTCCTGTCTCTTGGATAAAGCGGACCTTAGCCCGAATCAAGTCCAAATGCCCAATAATCCATGCATCATTTGCGATTTCAGCTGCATGCGGTCTTACTCGTTCAGAGAGTTCTTGCAGGATACGCATCATCTCATAGCGTTCATCTGCACGAAGACTAGCAATTTCCTCACTCAGCTTGACCACTTCACGCGGTTCAATATAGACAGTGTTCCCGCTGGCAGAAATATCATGAACCACACCGGCAATCTTATTACGATAGGTGTTTTTGACAGGGAGAACCTGGCGACCATTTCTACTAGCGATGATACCTTCAGTCAACATCTGAGCCTTTTGTTTGAGAAGTTCTTGCAAGACGTCACGAACTTGGCTCTCGCTATCATGGATTTTACGACGGATTCGTGCCAAGTCTTCACTAGCAAAATTCTCAATAAATCCAGCATCATTGATAGCTTGGAGATTACCCTGCAGATGCGGAAAATCATGAAGTTTCTCAAACCAATTTGCCAAGTGGTCCAAGCGTACATTTTCAAGATTATCATAGAAATTTTTCAGTTCACGGCTGGCAAATATGACACGTTTGAGAAGGAGAAATTCCTCAATGTTGAGGTCAGCACCCATCTCCAGACGTTTGCATGTGGCTGCGATGGCTTTTGTTCCCGAGATACTGAAGTGAGGATGCTCAACAAAGAGTTGCTGCATCTCTTCCATCTCTGCAAAAGCCTGCTTAATCTTATCTTCTCTATCTGTTGGAACTAGCTCTTTCAACTGTTCTAGTCCCTGTTCGGTCAATAAATGTGGCTCAAATAAAGCCTTGACCTTATTAAATTCTAAGGTTTCTAATATTTTTGTATTCATGTTCTTTCCCTAATTCATGAGCTAATAGAACTTTTCAAAAGAAATTTGCATTCTCTCATAAGCTCATAGAATTGTAAACAAAAGGCTAGGAATAATTCCCGCCCTTTTTATCCGATTAATTTTGTTACCCAGAGCTGTTTAATCAAATCAGTAGTGAATGGTATACTCTGGATCATATGTTTGGCTACTATACTATTTTCAAGTGAATTTTGAACAACTCCCAGTGGAACCGTTGCAAGAATGGTCAAGATCATCTGGAGGACAAATAAGGTCGCTCCAATAGATAGGACACCCGCCCCGATTCGGAAGTATTTTCCTCCTAGTTTTTTACTTGACACAAGGTTTAAAAATAGACCGATAAAACGACCGAAACTATAGAAAATACCAAAAGCTAAGAGATAACCAATACCTGCGTAAAAGACCTTGTCCAGTTGGAAAAGCTGGTCAGAAGGAAAGAAGAAGGTTCCCTGTCCTTCTTGAGGATTGGCATAAGGCAAAAGTAAATGAAACTGTTCACCTAAGGACTGGTAAAAGGTTCCAGCAAGATATGCTGAGATTACTGTAGCCACAAGATAATAAACTTGTAGAAGCAAGCCTCTGCGATAACCGATGTAAAAGCTCCAAGCAAGAATCAATAAAAGAATAATGGAAATCATAAAGGATCCTCAATCTTGCTCTGCTCTTGTTTTGCCGCAACCACTTGATAACGAAGAGCCTCTAGCTGCTGCTCCTTCTCATCAAATTCGATTTCACGACTGAGCTGGGTTGATAAGCAATTAATGGCTAACAAAATAGCCAGAGTCTCATCATCCGTCCCAGGCATTTGCTCCTTGAGAGCTTCATATTTTTCTGTTGCAACCTTTGCAATCTCCTCCATAAAAAGGTTATCATGCTCGGTTGTTAGGGTTAATGTCTTTTTTCCGAATGAAAACTTATATCGATTTAAATTTGCCATAAAATTCACCTCACGATATTATACCAAATTTCACTAAGTTTGTCAGTTTTTACCAATTCTACCGCTTTTATGGTACAATAAGAATTATGGCAAGTATTACATTAACTCCGAGCGAAAAGGAAATCCAAGCCTTTGTTCAGAAATATGAACAAGCACTGACTCCTAGTAAAAATCCTTATATTCGCTATTTTTTGAAACTTCCGCAGGCAAGTGTTTCCATCTACACATCAGGAAAAGTCCTCTTGCAAGGAGAAACTGCTGAAAGCTATGCTAGCCTTTTTGGTTATCAGGTCAGCCCAGTAGTTAGTGGACAAAACTTTCCGATGATTGGAACTGATGAAGTAGGAAATGGTTCCTACTTTGGTGGTCTAGCTGTAGTGGCATCCTTTGTTACTCCTGACCAGCATGACTTCTTACGAAAACTTGGTGTCGGAGATTCGAAGACCCTGACCGACCAGAAAATTCGTCAGATTGCGCCTATTCTCAAAGAAAAAATTCAGCATCAAGCACTCCTCCTGTCACCTACCAAGTATAATGAGGTGATTGGTGAGCGCTACAATGCTGTGTCTGTCAAGGTAGCTCTTCACAATCAAGCAATCTTTCTCCTCCTTCAAAAGGGAGTTGAGCCTGAAAAAATTGTTATTGACGCCTTTACCAGCTCACAAAATTATGAAAAGTATCTAAAAAATGAAGCCAATCATTTTCCTAATCCAGTCACGCTAGAGGAAAAAGCTGAGGGCAAGTACTTGGCTGTTGCCGTTAGCTCCATCATTGCGCGTGATCTCTTCCTAGAAAATCTTGAAAACCTAGGTAAAGAGCTAGGTTACCAACTTCCAAGTGGGGCTGGAACTGCTTCTGATAAGGCAGCTAGCCAAATTTTACAATCCTATGGAATGAATGGTCTTCATTTTAGTGCCAAAGTACACTTTAAAAATACTGAGAAAGCTAAACAGCTTCTAGAAAGGTA
Source organism: Streptococcus timonensis (assembly GCF_047460355.1). Taxonomy (GTDB): domain Bacteria; phylum Bacillota; class Bacilli; order Lactobacillales; family Streptococcaceae; genus Streptococcus; species Streptococcus timonensis_A. The sequence continues at coordinate 137,647 of NZ_JASHGL010000001.1, read as the reverse complement.
AAATATGAAGTATTTTAAAATATTTTTAAAAGAGTGGGGAATTTCCTTCCTGATTATTGCATTAGTAGGTCTCAGCCGTCTCTTTCTCTGGAGCAATGTTCGTGTAGAAGGACACTCTATGGACCCTACTCTAGCTGATGGAGAAATTCTCTTCGTTGTCAAACACCTACCAATCGATCGCTTTGACATCGTGGTAGCCCATGAAGAAGATGGAAATAAAGATATTGTCAAGCGGGTTATTGGCTTACCAGGTGACACCATCCGTTATGAGAACGACAAGCTTTATATCAATGGTCAAGAAACTGATGAGCCTTATTTGGCAGAATACCTCAAACGTTTCAATGAGGACAAGCTACAAAGTACTTATGCTGGAACAGGATGGGAGGGTACTAAAGGTGAATATTTTAGAAATCTTGCTCAAAAAGCATCAGCATTTACTCTCGATGTAAACTTTAACACTAGCTTTACCTACACAATCCCAGAAGGTCAATATCTACTACTCGGAGATGACCGTCTGGTGTCTAGCGATAGTCGCCATGTTGGTACCTTTAAGGCAAAAGATATCATTGGTGAAGCCAAGTTCCGTTTCTGGCCACTGAAACGAATTGGAACATTTTAAGAACACTAAGAGGCCGAGAAATATAAATCTCAGCCTCTTCTCATTCTATTCTGAATGATAGATTTCATTCAGGAATGTAAAGGAATTATATGGAAGTCTATTTTACAGGTACGATTGAACGTATTATTTTTGAAAATATCAGCAACTTTTACCGTATTCTCCTTTTAGATATAGAGGATACCAATGCTGAGGACTTTGATGATTTCGAAATCATTGTTACAGGGACCATGGCTGATGTTATCGAGGGAGAAGAATACACTTTCTGGGGGCAGATTGTCCAACACTCCAAATACGGAGAACAACTGCAGATCTCCCGTTACGAAAGAGCAAAACCAACTAGTAAGGGATTGGTCAAATATTTCTCTAGCAGCCATTTCAAAGGGATTGGTCTTAAAACTGCCCAAAAGATTGTGGAACTCTATGGGGAAAATACTATCGATGAAATCTTGGAACATCCTGAAAAACTTGAGACTATCTCAGGACTATCTTCTAAGAGCCGCGAAGCCTTTGTTTTTGCTCTTCGTCTCAATTATGGGACTGAGATGGTTTTAGCCAAACTAGCCAACTACGGGATTCCTAATAAATTAGCTATTCAAATTCAGGATACCTATAAAGAGGAAACCATCGATATCGTTGAGAATTATCCTTACCAGTTGGTAGAAGATATCAAAGGTTTGGGTTTTACTATCGCTGACAAATTGGCGCATGAATTGGGCATCGAAAGTCAGGCACCTGAACGCTTTCGAGCTGGCCTTGTTCATAGCCTTTTAAATGCTTGTATGGAAAGTGGGGATACTTATGTTGAAGCCAGGGACTTGCTAGAAAAAACTATTAGTCTCCTGGAATCCTCTAGACCCGTTGAAATCAACCCTAACCAAGTAGCTCAGGAATTAGCCTATCTTATCGAAGAAGATAAGGTCCAACAGGTAGATACCAAAATCTTTGACAATAGCCTCTTTTTCGCAGAGGAGGGCATTCATAACCACCTCTTGCGAATTCTTGAAGAGGCAGATCTTAAGCATCAAGATTTAACAGTCATACAAAAACATATCACAAGTGTTGAAAAAGAATTGGGCATTCATTACGACGACATCCAGAAACAAGCCATTTGTGACGCTATCCAAAACAAGGTCTTTATCCTAACAGGTGGTCCAGGAACAGGAAAAACTACTGTTATCAATGGTATCATCGCAGTTTATGCACTTTTAGAAGGACTAGACCTCAGGAAAAAAAGTGATATCCCTATTCTATTAGCAGCTCCAACAGGCCGTGCGGCTCGTCGCATAAATGAACTGACAGGTTTGCCAAGTGCAACCATTCATCGTCATTTAGGAATGACGGGAGATGACGACACTAGTCATCTAGAGGATTATTTAGATGCTGACTTTATCATCGTGGATGAGTTTTCTATGGTGGACACATGGCTAGCCAACCAGCTCTTCTCTAACATCTCCTCTAATAGTAAAATCCTCATTGTTGGAGATAGTGACCAATTGCCTTCGGTTAGTCCTGGTCAGGTCTTAGCTGACCTCCTCCAGATTCCGATGCTTCCCCAGACTCGCTTGGAACGGATTTACCGTCAGAGTCAAGAATCTACCATCGTAACTCTGGCCAGTCAAATCAGACAAGGGATTTTGCCAGAAGATTTTACCCAGAAAAAGGCAGATCGCTCCTACTTTGAAATCGTCAATAGTCACATCCCAGCTACTATTGAAAAGATCTTGGATGCAGCCCTCAGAAGCGGAATCCCTGCTCGTGACATTCAAGTCCTTGCTCCCATGTACCGAGGAACTGCTGGTATTGACGCCATCAACCATCTCATGCAGACCCTCCTCAATCCTCCACAAAAAGACCAGCTTAGCTTTGAAGCTCCCCAGTGCCTCTACCGAACTGGGGATAAGGTCATTCACCTAGTCAACGATGCTGAAGTCAATGTCTTTAATGGAGATTTGGGCTATATCACAGACCTAATCCCAGGTAAATACACCGAGTCCAAGCAAGATGAGATTGCCATTGATTTTGACGGCAATGAAGCCATCTATCCACGCAACGAATGGTATAAAATCCGTCTGGCCTACGCCATGAGTATCCATAAATCGCAAGGTAGTGAATTTCCGGTTGTCATTCTCCCTATCACCAGCTCTAGCAAGCGAATGTTGGAGCGAAACCTCATCTACACAGCAATCACACGAGCTAAAAGTAAGCTAATTCTCCTAGGTGAATTAAGAGCCTTTGACTATGCAACCAAACATATGGGAACTGCTCGCAAGACTTATCTGATTGAACGATTCAGTGAGCTCATGGAAACCATTGAACAAACTAATACTCCTCATACAGAAAAAACTACTTCTGGACAATCCTATGTCCTCACCGAGGACAATTGGTCAACCATTCCAGCCATGATTGGTATTACAGAAGATGATCTTCAAGAGTTTTTTGGTAAATAGAAGACAAAAAAACCACCAATTCCGGTGGTTTTTCTATATCTTTAAAAGATTATTTTACTGTTGCTGTACTTGTAATCAATTCAACAGCTTTCTTAACAGCGATATCATGTTTCAACATATCAGCTGAAAGCAAGTTTTGTACTTGAGCAACTTCCATATTGTAGTCTGCAGCCAGTTGCTCGATTTCTTTTTGGATTTCTTCTTCTGTAGCGTCAAATCCTTCAGCTTTAGCAACTGCTTCGATAACAAGGTTAGTCTTCGTACGTGACTCAGCTTCTGCTTCGTATTGTTTGTGAAGGTCTTCTTGAGTAGTACCAGTGATTTGGAAGTACATATCAGGGTTGATACCTTGACGTTGCAAGTTTCCAAGGAATTCATTTACTGAACGGTGAACTTCTTCGTGAATCATTTCTTCTGGAAGTTCTACGATTTCAGCGTTAGCTACTGCAAGATCAATTGCTGCACCTTCAACTGCATCATTGTATGCTTCTTCTTTAGCAGCTGCCAATTCATTGCGGTATTTTTCTTTCAATTCAGCAAGAGTTTCTACTTCTTCATCGATGTCTTTTGCAAGTTCATCGTCAAGAGCTGGAACTTCTTTTGCTTTTACTTCGTGGATAGTTGTTACGAATTTAGCTTCTTTACCTGCAAGGTCTTCTGCTTGGTAGTCTTCTGGGAATGTTACAACTACATCAACAGTTTCACCAGCTGAATGACCTACCAATTGGTCTTCAAACCCAGGGATGAATTGACCTGAACCTAGTCCAAGTGAGAAGTTTTCACCTTTTCCGCCAGGGAATTCTACACCGTCGATAGAACCAACGAAGTCGATAACGACAGTGTCACCATCTTCAGCTTCACCTTCTTTAATAACCAATTCAGCCAAGTTGTTGCGTTCGCGTTCGATGCGAGCATCAACGTCAGCGTCTGTTACTTCTTTTTCTACATCTACTGATACTTCAAGGTTTTTGTAGTCACCTAATTTAACTTCGGGTTTTGTAACGACTTCAGCAGTGATTACCCAATCTTGACCTTTTTCCATTGAAGTTACATCAATTTTTGGTTGAGCAACAACTTCAAGACCAGCTTCTTTTACAGCTGCTTCATAAGCGTTTGGTAAGAGAGCATTCATAACGTCTTGGTAAAGTGACTCTTCACCAAATTTTTGGTCAAAGATAGGACGTGGAAGGTGGCCTTTACGGAAACCTGGAACATTAAGAGATTTCTTTACTGAGTTAAAGACACGGTCCAATTCTGGCTTGATTTGGTCTTGAGAGATAGTGAAAGTCAAGACACCACGGTTTGTTTCTTTGTTTTCAAATGATACAGACATTCTGTCATTTCTCCTTAAAATTTTTAATACAGTCCATTATACCACATTTCAAGCATATTTTTCAAGTAATGAATGCGCTTTTCAATGATACTAAAGGTACATCCTATGACCCCTAAAATTCATCATGTCCCACCAAGTGATGCTGAAAGGCATATACTGCTGCTTGTGTTCTGTCACTAACTTCCAGTTTTGCAAGTATATTAGAGACATGGGTCTTGACTGTCTTTAGGGAGATAAAGAGCTCATCAGCAATGCGCTGATTTTCATAGCCCTTAGCAATCAGTTGAAGGACATCGCGTTCACGCGCAGTTAATTCTTCGTGAAGTTCCACATGATTGCGGTGATATTCTACTTTCTTGCTAACCTCTTGTTCAATTGCAAGTTCTCCAGCTGCTACTTTACGAACTGCATGTAAGAGTTCATCAGCACTGGAAGTTTTGAGCATGTAGCCCCTAGCCCCAGCATTCAAAACTGGCATGATTTTTTCATTGTCTAAATAAGAAGACACAATCAGGATTTTAGCCTCCGGCCATTCTTTGAGAATAGCTAGAGTTGCGTCAATTCCATTCATTTCAGGCATGACAATATCCATCACAATCACATCTGGGCGAAGAGCCAAGGCCATGGAAATCCCTTCGGCTCCATTAGTTGCTTCTCCAACAACCTCTACATCATCTTGTAGTTCAAAATAACTTCTTAATCCAAGACGTACCATTTGGTGGTCATCTACTAATAATAGTTTCATTTTATTTCCTTTTGTTAGTCAATCAAGCAAGGGGATCCGAATATCCACTGCCAAACCCTGCTTGGGTGCTGTTAATAGTTGTACGGTCCCTGCCATATCTTCCACTCGTTCTTTGATATTGCGTAGTCCATAGCTCAGTTCATCAACATCATCTAACTGAAAACCTCTACCATTGTCCACTACTTTCAACTGTAATTCTGTTTCAGTCTGATAAAGATAAACATCTAGACAAGAAGCTTGGGCATGACGGAGAGTATTACTAATCAATTCTTGGACGATACGAAAGACATGCTCCTCAATCTTTTTAGGCAATTCGTCTACCTGATATTTAAAACTGACTTTGAGTTCACTTTTTTCTTCCAATTCTTTAAGAATCAACTGAATCCCGTCAACCAGACTCTTTTGTTCCAGTTCTATCGGTCGCAAATGTAAGAGTAGAATACGCAAATCTCTCTGGGCTGTCTCCAAAATAGCTGTCACACTCTGGAGTTGTGTCTGCATCTTCTCTTTCTCTAATCTGGAAGCTTGTTGACTGAGTCCCGATAAAATCATATGGGCAGCAAAAATTTCTTGGCTAACCGTATCATGCAAGTCACGCGCGATTCGCTTGCGCTCCTTTTCAATAATCTCTTCTTCTTTGACCAAGGCTTGATTATCCGCTTTTTGAATGGCTTCTGTCAGGAGACTTAGTTTCCCAGACAGACTCTTAAAACTCGCATCCAAGTCTGCATCTCCTACAGAGGCTACTTCCTTACCAGCTAATAAGCGTTTCAGATTGATTTGAATAGTTTTACGTGACACTTCGTCAATCAATCTCCAAAAAAGAATGAAAAAAAAGGTCAAGGAAATACTGAAAATCAAGGCTAGAAAAACCAATTTTTGTGTCTTTTCTAAATCTTGGAGTAAATATTGCCAGTCTATTTCTAAGACATTGAAGAGACTTCGAAAAAGGAAGACAACAAATAAAAGTGAAGTAATGCTAATTAAAATATAGGTTTGCTTTTTCATCCTCTCACTACCTCAACATCTCCAACCATGGTCGTCAAGACAAGCTTAACACTCTTATGGCTCTTGAGATAATCTCTCGTTTCTTGATGATAGTGCTCATTCCGAAGTGCTCGTTTAGGTTGGTCTAGAAAAGTCAAATCTCCATACAAGGAGTTGATACTGAGACTAATTTCCACATCAACTGGGACAATGATTTTTGTGGTACCAACAATCTTTCTCAAGATAATGACATTATCGTGATTAGTTAAGATAACTTTCTCCAGATGGATAGTATCCTTACCCATGAGACGAAAAAGATTGATATCATCAAAACGACAAGTCTGGTAGCTTGAGAAATGGTGAAGATTCCCAAACCAGCGATTTTTGTCCCTCTTTACAGTCACAACATCTTCATATACCAGATTGGTAGGCTCCCTTTCCTCATTCATCATAGGGTAAAGGAGGAAGAGACTGTATATCAAAGCTACAAAAATAGCTAAGATAACAAAAGGATTGAGCATAATGATGAAGAAAAATAGGATGCTCACCGCCACTAAAAAGAAGTTATTGCCTTGTCTACCTGTATAATAGCGAATCAGGAGTAAAAACAAGAGTAAAATGAGTAGAAAACGGGAAAAATGCTCTGATACCATCATAATCAGAGCTCCTGTCAATAAACAAGCTTCAATAAATAGAAAAATTTGAAATTTTCTCATGTAACCGTCCTCTCTACTTAATTGTATCACAAATCCCAAAAGTCACATCAGTCTGAGGAACGAAAAAGAGACCGGGACTAAAATCCCGATCTTCTTACATTTGGTCTTTTGCTTCTTTTAATTTTCCATATAGAAGATATTCGACTTCTTGCAAATCTTCAATCCTCGCACAATTAAGGGCACACATGATCAAGCGTAGATCTTCCTTCCACCCTTCAACAATGGAAATAACGACATCAACAGAGTAATTCTCTACCAGCTCTAACATGGTGCGTGATAGACCAACTGCCTTTGCTCCAAACACCAAGCATTTGATGATATCTAGTGGATTGCGAACTCCTCCACTCACCAAAAGTTCCATCTTGTCTTTCCAGTCTTGGGTATTCAGAAGAGCCTGCATGGTCGATTGACCCCAGTCATTTAGGTAATCACGCTGTTCACCACGACGGTTTTCGATATAGGCAAAGCTCGTTCCCCCACGACCAGACAAATCAACGGTTCGTATTCCCATCTCATAAGCCTTAGCAATAGTCTTCACATCCATGCCAAAGCCAACTTCTTTTAAAACAAGAGGTACAGAGATTTGCTCAGCATAATCTGAAAGATTATGCTGCCATAATCTAAATTGACGTTCACCCTCTGGCATGAGCAATTCCTGCATGACATTAACATGAACTTGCAAAAGAAGGGGATTCATCTCTTTCACTGTTTGTAATCCTAGTTCTACAGGTTTGTCTAAGCCAATATTGGTTCCAATAAGGAGGTCAGGGTAACTAGTTTTGACTGAAAAAGAGACATCTGAAGGATCCTTAAGGGCAGCACTGTAAGAACCTGTTACAAATAAAATCCCACAGGCTTCAGCCACCTGAGCCAATTTTTGATTGATTTCTTTACCCTTTTCACTCCCACCTGTCATAGCATTGATATAAAAAGGAAAGTCCCATTTGCGCCCTGCAAATTCTGTCGAAAGATCAATTTCATCTAAGTCATATAAGGGTAGCGAAGAATGAATCAGTTCAACTTCATCAAAACTATTATAAGTACTTTTTTGTTCAAGGGCATAGCGGATGTGTTCATCCTTCCGATTTGTCGTCATGTCCTATCCTTTCTTGATACAAGAGCTCAATTCCTAAATCAGCCCAGCGTTTTTTCAGTAAATTGGTCGAATCTTGGTCAAAACTGAGAGCAATTCCACAGTCGCCACCACCAGCACCACTGCTCTTAGCAACAGCTTTCAAATCTCGGCTGGCATTTTTTAGTTGTCTGAGCGAAGGTGTGTAAATTTCTGAACTCAAGCCTTCTAAAAGTTGGCTGGCTTGTTCCAGCAAGTCAATAATGTTTTCTTCTTGACCTACCTCCAAAGCCTTTACCAAGTTAGCTACTGTTTCTTTTGAAGCCTGTAAAAAGCTAGAGTTCATATTATCCTTGATTTGCTTGACCATATGACTTGATACAGCCACTTCCTTGGTCCAACCAACCAGAAAATCAAATTTCAACGCTGGTTCAACACTCCTAATAGAAAAGCCCCAATCTTTCTTTAAGACTTTCTCTAAGGTCTCTTCATCTAACCAAGTAGCCACAGTTTGACGGTTAAATGACTGGTAGACAACCAAGTCCTCTGCGACGATACAGGCAATGTCCCCCATAGAACCATTGTCCCCTCGTTTGAGTAGAACAGCACTAGCTAGCTTAAACATGAGATTTCGGTCAACTGAGAAACCATAGAGAGCCAACATAGCTTTGATGACTAAGACTACGACACTCCCACTGGAACCCAGTCCAAACTTCTTGCCCTCACGCTCCATTTTCCCACGAATGTCTATGGAAAAAGCTTGCAATTGCTGGCCTTTAGCAGTGAGAAATTCTTCCATCAAAGTGATTGTATCCTGAATCAGACTATATGCAGGGTCAGGTGTCAAATCCACTGCATAATCAAACATATCTGAATAGAGACGATAGTTGGCAGCAACATCAATCTCAGCCGTCATGTAGATAGGGATTGCCTTAATCAGGGCTAATTGACCTGGCTCTAAGATAGCATATTCACCAGCCCAATAGAGTTTCCCGAATGTCTTAACAGCAATCATCTTGGCTCAAATCCTTTGTTTTCGATACGATTAGGCGATAACGCTGACCCAAGATTTCCGATAAATGGTCCAAATCCTTTTCTTGGCAGAGGACCTTGACGTTGGGACCAGCATCCATGGTAAAGTAACAAGCTTCTCCTTGCTCACGCAATTGGCGAACAAAGTCCATAGCCTCATAACTAGCATCTGTCAGATAAGAGAAGGATGGAGTTGCAGTCTGAGTCGTAGCGTGCATGGCAAGGGCATTCTTCTCCGTTAATTCCCCAACCTTTTTAAAGTCATTAGTCTTTAGATAGACTAGCATGTCCTTGTAATCTTGCTCAGACTGACGCACCCAGTCATCAAAGGTAGTTGAAGTCTCCACACAGAGTTTCATGCCATCTCGACTAGAGATTGGTTTTTTCTTGTCTTCCAAGACTAACATAATCATGGCTAATTTTAAGTCTGTTTCTACCGGGTAAATATCTCCACTATCCTTATCCCAAGCACCAAGTGGGCCATAAAAACTACGAGATGATGAACCCGAAGCAAATTTAGCTTCTTGGGCCAATTGTTTACGGTCTAACCCAAGTTTAAAATAAGCATTGCAGGCCTTGACCAAGGCTGATAAACCACTAGAACTCGATGACAAACCCGCTGCTGTTGGCATATTGTTCTTGGTATCGATACGAACAAAACCTGCTCCTTCAGGGCGGTAGCGATCAATGATTTTACTCATTTTGGCATGTTCAGCTTCATTTTGTAACTGACCATTGATGTAGAAGGCATCAGCTATCGCATCAATGGGTAGGGCTGACAGGGTGGTTTCAGTATACATATTTTCTAAAGTTAAAGAGATGCTACTAGTTGCTGGAACCATCTCCTTCTCTTTTTTCTTTCCCCAATACTTGATAATGGCAATATTGGCATAAGAACGCACTGTTACAGGCTCTCTATCCATGTCTGAACAGCTCCTTTCTCTTCTAATCTTTGTGCTAGTTCTTGTGCTTGCTCAAGATTGGCTGCCAAGGCTATAATGCAACCTCCTAGACCTCCACCACTCATTTTGGCACCTAGTGCACCATGATGGATAGCAGTTTCTACCAGGCTATCAGCCTCTTGAGAGCTAACACCGATCTCTTTTAGATTTTCATGGGCTTGGCTGAGAATTTCTCCCAGTTTTTCAGCATCTTTATGATTGATGGCATCTTCCGCTTCTTGGGTTAAATCTCCCAGAGTCTGTAAATAAGGAAGAGCATCTTTGCCTTTACTTTGAACTACCTGAATAGCCTCTCTCGTATGACCATAAACACCCGTATCTGCAATCACTAGATAAGTCGACAAGTCCATCTCAAGCTCTGTAAAGCCAAGATTCTTGATAAAACGAATAGGATGGTCACTGAGACAGGTCTTAGCATCCAAACCACTAGGATTCATATGGGCAATCATCTCCGCACGATTGACTAAAATCTCTAGAGTTTCTTGGGAGAGTTGCGCATCATAGTAATCAAAGACTGCACGAATAGCCGCAATACTGATGGCTGCTGATGAACCCATCCCCCGTTTTTCCGGGATAGCTGATTCAATTTGACACCGAATGCAAGCATCTTTAATCGTTAGATATTCTAAGGAGGCATAGACTGCCATTGATAGAGTATCCTCTTCAAAAAGGCGCCAAGGTGTCTCTGCAGGAAGCACGCGACAAGTGACCTCCACCTCTAAAAGAGGCAAAGATATGGCTGGATAGCCGTAAACAACTGCATGCTCTCCTATTAAAATAATTTTACTATGTGCCTTTCCGACACCTATTTTTTTTATCATTTAATCCTTCTGTTCGACGAAATATGTCTCATATCTTAGCAAAAATTATAGTTATATTCTATTCTATTTTATTATATTTTCATAAAAAAAGCGATTGTTTCCTTTCACAATCGCCTCTTTTCATTACTTGACCCATTCTCCATTATAGTTAAGAGAATATCCATCTACAGTTGTACTAACTGCCAAAGCACCTGAACTATAGGCATAGTACCATTTACCATTGACTTTGAACCAGCCAGTCTTCATATCGCCATTACTTGAATTGAGGTAGTACCAAGTTGAGCCGTCTTGAAGCCAGCCTGTAGCCATAGCTCCTGATGAACGGAGGTAATACCAATAGCCATTGATAGAAGCCCAACCTGTCTTCATATCACCGTTTTGAGCATCAAGATAATACCAAGTTGAGCCGTCTTGATACCAGCCAGTTGCCATAGCACCTGATGAACGGAGATAGTACCACTTGTTACCAAGATATTGCCAACCCGTTTGCATTGTAGCAGTTGTTGGATCTAGATAATACCATGGAGCAGCTTTTAGCTTATCTTCATCATATGTAAGAGGAAAATCCTTAACCCAACCACGTGCTAGCTCCCCAACAGTCAATCTGTTGATGCGAGAATCAAAGCCACCATCCTTCTGTAAATAATACCAGTGCCCCTCATCATGAACCCAACCAGTTTTTAAGGTGTGATAACTTCGTTTGTCTTCAAAATAATAAACTCGTTTCTCTGCTGGACTATCATATTGTTCCCCATGATGTTTGTTGGTATTTGTAGCAGTTTTTGCTTCTAAAACTTGCTTACCAACAAATTCTTGTAGTACCCCATCTTGACCAAAGTAAAACCAATCTGGTCTAAAAGCAACATCTTGCCTTATAGAAGAACCAATCGTAACCCCTTCGTGTGGAGCAGGTATATATTGCCAGCCGACAACCATCTCTCCAGATAAAGGATCAAAATAATAGTACTTACCATCAATCACTCGCCAGTAGGTTTCTTTGAGTTCCCCCTTCTTGTAGTAGGTTCTACCATTTTCTTGGACAAATTGCCAGCCTTCTGAATCAGTATCATCTGCAAATACTACACTTGTTGCTAGCAAAGCAAGGAAAAAGATTGCTAGAACAACTTGCATCATTTTTTTTAATACTTTCATTTTTATATCCTCCAAAATGATTATAGCAAAGATACTTGGTTGGGTCAATATATTGAATAGTGATTTACAAATTGCTTCATTTGGTCTAAAAAGATACTCAAAAAAAAGCAGTTACACAAGGTAACTGCTTTCTACTCCTGCATGGTATATCCTACACCACGCACCGTTTTAATATAACTCTTTTGACCTTTTACATCTATCTTGCTACGTAGATAGCGAATATAGACATCAACAATATTTGTCTCTGTAGCACTTTCGTACTTCCAGACACTTTCGAGCAACTGCTCTCGGGTCAAGACTTTCTTGCTTCCCATCAGCGTCGCTAAAAGATCATATTCACGACGAGTGAGAGCTATCATCTCATCTCCACGATAAACCGTGTGGTTGGCAACATCTATCCTCAAATTTCGATAGCTGGTTGGAACCTTCATTTGGTTACAATGTTGATCAATAAAATCTCTGCCACGGAAAATCGCTGAAATCCTCGCTACCAAATCTTCAATAATGATTGGTTTATAGATATAAGAAACTGCAAAACGTTGAATAACTTCAAGCTCTGCTTGTAAGTCTTCCCAATGGTCCAAAATCATAATCACAGAAGCTGGTTTGGTCTGACTCAACTTATCTACAAAATCTTGGGCTGTCATATCTCCTAGATTGACATTCAATAATATCAAATCATAATCATTTTGTTGAGCCAGAGAAAGGGCCTTTTTCCCCTCCTCTATCAAGTCAACTCGGTATTGCTCTTTCTGGAGTTCCAAACTTAAAAAATGAGCTAGACTTCTTTCTTTTTCAAGCAATAAAATCCGTTTCCCCATAGCTGACCTACTTATTTTTCATCGTACCAAGAATAGTGGAAGGTTCCTTCTTTGTCTTTACGTTGGTAAGTGTGGGCACCAAAGTAGTCACGTTGTGCTTGGATCAAGTTTGCTGGAAGATCCGCTGAACGGTAGCTATCGAAGTATGTAATGGCTGCTGAGAAGGTTGGGACTGGTACACCAGCTTGAACAGCAAGAGCTACGATATCACGAACAGATTGTTGGTACTTAGCTGTTACATCCAAGAAGTACTCATCCAAAAGAAGGTTAGCAAGGTCTGCATCACGGTTGTATGCATCAGTGATCTTTTGCAAGAAACGAGAACGGATGATACAGCCATCGCGCCAGATAGAAGCGATATCTGCAAATGGTAAGTTCCAGTTATTTTCTTTAGAAGCGACACGCAATTGAGCGAAACCTTGTGCGTATGAGATGATTTTTGAGAAGTAAAGGGCTTGGCGGATTTTTTCAATCAACTCAGCCTTGTCTCCTTCAAATTTGAAGGCAGCTGGTTTTGGAAGCACTTTGCTAGCGTGTACACGTTCTTCTTTATAAGTTGAAATGTAGCGCGCAAATACTGACTCAGTAATCAGTGACAATGGCACACCAAGGTCAAGAGCTGATTGGCTAGTCCATTTACCTGTTCCCTTGTTTCCTGCAGCATCCAAGATGTAGTCTACGATTGGACCATCTTGACCTTCGTCGTCTTTGCGTCCAAGGATATCCGCAGTGATTTCGATCAAGTAGCTGTCTAATTCGCCTTTGTTCCACTCAGTAAAGATTTCAGCCATATCTTGAGCCGAAAGGCCAAGCAAGTGTTGCATCAAGTCATAGCTTTCTGCAATCAACTGCATATCACCGTACTCGATACCATTGTGGACCATTTTCACATAGTGACCAGCTCCATCAGGACCGATGTAAGTCACACATGGTTTACCATCTTCTGGTGCTTTTGCAGAAATTTCTTCAAGAACATCTGCTACCAATTCATAAGCTTCTTTTTGTCCACCAGGCATGATAGAAGGACCTTCAAGGGCACCTTTTTCACCACCAGAAACACCTGTACCGATAAAGTTGATACCTGAGTTGGCCAACTCTTCATTACGACGGATAGTATCTTTGTAGAAAGTATTTCCTCCGTCAATCAAAATATCTCCTTTATCCAAGTGTGGAAGAAGGGCTTGGATAGTAGCGTCTGTACCAGGTCCTGCTTGAACCATAAGCATGATACGACGTGGTTTTTCGATTGAGTTTACGAAGCTTTCAATATCATAGCTTGGAACAAAGTTCTTTTCTGGATGGCAAGCAACAACATCTTCTGTTTTTTCTTTACTACGGTTATAAATGGCAACTGTATAGCCACGAGATTCAATATTTAGGGCAAGGTTACGACCCATAACGGCCATACCAACAACACCAAAATTAGCTTTTGTCATGTGACACTCCTCTTGTTTAATATCTTTTATTTTATCATGTTTACTAGTGAAAAGAAAGAATTTTGTAACGGCACAATTAGTAGTCTAAGTCATCCGCATGGCCAGAACCATTCCCAACAAAGTATCCTGTCTTACAGTTAAGAGTAAAGAGATAGGTTCCATCTGGTCTATAGAGGTTGTAATAGCCATTACCATTAACAATATTAACACGTTCTAAGATATATTGATTTCCAGTAATATAGCCACGAGCCCGTGAAGTAGCAAGAATTTGTTCAAGGACACCATCGTTAAACTCCCAAGCTGGATTACCACTATCACTGATAGCAGATTGATTAAATGGAACACGACTCACACTTCTTTGCAGATTAACTCCATCACTAGAAAGACCACTGTTGCCACTTGAGGAAACTTGACTTGAAGAAGTTGATGGACTGCTCTGCGTAGTTGGACTCGACTCAGTCTGACTAGCTGTAGTCGTTTGAGTAACAGTTGTTGTTTCAGTACTTGCTTGTTGGCTCTTACCAAGACTAATTGCCTTGTCTAGCAATTTATCAATTTCAGTATTACCTGTTTTGACTTCTTTAAATTGAGCATCGGCCTTAGCTTTAGCATTTGGATCAAAGACACCATCTGTAATAACTGGTGTTTCGAACTTAGCATTAACTTCCTCAATAGCCTTGATTTGAGTTTCTAGATTGTCATATTTTGATTTTACAAGAGTATACTCTCTTGCTCCTTCAAGTTTCCCTAAGAGGTCCTTCAGCTGACTCAATTGACTAAACTGGCTATTTTTCAGAGCAGTTTTATTTTCGTCTGTATAGAAAGTATCATAGAGAGCATTAAATTGGTCTAAGAGTGCTTGATTGCTTATTAACCCAGCATCAGATGACTGAGACTGTATTTCTTGTGAAGAGCGGTTGATTTGCTTATAAACATAGTAACCACCACCCAAAATCAATAGGAATAAAGAAGCAAGGAGGATCAAAATAAACCAGGTTTTTTTATTATGTGGTTCAGCATCTGCTTGAGTAGAACGAGACAGAGTTTCAAGTTCTTCTTCCACTTTCTCATCCTCAATGACTGGATCTTGAAGGGCTTCTACTACAGGCATCTGAATAGTTCCCTCAATATCATCAAAGGGGTGTTCCAACTCTTCTACTTCTTCAAAAAGTTCTTGGTTAGTTGGTTCAGTAGCTTCTGTTACTTCTTCTAGAGGTTCTCGATTAGTTGGTTCAGCAGATTCTGTACCTTCTTCTGCAAGTAACGTATTTTCTTGCTCTTCTGTTTCTCTAAGTTCCCTGATCAAATCATCCAGACTTTGAGTAACTTCTTCTTTTTTTGCTTGCAAGTTTTCAAACTTATCTGCTTCAATCTCGTCGCGGTGCTGTTTAATGTATTTGTCTAAAATATTATCTTCGGGTAATACCCCAGCCTCCACTTCTTCATTCTTACGAATGACTTGACCGACAGTTAAGTCTTTTACTTCATCAAAGTCAAATTGAGGTTCTTGGTTTCCTTTTTTATGACGCTTATGTCTTTTCTTGCTCATTTGCTTGCCTTTCTATTTTAACTCTTGACGTTTTACACGCTGACCAAAATATTGATACAAATCAACCTTCAAAGTTCCATTATAAAGTTTACGCTTTTTATCTGCCAGACTACCAAATTTGCTCTCAAAAGCTTCATCGCTCGTCAAAATGAACTTGCTCCATGTTTTCAGAGGTTCAAAAACCTGTCCCATTTCTCTGTAGAGTTTGGTTATTCCAACATCATCTGATAAGCGTTCACCATATGGGGGGTTAGAAATAATAACTCCATTCACCTTATCCGAACGTAAATCCTTAACCTGCATCTGTTTAAAGACGATATCGCCGCCAAGTCCTGCCGCTTGTGCATTTGCTTTAGCAATTTCTACCATGCGAGCATCAATATCTGTACCCATGATATCTAGTTTAAGGTCTCGATCAATTTTTTTGGCAGCTTCCGTACGAACTTCTTGAATCAAACGATCGCTGATCCAGTTCCATTCTTCAAATGCAAATGAACGGCGTAAACCAGGTGCCATTTTACGAGCTATCATTCCCGCCTCAATACAGAAAGTCCCAGACCCACAGGTCGGATCAATCAAGGGTTTGTCTGGATACCAGTTTGACAAGAGCAAAATAGCCGCCGCCATATTTTCTTTAATAGGAGCTCCACCCTTTTCCGTACGATAACCCCGTTTAAAAAGGCTAGAACCTGTCGTATCAATCAAAACAGTTGCTACATCCTTTAGAATGGATACCTCTATTTTGAACTCTGGCCCATTTTCCATTAGTGGAACACCTTCTGGACGAGCATAATGTTTTTGCAATTTCTTAACAACAGCTTTTTTTGAAATAGCCTGTACACTAGGCTCATTGTGAAGTTTTGATTTGACACATTTGGCCTTAGAAATAGGGAATCGGGCTCCTAGCGGAAGATAGTTTTCCCAATCTAGTGCAAAAACTCCTTGAAATAATTCTTCAAATGTTTTTGCAGGAAATGTACCGACTACAATTTTAATTCTATCTGCAGCTCTTAACCACAAATTTGTTTGAATGATAGCCTTAACATCTCCTTGAAAGCGAACTCGGCCATTTTCAACTTGACAGTCGTATCCAAGTTCACGTACTTCACGACCAACCACAGCTTCGAGACCTGCTGCTGCAGTCGCGATTAAATTAAATGTTTCTTTCATACTAGAGTCTTTATAGACCTTTCTCTTGTTAGCTTTAAAAAATGAGGTTGAGAAACAATTCTCAGCCCCAACCTATATGCAATTTTCTATAAGCCATGTTTTGTTCCAGAAGTGACTAGGATCACTTCCTTCGATAATCATCTGTCTACCACTACCTGCGAACAGATAGCCGTCAGAGTACTACGTTCGTTTCCGCGCACTCCATGCCCCGACCAAAATTTGGGTTGCTAGCTTGAGGGGTTTACCGCGTTCCACTCTCTCCGTTTCCAGAAAGACTCCGTCACTGTGGCACTTTCAGAGCTACTCAGACATATCCGAAAACTTAGTCTATTCACTCGCCGTAACGATCACTCGTCCCTAGGCTTATGGTTTCGCCTAGCACAAACACTACAGGCATCACAGCCTGTGCTAGCATGGACTTTCCTCATGGAAAATAAATTCTCCACGCGATTATCCAAAAATTGCACGATGGATAATTCTTACATTTCAGAATTATCCAAAATTTGTTTGCCAAAGACCTCTTTTTCAAGACGATTTAGACGTTTTAAAATATCAAAGTTAGTCATAGAAGTTGTACTTCCAAGCTCGGCAGGTTCAGAAGTTACAGATACAGGTGCTGCTTGAGGTTTTTTCGCCAATTCTTCTTTCAATTCTGCGGCTTCCAAGCGTAGTGATTTAACTAGTGCAGCATAAGTTTCATAATCCTTGATAACATCATCCAAGAACTCATCAACTTCAGCCTTACTATAACCTCGTACTTCTCTTCCGAATTCCTGTTCAAAAATATCCTTTGCTGTAAAAATAATACTTGCCATGTCTCTCTCCATTCTTGGTTACTACTATTATTATATAAAAAAAGGCAAGTAAAAAGCAAGGTCAAAGGCTCATTTTTCAGAAAAATTTTCCGCTATTTCATTCAATTCCTCAAATGTTAATTTTTTTGTAACATAGCCGTCTCTCTTTTTAATCATTTCGTAAAAATACTTGAGCTGTGTTTCATTTTCTTCATCATAAAAAATATAAGAACCATCTGTGTTTTCAAGTAGAAACAATTGATAGTCTCGTAGTTGACCCTTATGCTCATAATTAGGATATGCATATTTAACAAAATCTACCTGTTTAAATGCAGTAAGTTTGATCTGATTAGCCTCATTCCAATTTGTGCCATGTGTTTCAAAATCAAAGATAGTTGCGAGCTGAAATCCATAATCTTCCTTAATTTCCTTAGTTACTTCTAAGACCCAATATTCAAAACCTAGACTTCCAGTAAAAATCAGCCATTTTAGACCTTCCTCAGCAAGTTTTTCTAAATCTTTTCGTATAGCTTTTTTGATTATTTTTAATCGAATATCCTTGTCATTAAATATTCCTAAATCGAAGGCAGAATAGCCTAAAACCAAGGCTGTATGCATTTTTTTATCCTTTCTCTACACTTTTATGATATAATTGAGTGATGTTATTGTACCAATAAGGAGAACTATGGTCAACTATCCACATAAGCTTTCATCTAAAAAACTTCCCCAGAAACCTAAAACTAAAAATTTCGCAAATCGGGGAATGTCCTTTGAAAAGATGATTAACGCTACGAACGACTATTATTTAGCCCATGGAATGGCGGTTATACATAAAAAACCAACCCCAATCCAGATTGTTCGAGTTGACTACCCACAAAGGAGTCGGGCTAAGATTGTTGAAGCTTACTTTAGGCAAGCATCTACAACTGACTATTCTGGAGTTTATAAAGGTTTTTACATCGACTTTGAAGCTAAGGAAACTCGGCAAAAAACAGCTCTTCCGATGAAGAACTTTCACTCTCACCAGATCCAACACATGGAACAAGTCCTTGAGCAAAAGGGTATTTGCTTTGTACTACTTCATTTTTCTTCTTATCAAGAAACGTATTTATTACCGGCCATTGATCTCATCCGTTTTTACCAACAGGATATGGGGAAAAAATCGATGCCGCTTGATTATATCCGAGAGTATGGTTATGTGATTGAACAAAATGCCTTTCCACAAATTCCCTATCTCGATATCGTCAAACAACATTTACTAGGTGGTAAAACAATATGAATAAACAACTTATCTGGCGTATTGCCAAATATCTAGGTATCGCTTTCTTATCAGCCTTCATCGTGTCGATACTGATTGGTGGGAGTGTTTTCTTCTACTATGTATCTAAGGCTCCAGAACTTTCCGAAAGTAAACTAGTCGCAACGACTTCAAGTAAAATTTATGATAGTAAAAATGAATTAATCGCAGATTTGGGAGCAGAGCGTCGCGAAAATATTCAAAGTAACGAAATTCCAATTGAACTCGTTAATGCAATCGTATCTATTGAAGACCATCGTTTTTTCAATCATAGAGGAATTGATAGCATTCGAATCCTGGGTGCTTTCTTACGGAATCTTCGTAGCAATGGTCTGCAAGGTGGTTCAACTTTAACCCAACAATTAATTAAATTGACCTACTTTTCAACATCAACTGCTGACCAAACAATTGCACGTAAGGCACAAGAGGCATGGTTGGCTCTTCAATTGGAAAGAACTGCTACTAAACAAGAAATCTTAACTTATTACATCAACAAAGTTTACATGTCAAATGGTAACTATGGTATGCAGACAGCTGCTAAAAATTACTATGGTAAAGATTTAAAGGATTTATCTATTCCGCAACTAGCTCTCCTTGCTGGAATGCCTCAGGCACCAAACCAATACGATCCATACTCTCATCCAGAGGAAGCTGAATCACGTCGTAATCTTGTCTTATCAGAGATGCAAAAACAGGGCTATTTGACAGCTGAGCAATATGAAACTGCCATAAATACTCCAATTACTGATGGTTTACAAAGCCTTAAAGCAAGTAATACTTACCCCCCATACTTGGATAACTATCTTAAAGAGGTGATTGACCAAGTCGAACAAGAAACCGGCTACAATCTTCTGACAACTGGAATGGAAGTCTATACAAACGTAGATCAAGATGTTCAAAAACGCCTTTGGGATGTATACAATACTGATGAATACGTAGACTACCCAGATGCTGACCTACAAGCAGCTTCTACCATCGTAGATGTATCTAACGGCAAAGTCATTGCCCAACTTGGCTCTCGTCATCAATCGAGTAATGTATCCTTTGGAATCAACCAAGCTGTTGAGACAAACCGCGACTGGGGTTCTACCATGAAACCAATCACGGACTACGCTCCCGCACTAGAGTATGATATCTATGATTCAACTGCTTATATGCTTAAAGATGTTCCCTACAACTATCCTGGCACTAACACTCCTGTTTACAACTGGGATAGAGGCTATTTTGGGAACATCACCCTACAAACAGCTATCCAACAATCACGGAACGTACCAGCAGTTGAAACTCTTGACAAAGTTGGATTAGATAAAGCAAAATCTTTCTTAAGCGGTCTTGGAATCGATTATCCAACGCTGGTCTATGCTAATGCTATTTCAAGTAATACAACTGAATCAAATAGAAAATACGGTGCAAGCAGCGAAAAAATGGCTGCTGCCTACGCTGCCTTTGCTAATGGTGGTATTTACCACAAACCAATGTATATTAACAAAATCATTTTCAGCGATGGAAGTTCTAAAGAATTCTCCAATCCTGGTACCCGTGCAATGAAGGAAACAACTGCCTACATGATGACAGAAATGATGAAAACTGTACTTACAAGTGGTACAGGACGTGGAGCCTATATGTCTTGGTTACCACAAGCAGGGAAAACTGGTACATCAAACTACACGGATGAGGAGATTGAAAATTATATTAAAACGAGTCAATTAGTCGCTCCAGATGAATTGTTTGTTGGATATACCCGTAAGTATTCAATGGCTGTTTGGACAGGATACTCTAATCGCCTTACTCCAGTTATAGGGGATGGATTTAGAGTAGCAGCCAATATTTACCGCTCAATGATGGAATATCTCTCTGAAGATGACCATCCGGGAGATTGGACGATGCCTGAGGGACTTTACCGAAGAGGGGAGTATGTCTTTAAAAACGGTGCTCGTAGTAACTGGGTTACCCAAACAACGCAAACGACAACTACCACAGAAACTTCAAGTACTACATCTGAAAATACGACTTCTCTCCCTGAGATTACTAATCCTTCCACAGGTCAGAATCCTACTAATCCTAACCTAAACCAAAATCCTCAACAGAATCCTGCTCCTCAAGGACAACAATAATGATAAAAGACCTAAGAATGAATTCTTAGGTCTTTCCTTTTACAGAAAAACAGTGGAGTTAGATAACCAACTCCACCATTTATTATTTCACATGTTTAGCAAGATCTTCTTGCGCTTTTTTATTAGATTCTTCTTTTTCTTTAGTCCATTTTTCTTGAGCTTTTTGATATTCTTCAGCTGTCACTGGCTTATCTTGAAGATCTAAATATTTGTACAAGAGGGCTTCACTCGTACCTTTATTACCTGAGTAGGCAAATGGAAGAGTAAATGGAACCATCTTAGACAACATTGGACGGCCTGTTTGAGATGTTGTTGGAATCAATAAGGCGCTATCTGTTAACCAAGCTTGAGCAGCCGCATAAGTCTCGTAACGTTTACTGATATCTGAAGTTTCATTTCCAGCTTCAACTACCATTTTCTCGTAGTCTTCCAAACCAACTTGCTTAGCTGCAGCGTTGTTTGTTCCTGAATCAAATCCTAGGTAAGTTTTTGTATTTTCACCTACAGATGGTTTGATGATATCAAGGTAAGTCGATGGGTCAGCAAAGTCAGGTGACCAACCTACGTTATCTGAAAGATCCCAGTCTTCTCCCGCAGCTGTTTCCGCAAAGTAGGTGATATTAAGAACTTCATCTTTTTGAAGTTGTTGAATATCAACGACAACATTTTCTGCTCCCAAAGTAGCTTCAAGCGATTGTTTCAAAGATTGAACACGTTGAACTTTGGTTGTATTCGTTTGGTCTACAGGCATATCCAAATGGATTGGGAATTGAACACCTTCTGCTTGAAGTGCTTCTTTCGCTTTAGCTAACTCAGCTTTAGCCTTTTCTGGATTGTACAAGCCATCTTGAGCATCATTTAGGTTAACATCTTTCCACTCATCTCCATAAGTTACCAATTTATCTTTAACTAAATCACCAAAGTTTTTACCATCTGCTTGAACAAAAGCTGGTGGCACAAACAAGTTACGAAGAAGTTTTGTAGCTCCGCTTTGACCATTAACTTGCGAAGCATAAGCTGTTCTGTCAAAACCAAAGGCGATTGCTTGACGGAAATCTTTGTTAAGAAGTGCTTTCTTAGTAGATGTCTTTTGTTCATCAGTAGTCTTAGAAGTATATTTATAAGACTGGCGATCAATGTTAGTACCAACTAGGAAAGTTGCAGAGTCTTGTTGAGTATAGACGATATTATCTTTGAACTCTTTTTCTAGTTCTGGATAACTTGCACTTGTTGGGAAGAGACGAGCCATTGTAAAGCTACCATCTTTGAAGTTCTCCGCTGGTTTATTAGTGTCTTGTCCATCCCAAAAAGCTAATTTAACCTTATCAATATGAACATTTTCCTTATCCCAGTAGTTTGGATTCTTTTCAAATTCTACAGAAGACTTCGTTACAAGAGATTTAAGTAGGTATGGACCATTATAAAGGATACTACTTGGATCTGTTGCCTTACCAAAATCCTCACCCTTAGAATTAAGAAATTCTTCATTAACTGGTGCAAGGACTCCCATAGTTGTCTTAGAATTCCAGAAGCTTTCTGGTTTGTTCAAGGTATATTGAATTGTGTAGTCGTCGATTGCCTTGATACCAACTTCAGCAAAGTCTTTTATTTCACCTTTAACATAGGCATCTAGCCCCTTGATAGATTCTTGTACAAGATAAAGGCCATCTGATTTTTGATCAGCCGCATATTTAAGGCCTGTTACAAAATCTTTAGCTTTAACATCTGCATACTCTTCACCTTCAGCTGTATACCATTTTGCATCCTTACGGATTGTATATGTATAAGTCAATCCATCCTGAGAGACAGACCAATCTTCTGCCATAGATGGAACTAGGTTACCATAACGGTCATTTTCTAACAAACCATCAACCACATTGTTAGTGATATTGGTAACTGCTGCCTTACCAGTAGTCAAATAATTAAGGCTGTCAGGATCTGTTTCGTACATGTAAGAGAATACTTTTTCTCCTTTAGCACTAGAACCTGAACTAGAGCAAGCAGCTAATACACCTGATGCTAACAAAGTAACACCTGCTAAAGCAACAACTTTAGAAATCTTCATAAAATCTCCTTAATTTTTCTATTTTATAGCTTATTATTATAGACAATTTTATGGTCCCTGTCAATAAAATTGTCTGAATTTTTTTAAAAATAAAACTTTTTTTAAAATTTACTTTTTAATTCAAAAATCATTAATAATTCTAAACTCAAAATATATTATTAGCAGTTGTCAAAGTAAAGCTTTATGATATAATGAAAGAAGAAATTTGAAAGGAAATACCATGTCAAAAGAAGTTATTGTTGAAAGTTTTGAACTCGATCACACCATTGTTAAAGCCCCTTATGTCCGCTTAATTGGAGAAGAAACAGGTCCTAAAGGAGATATTATCTCTAATTTTGATATTCGCTTGGTTCAACCAAATAAGGATTCAATTCCAACTAGTGGACTTCATACTATTGAGCATCTTCTAGCTAAACTGATTCGTACTCGCATCGATGGTATGATAGATTGTTCACCATTTGGTTGTCGTACAGGGTTCCATATGATTATGTGGGGACGTCATTCTAGCGCTGAAATCGCAGCTGTCATCAAGGATTCACTGAAGGAAATCGCTGAAACAACAACTTGGGAAGATGTCCCAGGAACAACCATTGAATCTTGTGGTAACTACAAGGATCACAGCCTCTTTTCTGCTAAAGAATGGGCAAAATTGATTCTCCAACAAGGAATCTCAGACGATGCCTTTGAACGTCATGTCATCTAATAATAAAAAAAGGAACCAGCTTTTGAACTGGTTCCTTTTTTTATTTTCTAAATCTTGATTTAGGCTTTTTCACGAATGACCAAAACACCATCTTCCATGTCAGCTTCTAGGTGTTTAGCATCAAGATTATCCAAGTGGAAATCTGTCACTTTATCACGAATTTGTTGTTCAACCACACGACGGAGTGGACGAACACCCATGACTTCATCGTAGCCTTCTTCAGTCATATATTCTTTGGCTGCATCGCTCACTGCCAAGTCGATGTCTTTCTTAGCAAGCGTCTTATTAACATCAGCTAACATCAAATCAACAATCTTAGAAAGGTCTTCCTTGCTCAAGTGTGAGAACTCAATCACTGCGTTAAAGCGATTCAAGAATTCTGGACGGAAGTAAGGTTTCAAACGATCCATAAGTTCTGGTTTATCAGCATCTTCTGTCAAGTTAGCTTCGTAACCAAAGCCTGCGTTTGAAGTTGCGATAATCACTGTATTCTTGAAGTTGACAGTGTTACCTTGACCATCTGTCAAACGACCATCGTCCAAAACTTGAAGGAGAAGGGTGATGACTTGAGGGTCAGCCTTTTCAATCTCATCCAAAAGTACGATTGAGTATGGATTGCGACGAACGCGTTCTGTCAAGGTATTATTGTTGTCATCGTAACCAACATAACCTGCAGTTGTACCAATCAATTTAGATACGGCTGTACGGTCGCTATATTCTGACATGTCCAAACGGATGATGGCATCTTTCGTTCCGAACATATCAAGAGCCAATTGTTTGGCCAACTCAGTCTTACCAACACCAGTAGGACCTACAAAAAGGAAGCTACCGATTGGACGGTTACCTTCATCAAAACCAGCACGGTTACGACGGATAGCTTTTGCTACTGCTTCAACAGCCTTGTCTTGACCGATAACCTTAGTTTGCAAACGGTGACCCATATCTTTCAATCGTTCGATATCGGTTGCACCCATTTGTGATACTGGGATTCCAGTCATCCGTTCGACAGACTCAGCTACATCATTTACAGTAGCTGTAACCTTGTGATCTTCTGTATGATTAGCAATTTGCTTTTCAAGCTCTTCGATACGGACTTTTGCATTTAGAGCTGCTTCGTAATCTTCTTTAGCCGCAGCTTCTTCTTGTTTAGTTTTTTCCACTTGAATTTCGTGCTCAACTGCATGTACATCTGTCACGGGATGTTGAGCTGCCAAGTGAGCAGCTGTCACATCCACAAGGTCAATAGCCTTATCCGGCAAGCTACGTTGTGGAATATATTGAACAGAGTAATCAACGGCAGCTTTCAAGACTTCATCTGGCAAAATAACATTGTGGTGTTGTTGATAAAGATCTCGAATACCTTGAAGAATCTTGAAAGTATCTTCAGCAGATGGAGCATTAACTTTTACTTCATTAAAACGACGAGCAAGGGCTGCGTTTTTCAAGATGGTATTACGGTATTCATCTTGAGTTGTTGCCCCAATCACTGTCAATTCTCCACGCGAAAGAGCTGGTTTCAAGATATCAGCAAGACCTTTGGACCCTTGACCATCACCTGTGCTGCCAGCACCTAGGATTTGGTGAATTTCGTCGAAGAAAAGGATAATATTTCCAGCTTCTTTGACTTCGTTTACCAAGTTTTGAATGTTTTCTTCAAAGCTACCACGGTATTGAGTACCAGCTTCAAGTCCAGAAATATCAATAGAAATAATCTCTTTGTTCTTGATTGCTGCTGGAACATCACCATTTACAATTGCTTGTGCAAGCCCTTCAACTACAGCTGTTTTACCGACACCAGCATCACCGACGAGAACTGGATTATTCTTTGTGCGACGAGAAAGAATTTCAGAAGTTTCTTGGATTTCCTTATTACGCCCGATTACAGGATCTAACTTCCCTTCACGAGCTTCTGCTGTTAAGTTACGTCCAAGTTTTGCAAGAATCCCATCTTGTTTCATAGCTTTACCTTGAACGTACTGAGTTTGTTCACTTCTTTCGCTTGGAAGTTGGCCGGTTTGACGGTAAATAGCGAATTCTTCAGGCGTTACTTCACGACCGTTTATCAGGTAACGACGGTTTTCTGAACTGTATCCACGCATACCGCCCATCAATTGGTTAAATAAATCATCCATGTTGTTAAAGTTATTAAAGTTGTTATTCATATTTCATACCTCGTTTGTTTTCAAATTTACTTAGTCAAAATAATTTGACTTTCTCTGACCTTTGTTTCAAAAAATTTAGACTAGCTATTTGCTACTCTACGTATAATTTCAGGTTTTTCTTTATCCAATACAGGTTTTTCGATTGGACTTCTAAAAATACTAATGTTAACCATAGGTTGTACCTCTTTTCTAGGTTTTACCCATACTTTGATCTTAAGATAGTATATACAATCATCTTAAAATCAAGGTTTTCTAAGGACTTTCCTTATCCTTATGTTCTTAGTATATCACTTTAGTCAGTTTTAGTCAACATATTTGACCAAATTTGACTAATTTTTTTAAAAAAATTTTTATAACAAAAAAACCAGTCAGAGTGACTGGTTTTTGATTTACTATTTATAAATCTTAGCTCAATGCATCATCCATAGAAAGAACTTCGTGGAAGACACGTTGTGTCAATTCAGTTTTTTGTTCTGGAGTAAGGTACTTAGTATTTACACAGTATCCTGAGATACGTACGATTACGTCTTCACCTGACATGATCTTTTCATAAACATCATTCAAGTCCATAACGTTCAAGTTAACGTGTTGTCCACCGTTTTCGAAGTAACCATCAAGGATTGTTACCAAGTTTTCTACTTGCTCGTCATGAGTCTTACCAAGAGCACGTGGTGATACTTGTGTAGTCAATGAGATACCATCAGCTGCGTAACCAAAGTCAAGGCTAGCAAGTGAGTTCAAGTTTTGCAACCATCCACCTTTAGCTTTGTTAGATGGGTTAGCACCTGGTGAGAAGAATTCAAGTTTAGACAAGTTCACAGAACCATCTTCGTTGAGGTATACACCTTTGTGAACTGGTGAGTTACCAGTTTGTTTAGAGTAAGCAACGTTAGATGTGATTGTAAGAAGTGAAACTGTAGCTTCTGCGTCTTTGTAAAGTTTGTGGCTACGTAGACGAGTTGTGTAAGCTTCGATCAACCATTCTGCCAATTCGTTTGAACGTGGATCATCTTCACCCCAACGTGGGTATTCACCGATTGTTTCGTAATCGTAGATGTAGCCATTTTCATCACGGATTGGTTTAACTGTAGCATACTTGATAGCTGACAATGTATCAACAGTGTTTGCGAATCCACAGATACCGAATCCCATGTTAGCACGTTGTTTAGTTGGCAAAAATGCCATTTGAACAGCTTCGTAGTTGTACTTGTCAGTCATGTAGTGGATGATGTTCAAAGCATCTACGTAAGTGTCAGTCAACCAGTCAAGAGATTTTTCAAAGTTAGCTTTAACTGATTCGAATTCAAGAACATCGTCAAGAATAGGATCGATGTCAAATACTTTGTAGTCTTTATGAACATCGTCGTAACCACCGTTCAAACCAGTAAGAAGAGCTTTAAGAACGTTAACGCGAGCACCGAAGTACTGGATGTTGTGACGTTGTTCTTCGTTTTCTGGGTCAAGTGGAGATACACAGCATGAGATACAGCTCATTTCACCGTATCCGTCTTTAGCCATTGTTGTAACCCCTTCGTATTGGATAGAAGAGTGTTTGTGGCTCATGTGCATACAGTAGCGACGGAAGCTATATGGCAATTGGTCAGTCCAAAGAACTGTCAAGTTTGGCTCTGGAGAGTTACCGATATTGTCCAAAGTGTTCAAGAAACGGTAGTCCATCTTAGTAACACGGTGACGACCGTCGTTACCCATACCAGCCATAGAAGTTGTGATGAAGGTTGGGTCACCTGAGTACAATTGGTCATAAGCTTTTGTACGACCGAATTTAACTGTACGAAGTTTCATAACGAAATCGTCAACAAATTCTTGGATTTCTGATTCAGTAAATGTACCACGAGCAAGGTCACGTTCAGCAAAGATATCCAAGACGATTGGCACACGACCTAGAGATGTAGCTGCACCGTTGATAACACGGCAGACAGCCATGAAGGCAATGTTTACCCATTGGATAGCTTCTTTAACGTTCATCGCTGGTTTACGAACGTCAACTCCGTAAAGATCACCTAAACGAACAACTTCTTGTAATGCTTTGTATTGAAGGTTAATTTCTTCACGAAGACGGATAGTTTCTTCATCGATTTCTTTAACTGAATTCCAATCATTCAATTTTTCTTGCATCAAGAAGTCAGCTCCGTAAAGTGCAAGACGTGCGTATACACCGATGATACGTCCACGAGAGTAAGAGTCTGGAAGACCAGTTACAGTGTGAGCGTGGCGAGCACGAAGAATGTTAGAAGTGTAGGCGCGGAAGATACCATCATTAACTGTTGTTACGTATTTAGTGAAAATTTCGTGAACAGCAGGGTCTGGCTCATATCCATTTTCCTTCAAAGTAGTTTCAGCCATACGGATACCACCTTTTGGCATGAAGTTCAATTTGAAGAGTTCATCATTTTGGATACCGAAGATCAATTCGTTTTCTTTGTCGATAAATCCAGCTGGAATATCAGCAATAGAAGTTGGACGAGTATCCATTGGGAAACGAGTTTCTTCATAGTGTGCTTTAGTTTCTTCTACGATTTTTTTGATGTGAAGTGAACGCTCTGTTGGTCCAGCAAGGAAGCTTTCGTCTCCATCATATGGTGTGTAGTTTGCTTGAACAAAACGAGACACACTTACTTTTTCTTTCCAATCAACACCTTTGAAGCCTTCCCAAGCTTTTTCAAAAATGTCTTGTGCTTCAACAACTGTCTTAACAACCATGTTAAATCCTCTTTTTTCTTTCTAGTAACAGTCATCTGTTACATTTATATGCTAAGTATACCATACGGTAATCGTTTTCAACAAGATAAATGTACTCTTTTTTTAACTTTCTTTACTAATACAGAGTAAAATATCGAGCGAACTGTATTATATAGTTGAAAACAAACTCCTCGTTTTCCATTTTTTCAGAAAAAGAGTATAATAAGGGGAAAATAACGTCAAATTTTAGGGGGATTCCATGCTGATTTTTCCATTAATGAATGATACATCTAGAAAAATCATCCACATCGATATGGATGCCTTTTTTGCTGCTGTGGAAATCAGAGACAATCCCAAACTAAAAGGAAAACCAGTTATCATTGGAAGGGATCCTAGACAAACCGGCGGTCGCGGTGTCGTCTCAACTTGTAGCTATGAGGCCCGGGCTTTTGGAGTTCACTCTGCTATGAGTTCCAAGGAGGCATATCAGAGGTGTCCTCAGGCAGTCTTCATTTCTGGTAACTATGAAAAATATCTGGCAGTTGGGCAAGAAGTTCGGGCTATCTTTAAGCGTTATACTGATATCATTGAACCTATGAGCATCGATGAAGCCTATCTGGATGTAACGGAAAATAAGCTAGGAATCTCATCTGCCATTAAGATTGCTCGTTTAATTCAAGAAGATATTTGGCGTGAATTACAGCTAACCGCTTCTGCTGGTGTCTCCTATAATAAATTCCTTGCCAAAATGGCTAGTGATTTCCAAAAACCACATGGATTGACAGTCATACTACCAGAAGAAGCACAAGATTTTCTAAAAGACATGGATATTGCAAAGTTTCATGGGGTTGGTAAGAAAACAGTAGAAAAACTTCATGAAATGGGAATTTATACGGGAGGCGACCTCTTAGAAATTCCTGAAATAACCCTGATTGATCGTTTTGGTCGCTTGGGTTTTGACCTTTATCGAAAAGTTAGAGGTATCCATAACTCACCTGTCAAAACCAATCGTATTCGAAAATCTATTGGCAAAGAAAAAACCTATAGCAAACTTCTCACACAAGAAGAAGATATTAAAAAAGAGCTGACTCTCCTAGCTGGAAAAGTCGCCCTCAGTCTACAAAAATATGAAAAATCCGGCAGGATTATTATTCTAAAAATTCGCTACGCTGACTTTTCAACCCTCACCAAACGTAAAAGTCTCGAAGGACCAACACAGGATGCTGATGAAATCACCAAAATCGCAAGCCAACTATATGATAGTCTTCCCAGTAATAATCAAGGCATCCGCTTGTTGGGTGTTACCGTATCCGGATTATAAAACCTTGAAGGGCTCTTCCTCCAAGGTTTTTTCTTATACAAACAATCGAATGAAGCTATAGAGAAGCAAGATGCTCCCAAGTACAATACGGTACTTACCAAAGATAGTAAAATCATGTTTTTTCACATAGCTAGTCAAGAAACGTATAGCAACCATACTGACACCGAAGGCTACACCCATGGCAACCAAGAGGAGGAACAATTGACCAAAAGTTAATACTTCTCCTGCTTTAATAAATTTAAATATCTTCAAAGCACTAGCCCCAAACATAACTGGAATACCAAGATAGAAAGTGAACTCAGTCACCACTGAACGACTTGTTCCATTTAACAAACCACCGACAATGGTTGCACCAGAACGACTTGTACCTGGAAAGAGGGCTAACACCTGGAAAAGACCAATATAAAGGGCTGTTTTATAAGGTAGTTTGTCTAACTCAGTCACTGTTGGCTCAATTGCTTGCGCTTTGTTACGTTTTTCAAGATAGATAAAGGCAACTCCATAAACAATCAACATGATAGCTACTGAAACCATATTATGGAAATGGGTATCAAACCAATCATCAAATTTAAATACTAAGAGAAGAGGGAGGGTTGCAACAAAGACTTTAGACCACAACTGCCAAGTTCTACGAACTTGAACTTTATCCTTACCCGGTTTGAAGGGATTGAGCTTATTAAAGTAGATTACCATAACGGCCAAAATAGCCCCCAATTGAATTACAACATTGAACATGGACATGAAGGCTTCATTTTGGTCCTTGTACTGGATAAACTCCTCAACCAAAATTAGGTGGCCGGTACTAGAGATTGGTAACCACTCTGTAATTCCTTCAACAATCCCATAAAAGATAGATTTCAAAATTTCAAAAAAATACATACTTTACTCCTTTTTACTGTTCTCTATTATAGCATATTTTCGCCATCTATGATAAAAATTTTCTAAAAGGCACCGACACTTCCGCCTCCACCTCCGCCAGAGAAGCCTCCTCCTGCACCACCACCCGATGATACCGAATAATGTTGGGCAGTATTTGCAACTGAGGCATAATGACTCATCTGAGTTGTTGAAAGATGAAGTTGATGATACCAGCCTGAAGCAACATACAAATTGAGGTCGGAATTGTCAAGTTTGATTTGATTCAGCTTCATCACCTTATTGATAGTTTTTGCATAGCCAAAGAGAGTTGCATATACTAAGAGACGATTCCAAATGATAATACTGTCAAGCTCAGCCTTGTCCAAATGCGCAATATCTCGTAACATATTTTCAAAGCTTGTCCAAAGGTAATATATTTCTGCTCCTTCATCAGTCAAAACACCATCTCGATATGGGCTACGAGTTTCAAAATAAAACAGACCTGTCATAAGTCCGCCGACTAGTCCTAAAACTAGTAACCTGATCGAAAGATAGTCATGAGTCATCAAGCTATAGATAAAGAATAGGAAGCCCATGAATCCAGCAATAATAGAACAAAACCACATACAAGTAGCTAGCCTTCTTTCGGATGTGCTTAGAGGACGATAGTAATTTGGCAGACCTAAGTCTCTAACCTTATCTCGAATACCATCTTGAATTTTCTGAAGTTGACTTTCAAAAGCATATTTGATACGGCTCCCTGTTCTTTGAATGGATGTTTCATCCGACTTTTTGGCCCCTTTGTAGAGACTGTCAGAGATCTCATAGTCCGAAAACATATCAGAAATCGGAATTTCTGTTTTAGTTGAAAAGATCATCTGTAAACATTCTTTTTCAAAGTTGGCCAGTCCTTTTTCGTGTACAATTTTCAAGATGAGTTTTTTCTGAGCTGAGAATATGGAAAGATTACCACGATCCATCAAATCCAGCAAGGTTGCTTGTATCAATTCTTCAAAAGTAAATTTCCCAAATCCTTTAATAGTAGGACTTACTTCTTTTAGTGATGTCGAGTAAACCACTTCTGCCAAAATCAGTGGAGCTAAATCCTTAGGCGGTTCATACAATCGATGATTTTTTTCAATTTTTTGACGAGGAGCTATCTTTTTCTTAAAAACAATAAAAAGAACAGTACCTACTATCAATAGAAGTAAGATAATAATAGGAGCAACCCAAATAACTAAAGCCTTACTCATAGCCTTATCATTGGCTAGATTGGCTTCGATCTGTTTAAATGCTGGCAATCTGTTATCGACTAGTCCTTGATCTGGAGCTTGCGAAAAAGCAGTTCTTGACCAGTAGGCATGTAGTTCAATCTGATGATTTTTGGGAAGGTCCTTCATTTTTACTCGATAGTATTCATTGACCTTTTCTAAGCTTACTTCATTAAAAAGATTACCAGTATGGAAATATAGTTCTTCTGCTGAAACTTCAGAACTTACCTTAAATTCTAGCTCTTTGATATTTCCAGAGCTATCTGTCAAAGGCTGCCAATTCAACTCTGCTATATCACCATATAGAAATAGAAGATTCGATAATTTCCAGGTTACCGTTACTCGGACTAGATCACCTGCCTTACCCGGATTGTAGATTTTAACCTGGTAGCCATCCCCTTGATCTTCTGTATATGAGAGAACATCCCTTACTATTTCACCATTTTTTGAAACTACGATAGTCGGATTAGCATCAATATCAAACCCTTCTGGCATTTTCCCAGCTTTTCCAAGACCCACTAGCTGTCCATTATAATCATCCTTAAAGCGATAGGTAATGGTTTCTTTAAAAACCGCAGTGTTATCAGCCTGAATATTCAAATCTCCCTTGTAGGATAGAATATCAAAATCAACCGCTAAGACTAGGCTTGGAAAGAATAATAAACAAACAAATATTAGACTCAGTAGCCATTTTTTCCTCATCATCAAAACCCTCTCTATCATTTTCAATATTATATCATTTTTTATAAGTAAAGGCTTACTCGTATTGAAAAACCGAGATTTTTTCGATAAAATAGAGAGACGTTATTTTTAAACAAGAATTAGGAGATAATATGAAGAAATTAATCTTATCCATCATTACGGGGCTTGCCCTGATGCTGGGCTTAACAAATGTGGCCCAAGCTGATGAATATTTACGCATCGGGATGGAAGCGGCCTATGCTCCTTTCAACTGGACCCAGGATGACGACAGTAATGGAGCTGTCAAGATTGATGGTACTAACCAGTATGCAAATGGTTATGATGTTCAAATCGCCAGAAAGATTGCTAAAGATTTAGGCAAAGAACCCCTTATCGTTAAGACTAAATGGGAAGGTCTAGTTCCTGCCCTTACTTCTGGCAAGATTGATATGATTATCGCTGGGATGAGTCCAACTGCTGAACGAAAGCAAGAAATTGCCTTTTCAAGCAGTTACTACACCAGTGAACCTGTCCTTTTGGTTAAGAAAGATTCCGCCTATGCAAATGCTACAAGTCTAAATGATTTTGACGGAGCTAAAATCACTTCTCAGCAAGGGGTCTATCTTTATGATTTGATTGAACAAATCCCAGGAGCTAAGAAAGAAACTGCTATGGGAGATTTCGCGCAGATGCGTCAAGCTCTAGAAGCAGGTGTGATCGATGCTTACGTTTCTGAACGTCCAGAAGCTCTAACCGCTGAAGCAGCTAACTCTAAATTCAAGATGGTCCAACTTGAAAAAGGTTTTAAAACTGGGGAAGAAGATACCTCTATCGCTATCGGTCTTCGTAAGGATGACGAACGTATCAGCCAAATCAATGCTAGCATTGAAACCATCTCTAAAGATGAACAAGTTGCCCTAATGGATCGTATGATCAAGGAACAACCTGTTCAAGCTACAACTACTGAAGAAAACAGCAGTAATTTCTTTAGCCAAGTTGCTAAAATTCTAACTGAAAACTGGCAACAACTCTTGCGTGGTGCTGGAATCACACTTTTAATTTCAATTATCGGTACCATCGTTGGTCTCGTTATTGGTCTTGCTATCGGTGTTTTCCGTACTGCGCCTCAATCTGAAAATCAATTTATCTACGTCATTCAAAATATAGTTGGTTGGATTCTCAATATCTATATTGAAATTTTCCGTGGAACTCCTATGATTGTACAATCTATGGTTATCTACTATGGAACTGCCCAGGCTTTCGGAATTAACCTAGACCGTACTCTCGCTGCTATCTTTATCGTTTCTATCAATACCGGTGCCTACATGACCGAAATCGTTCGTGGTGGTATCCTAGCTGTTGACAAAGGACAATTTGAAGCAGCTACTGCACTTGGTATGACTCATAATCAAACCATGCGTAAGATCGTTCTACCTCAAGTGGTTCGAAACATTTTACCTGCAACTGGTAATGAATTTGTCATCAACATCAAGGATACTTCTGTATTGAATGTTATCTCTGTTGTAGAACTTTACTTCTCAGGAAATACAGTAGCAACACAGACTTACCAGTACTTCCAAACCTTTACTATTATCGCAGTTATCTACTTTGTCCTCACCTTTACAGTAACACGTATCCTACGCTATATCGAAAAACGGATGGATATGGATACTTACACTACAGGTGCTAACCAAATGCAAACGGAGGATTTGAAATAATGAATCAACCCATTCTTGAAATCAAACACCTCAAAAAATCCTATGGACAAAACGAGGTCCTAAAAGATATTTCCCTTACTATCCATAAAGGAGAAGTTATTTCTATCATTGGAAGTTCCGGTAGTGGTAAATCAACCTTCCTACGTTCGATCAACTTACTTGAAACACCAACTGAAGGCGAAATCCTATATCACGGTGAAAATGTCCTCGAAAAAGGCTATAACCTCACTCACTATCGAGAAAAACTAGGAATGGTCTTCCAGTCCTTCAACCTCTTTGAAAACCTCAATGTTCTTGAAAACACCATTGTAGCGCAAACAACTGTTCTCAAGCGTGAACGTGCAGAAGCTGAAAAAATTGCCAAAGAAAATCTTGAAAAAGTAGGAATGGGAGAACGCTACTGGCAAGCTAAGCCAAAACAACTGTCTGGCGGTCAAAAACAACGAGTTGCCATTGCTCGTGCCCTTTCTATGAATCCCGATGCCATCCTTTTTGATGAACCGACATCTGCTCTTGACCCTGAAATGGTTGGAGAAGTTCTTAAAATCATGCAAGATTTGGCTCAAGAAGGTTTGACCATGATTGTCGTAACTCACGAAATGGAGTTCGCCCGCGACGTTTCAAATCGTGTCATCTTTATGGACAAGGGTGTTATTGCTGAAGAAGGAAATCCTGAAGATCTCTTTACGAATCCTAAAGAAGAGCGTACAAGAGAGTTTCTACAACGCTATCTTGGATAAGAAAAAGCTGCAAGAAAGCAGCTTTTTTTATTATCCATAAAAATGAAAAGGCAGACTCCTTTTAAGAATCCGCCTGTATCCAAAGACTAATCTTCAAATTTTTCATGATTTTTATCATAGAAATCAATTAAGCCAAGGGCTGTCTCGAAGGAAATATTTTTAACTTTTGCACGTCCTTGAGCTAAAGCAATGATAGACATCTCACGTGCATTGGTTTCCTTAGAAATACGATAGCCTGTGATTTTCTTATCACGAACCCAGCCAACAACTGATTCTACTTTTTCAAAGTTAGACTTAGCCATGTTGTTCTCCTATTTTTTTCTTTGCGTTCTTTAATTGTAAACGTTTTTAGAACATTTGTCAAAAAATAAACACATTAAGATTACAATTATTTGGCTTTCAAAGCCGAAAGTATATGGGTTCGTATATCTTCAACTCCATTAGGATTTGCTGGCAAGAATATTGTATTATTTCCATCTTTTTCAGCAAAATTATTCAATGTGTCCAAATATTGGTTTGTTAACAAGATTGACATAATTTGCTCTTCAGTTAGTTCGACATTAGCTCCTTTTAATTCAATAATAGAATCAGCAAGTCCATCAACAATTGCTTTACGCTGCTCTGCAATCCCTACCCCATGTAGGCGATCTTTTTCTGCCTCTGCTTCTGCCGCTGTAACGATCTTAATTTTATCTGCTTCAGCCAATTCCTGTGCAGCCACTCTCTTACGTTGGGCGGCATTAATTTCGTTCATTGATTGCTTGACTTCTGCGTCCGGCTCTACTTTGGTAATGAGCGTCTTAACGATAATGTACCCATAAGTTGACATTTCTTCCGCTACTTGTTTTTGAACTTCTAATGCAATTTCATCTTTTTTCTCAAACAATTCATCCAAAGTTAACTTAGGAACAGATGAGCGCAATGCATCTTCAATATAAGATTTAATTTGAGCTTCAGGTCTCATCAATTTATAGTAAGCGTCTGTAACGTTTAACTCATTTACACGATACTGAGTTGCGACATTCATAGTCACAAAAACGTTATCTTGGGTTTTGGTTTCAACCACGATCTCACTTTGTAATAGGCGCAACTGTACTCGAGCTGCAATTTTATCAATGCCAAATGGTGCCCGTAGATGAATACCACTATTACTTAACTTTTGATACTTACCAAATCGTTCGATAATGGCAACAGACTGTTGACGAACGACATAAACAGAGCTTACCAAAATAGCTCCTACAATCAGCATTAGAATTAATAGAACAAGTAAAACTTTTAAAACCATGGGAATCTCCCCCTTTCTTCACTTACATTATAGCACTCGTATATAGGTTAGGCAAATAATATGATAAAAATTTAATAGGAATTTATACAAGCATATTATATAGGGTTTCATTGCCATTTAAATTAATATAGGCTGGATCAAAAGTCTCCATCCGTCGAATCAAACTAGCATAGTCATGTTTATCAGACAAGGCAATCCCAATCAGGACTGGACCAGTTCCCTTGCTGGCACGTTTAATGTATTCAAAACGAGTAATGTCGTCGTTTGGCCCCAAGATATTATTTACAAACTCCCGAAGGGCACCTGGACGCTGAGGGAAGTTAACGACAAAATAATGTTTAATTCCATCATAAATCAAGGCCCGCTCTTCCATTTCAGGCATACGGTTGATATCGTTATTTCCTCCAGAGATGATACAACAAATAGTCTTACCTTTTATATAATCTGACAGTACTTCCAAGGCCGCCACACTAGCAGCACCTGCCGGCTCAGCTACAATTCCTTGTTTTGAGTAGAGGTCAATTAAGGTTTCAGAAATCAATCCTTCATCTACACCAATAAGTGTTTCAACGTGTTTATGTGTCACTTCATAAGTCAATTCCCCTACTTTTTGGACTGCAATCCCATCAGCGAACTTATCGATATCTTTTAACTTGACAGGACCACCTGCTTCAAAAGCAGCTTTCATAGAACGAGCGCCATTTGCTTCAACACCGATGACATCTATCTCTGGATTTGTTTCCTTTATATAGGTAGAAACTCCTGCAATGAGGCCTCCTCCACCCACAGGAACTAGGATTGTATCAAAATGGATAGATTCTTTACGAGCGACTTCTAGTATTTCATAAGCAACGGTACCTTGACCGGCTTGAACATTAGTATCATCAAAAGGATCAATAAAGGTACGATTTTCTGCTAGAGTGAATTCTTGGGCTGCTTTGGCTGAAGCGTCAAAGGTGTCCCCTACTAACTTAATAGTCACATAATCTCCACCAAAGAATCGAACTTGCCCGATTTTTTGTTGGGGAGTTGTGATGGGCATAAAAATCGTTGCTGGGATTTTCATCTCATTACAAGTATAGGCAACTCCTTGGGCATGATTTCCCGCTGATGCACAGACTACCCCACGCTCTCGCTCATCATTACTGAGTTGAGAAATAGCATAGTAGGCCCCACGGATCTTGAAAGAACGGACTCGCTGGGCATTTTCTTTTTTTAGATAAATCTTGGCACCGTATTTTTCTGATAG
This sequence comes from Streptococcus timonensis, assembly GCF_047460355.1. GTDB lineage: Bacteria > Bacillota > Bacilli > Lactobacillales > Streptococcaceae > Streptococcus > Streptococcus timonensis_A. Next base: position 99,827 of record NZ_JASHGL010000001.1, on the reverse strand, counting down.
ATAATGGTCATAGTCTAGTGGTGTCTCAGCAACTACACCGTTCAAGACTTTATGGGCTTTCACCACATCTTTTGCACTGATCATATAGTTTCTTTCTAATGAATAATTTAAATGTGAAAGCGAGCTTGGTTCTCCCCAACTCGCCTTCTTGCTTACAAATTAGTTATAGATTCTAAAGGCATCATCGTCGTTTTTACCGACAAATGGCATTGCTTTACGCAATTCAACACCAACTTTTTCAATCTCAAGGTTAGCTGCTTGTTCACGGTAAGCTGCCATTTGGGGACGACCAGCCTTATAGTCGTTGACGAAGTCGTTAGCGAATTTTCCACTTTGAATGTCAGCAAGGACAGCTTTCATGTTTTCCTTGACTTGGTCTGTAATTACACGTGGGCCTGATACGTAATCACCAAACTCCGCAGTATTTGAGATTGATTGACGCATTTTCTTGAATCCACCTTCGTAGATCAAGTCAACGATTAGTTTCATTTCGTGAAGAACTTCGAAGTAAGCCAATTCTGGGGCATAACCAGCTTCAGTCAAGACTTCAAAACCAGCTTCCATCAAGGCAGTTAAACCACCACAAAGAACTGCTTGTTCACCAAAAAGATCTTCTTCTGTTTCTTCCTTGAAGGTTGTTTCAAGAAGACCAACACGTGCTGAACCAACACCCTTAGCCCAGTCCATAGCAATATCTTTGGCATGTCCAGTAGCATCTTGGTAAACTGCATAAAGGGCTGGAACTCCAAAACCTTCTTCAAAAGTACGACGTACCAAGTGACCAGGTCCTTTAGGTGCGCACATGAAGACGTCAACACTTTCTGGAGCTTTGATAAATTCAAAGTGGATGTTAAATCCATGTGCGAAACCAAGTGCATTCCCAGCTTCCAAGTTTGGAGCTACTTCTTCCGCATAAAGGTCAGCTTGGATTTCATCTGGTGCCAAAATCATGATAACATCAGCCAATTTAGTAGCTTCTGCTACTGTGTAAGTGTCAAATCCATCTTCTTTTGCTTTGTCAAAAGATTTACCTGGGCGCACACCGATGATCACATCATAGCCTGTATCACGCAAGTTTTGAGCGTGAGCATGACCTTGTGAGCCATATCCGATAACGGCGATTTTCTTGCCATCAAGCGCTGCTACTTTAACATCTTTTTCATATTCCATTTGAACTGCCATAATTTTTTATCTCTTTTCTATAATTTTATTTGTTGCCACTTGGGTCTTTACTTACATAAATTTTGCTTAATCTCGGGTAAATCCAGTTGCACCCGTTCTTGCTATATTTCTAATACCGTATGGTCGAATCACTCGCAACAAGGCTTCACTCTTTTCAGCATTCCCAGTCATTTGAATGGTAATGGAGCTTGGTGCAACATCAACTACTGTTGCACGGAAAGGTTGAATAATTGCCAAAATCTCTGCCCGTTTTTCTGCTGGTGCTGAAACCTTTACTAAGATAACTTCACGCTCTAAATGAGGATGGTCTGTAATGTCGCGAACACGAATCACATCAATTTGACGGTTGAGTTGCTTGATGATTTGCTCTACCTCATCATGAGAAGTTACATCAATAATAATGGTAATCCTTGAAACATTTGGATCTTCAGTCGCACCGACCGAAATGCTTTCAATATTTACTTGGCGACGTGAGAGGACTCCTGTGAAACGGTTGAGTACTCCTGAGCGGTTTTGGAGTCTAGCTGTTAACATTCTACGCATTAAACTTCACCCCCAACATCTCATGATTACTCTTACCAGCAGGAACCATCGGAAGAACGTGTTCCTTACGGGAAATATCTACCTCGATAAACATCGGTACATCTTCTAGAATAACCTCTAAATCCTTTTCAAGAGTTTCTGGATTATTAAATTTATAGTTTTTTATACCGTATGCTTGAGCCATTAATTGGAAATCAGGAAGTGTATCAAATACAGACTCCGAAGTTCTTCCTTCATAGAAAGATTCTTGCCACTGACGAACCATACCTAATGAGTGGTTATTAAGCATAATCACCTTAATCGGCACTTTATAGATATTCAAAATAGCTAACTCTTGGTTGGTCATCTGGAAACCACCATCTCCCACAAAGAGGACAACTTCCTTATCTGGATTTGCAATCTTTGCTCCAATAGCTGCAGGCACTCCAAATCCCATGGTTCCAAGTCCACCAGAGGTTACCAATTGACGCTCATTTTGATAAGGATAATACTGAGCTGTCCACATTTGGTGTTGCCCAACGTCCGTTACGACAATGGCATCACCTTTGGTCAATTCACCAACTCGTTCAATAACTGCTTGCGGTTGAACGACACGTTCTTTTTTATCATAAGAACGAACACGGTTTTTATCTTTGGTTACTTTATCGATCCATTTTGTTGTGTCATTGTGAACAATAGGCTCTGCAAGGAGCATTTCTAAAGCTATCTTTGCATCTCCAACCACTGGTATATCCGCACTAATTATCTTACCAATCTCTGCTGCATCAATATCAATATGGGCAACCTTAGCATTTTTGGCAAAAGTTTTTGGATTCCCAGTTAAACGGTCATCAAAACGGCATCCAATGCTAATCATGAAATCAGCTTCAGTCATTGCTATATTGGCTGCAAATGAACCATGCATTCCACCCATGCCTAAGAAAAGCGGGTGACTAGTGGCAATAGTTCCTTGTCCCAAAAGTGTTGTTACAACAGGAATTTGATAGCGTTCTGCAAATTCATTTAATTCTTTAGAAGCTTCAGCATAACTAATACCACCGCCAGCAAGTAGAACTGGTTTTTTAGCTCTTGATAAGTGCTTCAATATTTTTTTAATCTGCATCTCATTCGGTTCAAGAGTTGGTTGGTAACTAGGAAGAACAACTTCAGGCGAAAAGATAAAATCTGTCTCCAAAGCTGAGACATCTTTTGGAAGGTCAATAACAACTGGTCCTGGACGACCTGTAGTCGCAATATGAATAGCTTCTGCTATAATTCTTGGAATATCAGCAGTTTCTCGCACTTGATAGTTGTACTTAGTGATTGGCATAGTAATACCAACGATATCTGCTTCTTGGAAGGCATCCTTACCAATACCAGGACGTGCTACCTGACCTGTAAAGACTAACAAAGGAACGCTATCGCTCATGGCATCTGCTATTCCTGTAATGGCATTGGTTGCTCCCGGCCCACTTGTGACGACTGCAACACCAAGTTTTCCTGTTGACTTAGCATAACCTTCAGCCTCATGTAGACAGCCTTGTTCGTGGCGACCTAAAATGTGGCGAATTCCTTTGAAATTATAGATAGCATCATATAGAGGTAAAACTGCCCCACCTGGATAACCAAAAATTGTATCAACCCCTGAGTCACGAAGCGTTTCTAAAACTAAATCCGATCCTGTCTTAGGAGTCTCTAAAGTGATTTTCTCCATTCTTCCCCTTTCTCTTCTCTTAAAATGACTTGTTTCTATGATACCATTTTTTCAAAAATTTTCAATAGAAAAGAAACAATTTTCTGAATTTTCTATCTAGATGGTTTTCAATATCAAATTAAATTAGTAAAATTTTATTATGACGACAAAAAAGGTTGAGGTAAATCTACCTTCAACCTTTTTGTTTTAAATTTTATACTTATTAAAGTGAGTTAACGTCAACCTTGATACCAACACCTTGTGTAGTTGTGATTGTCAAGCTTGTTACGTAAGTTCCTTTAGCAGTAGCTGGTTTAGCTTTTTGGATTGTTTCGTTGAATGCTTTGAAGTTTTCGACCAACTTGTCAGCTTCAAATGAAACTTTACCGATAATAGCTTGTACGATACCTGCACGGTCTGCACGGTAAGTGATTTTACCACCTTTAGACTCTTCAACTGCTTTAGCAACGTCCATTGTTACAGTACCAGTTTTAGGGTTTGGCATCAAGTTACGTGGTCCAAGGACACGTCCAAGACGTCCAACAAGAGCCATCATGTCAGGTGTAGCGATAACTACGTCGAAGTCCAACCAACCGTCGTTGATTTTAGCAACAAGGTCGTCTTCACCAACGAAGTCTGCACCAGCAGCTTTTGCTTCTTCAGCTTTTGCACCACGTGCAAATACAAGAACGCGAGCTGTTTTACCAGTACCGTTTGGCAATACCATTGCTCCACGGATTTGTTGGTCAGCTTTTTTAACGTCAATGTTCAAGTTGTAAGCAACTTCTACAGTTGCGTCAAATTTTGCAAAGTTAGTTTCTTTTGCAAGAGCTACAGCTTCTTCTACGCTGTATGCTTTTGTGCTGTCGATTTTCTCAAGAGCAGCACGAAGTTGTTTGCTTTTTTTAGCCATTTTCTATTCTCCTTGTAAGTGGTTCAATCGATTTTCATCTCCCACGTCACTTCTCGAAATGATGAAGTCTTGCGGGTTATATAGGGAAGTTATTGATTAGTCAACAACGTTGAATCCCATAGAACGAGCAGTACCTTCGATCATACGCATTGCAGACTCAAGGTTTGCAGCGTTCAAATCTGGCATCTTAGTTTCTGCAATTTCTTGTACTTGCGCACGAGTAACTGAAGCAACTTTAGTTTTGTTAGGTGTACCTGATCCTTTTTCAACACCTGCAGCTTTTTTCAAAAGAACAGCAGCTGGTGGTGTCTTAGTGATGAAAGTAAATGATTTATCTTCGTAAACTGAGATAACAACTGGAATGATCATACCAGCTTGGTCAGCTGTACGAGCGTTGAACTCTTTTGTGAATCCCATGATGTTGATACCAGCTTGACCAAGAGCAGGTCCAACTGGTGGAGCTGGCGTAGCTTTACCAGCAGGGATTTGCAATTTTACAAGTTTTTCGACTTTTTTAGCCATTTTTAAATCCTCCTTTGTGGTTTTGGCGGTAATGTAAGATTTTTACCTCCCACAAGTATGTTTTACACATACCCTACTATTATACACTAATCTATCTCAAATGCAAGAGAAAATTTCTATTTTTAGAGAAATTTTATAACGGAATTTGCCTGTCATTTCGATCGTAAAAGAGTCGTAAGCTACAAATTAAAAAACCGCCCTGTTTTGAGCGATTATAAGGGATACTAAATTTTGTAGGAGTCCAGTTTTAAGAGCAGGCTTGTCCCTTTTTCAGCACTTCCACTTTCTACAAATCCAAGGGACTCAAAACATCGTCTGGAGGCATAATTGAAATCATAGATTTCCTGAACTTTCAACTGTTTCCACCCCTTTTGCTGGGCTAGATCAATTAAAGCCCTTAAAACCTTGCGTCCAATACCTTGATGCTGATAAGCTGTATTGCCAATCACAATAGGAAGATTCTCCTGAGATAAGGCTACATCACCAATTGGAATCCACTCTCCCTTTTCCCGAAACTCAATCCAGAACAAATCCCCGTGTTCCTCTAAATAGGAATACATGGCATTTAATTTTTCCAAACTATAGGGAATTCTAATACCATCTACCAGTTCCACCAAATCCACATCTTGATACCAGGATAAAGCTGCATCACGATGATCTGCTAAAAAATAAGGAACCAAGCGTAAAGAACTATCAATTTGAATGATTTGTTTCATTTTAACTTCCTTTTCAATAAGAGAGCCGCTGCTTGATTAAAACCATCACACCAGTTGTACCATTTTGCTTCATACTCATCTTGAGGTATGGTACGATTTTTTAAATCCAGAACAGAGTATATCTTTCTTTCCTCGCAAACTTGCGCATAGAGATGATACAGTTCATCACCACCATCTTTATCCCACTCAGCAGAAATCGTTTTTTGACCTGCTAACAAAGCTTGGTAAGCTCTGTGATGCCCATCTGTAATTAGCAAGCGATCTCCAAATGCAAGAACACTGATTGGATTAATACTTGGCTTTTCTACCGACTGATAAAGCATCTGGATATCTTGCAACTTCTTTTCTGATAAGTATAGTTGGGTCGGATGAAGATCTTTTATGTTGACTTCCATTTTTTCTCCTCAAGAAGAATTAATGCCTACTTCTGCTTGCCTGTAAAGCGCCATTGAAAGCGAAGTTTGTCATAAAAAGGAAATTCAATGAATAGAATTCCAAGACCCAGACAGAGACTGGCAAGAACATCAGACGGGTAGTGGACGCCCAGATAGACTCTGGAAATGATTACACTTACTAGATAAATTCCCAGTAAAATCTGGAGAATGAGCCTTACAGTCCTATCTTTCACTCTTTGACCCACAATGATAATTAGAGAACCGATTAAAAGAGTGACTGCTAATGAGTGACCACTTGGGAAAGAAAAACCCTTTTCCTCTACTAAATGTAAAATATCTGGTCGGGGACGTTGATAGAGGTGTTTTAAGGACACAATTAAAATTCCAGCCAAGCTAAGATTGCCAGCGACCAAGAGGCTTTCACTCTTCCACTTTTTTAGATAAAAGATTGCAGTCAATAGAATTGCCCAAGAAATAACGATTGGCAAGTCAATCAGGCGAGTAATCCCACGAAAGATAGTTGTCAATATAGCTGGTAAATCTCCACGGATTGCTGTCTGGATAGACGAATCAAATGGTATCAATTGTTCTGGATAAAACTTAACGACATAACCCAGAATTACAAATAGTAAAAGGGCAAAAGAGCCCTTTGTTAAATATGTTTGTTTATCTTTCATAACGTTTTAAAGTTACCTTTAGGAAGACATAAATCAACCAAAATGCTAGTGCAAAGATAATACCTTCAATTAAGTTAAAAGGTAAGACCATGGTTAGCAGATAGTTGCTTAGTCCGAGTATTTTTTCAATATCAAAGTTGGCAAACTTAGCGTACAAAGGAACGGCGTAAACATAGTTGAGAACTAGCATAGCCAAGGTCAAACCAATCGTACCAGCAAGAGAAGCTAGAGCAAAACGAATTGGCGTCCGATCTTTTTTCCAAATCAAACCAAATGCAAGAACAAAAACTCCTAAAGCCACAATATTCATCGGCAAACCGATATAGGTGCTGACTCCTTGATTGTTTAAAATTAACTTAAGCAAGGAACGGAGTAAAATTATCACAAAAGCTGCAGGTAAATCGAGTACTATTACCCCTACCAAAACCGGTAAGATGCTGAACTCAATCCTCAAAAAGGACGCCGCAGGCAAGAGTGGAAAGTCAAAGTACATCAACACAAATGAAAGTGCTGATAAAATTGCAATGGTCGAAAGTCGACGTGTGTTTGTCATAACAGGTTCCTCCAATTTTCTATAAAATCAGAAGAAGTTGGAAAGTCCCACTCTATCTATCAACTCAACTATATCAAAAACAATCTATTGGTCAAAAACACCAAAAGAACTTCCTATATATTTAAGTGGAATAGATAAAATTATTCTTTCGTCTTCTCCCATCCAGACTATACTGTCGGTTGTGGAATCACACCACATCAGCTTGCGCTCGCGGACTTCTTTAACTAAGATATTTGAGATTAATCTAGGCGTTGCAGTCGAAGATAATACTAAAGTATATCGAGACAAGACAACGACGAGTAAGCCGAAATAGCTAGTTAAAGTCACCGCCGGTCGGGAATTACACCCAGCCCTGAAGACCCTTTTATCATAACAAAAAACGCTTGCAAGTGCAAGCATTAAGTATTCGTTTTCATGATTATTTCAACTTGTCAGTCTCATAGATATGAACCAAGTCCAAACCAGCAAAATTCTGTTGACGTAGAGCTTCGTACACGATCATACAAACAGTATTCGAAACATTGAGACTGCGGACATGTTCATCATTCATAGGTATTCGAAGGGCCTTTTCTGGATGTTCTCGCATAAATTCCTCAGGCAACCCCTTGTCTTCTCGACCAAAGAGGAAATAGTGATTCCCTTCCATTGTAAAATCGGCATCCGAATAAACCTTTTCTGCAAACTTAGAAATCAGGTAAAGTTGACCATCCATCTTGTCCATAAAGTCAGCTAGATTTTCGTAAAAATAGATTTCAAGCTTGTCCCAATAATCCAGGCCTGCACGCTTCATTTTGCGATCATCGATAGGAAACCCCATGGGCTTAATAATATGAAGGGGACTACTGGTTGCTGCACAGGTACGCGCAATATTTCCTGTATTTTGTGGAATCTGTGGTTCAAATAATACAATGTGGTTTGTCATAATTTGCTTCCTTTTATCATTGCAAAAAAATAGCCACACTGCTCGGAGTCAAGCTCAGCAAACAGCGTGGTTAAGGCATCGTTAACTTACCTCACAACAGGTTTGAAGTAAATCAGCGAAACTACTTTCTTAGTATATCACTTTCAGAATCAATGTCAATAGAAATGACTTGGCTTTTTCATTTTTTTGCAGGGATATTTACATATACTGAAAAGCATGCACATCTAAGGAATTGTTGGACTTTTTAAATCTGAGACTGGAAAGCAACTTTTCAGAAACTTCCTATTTTTCAAAATTAAACTTTATAATAGCTTCTACTTTGCTTTGATAAGAGAAATAGGCAGTTACTGGATGCATTTTTTTCTAAAAAAGAGTATGATAGAAACATATTGAAAAAGTAGGTTATTTAACTATGAAAATTATTCTTGTCGGAGGGGGAAAAGTTGGTTCTGCCCTCTGCCGTTCACTTGTCGCTGACAATCATGATGTTGTCCTTATTGAGCAGAATGAATCCGTCCTCAATTTCATGACAAGCCGTTTTGATATTATTGGTATCGCTGGAAACGGAGCTGACTTTGCCATGCTTGAAGCAGCAAACGTTCAAGACTGTGATATCTTTATCGCCATGACTCAGCACGATGAAGTCAATATGGTTGCAGCTGTTCTTGCTAAAAAAATGGGAGCAAAAGAAACAATTGTTCGTGTGCGTAATCCTGAATATTCCAATCCCTATTTTAAAGAAAAAAATATTCTGGGATTTTCTCTGATTGTCAATCCTGAACTGCTTGCAGCTAGGGCAATTGCAAACATCATTGATTTCCCAAACGCTCTTTCTCTTGAGCGCTTTGCGGGTGGCTTGGTTAGCTTGATGGAATTCGTTGTACGAAAAAACAGCAATATTTGCCAGATGTCTATTGCTGATTTCCGTAAAAAGTTTGGTAACGTCATTGTCTGTGTTATCGAACGTGATCATAAACTCATGATTCCTAGTGGAGATATGATTTTAGAAGACAAGGACCGTATCTTTGTTACTGGAGATCGTGTTGACATGATGCTTTTTCATAACTACATCAAGTCTCGAGTTGTTAAAAGCTTGCTGATTGTTGGAGCTGGAAAAATTGCTTATTATCTCTTGAAAATCTTGAAAGACAGTCGTATCGAAACAAAAGTTATCGAAGTCAATCCTGAAAGAGCAGCCTTTTTTAGTGAAAATTTTCCTAAACTATACATCGTTCAAGGAGACGGAACTACCAAGGATGTTCTCTTAGAAGAAAGCGCACAAAACTATGATGCTGTCGCAACTCTAACTGGTGTTGATGAAGAGAACATTATCACATCTATGTTCTTGGATAGTGTTGGTGTGCAAAAAAATATTACCAAGGTCAATCGAACTAGTCTTTTAGAGATTATCCACGCGCCTGATTTTTCAAGTATCATTACACCAAAAACAATTGCTGTAGACACAATCATGCACTTTATTCACGGCCGAGCTAATGCTCAATATTCTGACCTTCAAGCCATTCACCATCTAGCAAATGGTCAGGTTGAGACTCTACAACTTCTTATTAAAGAAGAAAATAAAATGACAGGTAAACCTCTATCTCAACTTAACTTTAAAAAAGATATCTTGATTGCCGCTATTATCCGCAATGGGAAATCTATCTTCCCAACGGGCGAGGATACACTACAAGTTGGTGATAAGTTAGTTGTCATCACACTCTTATCCAATATCACTAAGATTTATGATCTGTTGGAGAGGTAAGCTATGAATAGAAGTATGATTCGCTTTCTCCTTGCAAAGCTCCTCCTCATCGAGGGTGTTTTACTCTTGGTTCCTGTCTTTGTGGCCCTTTATTACAAGGAGTCTAGCCAGGTCTTTGTAGCTCTCTTTTCTACCATTGGGATTCTTGTTGTCTTAGGCCTCCTTGGGATTATTCGCAAACCAAAAAAACAGCGTATCTATGCTAAAGAAGGAGTCTTGATTGTTGCTCTTTGTTGGATCCTTTGGTCTTTCTTTGGGGCTCTCCCCTTTGTATTTTCAGGGCAAATTCCTAATTTGATTGACGCCTTTTTTGAAATTAGCTCTGGCTTTTCTACAACAGGGGCAACTATCCTCAACGATGTTTCTGTCTTGAGTCGCTCCCTTCTTTTCTGGCGCAGTTTCACCCACCTCATCGGTGGAATGGGTGTGCTGGTTTTCGCCTTGGCTATTATGGAAAATGCTCAAAACAGTCACTTAGAAGTGATGAAAGCAGAAGTTCCTGGACCTATTTTTGGTAAGGTTGTTTCAAAACTCAAGAATACAGCTCAAATCCTTTATGTACTATACCTTGCTCTCTTTGTTCTCTTTATCATCATTTATTACATGGCTGGTATGCCATTATATGACAGTGTGGTGATCGCTATGGGAACTGCAGGAACTGGAGGATTTACGGTATACAACGACGGGATTGCCCACTATCAAAGTTCCTTAATTACCTATCTTACTAGTTTTGGTGTCTTAGTCTTTGGAGTCAATCTCAATCTATATTACTATCTACTGCTCCGTCGAGTTAAGGAATTTTTTTCCGACGAGGAACTTAGAGCCTACCTTTTAATTGTAGCTACTTCTACCGCCCTTATTACTCTAAATACCCTCCATCTCTACCATGGAGTTGCTGAAAGTTTTGAAATGGCTCTCTTCCAAGTATCCAATATTATCACCACTACTGGGTTTGGATATGGAAGTATCACAAATTGGCCTTTATTCTCCCAATATATCCTGCTCTTCCTCATGGCTATTGGAGGTTCTGCAGGCTCTACGGCTGGAGGTCTTAAAATCATCCGTGGGCTTATTTTGGCAAAGATTGCTAAAAACCAAGTCCTATCTATCCTATCTCCTCATCGTGTCTTGACTCTCCATGTTAATGGAGCTGTGATAGACAAGGATACCCAGCATAAGATTCTCAAGTATTTTGTGATTTATGTAATGATTCTTCTTGGTTTAATCTTTGTCATCAGTTTGGATAACAACAATCTGATGATTGTTACTAGTGCTGTTTTCAGTTGTTTTAATAACATCGGTCCTATCCTAGGAACATCTGCAAACTTTTCAATTTTTAGTCCTTTTTCAAAAATCATACTAGCTTTTGCAATGATTGCTGGAAGGCTTGAAATTTATCCGATTTTGCTTCTCTTTATGAAACGCACTTGGTCCAAACGATAACCAATCTATTTATAAAACCTTCAAGTCAAACTTGAAGGTTTTATATATTTAAACAAGTTATTTCAGCGTCCAAATTTGACACTTGAGGGAAATCAAAACCTTTTCAATTTCCTTTTAGCTATAATGAAGAACAATAAAAGGATGTTCTTTATGGAAAAAATAACAAAGTCAATTCAAATCTTCTTATTCTTTTCTGTGTTGCAGCTTGGAGTCTCTAGTTCTATCTTTTGGTCTGGACAGTCGCTTGCCCTTAAACAATCTTGTCTCATATTTCTACTTTTCTTATTAATCCTGGCAGGTTCTTGCACCTTCATCCAATATCTTTTAAGTAAGGATCACAAGCCCAAGCAACTTCTCCACCAGAGTCCTCATCTTTTTTTACTCTATGGTTCTATGATTGTTTTCAACATCGTCGGCCTCGGACTCCTCTTATCTGAGACTATCCTCACCACTAATTCCCATCAACAGGTGACCTTAGAATTGCTGGTTCCTTCCTTCTTCTTTCTTTTTGGAATGGACCTTTTCACCTTTCTCACTTTCAATAAAATGAAAAGACTTGGTCATCAGAAGACAATTAGCCTCGCCCTTATTGTTAGTAGCAGTTCACTTATTTTTCTCAATCCCATCACCATTTTATCGATTGGTTTTTACATTGCTCTAGGAGGCCTTTCCCTAAGACTTCTATTCCCCAAAAAACTCAGACAAGGTATTTCTTTTTACAGCCATATAATCCGCAATATCTTATTTGTTGTGTCTATACTGTTTATTTGGTAACCTCTAGAATCCTTGTTTTAAATATGCTATAATAAAATAAAATTTTAGGAGATTTAATAATGAATTTTTTTAATGATTTTCGTAAACGACTTGTATGGTTTGGTATTTTACTGGTAGCCATCGTTCTTTCACAGACTCCAATGGCTCTTCTAGGATTGCTAGCCCAAACTGAGATTCCTTCCATCTGGTCTGGACTCATTGTCAGCCTTGTTTCTATACTTGTTTTAGCTATCTTTTTGTATGGCGCTCATAAAAGTAAGCTTTTAGTGATTAAGAAGAAACTCTTTAGTATCAATGATTTGCCTAGAATTGCCTTGAGTTATCTAGCTATCTTTGTTGGAAATCTCATTGGTGGTATCATGTTACAATTACTTAATCAAACAACAACTTCCAACCAACAAATTCTCAATAATCTCTTCTCTGAAAGCTCACTTATTGCTATGTTCTTTCTAGTCGTTTTAATTGCGCCGATTTGTGAAGAGATTATCTGTCGTGGCATTATCCCAACCAAACTCTTCCAAGGCTATGAAAAAGTGGGCTATGTACTAGGATGGCTACTCTTTCTCCTAGCTCACGTTCCTTCAAATATCCCTTCTTTTATAATCTATGGGTGGATGTCTACTGTCCTAACTTGGACCGCCTACTCAACGCGTCGTTTAGAAATGTCCATCGCCATTCATATGGTCCTAAATAGTGTCAGCTTTATCTTGCTTACTCTAGTAGTATTATTATCGAGATATATCGGCATGTAAGCTAGGACAAATAAAAACAAAAAATAACTATTTTAAAACCCATGAATATTACTATTCATGGGTTTTCTATCTCTTACGACGTAAAGTGCCTAGCCAAGTTCCATAGAAACTTGGCGTTAGTTACTTAGATTGTTACACAACTACATAAATTTACTGAACTACAACACGGAGTTTGGGAAATCGATTATATTTACCAAACGTAGTTAGTAAGGCAGTTAGCTAGTTCGCTTCCTTTCTGTTACGACGGCAAAACCCACGAATCGATACCATTCGTGGACTTTTCCTAGTGAAGCGTTTAGGTAAACCGCCATAACGGTTACCGTTTATTAGATTACGACACTTAGTTTTACAAATCGATTTCATTTGCAAGACGTAGTTAGTGAGGCAGTCAGCTAGACTACTTTCTAACTATTACGACACGAAGAGGCGAAAACGATTATTTTTCGCCGATGAGTTAGTGAAGCAGTTAGGCAAGTCTTATAGGACTTGCCGTAGTCTACTTAGATTGCTTTGCAATCAAGTAGACTTACTGAATCACATCTTTTCTTCCAACTCCACATCTGGATACTTGTCCGCAAACCAGCGGAGGGCAAAGTCATTTTCGAAGAGGAAGACAGGTTGATCAAAGCGGTCTTTGGCCAAGATGTTTCGACTTGAAGACATACGTTCATCTAAATCTTCTGGTTTAATCCAACGAACTGTCTTTTTACCCATTGGAGTCATGACAACTTCAGCGTTATACTCGCCTTCCATACGGTGCTTAAACACTTCGAACTGGAGTTGTCCAACAGCACCCAACATGTACTCGCCTGTTTGGTAATTCTTATAAAGCTGGACAGCTCCTTCTTGTACCAACTGTTCCATTCCCTTGTGGAATGATTTCTGTTTCATAACGTTCTTAGGCGAAACCTTCATAAAAATTTCAGGTGTAAAGGTTGGCAGTGGTTCAAACTCAAACTTGTTTTTGCCAACAGTTAGCGTATCTCCAACCTGGTAAGTACCTGTATCATAAACCCCGATAATATCTCCAGCTACGGCATTGGTTACATTTTCACGACTTTCAGCCATAAACTGAGTGACATTAGACAGTTTAGCCCCCTTACCAGTACGAGGGAGATTGACACTCATCCCACGCTCAAATTCACCAGATACGATACGGACAAAGGCGATACGGTCACGGTGACGAGGGTCCATATTGGCTTGGATTTTAAAGACAAATCCTGAGAAGTCCTTATCATAAGGATCAACAATTTCTCCGTCTGTTTTCTTGTGACCATGAGGTTCTGGAGCAAACTTGAGGAAGGTTTCAAGGAAGGTCTGCACACCAAAATTAGTTAGGGCTGATCCAAAGAATACCGGAGTCAAATCACCTGCAAGAATGGCTTCTTCCGAAAACTCATTTCCTGCTTCATTTAATAGTTCGATATCTTCTTTCACTTGCTCATAGAAAGGATTGCTTGCAAAAAGCTTATCTCCATCTTCTAGGCTAGCAAAACGTTCATCCCCTTTATAGAGTTCCAAGCGTTGGTTATAGAGGTCATAGAGCCCCTCAAAGGCTTTCCCCATCCCGATTGGCCAGTTCATTGGATAACTTGCAATACCCAAGACTTCTTCCAATTCTTGCAAGAGATCTAGTGGTTCACGACCATCACGGTCCAGCTTGTTCATAAAGGTAAAGACCGGAATACCGCGGTGTTTGACAACCTCAAACAATTTCTTGGTTTGGGCCTCAATACCCTTGGCAGAGTCCACGACCATGACCGCAGCATCCACCGCCATCAAGGTCCGATAGGTATCTTCTGAAAAATCCTCGTGTCCTGGAGTGTCTAGGATATTTACCCGTTTCCCATCGTAGTCAAACTGCATGACAGATGAGGTTACCGAAATCCCACGTTGTTTCTCGATATCCATCCAGTCTGACTTAGCAAAGTTTCCTGTTTTCTTCCCTTTCACAGTACCAGCCTCACGAATCTCGCCCCCAAAGTAGAGCAATTGCTCAGTAATGGTTGTCTTCCCCGCGTCCGGGTGAGAGATGATGGCAAAGGTACGGCGTTTCTTAATTTCTTCTTGAATAGTCATAAGTTCTCTTTCTTTCTACTTTTTTAATAATTTCAATTTATAATCGTTCTTTGTTACATCGGACTCTAACATTCCTTTCAACACTCCATTATATCGGATTTTATAGAGTTTTTCAATTGCTTACACAAGAAAAAGCAGGTCAAGATACTAGACCTGCTCTTAAGATTCTTTTGTTGATTATTTATATCTATCACTCGTAATATCGCTTCACAAATGAATCGTTTCTAGAGCAATTTTCTTTTGCCAACGTTTCTTAAACAAGATATCAAAGAGTACTAGGGTTGCAGATAGAATGATTGAAACTAGAAGATACTTTATCCATATAGGGGCATTTGGAATAAACGGCGTCGTATTTAAGAGTCCGTAATTCCCACCTGTTACTTGATTGACCCCAACTAGGAAAAGGTTGAGAATAAAAGTGTAGGCGATAATTCGATACTTTTTAAGTAGGGTTTTATCGTAGTGATTCATGAGATAAACCAGGGAATTGACCAAGAGAGCGTAATGCCCAATCAAGAAAGAAAAGCTAGTAATATGCGGAAAATCATAGGGGTCAAAAACAGGATAACCCAAAGCAAATACTGCTCCACTGGATCCCAAAAGGGCAAAATACTGCTTGGTCTTCCATTTGTCAGGTAAGAAAACAACAGCGAACATAGCCAAACGACAATGGTAAAGTGGCAGGCTGTTCGAAAACGGAATGCCGAACCCAATATACCAAGTATAGAGCGCTAGCAGTTGCGCTATTTGAATCCACTTAAATATTCGAACAAATTTGGGATTTTTGTAGTAAGTAAGAGAAGCATAAATAGACAAGGCAAGAAGGCCTATCATGACACCGTACCAAAAAATCGGAATAGGCGGTGGCGTCGTTTGAGTTCTTGTAATAAAATGATGCATAAAGTCTCCTTAAGGTAACGAATTCAGTTGTATATTAACTATTCTTATGTTTATATTTAACGAGTTGATTGATAAAGATGAGAATACCTGTCATCAAACTGGTTACTATCAGATAGTTAAGCAAACTACCATGATCCCCAATCACAGGTGGCTTGCTCATAAAGCCATAATTTCCTCCTGTCAAGAGGTTGGCAAGAAAGATAATGGCATTAACTCCAAGAGTCATCTGGCATATTTTCCAAGTATCCCCTTTTTCAACTTTATAATATCTAACAAGATAAATCAAGCAGTTAGCCAAGAGGGCCCAGTGGCCGAAAACATTGTTAACCGAGGAAACATGAGGAAAAGGATAGGGATAGAAAACCGGATGAATCAGAGCCATGATGGAACCAAAAACTCCCACTAAGGAAAAATATTGCTTGAAAAAGGTCTTATTAGGGGCAAAAAGAATCATCCACATAGCCATGCGACTATGGTAAAAAGGGAGAGCCTCAGATAGGGGCAGGCGTGCAGCAATATACCAAGCGTTGATAATGAGCAACTGAATCAATTGTCCCCAAAACCAAAAGTTTCTGTAACCTTTAGATGATGCGAAACGAATCGATAAAACAGCTATAATTACCAAAGAAGTAGGTAATAAAAAGTACCAGGCTCCCAAATGAGGAGGAACTGTCTTTTTACTGGTAAAAAGTAACTCCCAAAGCGTCATATGTCATCCTTAACGTGTTCTAGTTGAGTCAATTCTACATCCTTTTTACCAACTAGAAACGACTGTTATTCTTTCTTCTAATTTCAACCATTATATCGAAATAAAAGGTATTTTTCAATTTCTGTTTCTTTTTAGCTTGGCTTGCCTTATTTATAGGAAAATATGGTAAAATAGAACAGATAAAGAATCATCATTTCACGAAAGGATATCCGATGAAAATTACGCAAGAAGAGGTAACTCACGTTGCCAATCTTTCAAAATTAAAATTCTCAGAAGAAGAAACTGCTGAGTTTGCAACAACCTTATCTAAAATTGTTGATATGGTCGAATTGCTCAGTGAAGTCGACACTACTGGTGTTGCACCTACTACAACGATGGCTGACCGTAAAACTGTTCTCCGACCTGATGTGGTCGAAGAAGGAACAGACCGTGACCGCTTGTTTAAAAATGTACCTGAAAAAGATAACTACTATATCAAGGTGCCAGCTATCCTAGATGATGGAGGAGATGCCTAATGACTTTTAACAATAAAACCATTGAAGAGTTGCATAATCTCCTTGTTTCTAAGGAAATTTCAGCAACTGAACTAACGCAAGCAACGCTTGAAGATATCAAATCTCGTGAGACAGCTATCAATGCTTTCGTCACTATCGCTGAAGATCAAGCTCTTGCTCAGGCTAAAGCTATTGATGAAGCTGGAATCGATGCTGACAATGTTCTTTCTGGAATTCCCCTGGCCGTTAAGGACAACATTTCTACAGATGGTCTCTTAACAACAGCAGCTTCAAAAATGCTCTATAACTACGAGCCTATCTTTGATGCCACTGCTGTTGCCAATGCAAAATCTAAGGGCATGATCGTTGTTGGGAAAACCAACATGGACGAGTTTGCCATGGGGGGATCAGGCGAGACTTCTTACTACGGTGCTACCAAAAATGCTTGGGACCACAGCAAGGTTCCTGGTGGATCATCAAGTGGTTCTGCCGCAGCCGTAGCTTCGGGACAAGTTCGCTTGTCACTTGGTTCTGATACCGGTGGATCAATTCGCCAACCTGCTACCTTTAACGGGATTGTTGGTCTCAAACCAACCTATGGAACGGTATCACGTTTCGGTCTTATTGCCTTTGGTAGCTCGCTAGACCAAATCGGACCTTTTGCACCAACTGTTAAGGAAAATGCCCTCTTGCTCAATGCTATTGCCAACGAAGATGCCAAAGACTCTACTTCTGCCCCAGTTCGAATTGCCGACTTTACTTCAAAAATCGGTCAAGACATCAAGGGCATGAAAATTGCTTTACCTAAAGAATATCTCGGTGAAGGGATTGATCCAGAGGTTAAGGAAACCATCCTCAAAGCCGCTAAGCACTTTGAAAAACTTGGTGCTATCGTTGAAGAAGTGAGCCTTCCTCACTCTAAATACGGAGTTGCCGTTTACTACATCATCGCTTCTTCAGAAGCTTCATCAAACTTGCAACGTTTTGATGGTATTCGTTACGGCTACCGTGCAGAAGATGCGACTAACCTTGATGAAATCTATGTAAACAGCCGCAGTCAAGGTTTCGGTGAAGAAGTTAAACGTCGTATCATGCTAGGTACTTTCAGTCTTTCATCAGGTTACTATGATGCCTACTACAAGAAGGCTGGACAAGTTCGTACCCTTATTATCCAAGATTTCGAAAACGTCTTTGCGGATTATGACTTGATTTTGGGACCAACTGCTCCTAGCGTTGCCTACGACTTGGATTCACTCAACCATGATCCAGTTGCTATGTACTTGGCTGACCTTTTAACAATTCCTGTCAACTTGGCTGGTCTACCAGGGATTTCTATTCCTGCTGGATTTGTTCAAGGTCTACCAGTAGGACTCCAATTGATTGGTCCTAAGTATTCAGAAGAAACTATCTACCAAGCTGCTGCTGCTTTTGAAGCAACAACAGACTACCACAAACAACAACCCGTGATTTTTGGAGGTGATAACTAATGAACTTTGAAACAGTCATTGGACTTGAAGTCCACGTAGAGCTTAACACCAATTCAAAAATCTTCTCACCTACTTCTGCCCACTTTGGAAACGACCAAAATGCCAATACTAACGTGATTGACTGGTCTTTCCCAGGCGTACTACCAGTTCTCAATAAAGGTGTTGTCGATGCTGGTATCAAGGCTGCACTCGCTCTTAACATGGACATCCATAAGAAGATGCACTTTGACCGCAAGAACTACTTCTACCCTGATAATCCTAAAGCCTACCAAATTTCTCAGTTTGATGAACCAATCGGTTACAACGGCTGGATTGAAGTGGAGCTAGAAGACGGTACAACTAAGAAAATCGGTATCGAACGTGCTCACCTAGAAGAAGATGCAGGTAAAAACACGCATGGAACAGATGGTTACTCTTATGTTGACCTCAACCGTCAAGGGGTGCCTTTGATTGAAATCGTATCTGAAGCAGACATGCGTTCACCAGAAGAAGCCTACGCTTATCTAACAGCCCTTAAGGAAGTTATCCAATACGCTGGTATTTCTGACGTTAAGATGGAAGAAGGATCCATGCGTGTGGATGCCAACATCTCCCTTCGTCCTTATGGTCAAGAGAAATTCGGTACCAAAACTGAGTTGAAAAACCTCAACTCCTTCTCAAACGTTCGTAAAGGTCTTGAATACGAAGTGCAACGTCAGGCTGAAATCCTTCGTTCAGGTGGTCAAATCCGCCAAGAAACTCGCCGTTATGATGAAGCTAATAAAGCAACTATTCTCATGCGTGTTAAGGAAGGTGCTGCAGACTACCGCTACTTCCCAGAACCAGACCTACCACTCTTTGAAATTTCAGACGAGTGGATTGAGGAAATGCGCACTGAGTTGCCAGAATTTCCAAAAGAGCGCCGTGCTCGCTATATTTCTGACCTTGGTTTATCAGACTACGATGCTAGCCAGTTGACTGCCAATAAAGTCACTTCTGACTTCTTTGAGAAAGCTGTTGCCCTAGGTGGTGATGCTAAACAAGTCTCTAACTGGCTCCAAGGTGAAGTCGCCCAGTTCTTGAATGCTGAAGGTAAGACGCTTGAACAAATCAAATTGACTCCAGAAAACTTGGTAGAAATGATTGCTATCATCGAAGATGGAACGATCTCATCTAAGATTGCTAAGAAAGTCTTTGTCCACCTAGCTAAAAATGGTGGAGGTGCTCGTGAGTACGTTGAAAAAGCTGGTTTAGTTCAAATTTCAGATCCTGATGTTTTGATTCCAATCATCCATCAAGTCTTTGCGGATAATGAAGCTGCTGTTGCCGACTTCAAGTCAGGAAAACGAAACGCTGACAAGGCCTTCACAGGATTCCTCATGAAAGCAACCAAAGGCCAAGCCAACCCACAAGTAGCCCTCAAACTGCTTGCCCAAGAATTGGCTAAGTTGAAAGATAGTGAGTGAAATATACTTTCGTTAATAACCCTTTCTACTAAAAAATAGAATACGGAGAATAAATGAACAAATTTTTACGGGTACTATTTATTTTAGTTATTGTCGCCATGTTGGGTGCTTCTGTTCTACAAATCTTTCTCCCATCATATATGGGAGAGCATTCTGGTTACGGTATTTCTGCAGGATGGCAAAGAGAAATTGGAATTTGGAATCTAGCTGTTTTAATTATTATTCTTGCTGTTAATATTAAATACGATTGGTTTTACCTGAGAATTGCCCTTCTTGCCCTCATCATTGGTGGTATAGGAATAGGAACAAATCATTTGTTAAATTTTATTGAATATCATTCTCCTGTTAATGCGATTGGTGCTATCGAGAATTATTTACTCGTATTTGGTTGGATTATAGGATGGTTTATTGAAAATAAAACTATAAAACTCAAAAACTCTTTATAGACATAAAATTTACCAAAAACTATTTTTGTACTCACATAGTTAGGAGACATATGAAAAAGTTATATACTCTTATCGCTACCTTCTTGCTTCTTATCTTTGTGACACCTCTTCAATCAATAGATGCGGGTGTCGGACATTCTCGAAGTGGTAGCTCTAGCCGCAGCAGCTCTCGAAGTAGTAGCAGTAGCCGAAGTCGTTCTAGTAGTAGTTCTTCTTCACGAAGCAGTTATCATTCTAACAATAGATACTCAAGTTCAGGAGGTTCTCTAGGGACCGGAATAAACATTCTTATCATGTTTGGTGTTGGGGCTTTCCTACTCTTCATGCTCATCAAATATTTGAGTGACCAAAATTCGTCATCTGGTAAATCATATGGAAACTCAACTGGATACAATGTTGAACCAACACTTCACCGTCGAGTTGAAAATAACACCTTGGCTATTAATCGTGTACACTATGGTGATCCAAACTTTGATGCGGATGCTTTCACTTCATGGGTTAGAGAAGTTTACATCCAATTACAGGCAGCCTGGACTAAAAAAGATTGGAATTTGGTGCGCTCACTTGAAAGTGCTAGCCTCTATTCTCAACACAGTGCTCAACTGGAAGACTATATCCAATCTCAAACAACGAATGTTTTGGAACGTGTTTACGTTGAAAATGTTCGAATCAAAGATTTCTACGAAAATCCAGATGGAAATGATACTTTAGTGGTTATCCTTTCATCTACTTTGAGAGACTATGTCATCGAAGATAAGACTCGTAAGGTTATCGAAGGAGATCCTCAACAAGATCTATTTACAGTTTATCAAATGAACTTCATCCGCAAACATGGTAGCCAAACTGAAAACAATGTTCAAGATGAAGCTGTTAGCGACCACTGTCCAAACTGTGGTGCTCCACTTAGAATCTCAGCTATAAGTCAATGTGATTATTGCGGAGCTGAACTCACACGTAGTCCAAATCAATGGGTTCTTGATACCTATGAAGTTGTGGATGAAGACGAACTTTATAATTAGGAGGAAATTATGGGATTTATTCGTGCTGCCCTTTCAGCTGGGCTAAATAGTTTTAATGATAGCAAATTCAAGGAAGCCGTTGTACTTCCAGACCACGTCTCTTCAGACGTCATGGCCATCAAGGGACAATTACTTACAAAAGATCCTGACGGTGGTTCAAGACAAAGCAACCAAAATACTGGTCTTTTAACAGACGGTTCTGTTGTTATTGTCCCTCAAGGATATGTTGCTGTCCTTGTCAATAACGGTACCTTTCTAGGGGATGTACTTGATGCTGGAAGCCATGAATGGCGTGCAGGTGATAACGCTTGGCTCCTTGAAAAAGGTGGAATCAAGGGTACTTGGGAAAACTTCAAAAACCGCTTCTCTTTTGGTGGACAAGTTATTACTCGACAAGAAATCATCTTTATCCGTATGCAACCAATCGCAGGGAATAAATTTGGTACCCAAAATGCTGTAGAGTATTTCAGTGAACGTTACCAACAATTACTCAACATTCGTTTTTACGGATTGTTTGATATCAAGGTTGCTGATCCTGTACTTTTCTATGTCAGCTCCATCAGTCAACAAATTGAAGATCACAAACCATTTACACTCCAAGATATTGCTCAAGGAACACTTCGACAAAATATCTCTCCTAAAATTGCGATTGCAATTGCCAAATTCACTAATGAGTACCGAGTTGATATCTATAGCCTAAATGCTAATCAGGATACTTTCAATGAAATCGCTAAGCAAGAAGTCAACAAGGTATGGACAGGACTTTACGGTATTGAAGCAACCAATATCCTTCTTGAGGATTTGAGCTACGACCAAGAAAGCTTGGAACTTGTTCGTAAACTTGATAGCGAACTCGTTGCTATGAAATACAATACCATCGAAATTGAAGAACGTCGTGCTCGTAACGAAGCTCTCATTGCGGCAGCCAATAACGAAGGTAATGGCAATGGTATGAACATGTTTATGGGTATGAATCTCGGTCAAACTCTCGGTGGCCAACTCACCCAACAAGCTCAGCCTGTTAGCCCAAATCAAACTGTTCCCCCAGTACAACCTGCTGATCCAAACCAAGCATTTACTCCGGCCCAAACTGCAAGTCCTGAGCAAGTTGCTAGCCCAGTAGAAACTGTTATCCCTGAACAACCCGCTAACTCAGCAGAAACTACTAATCCAGAAATGACAACTCCTGTTCAAGAATCTACAACTCAAGAAGTAACAACTCCTTCAGTAGAAACTATTAGTCAAGAAAAACCAACTAATAAAAACTTCTACATCGAAGTCGATGGCAAGTACGTATTAGTAACCAGAAATGAAAATGGGGATATTGTACCCGTCAACTAGTTTCCCTTCTCTGATATTTGAGAATTCTGGGCTATTATGATACAATAAAGAATAAACTATTTATAAAAGAGGTATTAACATGATTGAAGCAAGTAAACTAAAGGCTGGAATGACCTTTGAAACAGCAGATGGAAAATTGATTCGCGTTTTGGAAGCTAGCCACCACAAACCAGGTAAAGGTAACACTATCATGCGTATGAAATTGCGTGATGTTCGTACTGGTTCTACATTTGAAACAAGCTACCGTCCAGAAGAAAAGTTTGAACAAGCAATCATCGAAACTGTTCCAGCTCAATACTTGTATAAAATGGATGAAACAGCATACTTCATGAACACAGAAACTTACGATCAGTATGAAATCCCTGTTGCAAATGTTGAAAACGAACTGCTTTACATCCTTGAAAACTCAGATGTGAAGATTCAATTTTACGGAACTGAAGTGATCGGTGTGACTGTACCAACGACTGTTGAATTGACAGTTGCTGAAACACAACCATCTATCAAAGGTGCTACTGTTACAGGTTCTGGTAAACCAGCAACTATGGAAACTGGTCTTGTCGTAAACGTTCCAGACTTTATCGAAGCAGGACAAAAACTTGTGATTAACACTGCTGAAGGAACTTACGTTTCTCGCGCTTAATCTCTAGAAAGAGGTCAATCTATGGCAATTGAAGAACAATTAGGCGAAATCGTTATCGCTCCACGTGTACTTGAAAAAATTATCGCCATCGCTACTGCAAAAGTTGAAGGTGTCCACTCTTTTTCAAATAAATCAGTATCTGATACCCTTTCAAAACTTTCACTTGGTCGTGGTGTCTATCTAAAAGAAGTTGATGAAGAATTAACAGCCGATATCTATCTCTACCTTGAGTACGGTGTTAAAGTACCGAAAGTTGCTATGGCGATTCAAAAAACTGTTAAGGATGCTGTTCGTAATATGGCTGATATCAAAATCTCTGCTGTCAACATTCACGTTGCTGGTATTGCACCAGATAAAACACCAAAACCGGCATTGACAGATTTGTTTAATGAGGACTTCCTCAATGACTAGTCCCCTATTAGAATCTAGACGCCAGCTCCGTAAATGCGCCTTTCAAGCTCTCATGAGCCTTGAGTATGGGACGGACGTAGAAACAGCTTGTCGATTTGCTTACACACATGATCGTGAAGACGAAGAGGTAAAACTCCCTAGCTTTCTTACAGATCTAGTATCAGGTGTTCAAGCTCAAAAAGAGGATTTAGATAAACAAATTACTCAGCATTTGAAAACAGGTTGGACAATTGATCGCTTAACCTTAGTTGAAAAAAGTATCCTACGTTTAGGAGTTTTTGAAATTACTTCCTTTGACACTCCTCAGCTGGTTGCTGTTAACGAAGCTATCGAGCTTGCAAAAGACTTCTCAGATCAAAAATCTGCCCGTTTTATCAACGGACTCCTCAGCCAATTTGTAACCGAGGAAAATTAAATACAAGAAAAAGTGCTTGACGGTTGTCAAACACTTTTTCTTTGCTTCACTCTATCTAAAAAAACGATCGTAGATTAAATTAGAAAGAAACAACCAGATGAAATCTGCATGGATGAGAAAATTTATAAAACTATGACACAGAATTGTGATTTTTAGATTCTTTGTCCAACGGTAGACTAGGGCAAAGAAAAGACCGGAAAAACTATAAACCATCAAACTGATAGGGTCACGATGGGACAATACCAAATGACTGAGCCCAAATATCAGAGCTGATAGGATGACATCCAAGTAGTATTTTGACTTAGGGAAGAAGGTATTCATAAAATAGCCTCTATGAACAATCTCCTCCAATATAGGCCCCAAAATGACAACTGAGATAAAAGAGAAGCAAGTCGTTAAAATAGTAGATTGCTCACTGAAAGATAGGACCGAAAGAAGGTCTTCAAAGATATAGTGATTATTAATGAAGTGACTAAACTGTAAGTAAAAAACACTTAACAACTGACGGACAAAATAAGCAGCCACTAGACTAACTAGAAGGTAAAAGAATCTGGATTTCTTCGAGCCCTTTTTCTCAAAAATATAGAGCATTTTTTTCTTTTTAAGCCAATAGATAAATAGTCCTAAAAGGGCTAGTTGCTCTACTGCTACAATAATAGAGTAGCCATCCATACCCCAGACAAACATCTTAGCCAGATAAAGACTACTGAAATCTAGTAGATAAATTGATAGGAATACCAGTAATGTATAGATTCCCAAATGACCTAGCTTTTTCATACTCACTCCAAAAAATCTTTGTTAACTTATTTTTATTACATATATACCTTTTGTTATATTAACAGATACCTCTATAAAAGTCAATTTTTCATCCTGAATGGTACGACTATCACTAACATAAAAATATATATCTCAATCTTACTATCAAATCAGAAAAAGTGTTTGACAGCTATCAAACACTTTTTCTTTACTGAACTCTATCTAAAAAAACGATAATAGATAAAATTATAAATAAAAATCCAGATGGGCTTTGCATAAATGAGAAAGTTGAAAAAACTA
Source organism: Streptococcus timonensis (assembly GCF_047460355.1). Taxonomy (GTDB): domain Bacteria; phylum Bacillota; class Bacilli; order Lactobacillales; family Streptococcaceae; genus Streptococcus; species Streptococcus timonensis_A. The sequence goes on along the minus strand of NZ_JASHGL010000001.1, from coordinate 74,559 downwards.
TGGCATAGGATGGTAATTTTTAAGTTCTTTGTCCAACGGTAGACAAGGGCATAGAAGAGACCGCCTAAACTATAAATGATCAAACTGATAGGATCTCGGTGAGTTAGGATCAAATGACAAAGTCCAAAGATGAGGGCTGATAAGATGACATCCAGATAATACTTGGAGTTTGGAAAGAAGGTATTCATAAAATACCCTCTATGAATCAGTTCCTCCAAAATAGGTCCGACGACTACTGTTAAACTAAAACTGAGAACAGTTGATAGAAAAGTTGGTTGCCCATTGGAGTATAGAATCGAAAGAAGGTCTTGAAAGATATACTTGTTATCAATTAAGTGATGAAACTGTAATTGAAAAGTATCCACCAATTGACGATCAAAATAAGTAGCCACTAGGCAAACTACAAGGGAAAAGAGAGTTGACCAACTCCAAGCATTTTCTTCAAAAATATAGAACATCTCTTTCTTCTTGAGCCAGTAGATAAATAATAGCAAAAGAGCTATTACTTCAACTGTTGAAAAGATAGAATAGCCATCTATCCCCCATCCTAAAAACTTAGTTAGATGCATAATCCCTAACTCTGGTAGATAAACCGATAAAAATACCAGTAAGATAAAGACTCCCAAATGCCCTAGTTTTTTCATACTCACTCCTTTAACTTATCAATAGCCAACACCAGAACCACGTCTAGTCACATCAGTAAGTATAGTTTTCTGATCTGTTGCTATACTAGGTCAAGTCCAAATTCTTTCATCAAACATCCAAATCATACCACCGCCTGAGGCTTGCTCTAAGTCCTCCATTGAAAGAACTGTAAATGTATCTGTACATCTCATGTCAAGTAGCTTCTTAAATGATATGTTTCTAAGCCTACATGTTCATTATACCTATTTTTTTGATTATCTTAGCAGTTATTTCCTCAACTGTCATTTTTTCAACCTAAATGACAGTTTCTATAAAAAAATGAGACCTTTCTAGCCTCATTTAGTCATTCTTAGTATTTTCTAAAGCGTTGGTAACGTTCTTCGAGGAGCTGATCTAGTTCTAGGCCTTTCAACCTTTCTAATTCTGTGCTCAGTTCATATTTCACTTGGGCTAGTAGCTCTTTACTTGATAGCCCTGCCTCTGAGATGACCTGATCTACTACCTCCATGTCTAGAAGTTCGTGAGAGGTTATCTTCATCAGTTCTGCTGCCTCCATGGCACGACTCCCATCCTTCCAAAGGATAGAGGCAAAGCCTTCGGGACTAAGAACTGCATAGATAGAGTTTTCTAGCATCCAAACCCGGTCAGCTACTGCAAGTGCAAGAGCTCCACCAGATCCACCTTCACCGATTATAATTGCGATGATAGGGACCTTAAGATCACTCATTTCCATGAGATTACGGGCAATAGCCTCACCTTGACCACGTTCCTCAGCTCCAACTCCAGGATAGGCACCTGCAGTATTGATAAAGGTGACAATAGGACGACCGAATTTTTCCGCTTGCTTCATCAACCGCAAGGCCTTACGATAGCCTTCAGGATGAGGTTGTCCAAAATTACGATTGAGATTGTCTTGTAGACTCTTTCCTTTTTGGATACCCACTACTGTCACTGCTTGATGACCTAACCAACCAATGCCACCGATAACAGCACCATCGTCTCTAAAAGAGCGATCCCCATGTAATTCAATAAAGTCATCGAAGATTTCCACTGCAAAATCCAGAGCAGTTAATCTACTTTGTTCACGTGCTTTTCTGACAATTTTTGCAATCTTCATCTGTGATTCCTCCCATGTAGTCTCACTAATCGAGAGATCATATCTGGTAGTTCTCTTCGTCTAACAATCGCATCCACAAAACCATGTTCTAGGAGAAATTCTGCCTTCTGGAAATCCTCTGGCAAATCTTCTCTCACCGTGTTTTCAATAACTCGGCGACCGGCAAAACCAACTAAACTTTGAGGTTCTGCTAAGATGATATCTCCCTCCATGGCAAAAGAAGCCGTTACACCTCCTGTTGTAGGATCTGTAAGAATGGTCAGATAAAAGAGACCTGCCATAGAATGACGTTTCACAGCAGCAGATACCTTGGCCATCTGCATTAAGCTCATAATACCTTCTTGCATACGAGCTCCACCAGATGCTGTAAAAAGAACGACAGGTAACCCCTCAAGAGTTGCAAATTCAAACAAACGAGTGATTTTTTCACCAACAACTGTCCCCATTGACGCCATGATAAAGTTAGAATCCATGATTCCAAGAGCAACTTTTTCACCCTTAATCAAAGCAGTTCCTGTAACAACAGCCTCATCTAGCCCTGTTTCCTGACGAATTTGGGCTAATTTTTCACGATAACCAGGGAATTTCAAAGGGTCTTTAGTTTCAATTCCAGTAAACATCTCTTCAAAACTATTGGGTTCAACTGTTAAATTCAATCGTTCTTGAGCAGAAATACGGAAAGTATAGCTGCAGTGGGGACAGATACGCTCACTTCCCAAATCTTTTTGATAGATAGTGTGTTTACAAGCTGGACACTTGGAAAAGAGTTCATCTGGAACTACTGGTTTCACTTGATTTTTTTGCAAACTTTTAGGTTTGATTCGAATGTATTTATCTTTTTTACTAAATAGAGCCATAGATCCCCCTTTTCGGTCTCATACTCTTTTAAAATTTATTTTTTAGCTTGATAAGCTGGTAAGAAAGTTTCCATCAAGAAGGAAGTGTCATAATCTCCAGCAATTACGCGACTATCTGAAATCAAATCCAATTGAAAATTAGCATTAGTCTCCACACCTTCAATTTCCAGTTCATAGAGTGCGCGCTGCATCTTCATCAGTGCATCAAAACGATTTTCACCATGAACAATGATTTTAGCAATCATACTATCATAGTAAGGTGGAATAGTATAGCCTGGATAAACTGCCGAATCTACTCTCAAGCCTACACCACCACTAGGAAGATAAAGATTTTTTATCTTACCTGGACTAGGTGCAAAATTAAAAGCTGGATTTTCTGCATTGATTCGACATTCAATAGCATGCCCACGTAGGACGATGTCTTCTTGTTTGACAGCCAGAGGCTGACCTGCCGCGATACGGATTTGTTCCTTAACTATATCGACGCCTGAAACGAATTCTGTGACAGGATGTTCTACTTGGACACGAGTATTCATCTCCATAAAGTAGAATTTCCCACTCGCTTCATCCAAGAGAAATTCAATGGTTCCAGCATTTTCATAGCCAACAGACTCTGCAGCACGGATCGCTGCAGCACCAATTTCATTACGAAGTGTCTTACCAATCGCAATAGAAGGGCTTTCTTCTAAAACCTTTTGGTTATTACGTTGTAGCGAACAATCACGCTCACCTAAGTGGATAACATGACCCTCTTGGTCAGCTAAAATCTGAACTTCAATATGGCGAGCGGGATATATGACACGTTCTAGGTACATGGCACCATTACCAAAGTTAGCCTTAGCTTCGCTAGAAGCTGTCTCAAAGGCCGCAACTAGATCATCTGCCTTTTCTACCTTACGTATCCCTTTTCCGCCTCCACCTGCTGATGCCTTGAGCATAACTGGATAGCCAATCTTCTCAGCAATTTCTAGTGTTTCTTCTGCAGTATGGACTTCACCATCTGAACCAGGAATGACGGGTACCTTGGCCTTAATCATTTGAGCACGGGCGTTAATTTTATCCCCCATGACATCCATTACACGAGCCGAAGGACCAATAAATTTGATACCGACTTCTTCACACATAGTTGCAAATTTGGAATTTTCACTTAAAAAACCAAATCCAGGGTGAATAGCTTCTGCCTCAGTTAAAACTGCAGCAGATAAAATAGCATTAATATTTAGATAAGACTCTGTTGCCTTACCAGGGCCGATACAGATTGCCTCATCAGCCAAAAGTGTGTGCAGAGCTTCTTTATCAGCAGTCGAATAAACAGCAACTGTAGCAATACCTAATTCTCTTGCCGCTCGAATAATTCGAACTGCGATTTCTCCACGATTAGCAATTAAAATCTTTCGAAACATGGATAACCTCCTAGTTTCCAATTGCAAAGGTTAGGGTTCCACTTGCTGCTAGCTTACCATCTACTTCTGCCTTCGCTTCTACTACGGCGATTGTACCACGACGTTTGACAAATGTAGCGGTCATGACTAATTGATCACCAGGTACAACTTGCTTCTTAAATTTGACCTTATCCATACCCGCATAGAAGACGAGTTTCCCTTTGTTCTCAGGTTTTGATAATTCTAAAACGCCTGCTGTTTGTGCCAAGGCTTCCATGATCAGTACACCTGGCATCACAGGGTAAGCTGGGAAGTGTCCGTTGAAGAAAGGCTCATTGATGCTCACATTCTTGATAGCAACAATGGTGTCTTCACTGACTTCTAAAACACGATCCACTAAGAGCATGGGATATCGGTGTGGCAAAGCTTCTTTAATTCCTTGAATATCAATCATTTGATACGTACCAAGCCTTTCCCGAATTCTACCATTTCTTCATTTGTAACAAGAATCTCAGTTACAATTCCATCCTTAGGTGCTGGAATTTCATTCATGACCTTCATGGCTTCGATGATGACCAAGGTTTGGCCTTTTTTAACAGTATCTCCAACACTCACAAAGTATGGTTTATCTGGTCCAGCAGCCAAGTAAACAACTCCGACAAGGGGACTCTCTACAAGATCACCTTCAGCTTCTTGATACTCAACTGTTGATTCTATTTGAGTTTCTTCTGCTATTGGTGTTGAACTAGTAGCAACAGATTCTATTGATTGTTCTTTGGCAATCGCTTCAATCGACTGATGGGAATGAACTGTTTGAACTGGCTGCGCAAATTCTGAAACGATTCTTGTTTCATTCTTGCTAAACTGCAATTCCTCAGCCCCATTTTTATAAGATAATTCTCTCAGACTTGATTGATTAAACTGCGCCATCAAATCTTTGATTTCGTTTAAATTCATCTTTACTTATTCTCCCAACGTTTGAATGCAAGGACTGCATTGTGTCCACCAAATCCAAAAGTATTTGAAATAGCATATGGAATCTCACGTTCCAAACCTTGCCCAAAGATAACATTTGCTTCAATATAGTCAGATAATTCTGTTGTTCCTGCAGTCATTGGTACATAACTATTACGCATCGCTTCAATCGTAGCAATAGCTTCGACAGCACCAGCTGCTCCTAGCAAGTGACCTGTAAATGATTTGGTTGAAGACACTGGAACTTCTTTTCCTAAAACAGCTACAATAGCGCCGCTTTCGCCTTTTTCATTAGCTGGAGTTGAGGTACCATGAGCGTTGACATAACCAACCTGGTCAGGACTGATTCCTGCTTCTTCTAAGGCAAGTTTGATAGCCTTGATAGCTCCCTTACCTTCTGGATGAGGTGCTGTCATATGATAAGCATCACAGGTATTCCCGTAACCAACAACTTCTGCCAAGATAGTTGCTCCACGCTTCTCAGCATGTTCTAAACTTTCTAATACTAGCATACCTGAACCTTCACCCATGACAAATCCATTACGATCCTTATCAAATGGGATAGAAGCACGAGTTGGATCTTCAGTAGTTGATAAAGCTGTCAATACTTGGAATCCAGCGATCGCAAAAGGAGTAATAGAGGCTTCTGATCCTCCAACCAACATGATGTCTTGGAAACCAAATTTAATAGAACGAAAGGCATCGCCGATTGCATCGTTTGATGAAGCACAGGCTGTATTGATTGATTTACAAATTCCATTGGCACCAAAGCGCATAGCTACATTTCCTGCAGCCATATTTGGCAAGGCTTTGGGAAGTGTTAATGGTTTAACACGTTTTGGCCCTTTTTCGTGAAGTCGAAGGACTTGGTCTTCGATTTCTCTGATTCCACCGATACCTGATGCAACGATGACACCAAAGCGGTCTTTATCAAGTGCTTCTACGTCAAGGTTAGCATGGTCAACTGCTTCTTGAGCAGCATACAAGGCATACAAAGAATAATCATCGAAACGATTGGTATCTTTTTTTACAAAATATTTGTCAAAAGGAAAATCATTAATCTCTGCTGCATTATGGACGTCAAAAGCACTGTGATCAAACTTGGTAATCTTATCAATCCCGATCTTACCAATTTTTAGACTATTCCAAAATTCTTCTGGTGTATTGCCAATCGGAGATGTTAATCCGTAACCAGTTACCACTACTCTATTTAATTTCATTATTTCACCTCTACTTTAACGATTATTGCATGGTTAGTCCACCATCAATAGCAATGACTTGTCCTGTTAGATAATCTTGACTTGCAAGAAAGACTGCCACATCTGCAACTTGTTCTGCTTGACCAAACTGTTTCATTGGAATTTGTGCCAACATTGCATCCTTGACCTTATCGCTTAAAACAGCTGTCATATCTGACTCAATCATACCTGGTGCAATGGCGTTTACCCGAACATTACGTCCAGCAACTTCACGCGCTACAGACTTGGTAAATCCAATTAATCCTGCCTTAGAAGCGGCATAGTTTGCTTGACCAACATTCCCCATCAGTCCAACAACACTGGACATGTTGATGATGGCACCTTCTCGAGCTTTAATCATCTGTTTCAAAACAGATTGGGTCATATTGAAGGCTCCCGTCAGGTTAACTTTTAACACTCGTTCAAAGTCCTCTTCTGTCATCTTTAGCATGATTGTATCTTGGGTGATACCTGCATTATTGACCAAAATATCGACTGATCCTAATTCTTCAATTGCTTGGTCAACCATTCTCTTAGCATCGGTATAGTCTGATACGTCTCCAGAGATAGCAAGAACCTTAACACAGTATGATTTAAAACTAGCTAAGAGCTCCTCGGAGATTTGACCACGGCTATTCAAGACTATATTGGCACCCAAGCTGGCAAATTTATGAGCAATTGCTAGTCCGATTCCACGGCTTGAGCCTGTAATAAAGACATTTTTATTTTCTAGTTTCATTTTTCTCCTTTCAGAACTTCAACTATCTCAGTTAGTTATTAATAAGTGTTTCTAAACTTGCTTGATCTTCCACATTAGCTAAATCAGCCGTTCGATCAATTTTTTTAACAAAGCCTGACAAGACTTTTCCTGGGCCAATTTCGATAAATCGCGTCACTCCAGCTTCTTTCATAAGAGCAATACTCTCATAAAAACGAACCGGTTCCTTCACCTGACGTGTCAAAAGTTCAGCTATTCTATCTTTTTCCATAATCTTAGCTTCTGTATTACCAACTAAAGGACAATTAAAATCATTAAACTGAACCTCTGTTAATACCTCAGCTAATTTTTGACTAGCAGATTCAAGCAGGGCGGTATGGAAAGGTCCAGATACATTAAGTGGGAGGATGCGTTTGGCACCTGCTTCTTTTAAAAGTTCTACAGCGCGGTCTACCGCAGCAACTTCACCACCGATAACAATTTGGCTTGGTGTATTGTAGTTGGCTGGAGTTACTACTCCAAATTCTGATGCTTTTTGACAAGCTTCTTCAATTACATCGACTGGAGTATTGAGAACTGCAACCATTTTGCCTGAACCTGCAGGTGCAGCTTCTTCCATATAAGCTCCCCGCTTGGCAACTAAGGCAATAGCCCCTTCAAAATCTAAGGCTCCACTTGCTACTAGGGCAGAATATTCCCCTAGGGATAAGCCTGCCACCATATCAGCCTCATAGCCTTTTTCTTGTAAGAGGCGATAGATAGCTACCGACGTCGCAAGGATAGCAGGTTGTGTGTAGCGTGTTTGGTTTAACTTACTTTCTTCATGATCAATGATTTCACGAAGATCATAGCCCAATAGCTGACTGGCTTGGTCAATGGTTGCTTTGACGATGGGATATTTGTCATAGAGGTCTCGTCCCATTCCTAGATACTGGGCTCCTTGACCTGCAAATAGAAAGGCTGTTTTAGTCATTTTTGGTAACTCCTGCCCAACGAGAGGCTTCTTCTTGAATTTTCTTAGCGGCACCGTAGTAAAGGTCTTTTAGGATTTCTTCGACCGTTTCTTCCTTAGAAACAAGTCCAGCGATCTGTCCAGCCATTACTGAACCACTGTTCACATCTCCATGAACAACTGCTCTAGCTAGAGCACCTGCTCCCATTTGTTCAAAAACTTCTAAATCTGGATTTTCTTGTTTGAAGGCATCTTTTTCAGCCTGTTCAAAATCCCTTGTTAATTGGTTTTTAATGGCACGGACCGCATGCCCAAAATGTTGGGCAGAAACAGTTGTGTCAATATCACGAGCCTTGAGGATTTTTTCTTTATAGTTTGGATGGGCATTGGATTCTTTAGCAACTACAAAACGAGTTCCTACTTGGACAGCTTCTGCCCCCAGCATGAATGCTGCCGCAACACCTTCACCATCTGCAATTCCCCCAGCGATAATAACTGGAATTGAAACCGCAGCTGCAACCTGACGACCCAAGGTCATGGTGGTCAACTTACCTATATGCCCTCCAGCTTCCATTCCTTCAGCAATGACAGCATCCGCACCAATTTTCTCCATGCGTTTTGCCAAGGCAACACTTGGGACGACTGGAATCACTGTAATTCCTGCTTCGTGGAAACGAGACATGTACTTACTTGGATTTCCAGCACCAGTAGTGACTACTTTTACACCTTCTTCAATGACTAAGTCCACAATGTCATCTACAAATGGAGACAAGAGCATGATATTGACCCCAAAAGGTTTATCAGTCAATGATTTAATCTTATCGATATTAGCCTTAACGACTTCCTTGGGAGCATTTCCTCCTCCGATAATCCCTAGACCACCAGCCTTGGAAACAGCTCCAGCCAAGTCACCATCAGCAACCCAGGCCATTCCTCCTTGGAAAATAGGATAATCAATATTTAATAATTCTGTAATACGAGTTTTCATAGTGCCTCCAATTATATTGCTCAGCTAATAGTTTGATGTATCTATATTTTGAATATCAAACTATTAGCTAAACAAGAGGGAGCGGGTCTCCCCTACTCCTTCTCCATTTATTCTAATTATTTTGTTTTAGCTTCAACGTAAGCAACCAAGTCGCCAACTGTTTTTAAGCTATCTTCTGCTTCGATTTGGATGTCAAAAGCATCTTCGATTTCTGAGATAACTTGGAACAAGTCCAATGAATCTGCATCCAAATCATCAAAAGTAGATTCAAGTGTTACTTCTGATGCATCTTTCCCAAGTTCTTCAACGATAATTTCTTGTACTTTTTCAAATACTGCCATGATAGACTCCTTTAAAATATATAGTTTTTATAAAAATGTGATGACCACATGATTACCTAAAGTTTAACAATGACTGTGCCCCAGGTCAAGCCTCCGCCGAAGCCTGTCATGAGAATCTTTTGGCTTCCATCCAAATGAATAAAGCCTTTTTCAACACAATCAGAAAGTAAAATCGGGATACTAGCCGCGCTAGTATTGCCATAACTCATAATATTAGCGGGGATTTTATCGCGATTAACACCAAGCTTTTTAGCCATCTTGTCTAAGATTCGTATGTTAGCCTGATGAAGTAATAGATAGTCTAACTCATCTACTGATAAAGGGCTAGACTCAATGGTATTTTGGATAGATTTGGCAACATCTCGAGTTGCAAAATCAAAGACTGCCCTACCGTCCATTTTCAAGATGCTCTCGGTCTTTTCCTCAATAGAAAAAGGAGAGGTCAAGGGAGTTTTCCCAAAGGCCAAACAGTCACCACGGGAACCATCACTGTGTAGGCTCTCTGCTAGAAAATGCTGACTTTCAGATCTTTCTAGCAAAACACCACCTGCACCATCTCCAAAAAGAACTGCTGTGGAACGGTCTGTCCAATCTACTGATTTTGATAAGGTTTCAGCACCAATTACAATTCCTCTTTGATAACTACCTGAAGAAATGAACTTTTCTGCGACAGATAAGGCAAAGATAAAGCCACTACAGGCAGCTGTTAAGTCAAAAGCAAATGCCTTAAATGCTCCAATATTGGCTTGAACCCGAGCTGCTGTAGACGGCATAAGTGAGTCGGGTGTTACTGTTGCAACTATGATAAAATCTATTTGATCTGCCGTTAAACCAGCTCTATTGAGGAGACTCTTAGCAACTTCTGTTGCGAAATCACTCGTGAACTCTGTTTTTGAAATGTGTCGCTCTTTTATACCTGTACGACTTGATATCCATTCATCACTCGTATCCATTACCAGAGCCAAATCGTTATTAGTAATTACTTGCTCTGGAACATAATGAGCAACTTGGCTTATTTTTGCAAAAGCCATTATTTCAAATCCTCCAAAAATTGATACAGATTAGTCAATCCCTTGCCCATGACATCTATCTCTTCCGGACTCATGCCTTCGATAATTCTTTCAATCATAGCCTTGTGGAAACGTTTATGTAAACGATGCACGAGACGACCTTTCTTGGTCAAATTCAGATGTACAACTCGACGATCCTGGTCTGAACGAACTCTTTCGATATAACCTTTTCGCTCCAAGTTATTTAGACTCGTAGTCACTGTCCCAAGTGTCACCATCAACTCTTTAGACACATGACTAGGTGTTACACCCGGATACTTCCCAATCACGTCAATCGTATGCATTTCCTTTATAGAAATATCTTTAAATTGACTACCTCTGAGGCTCACTTCTTCAATTACTAGAACGTTATTGAAGATAGATGTTAAATATTCATTTATTTTTTGATAATCCAATTCTTCCCCTCCTTAACTATAAAAAGTTTTATAATCAAAACATTTGATAAGGAAAGTATAACAAATTTTATTGAATTATGCAAGTTTTATTTTCCGATAAATTGGGGGCGCCTTCTTTCCGAGTGGGCCAGAACTCCTTCTTTAAAGTCTTCCGTATAGGCCAAAGATTTTTGCAATTCAAGTTCTAATTTAGCATAATTAGACCACTCCTTAAATTCACTTTCCCAGACCAATTTTTTAATGGCTGTATAGGAATTGCTAGAACCTCGTCTTAACTTCTTCAACAATTGATTTCTAGTTTTTTCTAATTGATCACTAGGGCACAAACGATAAATCGCACCAGCTTCAAAAGCCTTCTCAGCTGTAAAAGCCTCACCAGTCATAGCCAGCTGGGTTGCACGAGTTACACCTAAAGACCTTGTTAGTAAGAACAAACCGCCTGCATCCGGTGCTAATCCAACACCAACAAAGGCTTGAATAAATTTTGCTTTATCAGTTGCAATACAGAAATCAACAGCTAAGGCCATGTTGGCTGCTGCTCCTGCAACTGCCCCGTCCACTTCCATTAGGACTGGCTTTAGAACTTGCTTTATCTTAAATGAAATAGTATTAACCAACTCAGCAATTTTGCCCAAAGAAGCAATATCATCCTCATCGACAGCACGCTTCATTTCTACCAAATCACCGCCAACAGAGAAAACTTTGCCTGCCGCATTGATTAAGATATACGAAACAGCTGCGTCCTTGTCAGCCAATTCCAAAGCTTCTAGAATTTCCTCGCACATAGGAATGTGAAAACCATTTGCGACTTCTGGACGATTGAGAGTTATGATTGCTAAATCGTCTTGAACTTGATAGAGAATATGTTCCATAGCCACTCCTTTTTGATTACTAAGTCAATTAAATTGTTTGATTTTAAAATTATATCTTTTTATGACTTTTTCTACAAGAGAAAAATCGACTGAAATTGTATCAGCCGATTTTAAATATTATATTTTTCCTTACTAGCACTCTTTATTTTCCAGATTGAAAAAAGCCCCTCTTTCTGCTATAATCGTATAAAATACTTACTTTAGGAGTTCTTATGAAGGTTGTAAAATTTGGTGGAAGTTCACTTGCCTCTGCTAGTCAGTTAGAAAAAGTTTTAAATATTGTAAAGAGCGATCCTGAACGACGTTTTGTAGTTGTTTCTGCTCCAGGAAAACGCGATTCTGAAGATACAAAGGTAACAGATGCCTTAATTAAATACTACCGTGACTATGTTGCTGGAAATGATATTAGTAAAAGTCAAAACTGGATTATCGAACGCTATGCTGCCATGGTCAGTGAATTAAAACTCAAACCAACAGTTCTAGAAAAAATCTCAAAAAGTATCCGTGCCCTCGCAACTCTTCCTATAGAAGATAATGAATTTCTTTACGATACCTTCCTTGCTGCTGGGGAAAATAATAATGCTAAGTTAATTGCGGCTTACTTCAACCAAAACGGTTTGGAAGCTCGCTATGTACATCCAAGAGAAGCTGGAATTGTCGTTACTAGTGAGCCAGGAAATGCTCGTATCATTCCATCAAGCTATGACAAAATTGAAGAGCTTAATAACTGCTCAGAAGTCCTCGTTATTCCAGGTTTCTTTGGAGTCACTAAGGAAGACCAAATCTGTACCTTCTCTCGTGGTGGTTCAGATATTACTGGTTCTATCATCGCTGCAGGTGTCAAAGCTGACCTCTATGAGAACTTCACAGATGTCGATGGAATCTTTGCTGCCCATCCTGGTATCATCCACCAACCGCACTCGATTCCAGAATTAACCTACCGTGAGATGCGTGAGTTAGCCTATGCAGGTTTTTCTGTCCTTCACGATGAAGCCCTTCTCCCTGCCTATCGCGGAAAAATTCCTTTAGTTATCAAAAATACCAACAACCCTGACCATCCAGGTACTCGCATCGTCCTTCAACACAGCGATGATAAATTCCCTGTTGTTGGTATTGCTAGTGACGCTGGTTTTGTCAGCATCAATATGTCCAAATACCTTATGAACCGTGAGGTTGGTTTTGGTCGTAAGGCTCTCCAAATCCTTGAAGACCTAAATATTGGTTGGGAACATATGCCAACAGGGATCGATGACCTTTCTATCATCCTACGTGAGCGCGAGCTTACACCAATCAAGGAAGAAGAAATCCTTCGTCAACTTGTTCAAAAAGCTGAAGTTGACCACGCTGAAATTGAACATGGCCTCTCTATCATCATGATTGTAGGAGAAAAAATGAAGAGCCATATCGGAGTTACAGCGACAGCTACACGTGCCTTGTCTGAAAATAATATCAACATTCAAATGATGTCTCAAGGTTCTAGTGAAGTTTCTATCATGTTCGTTGTCCACAAAGACCAAGAAAAAGCGGCTCTTAAGGCTCTCTACCAAGCCTTTTTCGGTGAAAGTAAGGAAGACTAATTATGGTACAATCTCTCAATAAAGTCGTTGACTTACAAACCACTGGAACTTCTTACCTCTCTATACAAGGAAAAGTTGGAAAATTCCTGGTAGGAGACCAAGCCTTGGAGTTTTACTCGGATCGCAATATTGAGGATTATATTCAAATCCCATGGTCTAGCGTTAATCAAATCGGAGCCAATGTTTCAGGCCGTAAGGTTAGTCGTCATTTTGAAGTTTTTACAGACCAAGGAAAATTCCTCTTTGCCTCAAAAGACTCCGGAAAAATTCTTAAAATTGCTCGGGAAAAAATCGGAAATGAAAAGGTTGTGAAGCTTCCAACCTTAGTCCAAATCATTGGATGTAAAATCAAAAATCTATTTGCAAAAAAATAGAAAGTTTAGTATAATCATAGAAACGGATAAGTAGGTTATCCTCTTCTTCCAGAAAGTCTGCGGATGCTGCGAGCAGATAGAAGAGATAGGTGAAATTCTACCGTTGTTTTAAATCAAATACAGAATCAAGTGCACACCTGTGAAGTTGGATGGAACCGCGGCTCTGCCGCTCCAACGCTTTGTCAGGTGTGCTTTTTCATAAAGGAGTTTATATGCTAGATATCAAACGTATTCGTACAGACTTTGATGCTGTCGCAGAAAAATTGGCTACACGTGGTGTAGACGCTGCTATCTTGAACGAGATGAAAGAAATCGATGCTAAACGTCGTGACATCTTAGTCAAGGTTGAAACCCTCAAGGCAGAGCGTAACACGGTTTCTGCTGAAATTGCTCAAGCTAAGCGCAACAAGGAAAATGCCGATGATAAGATTGCTGCCATGCAAACCCTATCTGCCGAAGTCAAAGCACTCGATGCAGAATTAGCTGAAATCGATGCTAAATTGACAGAATTTACCACTACTCTTCCAAACATCCCAGCTGACAGTGTTCCAATTGGTGCTGATGAAGATGATAATGTAGAAGTTCGCCGTTGGGGAACTCCTCGCGAGTTTGACTTTGAACCAAAAGCCCACTGGGATCTCGGAGAAGACCTTGGTATTCTTGACTGGGAACGTGGTGGAAAAGTCACTGGAGCTCGTTTCCTCTTCTATAAAGGCCTCGGAGCTCGTTTGGAACGTGCCATCTACAACTTTATGCTAGATGAGCATGGTAAGGAAGGTTATACTGAAGTCATCACGCCTTACATGGTTAACCATGATTCTATGTTTGGTACTGGCCAATATCCAAAATTCAAGGAAGATACTTTTGAGATCAGCGATACCAACTATGTCCTCATTCCTACAGCTGAAGTACCTTTGACTAACTACTACCGTGATGAAATTCTTGACGGAAAAGACTTGCCAATCTACTTTACTGCTATGAGTCCATCATTCCGTTCTGAAGCTGGTTCTGCTGGTCGCGATACTCGCGGCTTGATTCGTTTGCACCAATTCCACAAGGTAGAAATGGTGAAATTTGCTAAACCTGAAGAATCATACGAAGAACTAGAAAAGATGACAGCCAACGCTGAAAACATCCTTCAAAAACTCAACTTGCCATACCGTGTCGTGGCTCTTTCTACAGGAGATATGGGCTTCTCAGCTGCCAAGACTTACGACTTGGAAGTTTGGATCCCAGCACAAAATACCTACCGTGAAATCTCAAGCTGTTCAAATACAGAAGATTTCCAAGCACGTCGTGCCCAAATCCGCTACCGTGACGAAGCCGATGGTAAGGTTAAACTTCTCCACACCTTGAACGGTTCTGGACTTGCTGTTGGACGTACCGTTGCTGCTATTCTTGAAAACTATCAAAACGAAGATGGTTCTGTCACTATTCCTGAAGTCCTTCGTCCATACATGGGTGGAGCTGAAGTTATCAAACCATAACAATTTCAGATAAAAAAAGAGGAAGCTGTGCTCCCTCTTTTTAAGTGATTCAAAAGAAACAGGTAGAAATCATGATTTCTACCTGTTTTTATTTATTAGTAACCACCCATCATTGAAGGATCCATAGCTGGAGCTGGTGCTACCGGTTCTGGTTTGTTAGCCACAACTGCTTCTGTTGTCAAGATAAGACTTGCTACTGAAGCTGCGTTTTGAAGGGCTGAACGGCTAACCTTAACAGGATCGATAATACCTGCTTCAATCATGTTCACCCATTCACCTGTTGCAGCGTTAAAGCCTGTACCAGCTTCTGCATTTTTCAAACGATCGATAACGATTGAACCTTCATAGCCTGCATTGTAGGCAATTTGGCGAACTGGTTCTTCCAAGGCACGAAGCACAATGCTACGTCCTGTTGCTTCATCACCTGTCAATTCTAAAGCTTCAACAGCTGGAATGACATTCACTAAGGCAGTACCACCACCTGCAACAATACCTTCTTCCACTGCTGCACGGGTAGCGTTAAGGGCATCTTCGATGCGGAGTTTCATTTCTTTCAATTCAGTTTCAGTTGCAGCACCGACCTTGATAACTGCTACTCCACCTGATAATTTAGCCAAGCGTTCTTGGAGTTTTTCACGGTCGAATTCTGAAGTTGTTGTTTCGATTTGAGACTTGATGACAGCTACACGGTTAGCAATCGCTTCAGGATTTCCTGCACCTTCAACAATGACTGTGCTATCTTTATCTACAGACACTTTAGCTGCTTGACCTAAAGCTTCGATGGTAGCATCTTTCAACTCAAGCCCAAGATCTTCAGTAATAACGGTACCACCTGTCAAGATGGCGATATCTTCAAGCATAGCTTTACGTCGGTCACCAAATCCTGGTGCCTTAACAGCAACTACGTTGAAAGTACCACGAATCTTGTTCAAAACAAGGGTTGGCAGAGCTTCACCATCAACATCATCTGCAATAATCAAGAGCGGACGACTACTTTGAAGAATACTTTCTAGAAGTGGCAAGATTTCTTGGATATTTGAAATCTTCTTGTCAGTGATTAAAATGTATGGATTTTCAAGGTCTGCAACCATTTTTTCATTATCTGTCACCATGTATTGTGATAGATACCCACGGTCAAATTGCATTCCTTCTACGACTTCAAGCTCGGTTTCCATACCACGTGATTCTTCAATAGTGATAACTCCATCTTTACCAACTTTTTCCATAGCTTCAGAGATGTATTCACCAACTTTTTCAGAGCGAGATGATACAGCAGCGACTTGAGCGATGGCTTCTTTATTAGCAACAGGGATAGCCGTATTCTTCAAAGCTTCTACGGCTGCAGCGACCGCAGCTTCAATCCCACGACGAATACCAATTGGATTTGCGCCAGCAGTAACGTTTTTAATTCCTTCACGAACGATAGCCTGAGTCAATACTGTTGCAGTAGTTGTCCCGTCACCTGCAATATCATTGGTTTTAGAAGCTACTTCTGATACCAATTTGGCACCCATATTTTCAAAATGGTCTTCCAATTCGATTTCTTTAGCGATTGTAACCCCGTCGTTGGTAATCAATGGAGAACCAAATGATTTTTCAAGCACAACGTTACGACCTTTAGGTCCCAAAGTTACTTTAACAGTGTCTGCTAAGATATCAACACCGCGAACCATAGCTGAACGAGCGTCTGATGAAAATTTAATGTCTTTTGCCATACTTACTTTCTCCTTCTATTCTTCAACGATTGCCAAGATACTAGCTTCACCCACGATGAGGTATTTTTCATCCCCATCTTTGACATCAATACCTGCATGAGCTTCCACTAAAACTTGATCTCCAACCTTTACACTAGGAGCAACCAAATCACCGTTCAAGGTACGAACACCTTGTCCAGTAGCCACTACTGTAGCTGTTTTAGTTTCTTCTTGAGCTGATTTTGCGAGGACAAAGCCTCCAACAGTTGCTTCTTTTTCTTCAATTTTCAAGACCACACGGTCGCCTAATGGTTTCAACATTTGTCTTCCTCCATAATACAATCATATTGTTAGCACTCTTTGTATATGAGTGCTAAACCATAGTTCTATTGTATCACTTGGTCAAAAATAGTCAAGAAAAAAGTCTGATTTATAGCATAAAAAAGAGAGTGGGACAGAAATCGGTAATTCGTTAGAATTCGATTTCGTCGTCCCACCTCCGCACAGTTGAGTAGGGCTGTAAAAGCTGATGAAATCAGCGTAGTAGAGCCCATTCAACCACTGCGTCTTGCTCGACAACCCAAAGACAATTGAGAGGCTAGGACTTTTGTCCCAGCCTCCTATCATTTTAAAAGGGAAGTTCCTCCTCTTCCAAAACCAGATCTGCTAAGTCTTGACCAGCATTATTTTCACGCATAGCACGTTGGGCGCGACTTTCCAAAAGTTGAAATCCTGTAGCGAGAACTTCGGTCACATAGTTGGTCTGACCATTCTTCTCAAACTTACGAGTACGAAGCTCCCCATCGACAGAAATGAGACTGCCTTTAGTCGCGTAGCTAGCCAAGGTTTCAGCCAATTTCCCCCAGACAACAATATTGATGAAGTCCGCTTCACGTTCCCCATTTTGGTCCTTAAAACGACGGTTAATAGCAATCGTCGCACGAGCTACAGACTTATCATTGTTGGTTTTGTGCAATTCGGGTGTAGACGTCAAGCGTCCAATCATAATCACTTTATTATACATTTTTCATCCTCCTACTTATCTATTCGAAGGAAATCAAAAAAAGTTACAACATTTGTAACTTTTTTAATAATAATATTAATCTCTGTGAATCGTAAATCCAGTAGCTTGTTGATTGGCCATGATGGTCATATCTGTGATTTGCACACGACGAGGTTGACTGGTCACATAAACCACTGCATCAGCGATATCTTGTGCCTGTAAGGCTTCAAGCCCCTGGTAAACAGTCGCAGCCCGTGCCTCATCTCCATGGAAACGGACTTTTGAAAAATCAGTTTCTACAATACCAGGTTGAATAGTGGTCACCTTGATATCTGTAGCAATGTTATCAATCCTTAAGCCATCCGAAAAGGTTTTAACTGCAGCCTTGGTTGCTGAATAGACTGCTGCACCCGCATAGGCATAAATACCTGCGGTTGAACCCATGTTAATGATATGACCTTGATTGGCAGCTACCATGGAAGGCAAGAAACACCGCGTAACCGCCATCAATCCCTTGACATTGGTATCTAGCATGGTCAACATATCCAACTCCTCATAGTCCTGATATGGAGCTAAGCCTAAAGCAAGTCCAGCGTTATTAACTAAAACATCAATCGAACCTACTGCTTCAAGAATATCTGAACAAACCGTTTTAACCATTGTCATATCGGTTACATCTAGCGGAAAGGTCCAAACATTTTGATTCGGAAAGGCTTCTGCAAACTCTGCTTTTAGAGCTTCAAGTCTTTCTGTTCGACGTCCTGTGAGTACAACATTCTCACCTTTCTCTAGATAGGCACGCGCAATTGCTTCACCAATACCTGATGTTGCACCTGTAATGACTACATTTTTTGCCATCTTATTTCCCTCTGTCAAAGATTATAGGTAACTTTCATTGATTAAGCAGTCCAGTGCTTAGCTGGGTCAAAGGGTGTTCCAACTACCTGGTCGTCTGACAATTCAATGACACCACGTTTTTGGGGAGCATTTGGCAAGGCAAGTTCACGAGGACTACACATCATACCAAAACTCTTTTCCCCACGAAGTTCCCCTGGGAAAATGAGATTGCCTTTTGGCATCATGGCTCCAGGAAGAGCAACAATGGTTTTCAAACCAACACGTGCATTGGGAGCACCAGCAACGATTTGTACTGTCTTATCACTTGCAACTTCCACTTGACAGATATTGAGGTGGTCACTATCTGGATGCGCAACCATTTCTACAATTTCTCCAACCACAAATTTGGGTTCCTTGTCATTGATAATTTCTTCAGCAAATCCTTCTTCTTGCAATTCTTGGTTCAAACGTGCTACTTGGTCGTCAGTTAAAAAGACTTGACCGCGCTCAGCGATTTCAAACATACTAGAAACTTCAAAAATGTTCCATGCGACAGTCTCACCAGTTTCTTTAAGGAAAACACGCGCTACATTACCTTTACGCTCAACATCAAGTTTGGCATCTCCACTGTTTTTCACGATGACCATAAGGACATCGCCGACATGTTCTTTATTATATGTAAAAATCATTCTTTTCTCCTATTTCAGACTTGCTAAAAAGTCATTGATTTGCCCCTTGGTTTTTCGGTCACGATTGACAAAACGTCCAATCTCCTTGCCCTTGTCTAAAACAACAAGACTTGGAATCCCGTATACATCCCAAAGTTTAGCAAGTTCCATATATTCATCTCGGTCTACCCGTATAAAAGTGAACTCTGGATTTGCCTCTTCAATCTCTGGCAAGGCAGGATAGATATAACGGCAATCGCCACACCAATCCGCAACAAAAAGGAAGACCTTCTTGCCATCTTGCTCTACTAAATTTG
Organism: Streptococcus timonensis; assembly: GCF_047460355.1. Taxonomy (GTDB): domain Bacteria; phylum Bacillota; class Bacilli; order Lactobacillales; family Streptococcaceae; genus Streptococcus; species Streptococcus timonensis_A. The sequence continues at coordinate 55,052 of NZ_JASHGL010000001.1, read as the reverse complement.
CTAATTCTTCTATATTTTTAGGAGAAATCATAAGACTTCCTCCTCGTAGATGAGATCTTCATCTTCATAGACAAAGGTATAGTGACGACCATCTTCAAAAATGACACCACCAACAAGGCGTTCAAGGCTACTTTCGTATACTTGGACATAGAGAGTCCCAATCTCACCCATTTCTGAGAAATAGTCACGCACAATAGCAGTTAACTCTTCCTGTGTCTTCATGAGTTTGTGATCATCAGCTACTTTCTTAGCACCAAAGGCAAGGGCTCCAAGACCTGCCACGACTAAACCTGTTTTAATAATATTTTTCGTTTTCATGCTAACATTGTAACACAAAAAGGCTCAAGGAACAATGAAAAAGAGAGTGGGACAGAAATCGGTAATTCGTTAGAATTCGATTTCGTCGTCCCACCTCCGCACAGTTGAGTAGGGCTGTAAAAGCTGATGAAATCAGCGTAGTAGAGCCCACTCAACCACTGCGTCTTGCTCGACAATCCAAAGACAATTGAGAGGCTAGGACTTTTGTCCCACTCCCCTTTCTAATTTCTAAACATTAATAATTTCTCTCGTCAAACAAACCTTCTGGTAAATCATGGAATCCCTTGCCTGCCTTGAAATTTTCAAACTTGCCTAGCAAGAACTGGTAGGCATCCAAACGGCTCTCATAGCGAATCATGGCATCTTTAGCACGCTCATCTTGATCTTCTTCATAGACCTTTTGGCTTTCCTTGAGCGCCATATCATTAATCATGATCTGGGTATTAACCCAGGCTTCAAATTCCTTCATAAATTCTTGCTCGTAACTCATTTTTTCTCCTTATTCTAATCCACGGAAAAAGTCGCTATCAATCTCACGATAGGGTTGAATATCCTGAACATACTCCAACACACCTTGAAATTCCCCGTTTTCATCATGTACTGCAACGTAGGTGATGTGAACAAACTTTCCACGTGATTCGGACTTAAACCACATCTCATACTTGTCCTTGACCCCTTCACGAAGTCCTTGCATAATCGTTTTGACCTTCTCCAAATATTTTGGTGGATGGCATAGTTCGACATTTCGTCCAACTTGGGACGGTGTTCGTTTGAAAATCATTTCATCTGCTGGAGTATTGTCATTATAATACTGGAAAATATCATCCTTATTGACAAAGGTAATCTCCATAGGCAAATGATTAAGGATAAGATTCGCCTGTTCAACTGAGAGATAGCCATTGCCAAAAGCTTGCTGGCTATTGCGATCTAGCACCGTTTCCTTTTCCTTTGGTGTAAAGGTGATAGTAAACTGACCTTCTGGTGTATCGATCACCTGCTGAACTTGTCCATCTACAGTTTCTGGCTGAGTTGGTTCTTCTACACTTTTTTCCTCAACAAAACTTTGACGTTCAGGAACCCATTTCTCAGACGGACGGATAATAGCATATCCATAGGCATCACTTTCCTCAGCAATCTGAATCCAGTCATCTTGAGAAAAAGACTCCAGAAGAATCATGAGCAAAATAGATTCTTCCTTAAAAATCATACTTTCAAACTCTGTCGCAAAAGTCTCAAAAGATTCCTTGACAGTGGAAATCGGTACTTCCGGAAGTGACTTGGTTGCCTCCAAAGCTGTTTGAAAGAGTTCCCTAATCTGGTCATCCACTCCCCACATAACTTTTGGAGGTGAATCGTGTCCATAACGTTCCATGATAGGAAAAAAGAGTTCTTCCTTACGCTGATAGTGACGGTCAAACTGGCCTACAAGTCCCATCTGACGAACCAAACCCTTGCGCATCTCCTCAAGCATTTCCTCGTCTTCCATAGACATAGACTCATAAGTGTCTAACAATCTACGGACCCGAATCAAGGCCGCACGGAGAGCTAGATTTTCATCCTTAAAGACTCGTACAGGATGACCAGGATGCTCGGTATCCTCAACTTCTACGCCCTTAACTGCATTTTTAAAAAGATTGGCATGGACATCACAGAGTTCCATGACATCTTCAAAGGTAACGCCTGAGTCAGAGTTCATCAACTCGTGCTCCATGAGGGAAATCTCAATAGCCGATACACCTGTAAAGGTCGCATCAAAACGATCCTGAACAGACTCCGGAGAGGCACCATTATGCAATTCTAATAAAATATCCCGCAGGATATGAATACGTTCATCTGCCATTAGTCTAATCCAATCACTTCGTAACCATTCGCTTCAAGTGTTCGCACAATCTTATCCATAGGAGTTCCCTCAAGTTTTGAGCCTTGCTTGAGCGATACTTTTCGCCCGACTGTGTTGCGCATCAAGGGGTTGGCAAGAGGTTTGAAACCAAGCTCAACTAGAATATCTAAAACTTCTGGATGCTTGTCTACCACTTCAGCAACTGGAATTGATACATCGATTATATTGTCCATGAGAACCTCCATGAGTCTATTTCTAATCATTTAACTGTTTTTATTATACCATAAGGAATGGGATTAAAAAAACTAGCAACACAAGACTTGCTAGTTTCATCATATCAGTCAGCTTCGATTACCTCAGCCTCTTTTCGAATAATTGCCATATCATTTTGATATTGCACTTCAGAATAGTTAACTAATTTGGATAATTCTTTTTGCAATCTTTCGCCCATGGGTTTCATAGTCGCATAGGTTAATCCCCCTGAAATAACCCCACCTAGAATAGGAATCGCTTTTCCCATCCCCTTTGCCAAGCCTCTCCTTGTAAGAGTAACCCCAAAAATTTTCATAACCTTTTTTAAAATCGGATACCAGCCAGCTTTGGCTACGGCTTTCTGAGGTACTGTAGTCATTACATGTTTAGCGACTGTAACACCGCCAGAACGAAGCAAGGCACCCGCTCCGTTTACCCCAAGCATAACCCCTAGATAAAGTAATAGTGTGTTTTTAGCTTCTTCACTTAAGTCATTTCTTGATGCCCAAAGATCATTAAATCCATAAATATATCCCAATTCTTGGGCTAATTTTAAGGAAAAAGCATAAAACTGAGCTACATCCGTTGGAATAGTAAGCGCCATTAGAATACCTCCGGGTAAACCTGCTAGAACAGATGTTCCACTAGCTCGTAAAACATTATCCTTTATGCAGGACCTGGCTACTCTATCTAAGGTTTCCTGGGGTAATAATGAAGGAGGACCTTGTTCTAACAATTTGGCAATATCCTTCTTATCTAATTCTTTAGAGAACTTCTCCACTAAAAATTTTTCTCTATTTACTTTTACGACAGGAAGCTTTACAACTTGTTGTAAAACTTTTATAGCTATATCTTGTTTAGCCATCTATATCTCCATTTTATATTCAAGTTAAGCTTTATCATATCATACTATTAGAGATTTATACATTTTTTTAACCGACTTTTAAGAAAGGCAAATAATCAAACTATCGTCATGTTTAAAGTAACAAAAAAGAGGGGAATCCCTCTTTTTCTTAGTTTTTATCCAGGTTGCGTAACATTTCGTCAATCTTATTACCATATTCGATGGATTCGTCTTTGACAAAAGTTAAGTCTGGAATTTTGTATAAGGTCAAATTGCGACCAAGTTCACGTTTGATAGTTCCAGTTGCTTTTTCAAGCCCAATTTGAGCTTTCTGATTATCTGATGCAAGATTACTCAAAATAGTGTAGTAAACCTTAGCCATTGATAAATCACTCAACATCTGAACATCTGTAATGGTCACACCTTGGACACGGGGATCACGGACTTTCTTTTGCAAGATCTCATTGACTTCTCGCTTGATTTCCATGCCCACACGGTCCGTACGGAAATGATTTGCCATAATTTTTCCTTTCTCTTAAATAATGAACCAAAAGCTAGGCCAGCAGACCTAGCTATTTTTAAAATTATTGATTTTCAATTCAAATTGAAACGAAGTTCAATTTGAAATCATCTGCTTCTTTCGCCGTGGTGAAAGTTATGGAACTGCATTAGCAGTTTCATAGCAGGGGATTTTTGAGACATGCGGCTCAAAAATAAGCAATGAAACCATAGGTTTTCTTGCGTCCCTCACCATCTAAGAAAGGGGCAAAAAATTATCTCTTAATTTCTTCCATGACATAGGCTTCAATCACATCATCCACCTTAAGATCATTGTAGCCTTCAATCATGAGACCACCTTCACGGCCATTTGTAACTTCTTTAACGTCATCTTTATAGTGTTTCAAACTTGCTAGTTCACCGTCGTAAGTAACTACACCGTCACGAATAACACGGACTTTAGAGTCACGGGTAACTTTACCATTGATAACCATGAATCCACCAATGGTTCCCACTTTAGAGACTTTAAAGGTTTCACGGATAAGAGCTTCACCGATGATTTTTTCTTCAAATTCTGGGTCAAGCATACCCTTCATAGCTTCTTCCATCTCTTCGATAACCTTGTAGATGATACTATGGAGACGAATTTCCACATCGTCAGCATCAGCTTGTTGACGAGCTTGTGGAGTAGGACGGACGTTGAAACCAATGATAAAGGCATTGGATGCTTCTGCAAGGGTTACGTCTGACTCGTTGATGGCACCAACGGCTGAGTGAACAATGGTAACTTTCACACCTTCAACATCAATCTTTTGAAGTGAAGCAGAGAGAGCTTCAACAGAACCTTGCACGTCGGCCTTGATGATAACGTTAACTGACTTGAGTTCCCCAGCCTTAAGAGTATCAAAGAGGTTTTCAAGACTAACGCGTTGGGTTGTTTGACGCTGTTTGAGAAGGGCACGTTTAGCACGTTCTTCACCTGCTGCACGAGCAGATTTTTCATCTTCGTAAACGGCAAAGTGATCACCAGCCATTGGCGCTTCGTTCAAACCAGTGATGGAAACCGGTGTTGATGGCCCTGCAACCTTAACACGACGTCCAAGGTCATTGGTCATAGCACGGACACGTCCGAAAGTATTTCCTACAACGATAGGGTCTTGTACGTTCAAAGTACCTTGTTGAACAAGAAGGGTTGCAACCGCACCTTTACCTTTATCCAAACGAGCTTCAATAACAGTACCGATAGCACGGACAGTTGGGTCAGCCTTGAGTTCTTGGAGCTCAGCCACAAGGAGGACTGTTTCCAACAACTCATCAATGTTTTGGTTAAACTTAGCTGAGATTTCTACAAATTCAGAATCTCCACCCCAAGCTGTTGACATGATACCATGCTCTGCCAATTCACCGATTACACGCTCTGGGTTGGCACCTGGTTTATCGATCTTATTGATAGCTACGATGATTGGAACATTCGCAGCTTTTGAGTGGTTGATGGCTTCGATAGTTTGAGGCATAACCCCGTCATCAGCTGCTACGACCAAGATTGTAATATCGGTAACTGAGGCACCACGTGCACGCATAGATGTAAAGGCCGCGTGACCTGGGGTATCCAAGAAGGTAATCTTCTTCCCGCCCTCTACGATTTGGTAGGCACCGATATGCTGAGTGATACCACCTGCTTCTCCTGTTGCTACACGAGAATTACGAAGGGTATCCAAAAGTGTTGTTTTACCATGGTCAACGTGTCCCATGATGGTAACAACTGGTGGACGTTCCACTAGTTGGTCTTCGTTCAGATATCCATCTTCAGCAAAGAAACGCTCAATATCGGCATTGTCCACTTCAACTTTTTGTTTGGCATCAATACCATAATCTACCATGAGGAGTTCGATTGTGTCACCATCCAAAGATTGGTTTTGTGTCGCCATCACGCCCATCATGAAGAGTTTCTTAACAATTTCAGCTGGCTCACGTTTGATACGTTTTGCGATTTCCGCAACGGTCATACCATCTGTATATTCAAATTCTGTAGGCAATTCATGGAACTTACGCTCCGTAACAGGTTTTTGAACCTGATTACGGTTATTTTGTTTATTGCCCTTTTTATTTTTCTTATTATTGTTCCAGTTACTGTTTCTTTGATTTCTCACTTGATTTTGACTACTTCGATTCTTTTGTTGTTTTCTTGGACCATCTTCTTCGTGATCGAAATCATCACGTTCTTTATCTGGTCGAGCTTGTTTTTTACGACGATTATCTACTACAGCTTCCTTAGCTACAGGAACTACTTCAACAACTGTTGGAGCTTGTTCAACAACTTTAGCAGCTTCTTCAAAGATTTCTTCTGGCTCCTTGCGCTTATTCGCTTGGGCTAAAGCTTCTTTTTCTGCTTGAGACTGTTTGAAACGTTCCTCGCTTGAACGTGCATACTCTGCATTTTGTTCTGCTTTCAGAGCAGCTGCACGAGCCTTGAAGTCGATACGTGGACCTGCCTGATTTGGACGTTTGTCCTCTTGCTGTCGACGGTCATTGCCACGTTGTCCCTGACCTTGCTGTTTTTTGCCTTGGTCATTGAAGCGACGATTGTCTCGATTTCCTTGCTCTGGCTTACCAGATCTACGTTCATCTGCTTTTTGACGATGATCACCTTGATGATGATCTCGCTTGTTTCCTTTTTGTTGTTTACGTCGCTCTGCCTGCTCTTTGGCACGTGCTTCACGTTCCGCCTTAAAGTTACGGCTCTGGGGTCTAGCAGCAACTACTTTTTCTTCTTTAGGTGTTGCTGGCTTATTTTCTTCATTAACCAGAGGAGCTTGGGGTGTTGCTGGTTTGCTTTCCTCTTTGGCTTCTGGAGTTTTAGGTGCCGCAGGTTTTACTGCTGGCTTGGCTTTAACTACAGGTTTGAAACTGGCTACGATTTTCTCAGCTAGCACTTCTTCCACACTTGAAGCATGGCTTTTCACTTCTAATCCTAGCTCTTTTGCACGTTCTACAACTTCTTTACTTTCTTTTCCAAGTTCTTTGGCGATTTCGTACAATCTTTTCTTAGACAAATTATGTCCTCCTCTTCTATTCCATAAGAGACCTCATTTTCTTTGTAAATCCAGCATCTGTCACAGCCAAAACTTTTCTTGATTTTCCGACTGCTATGCTTAATTCCAGTGTTGAAAACACGGTAATAACTTCTACTTGATAATAGTGACTTTTATCTTGAATCTTCTTGGTCAGATTTGGACCAGCATCATGGGCTAGAAAAACCAGCTTTACTTTCTGGTCTTGAATGGCCTTGACAACCATTTCTTCACCCGAGATGATTTTCCCTGCTCGTTGAGCAAGACCCAAGAGATTGGTAATTTTTTGCTTATTCAAGTCCTAACTCTCTTCTTTTCACTTTATGTTCGACATAAGCGATTAACTCATCATAAAAGTTCTCTTCAACTTCCATATTAAAGCTACGGTTAAAGACTTTTTTCTTTTTAGCCTCAAGGGCTTCTGCATTGTCTAGCTTGATATAAGCGCCACGGCCATTAGCCTTGCCTGTCGGGTCGATAGAAACCTGTCCTTCTTTGTTCTTGACAATACGAAGTAAATCTCGCTTATCAATTACTTCGTTAGACACAACAGACTTGCGCAAAGGGATTTTCTTTGTTCTCATCTTTCCCTCCTCTTGCAGCTTTTATTCTTCAGTCAATTCGTCTGTTTCAGCGTAATCCACTTGACCTGCTTCTTCCATCGCTTCAAACTCGCTAGCAGACTTGATATCGATACGGTAACCTGTCAAATGAGCTGCCAAACGAACGTTTTGTCCACGACGACCGATAGCAAGTGATAGTTTGTTATCTGGCACAACAACCAAGGCACGCTTGCTGTCGTTCTCATCAAAGATAACTTGATCAACTTCTGCAGGAGCAATAGCATTGTAAATAAACTCAGCTGGATCTGCTACCCACTCGATAACGTCGATATTTTCTTCAATTGGCACCATGCGGTCGCTCTTAGCATCATAGCGAGCTGGGTGGAACTTGCTAGTAATTTTCTTGATGTTAGCACCACCACGACCAACGATTGTCCCGATAGCATCCACGTTTGGATTGTGGCTACGAACAGCAACTTTAGTACGGTCACCTGCTTCACGAGCTACGCTCATGATTTCAACAGTTCCATCATATACTTCTGGAATTTCTTGTTCCATCAATCGTTTAATCATCTCTGGATGGCTACGACTTACAAAAACATTCACACCGCGAGGATTGTCCTCAACCTTGTAGACGTAAACTTCGATGCGGTCGTGGGAAGCAAAGACTTCACCAGAGATTTGGTCTTGTTTTGACAATTGGGCTTCGATGCTGCCAAGATTGACATAGATGAAGCGGTTGTCAAAGCGTTCTACTGTACCAGACATGATTTCTTGCTCATGTTCTTTGTAAGTATTGTAGGTAATGGCACGCGTTTGCTTGCGCATTTTTTCCATAATGGTTTGTTTAGCAGATTGGGCTGCTACACGACCAAACTCAGCAGGTGCTTCTTCGAACTTGATCTTGTCGCCAAGTTCGTAGGCTGAGTTAATGGCAAGAGCATCTTTCAAACTGATTTCCAGACGGCTATCAAATACTTCATCCACAACTTCACGAACGGTATAAACTGTGAAATCGCCTGTCTTTTCGTTAAAGTCAATAGCTACGCTGTCTGATTGACCATAGCGTCTACGGTAGGCTGAACGAAGTGACTCCACCACTGCTTCAATGATGTCTTCTTTTTTGATTCCCTTGTCTTCTTCCAAAATGCGGAAGGCCTCTAGCATTTCTTTACTCATCTTCTATTCACTTTTGAATCTTCAAAAGCTTCCTTTCTTTTACTAAAATTTTACTGCCAAACGTGCTTTCGATACCAAACTGTATGGAATTTGGACTGTTTTCTTACGTGTCTTGTCCATATACTCCATGGTCAACTCATCCTCTTCAAAGGCCAACAAGGTTCCCTCAAAGACTTTCTGCTTGTCGATGGCCTTATAAAGACCAACGTGAATGTATTTCCCAACCGCTCCAGCTACAGCTTCCTTGGTTTTCAAAGGACGCTCCAAGCCAGGGCTAGTCACTTCTAGGAAGTACTGTTCTGGGAATGGATCTGGTTGAATCTGATCCAACAGAGGACTAATCACTTCTGTCAAGTCTGCTGTATCATTCAGGGTAATACCACCTGGCTTATCAACAAAGATACTTAGAACATAATCTCCTACAATCTTTTCATATTCAACATCCACCAATTCAAATGGAGCTTGGATAGACGGTTCAATAAGTTTTGTTACTAATTCAACAATTGTTGCGATAGGACAACACCTCCTCATAAGCAAGAGGCGGAGATACATCTCCGCCTCACCTACTCTTATTCCTACTAATAGTATAGCACAAAACAATCACAACTGCAAGAATTTCGCCTTTTTGTAGCTAGTTGCATCCTTTTTCTAGGGAAACGGGTTCTTTAGAGTTCTCTTAATTTTATTGAGAACTTGGTAACAAACCCAGGTCATATTTCCATGACAAAACGCGTTTGACTGACTCATCAATCCGCTCTTCAGTCAGCTCCCCTGTAGCAACTTTTTGTAAAAGATAAGGGATCTGAGTCTGGTAAGAAGAACCTAAAATCAAATCATTTCCAGCTAAAATCACCTGTAGTGCCGCTTGGTCCTGGTCGACAAAGTCAGCCAAGCCAGCAATTTCCAAATCATCCGTCATAATGACTCCCTTGAAATTAAGCTCATTTCGTAGGATATCATTTATTTTTGGTGAAATAGAGGAAGGGACCGTATCCAGCTGAGAAAGGATATTGTGAGAAACTAAAACACTGTCCGCTCCTGCATTATACCACTTATCTAACCGTAAGTACACCTTTAACAAAATCACTGGCAGACTTAATTTCTCTTGATAGGCTTAGCCAGCCTCCTTTTACTTGTAAAAGAAAAAACACCCCATCAATCAGAGGTGTTTGCGCATTAAAACTGAGCTTCTACTCGATAAATAACCTGGCCTTTATTTGAGAATTTCTGTTCGTATTCTGTCAGGACATTATCTTCGAAATCACTAGCATGTAGGTCTAACCAAACTCCATTTAGCTTCATTCCGTACTGTGAAAAACTCACTAGACTGTACTCAAATAGACCACGGTTATCCGTCTTAAAATGAATTTCTCCATTTTCTGGCAAGATACGTTTAAAAGTATCTAAAAAACTCTTATAAGTTAAACGGCGTTTTTCATGGCGTTTTTTAGGCCATGGGTCCGAAAAGTTCAAATACAAGCGGTCAATTTCGCCGTCTGCAAAGTAGTTGGTCAAATCAGACCCATCTACCCAAAGCAATTTGATATTAGGAACTCCAACTTCCAAGACCTTATCCAAGGCGTAGCTTAAGACAGACTTTTGGATATCAATTCCGATGTAGTTGATGTCAGGGTTCTGTTTAGCCATGCCTGATACAAAGGCTCCCTTACCACTCCCGACCTCAACATGAATGGGATTGTTATTACCAAACAAGGCTTGCCATTTCCCTTTAGCCTCTTCAGGATTCAAGACAACATACTGAGGATTAGCCTCTAGTAATTCTGTCGCCCCTTTACGATTTCTTACTCTCATTTTTTCTTTCCATACTTGTCTCGGAATGTACGCAAGGCATAAATCTCCCGATTGACATTATCCAAATCTTGGTTTTCATAATACTTGGTAATTTGGCTCAAGTAGGATAACTGAGCATACCAAAATAGCTTATTCATAACCGTTTGATTATTCTTGTAACCGTAATTGGTTAACCATTCTACCCACCGGTATTCTGGAATATAGTGACATAACAAGTGAGCTACATCAAACATACGATCCGTTAAACGAACCGAATCCCAATCTACAAGATAAATCAAACCGCTATTCGTCTCAATCCAATTACTGTGACGCACATCTCCATGAACGATAGTAGCGTAGTCTTCTCTGAAAGTCGGAAGATTCTCACGCATATCATTTATTACAAAACTAATGAATTGATTATTTTTTAAAACATCTGGAGTATCATTCAACCATGCCCTGAGCAAATCAGCAGGTCTTTCCATAGTGTAGCCCAAGCGTGTCAACTGGGTCATTAAGGGTCGTGAACGATGCAAACGAGTCAAAATATCAATAATTTGCTTACGATTCATATCATTTGGTGTCAATATTTTTCCCGTCAACCATTCCTGCGCACACATGTCGCGACCATCTGATAAGCGACGAATCCAAAGTAATTGTGGAGCGATTTGTTCCTTTGCTAAACCAGGTAGGATTGGAGAGGTATTCATTTTTATAAAAACGCGTTTTCCGTCAGGGTAGCTTCCCATAAAAGCTTTACCACTGTTACCAGATATTGGAGTCAGCTTTAACTCCTTATCACCCAAATCCATTTCTTCCCTCCATATAAAGTTTCCTATCTATTCTACTAGTTTTTATCCTATTCGTCAACCAATCTATTCAATTGGTAAGGTATATAAAAGTATTGCAAGATAAAGCTAGCTCCTAAAAGAGCAACAAGAGCCATTTTTTCCTTAAAGATGAGCAAGCCTAGGACAGATTCTAAAAGTAAAACAATGAGTCCGATAGCTGTCACAAGCTGCTTTAATCCCTTCTCTTTTTGGCCTTTTTCTAAAGGGAAGAGTTGGATTAAATATTGGTAATCAAAGGCATGATAGAGGGCTAGCAACTGGAAGAGCAAGAGGTAGTTAAACAAAACAACCACTGCCGTCGCAATCCAAGACTGATCGATAAAAATTTGGGCTAGTAGAGACAACAAGAGAAGTCGCAAGCTGAGAGCTAGTAAATCTCCATTTCTCAGATAAGAACGAAGATAGAGATTTTGCCAAATCTTGCCAGGCACCTTCTGAACAGCATTTAAGATAAAGTCTAGATAAGCGCGGCGCTTAATACTATTTGAAATCCCTTTGACCTGTGTAAACAGGGCAAAGAAACGAAGCAAGAACTGTTTTCGCTTACTTTCTTGGACGATGACATAGTCCCAGTCAAGATTATTTGAACCGAAAAACTTGTTAGCCTTTTTCTGAAAAAGAAAATATTTTCCAACTCCCAAAAGAAGGACATAGGCTCCAAAAACTACTAAGCCAAAACCCATTGCTAAAAATAAAGGGGCAAAAAGGAGTAAGAAGAGCGTCTGTACGCTAACCCAAAAGATGAAGGATACTAGCTTTTGCTTCTGGATATATTCCCTCACCTCTTCTTCAGCCACTAAGAGAAAGAGCTTATCGGGCGCTTCTACATACGTAGCTATCCCTCCCCAAATCAAGAGTAAGACAGAGACAATCCCAATTAAAAATAGAATCGGTAAATGATTTTCTGGAAAATGCTGGAGTAGTTGACTATATTGATAAGCTAGAAAACCTAATAAGACCAACAAAAATAAGATAAAGTGGTCATTTAGAACATATCGCAAATAGCCTACACACTCTTTACGAAAGGCCTGCTTTCGCTTTAAAAACAAGTCTCTCATCGGTCCTCCTCTTTGGTCAGAGCCAGGTAAATATCGTTTAGACTCGCTTGAGGCATAGAAAAAGCTTCCCTTAACTCTTCAAGTTTCCCCTTGGCACGCACTTGTCCCTTATGAAGGATGACAAAGGAATCACACATTTTTTCCGCAGAGTCAAGAACGTGGGTACTCATGAGAATCGATTTCCCCTTTTGCTTTTCCACTTCCAAAAGCTGAATCAAATCCGAAATTGCCAAAGGATCTAGACCTAGGAATGGCTCGTCTACTATAAAAAGACTAGGATCTACAACAAAGGCACAGATAATCATGACCTTCTGTTTCATTCCCTTAGAAAAATGAACTGGGAGCCAATCTAATTTCTGATCCAAACGAAACATCTTCAAAAGAGGTTCTACTCGTTCAAAAGCTTGTTCTTGCTCGATACCATAGGCCATAGCTACCGTCTCGATATGCTCTCTGAGGGTCAATTCTTCATATAAACTAGGTGTTTCAGGGATATAACCAATCTGCTGACGGTATTCACGAGGATTAGCTCGTAAGGTCAAGCCATCGATATTGATTTCCCCACTATAAGGTGTCAAAAGTCCAATAATTTCGTTAATTGTAGTTGATTTACCAGCACCATTTAGCCCAATCAAACCAACCAATTTCCCGCTTTCAACTGTAAAAGATACATCCTTTAAGACAGGGACGTGAACATAGCCTCCTGTCAGGTTTTTTATTTCTAACATATTTTCTCCGAATTTGGTATAATGTAGCTATATTATATCAAAATTTAAGTCAGTAGAGGTGCTTTTTATGTCAGATTGCATTTTTTGTAAAATCATTGCTGGAGAAATCCCTGCATCTAAGGTTTATGAAGATGATCAAGTTCTTGCTTTTCTTGATATATCCCAAGTAACGCCCGGACATACCTTACTTGTTCCGAAAGAGCACTACCGTAATCTCCTAGAAATGGATCCAAATAGTGCTAGTTGCCTCTTCGCTCAAGCTCCGGTCGTAGCAAAAAAAATTATGGTTGCTACCAAAGCGTCCGGTATGAACATCATTTCTAACTGCGAAGAAGTCGCTGGTCAAACGGTCTTTCATACACATGTGCACCTCGTGCCACGTTATGGGGCAGACGACGATCTCAAACTTGACTTTATCACTCATGAACCTGACTTTGACAAACTTGCCCAAGTCGCTGAAACGATCAAAAACGCTTAAGGAGTTACTATGAAACTATCTAATTTACTACTTTTTGCCGGTTCTGCTCTAGGCAGCTACCTTCTTACAAAGAACCGTCAAGCAATCACAGAGGAAGTGACAGATACAAGTGAGCGAATTCAAGCCGTCAAAGAGGACCTAGATATCATTCAAAACAGTTTTGAGGTTATCAACCAACAAAAGAAACTCATCCAGGAATACCAAAAGGATTTGACCTACAAGTTTAAAGTATTGGAAAAAGACGTCCAAACAAGACTCGCTGTACTAAAAGAAATGCAGGAAGAAAAGAAATAAGGAAAAGAAAGCCTCCAACTTTCCTTGTATCCCCTTAAATCCATTTTGGGTTATCAGTTCCTAACAGAAAAGAGAGGGAATGAAAATGAAACAGATCTTAAAAGTTCTGACTCGTGTGGTCCTGATTATTTCTGGTGGCCTCTGTCTTCTTGTTGCCCTAGCATTTTTAATACTGTCCAATCTTTTCAAGGCCTCACCGAGTGACATCCGAGAAGGAAATGAAGCCTTAAAACAAATCTTCATCTCCCTTGACATGCCTCCTGAGAAAGTAGAATCAAATGGAAGTTATCAATATGAGGGAGGAGGCTTAGATTTTTATGTCACTTTCTCAGATGAGGTTATCAATAGCCACCCAGTCCTAAAAGAAAGTCCAAACCTCACTAAAAATCGACTCAAAGTCTATGTCCTACGTGCAGAAGACATTTCCTACCATAAGGTAGAAGACAACTTGTTCAATCATGGTTTATTCCAATTTTTAGAGGAGGAAAGTAGGAAGTACTTCCAAGAAATCGGAAAGAAATCAAATCCTTCTTACTTTATTCTCTCTTGGAAAAATCCGGAAAGTCTAAAAAAGGGAATTGCATTCTATGAAAAAGCTTTAACTTTGGTAGATATTCAGGATAATTCAGCGATTAAGCATATCGATACCGTCACACTTAAGCCTGGCAAAGAAGCGGAATTCAAGCAACTAATCCAGGAAATGGATGCAGCTGGCTTACTCACTCAACGGTCTGAATAGCAGACCATTTAGGGAATGATTCCTCCGATAATAAACACAAAAAAGAGCCCTTTGGCTCTTTTTCTTTATTCACCCTCAAAGGCATCTTTAATGTGGTCAAAGAAGCCTTTCTTCTTAGGATGTACTTTCAGATCACCTGCAGCTGCGAATTCTTTCAAGGCTGCTTTTTGACGGTCGTTCAAACCTGTTGGAGTCACGACATTGACAGTCACATACTGGTCACCGACAACACCACCACGGAGGCTAGGAGCTCCCTTGCCACGTAGACGGAATTTTTTACCAGTCTGCGTTCCTTCTGGGATGACTAACTCAACATCTCCATGAACTGTTGGAATGTCTACTGTATCTCCTAGGGCTGCTTGAACAAAGTTTAAGTTCAACTTATAGAAGATTGTCGTTCCATCACGCTCAAACTTATCACTAGCTTCAACTGAAACCACCACGTACAAGTCACCATATGGTCCACCGTTAAATCCTGCTTCACCTTGACCAGCTAGGCGGATCTGTTGACCTGTTTCCACACCAGCAGGGATTTTTACGTGTACGCTATGGGCTTGTTTTTCATGACCAGTTCCATGACAGGTTGTACATGGATCTTTGATTTCTTGACCACGGCCATGACAGACATCACAGGTTACTTGGCGACGCATCATACCGAGAGGTGTTTGGGTATCAACATTGATCACACCTGAACCATGACAGCGTCCACAAGTAACTGGACTTGTTCCAGGTTTAGCGCCAGACCCATTACAAGTACGACAGCTTGCTTCACGATTGTATTTGACTTCCTTTTCTGTACCAAAAATAGCTTCTTCAAAAGTCAAATGAACGCGATACTGGAGGTCGTCACCTTGACGAGGGGCGTTTGGATTACGTGATGCACCGCCACCACCAAAGAAGCTTGAGAAAATATCTTCAAATCCGCCAAAGCCACCTGCTCCGTCGAAGCCTCCGAAACCGCCAGCACCACCAAAACCACCATTGGCACCAGCAGCACCATATTGGTCATAGGCAGCACGTTTCTGTTCATCGCTCAAAGTTTCATAAGCTTCTTGAACTTCCTTGTACTTGTCCTCAGCACCAGGATCCTTGTTGATATCTGGGTGATATTTTTTAGATAATTTCCGATAGGCTTTCTTGATCTCATCTTGAGATGCATTCTTTGAAACGCCCAAACGGTCATAAAATTCAGTATTGTTCATACAAGATACTAAGAGCGAACAGAAAGCGACTGAAATTTAGGAAACCGACAAGAAATCCTGATTTCTTAGGCGGTTTATCTAATTTCCAAGCTTTCCGCTCGAGTTCAATTTCTCGAACGCTCTTTGTCCTTTCTTTCAAATTTAGTAAGAAATTCTGGAACCCGTGTTCAATTCCCCGAACACTCTTTGTTCCTTTCTTTTAATGTTACGAAACGAATCAAAATATTAGTGTCGTTCCTTTTTACCGAAAAACAGAGGCTGGTTTGCAACCTCTGGATTTCTTCTTATACATTACGACGTTCTAAAACAAAGTCGATTATACTTTGTTTTTAGAACTAGTAAGGCGTTTAGGCAAGTCGCCATAGCAATTGCCATAGAATGACAGTCACTTTAGTGATTAGTCATTCTTAACGAGTTAGGCTTAACTGAGTTTCGGCTAAAAACTTCGGAAAAAAGATAAGCCATCTTTTGTGCATCGCACAAGGCGATGGCTTCCTATTTTTCTTTCGTTTTCTTAACGCCTCAACATCTTACGAATCGAGCACGCCCTAACCTCTTGGTGAAAAAGATAAATCTTCCTAGAAACTCAAGTTTCTGCGTTAGATTTCCTATTTTCACTGTGAGGTTTTAACGGGCTTTGCATCTTATTTTTCCGTAAACTCTCCGTCTACGACGTCATCGCCTGCGTTTCCTGTTGCTTGTGCGCCTTCTGCTCCTGCTTGAGCTTGTTGTGCTGCTGCGGCTTGTTCGTAGAGTTTAACCGCAAGTCCTTGAGCTTTTTCGTTCAATGCTTCAAGTTTTGCTTTCATTTCGTCCAAGTTGTTGTTTTCTTGGGCTTTCTTAAGATCATCAAGGGCAGCTTGTGCAGCATCACGTTCTGCATCGAAGCCTTTGCCTTCAGTTTCTTTGATTGTCTTTTCAGTCGCAAAGATAGCTTGGTCTACTTCGTTACGAAGGTCTACTTCTTCTTTACGTTTCTTATCTGCTTCAGCGTTTGCTTCTGCATCTTTCATCATGCGATCGATTTCTTCGTCTGTCAAACCTGAGTTAGATTGGATAACGATTGTTTGTTCTTTTTGAGTTCCAAGATCTTTGGCTTTAACAGATACGATACCGTTCTTGTCGATGTCGAATGTTACTTCGATTTGTGGGATACCACGAGGTGCAGCTGGGATATCTGTCAATTGGAAGCGTCCAAGAGTCTTGTTATCTGCTGCCATTGGGCGTTCCCCTTGAAGAACGTGGATATCAACGGCTGGTTGGTTGTCTGCTGCAGTTGAGAAGACTTGTGATTTAGATGTTGGAATTGTTGTGTTGCGGTCGATGAGTTTTGTGAAGACACCACCCATTGTTTCGATACCAAGTGACAATGGTGTTACGTCAAGAAGAACAACGTCTTTAACATCACCAGTGATGACACCACCTTGGATAGCCGCTCCCATAGCAACAACTTCATCAGGGTTTACTGATTTGTTTGGTTCTTTACCTGTTTCAGCTTTAACAGCTTCTACTACGGCAGGGATACGAGTTGAACCACCAACAAGGATAACTTCGTCGATTTCTGACAAGCTCAAACCTGCATCTGAAAGGGCTTGACGAACTGGAACTTTTGTACGTTCTACAAGGTCACGAGTCAAATCATCAAATTTGGCACGAGTCAATGTCATTTCCAAGTGAAGAGGCCCAGCTTCACCAGCAGTGATGAACGGCAAGCTGATTTGAGTTGAAGTCACACCAGAAAGGTCTTTCTTCGCTTTTTCTGCTGCATCTTTCAAACGTTGAAGAGCCATCTTGTCGTTTGACAAGTCGATACCATTTTCTTTCTTGAATTCTGCTACTAAGTAGTCGATGATTTTTTGGTCAAAGTCGTCACCACCGAGTTTGTTATCCCCTGCAGTTGCCAATACATCAAAGACACCATCACCGAGTTCAAGGATAGATACGTCGAATGTACCACCACCAAGGTCGAATACCAAGATTTTTTCTTCTTTGTCAGTCTTATCCAAACCGTAAGCAAGAGCTGCTGCAGTTGGTTCGTTGACGATACGTTCTACTTCAAGGCCAGCGATTTTACCAGCGTCTTTAGTTGCTTGACGTTGAGCATCGTTAAAGTAAGCTGGAACTGTGATAACAGCCTTAGTTACTTTTTCACCAAGATATTCTTCAGCGTAACCTTTCAAGTATTGAAGAATCATAGCTGAGATTTCTTGTGGAGTGTATTCTTTACCGTTAGCGGAAACTTTTTCAGAAGTACCCATCTTAGATTTGATAGAGATCACTGTATCTGGGTTTGTTACTGCTTGACGTTTTGCAGCGTCACCAACGATGATTTCACCGTTTTTGAAAGAAACTACAGATGGAGTTGTACGGTTTCCTTCTGGGTTTGCGATGATTTTTGATTCAGTTCCTTCAAGAACTGCAACTGCTGAGTTTGTTGTACCTAAGTCAATACCGATAATTTTAGACATGTGTTTTTCTCCTTAAATTTTATTTTCTATTTTTCTTTTTGATACTCTTCTTAGGTGGCGGCGCCGTCAGAGCTTAACTTCGTTAATCTCTTTGACTAAACTTTGAGCCTAAGGTCTCAAAGTTTGCGCAAATAGCGCCACGGCAAAGAGTATCGCCTTTGGTTCGCTTCGCTCACTATTGGTGAAGCTGAACCATTGTTTATCTTTCTTTCATAGTTTAGTGTCGTTTCGGACAAGGTTTTTAAGTTCTCTAGCCTAGTTATATACAACCACCATGGCTGGGCGTAGGATACGGTCATGTAGTTTGTAGCCTTTTTGAAAGACTTGTGCGATGGTGTCTGCTGGATGCTCATCATCAGCTGGGACTGTTTGAATAGCCATATGGTAGTTATGGTCAAATTCTCCGTCAGCTGGAATTTCTTCGATTCCTTCTTCTTTCAGAGCGTGAATCAAACTTTCTTGGACCATTTCCAAGCCCTTCTTCACATCATCTGTCAAACCTTCAACTGCAAGGGCGCGTTCAAGGTTATCAAGTGATGGTAAGATTGCTTTTGCCAAATCTTGGCTACGATAGCGTTGCAAGAGTTGACGCTCTTCATTGGCACGACGCTGAATGTTTTGCATTTCTGCGTGGGCACGAAGATATTTGTTTTCAAACTCCTCGGCACGTTCATTAGCCAAGTCCAATTCCGACTTCTCGAGAGTTGTTTCTTCTACTGGTTCAACAACTTCCTCTTCTTTTACTTCTTCATTTTTTATATCTTGGGCCATTTTCGCCTCCTTTAATGATTTCAATCTTAATTCACTTCATAGTGATTGCTACTGAGATAGCGGTAAAAATCCGTCAACTTCATAGTCAAAACTCGATTGACAACGTTGAGTTGATTAACCAATTGTTGATAATCCAAATTGACCGGACCAATAATCGCCAGAATTCCAAACCCACGATAGGGAATCAGGAACTTACTGCTAATTACTGCTAAGTCAGCAAGACAAGATTCTTGGCTATCAGCAACTCGGACACTTTGCATCTGGTCGCCTATCAGATTCTCTCGAATTTCCAAAGCTACCTTTTGTGGCTGATCAAAAAATTGATAGGCCGCTAAATTAGCGAAATTCAAAAGATTGACTTTGCCAGAAACCACGATATTTTCATTGAACATTTCTTTGAAGATATGCTCGACGAGATCCATAACGTTATCCGTTGTTGTGAAGTAACGTTGGATAATTTGTGGAATCTCTGTCCGAATCTTGTAGTGAATATCCAAAACAGTCTGATCCAGGAAACGTTCTTGAATCATGGTCTTGAGGCGGTTTAAATCCTCCTGCAAGAAATTTCTCGGAATCAAAAACTGACTGGTAACTGTTCTAGATTCATCAAGCGTAAAAACAGCAAGAGCTGTATGTTGCCCGAGGACAACAATATCAAAAGCTGTTAGCCTCTGCCTACTTGGTTCTACATCCAGCGCTACAACCGTACAACCACTCAAGTCTGACAAAATTTTCGTTGCCTCTTGAAGAATATCCTCAAGCTTGAAGAATTCTTGATCAAAGGCTTTTACAATCTCATAAACTTGATTCTCAGCTAAACGGTCAAAGGATAGGGAGTGTTTGACATAGTATTGAAAACCAGCCACACTCGGCATACGACCACTGGAAGTATGTGCCTTTTCAAGTAAACCTTGCTTTTCTAGAGCTGCCATATCATTTCGAATGGTAGCACTACTAGAGTTGATAGACTCTTGCAAGGCCTTAGATCCAACAGGTTCGTGCGTTTTGGTAAAGATGTCAATAATAAGATTTAAAATATTCTGCTGACGTTCCGTAACCATCTCGTCACTCCTCTCTGATAGATCTTTTTTAGCACTCGGAACATCCAAGTGCTAACTTATGATTCTATTATACACCCTTAGAAAAGAATGTCAAGACAAAAACTCAAAAAATTAGCACTCTTTTACCAAGAGTGCTAAAAATCAGTCTGAGGACCTAGAAAATCATCTTACATTCTCAAGATATTTCTTTTTAAGTCTATAAAAACTATAGATTAGGTAAGAAACCATGAGGGCATAAAGGGCAAAAATAAGGAAGAAAGATCGAGAGAGACTTTCGCGAAACAAGCTCATACAAATAACTAGACCGCCAGAAATAGAAACTATAGATGTACGAAGTCTAGATTTCACATCAGCCCATTGAAGACGATTGTCCATGAAAGATTGATCATTTGAATCTACATCACAAGTTGCTTTTCGAAAAACAGTATAAGAACAATTTTCCACAAATTCCCACCCTTTATCCTTGATACTTTGTAAATCTACCTCATTTTTTCTAAGGTAGCTAGTATTCCACACACGGTAAACCACATCATCTGGTCGGCATTGTTCAAAATAGAAAAAGCCAAAACGATTCGATTTAAATTTCCAACCTTTTAAACGCATCTCATGCAAATAATCTTCTACCTTATCCAAATCAAAAATGGTAAACATTCGAAATTGTACTTTCCTATTCATTGTCTAACCTCCAAAATGATTTTATTTATCAGATAATTCTTTCCACTTTTGAAACAATCTCCAAAAAATATAAGAAATCTGAATCGCGAAAACTATCAATAAAGCACAGTCTATGATAACAATCAAAAACATTCCCCAACTGAAAGAACTACCTCCAGTGATAAACTTTGAGAAAACCGGTAGTAGCGCTGAAAAGAGAAGCAAAATAGGAAGCATCCGCATTGTTAAAATCTTCTTGACCATTGCTAACTTCCCGGCCGCGTCATTATAAATTTCAAACTCGGCATCCGACTCAACTCCAGAATAAAGCTTTCTAAAGTAGGAAAAACCATTAAAGTCTGTAATATGCTCCCACCCACAATCTTTAAATAGTTGTAAATAGGAAGCTCTCTCTGACTTTTTCATAGGATAAAAGTCCAACTGATAAACCACCTGCTCCGGTTGGCACTTTTCAAAAGTATACTTAACCGCAACTACTAAGTTAGAATAACTTACTTCCTTAAGTTTCCAGCCCTGAGCATGCATTTCTCTGAGATAGAGAGCCTCTCTATCATAATCCGCAATGGTAGCAATTCTATAAACAACTTTCTTTTCCATCAAAGCTCCTCCCGACTGTTTCTGTAGAGCCGCTCAATACGTTTCAACTCAATCTCTAAAACTTTTCGACCCAAGCCTGTTATCTGATAGATTTTACGTTTTTCCTCTTCTCGGACAAAGGAAAGCAAACCATCCTTTTCCATCTTCGATAGGGTTCCATACATAGTTCCAGGACTAATCGATACTTGCGAATCTGTCATCTCTTTGACCTTTTGTGTAATACCATAACCATGGTTCTCCTTTTGCAGACAGAATAGAATATAAAAACCCGTTTCAGTCATGGGAAGGTAGACACGCCTAATCTTATCTGTTAATTCCATTTAATCAGACCTCCTATTTAATTCGATATATCGCACCTCGTTATATAAAATATATCACAGCTCGATATAGATTGCAAGAAAAAAAGAGAGTGGGACAGAAATCGGTAATTCGTTAGAATTCGATTTCGTCGTCCCACCTCCGCACAGTTGAGTAGGGCTATAAAAGCTGATGAAATCAGCGTAGTAGAGCCCACTCAACCACTGCGTGTCTTGCTCGACAATCCAAAGACAATTGAGAGGCTAGGACTTTTGTCCCAGCCTCTTCTGTTTATCATTAGTATAGATCTAGGTAGTTATCAATTTCCCATTGTGAAACGAAGGTTGCATAGCTTGCCCACTCAATTCGTTTGGCTTCAAGGAAGCTAGTGTAGATGTGTTCACCTAGAGCTGCTTTAACCACTTCGTCTTCTGTCATAGCCTTCAAAGCGTTGTGAAGAGTTGATGGAAGGTCTGTGATACCAGCCTCTTTACGCTCTTCTGCAGTCATGATATAGATGTTTTCTTCAATTGGCGCTGGTGCTTCGATTTTGTTTTCAATACCGTGCAAACCAACTTCCAAAAGAACAGCCATTGCGATATATGGATTAGCCATTGGGTCAACTGAGCGCAACTCAAGTCGAGTTCCCATACCACGTGTAGCCGGTACACGGACAAGTGGGGAACGGTTACGACCAGCCCAAGCGATGTAAACCGGCGCTTCGTAGCCTGGAACCAAACGTTTGTATGAATTTACTGTTGGGTTCATAATAGCTGTGTAATTGTAAGCGTGCTTGATCAAACCACCAAGGAAATGATAGGCTGTTTCTGACAATTGCATTCCTTTTGGATCATTTGGATCAAAGAAGGCGTTGTTCCCTTCAGCATCAAACAAGGACATATTGCAGTGCATTCCTGAACCAGCGATACCAAATTTTGGTTTAGCCATAAAGGTTGCATACAAACCATGTTTACGCGCAATTGTTTTTACAACAAGTTTAAAGATTTGAATCTTGTCACATGCACGAAGAACTTCATCATACTTAAAGTCAATCTCATGTTGACCTACGGCAACTTCGTGGTGACTAGCCTCTACTTCAAATCCCATCTTAGTCAAGACGTTAACAATCTCACGACGAGTGTTGTCGGCAAGATCAGTAGGTGCCAAGTCAAAGTAACCGCCCTTGTCATTCACCTCAAGAGTTGGGTCTCCATTTTCATCAAGCTTAAATAGGAAGAATTCTGGTTCCGGACCAAGGTTGAAAGATTTGAATCCAACTTTCTCCATGTGATGAAGAGCTCGTTTAAGGTTGCTTCGAGGATCTCCAGCAAATGGCTCTCCTTCTGTTGTATAGACATCACAGATTAATCCTGCGACACTACCGTTCTCATCTCCCCAAGGGAAGACAGTCCATGTGTCTAGGTCAGGGTACAAGTACATATCTGATTCATTGATACGAACAAATCCTTCAATAGAAGATCCATCAAACATAGCCTTGTTTGACAAGACCTTGTCTAGTTGTTCATCTGTAGCAGGAATTTCGACGTTTTTCATTGTTCCCAAAATATCTGAAAACATGAGACGGATAAAGGTTACATTTTTTTCCTTAACTTCACGACGAATATCTGCAGCTGTGATTGGCATGGTTTTTCTCCTTATATATGACGACTAGCGGTTGCCTAACCGCGACCAAAAGGTGATTGTTGAGAAGCAAAGCGACTTTGTTGAAGAACCTCATTCCGAAGGGCTCGACGCACCTCAGTTTGACTGACTGGTTTCTTGGCTTTCGCCTCACGTTCGGCATATTTTTTCTTGATAGCAGCAATGTTGAGACCTTCAGTGATATAGTCCTTAATCTCAAGCAATCGATCCATGTCATTCAAAGAATACATGCGGCGATTACCTTCGTTTCGATCAGGTTTAATCAACTCTTGATCTTCATAATAACGAATTTGACGCGCCGAAAGATCGGTCAGCTTCATAACACTACCAATGGGGAAAACTGCCATATTGCGACGAAATTCTTTTTCCTTCATGTGCACTTCCTCTTCTTTCTGTCTATTATAGTCTAAAAAAAATTAATCGTCAATTGTTAATGTTATATGATGTGACATTATTTTCTCTTATTTACTAGCAGACTTTTCAAGCGTTCAAGATCGTAATTTACGAGAATTGCCACAAATACTCCCATAAAGGTTTCAAATACACGGGCAAAAACGTACAAAACTGTTTCTCCACTTGGAATTGATAAGGTAATAATCAACATAGCTGAAACTCCGCCAATGACACCCGCCTTATTATTCATGGCAACGTTTGTCATGATGGTTAACATGGTACAGATTGGTACGGCAACTAAGGTTACCCAAAAAGCTTCTTGAAAATAGGTATTCAAAAGAAAGAAAACCAAGGCAAAAAAACCACCAATACTATTCCCTAAAATACGTGATGTCCCAAAGTGGACACTCTTATCAAAGTCTTCTCTCAAGCTAAAAACGGCTGTAAGAGCTCCAATCTGAAGTCCTTTCCATCCAAAAAAACCAAAAATCATGAGGACTAGAAAGACGGCGATTCCTGTTTTAAAGGTGCGCATCCCTAATTTAAACTTAGATTTGTCAAATTTATATTTTTTAAAATAACTCATAGTCTCAACTTTCTCTCTCCATTTTATCATAATTTTACTTATTTGAGAGAGCTTGGTTAGAAATTAGATGAATTCCTCACAAAAAAGAGAAGGAGTTAAATCCTTCTCAGTTTTTTCAATTGTTTTCTTCCAGACTAGAATAAGTACAAGAAAGCTAAGGCCAGTAAACTAGCGACTAAGCCAACTCCCCAGAAGAAGAAATCGACTTTCCATTCGCTCCAAGATTGACCTTTACCAGAAAATCCACCCAACTCAAAATGGTGATGAACTGGTGTCATACGGAAGATACGTTTTCCGCCAGTCAACTTAAAGTAGGTAACTTGCATCATAACAGATGTTGTTTCAAAAACATAAACGAGACCAATCAAGAGCAGGGTCCATTCCTGGTGAAGAGCCATGGAAATAGCCGCTAACATCCCCCCAAGGGCTAGACTTCCTACGTCCCCCATAAAGACTTTAGCTGGTTTGTGGTTAAAGACAAAGAAGCCAAGCAAGCCACCAATCATGGCTAGAATCACAAGTAGGATATCCAACTGATTTTGCACATAGGCGATGACACCATAAGCAGATAGGCTAATCACTACTGAGATACTTGCCAAGCCATCAATCCCATCTGTCAAGTTAACCGCATTTGAGAAACCAACCAACCAAAAGAGGGCAAAGAATATGTAAAAGACTCCTAGATGCAAAGGAAAACCAAAGACATTGAGCATGTCTCCACCTCTTTCGTAAAAGAAGTAGAAAACTACTCCTCCAACTAACTGAAGCAGGAGTTTTTGCTTGGGATTTAGGCCTTCATTGATTTTACGAAAGACCTTGAGGAAGTCATCCAAGAAACCAACCAACCCATATAAGACTAGGATAAAGAGAATCATCCCAACATTGTTGGTTAATTGGTTACTCAAAAGGGCAAGAACGAAACTGACCAAGACTCCTGTAATTAGAAAGACAATCCCTCCCATTGTAGGTGTCCCAGCTTTAGCTTGGTGCTGTTTGACATCCTCATGCATTTGCTGACCTGTAATCTGCGCTTTTCTGTAAAAACGGATAAAGGCTGGAATGCCAATGACTGTTAGAACAAAGGCAGAGATTCCAGCAAGGATAGACATAAGCATACTAATCTCCTAATGTTACTTTTAATTTCTTTAAATCTTTCAAGACTGTATTGGCACGAACGCTCTGTTTGGTAACAGTGTCTCCGCTACCTTCAAATTCGACTTCCAGATCCAACCATTTGGCTAAAGTTTCCACATTTTTCTTGGTCCACCCGTATAAATCAGGCATTTCTTCAACCTGGTCAGAAAGAAGTAATATTTGCTCATTAGCATCCAAGTTAGTCCCTTCTGCCACTGAACTCTCTTTAATTTTTGTCCCTGAGCCAATAACGATTGGTTGTACAAGATTGCGTCGTAATTCCTCCGCCATATCACCAGGACTATAATCATCAGTTTTTGGCATAGCATAACTAGTTGTAGTAGTTATTTGGTCTAAATTCTTAGCAGTTGATTGGAGATTTAATATATCTTTCATGGCAGAAGCTCGTTCAAGAATAGGATTAGCAAATTCTCCAAACCAAGGTGTAGAAAAGTGTTCTGGCTGTTGAACTGTTACGTAAAGAATAAAATCAGGATTTTCAGAAGGATGCATGGTTACTACAGAAAAGATATAATTGGTTTTCCCAACTAAGTATCCACCTTTTTGCTCATCTGCAATTTGAGCTGTTCCAGATTTGACAGAAACATTCTGACCAGGAACAGTAATTACTGGTTTATTATCATTACGATTATACATGGTCCCATAAATAGGGTCTGTACCAACCAAAATCATGTTTTCCCTAGTCAAACTAGCCGCTTCTTTAGAAACAGGATTCCCTACAACCTCCCTTTGTGATTTACGAGCAGTTTGATCATTTGGATCATAGAGGGCACTAATAAACTTCGGTTCCAGCATAACCCCATCATTCGCAATGGCTGTAAAAGCACGAAGCATCTGAGTATGTGTGACCGAGATACCTTGACCAAAAGAACTCATGGCAATATTAACAACGTTATCTGCAGGTAGTTGTCCCGCATACTCATCGGGCATTCCAAAACGAGTTGGAACTCCAAACTTGAATCGATTAAGGTATTCTAACCAAGTAGCATCCCCCATCTTTTGTTGGAGCAAGGTCATACCCACATTACTTGAGTGAGCAAACCCTTGTAAGTAAGTCATTATACTTCCAGCTGATAAGCCATCATTAACATCCCAGTCCCTGATAGTTGCATCTGCTACCTTTAATTCACTACTATTAAAGTATTCTCCTCCATTAAAGGTTTTATTATCAATAGCTGCAGCCAAGGTCATGACCTTCATGGTTGAACCAGGTTCGTAATTGCTCTGATATAAAAGGTCTCGCCAAACAAAATCCTCAGTAATACCTTCTTTTGTATCCGCATCAAAAGTTGGTCTCTGAGTCGTTGCCAAAATCTCCCCTGTCTTAGCACTAACCAAGGTAGCATTCACATACTTTCCTTTAAGTTTCTCTTGAAACATATTCATTTGACTTTCCATAAAGGATTGTAGTGGACTAGATAAGGTGGTATATACATCCTTTCCATCTACCATTTGACGGGTAGCTTTTTCAGTTCCAGGTACGATATTTCCAAAGCGATCTTTTTCATAAGTAAGAATACCATCTGTCCCCGCTAGTAGACTATTAAGGGAGCTTTCCATACCGGACGTCCCAACGAGACTCTTAGAACCATCTTCGTTTTCATGAAGTTGGGCTAAACCGATGAAGGATGAAGCAAAGCGTCCATTAGGATAGCTTCTGTTGGGACTTGTTGTAAAGTCAATCCCCTCCACCTTGGCAGTTTCCAAGTCCTTTTTAATGGCCATCATGTTGGCGTAAGTGATTCCATTACCTTTAACACCAAAGGAAACTTGCTTGAGATTTGGTTTGGAAAGTTGTTCCTTGACATAAGACTCTTCCATATCCAAATACTTGTGGAAAATCTCTGCAACTTTATTGTACTGTGATTCTTCTACATAGAGAATGTTACCATTTGCAGATTTATAATCTTTATCAATGACTGCGTATACATTATAAGATGTTGCATCTTCCGCAATGGGTGTCCCGTTACGGTCATAAATCGTTCCTCTTTTAGCAGGAACCGTTTTGGTTGTTTGGTGAACCCTGTCTGCTTCCTTGACCAAGTCAACACCAAACTTTGTACCAGTACCAATAATCACCGCAAAATTAACCAAAAAAACAGCAAAGAGAAAGACGGCCAAGAGGCTCAAATTCTTTCCCACTCGTCTGCGATTTTCTTCTGGATTTTTACGATTCTTAATGGCAAAGCGTATTATTCTTTCTTTCCAGGTTTTCATATACTACTCCGCCGATCGGATATTTTCATTATTTAACTGCAACTCTTGCGAGTCGGCAATTCCTGTCAAGCGTTCTGATCGGATCAATTCATTAACTTCTTGCTTGGCATCATCTAGTTCGGTCTTCTTTTCTTCGATTTGATTATTAACTGTTGTTAACTCACTCTGAACTTGCAGGAGTTTTGTTTGCATATAGACAACACTTACTGCTAAGATCAGGGCTGTGATAGCAATTGAAAGGTAAAAGGCCTTTTCAACCCGCGAAAATCTTTTGAACCGCGCTTGTAGTAATTGGCTGGTCGTTTCTTTTCTTTCTGGCATTTTTTCCTCTTACTTGTGAATTTTTCTAGCTACTCGTAGCTTGGCTGAGTGGGAACGGTTATTGGCTTCCAACTCTTCTTTACTCGGTAAAATCGGTTTACGGGATACTAATTCCATCTTAGGCTTGAGCTCGTCTGGGATGAAAGGCAAACCTTTGGGAACTTCCACTGTTGAAGCTTCCTTAAAGAGTTGCTTGGTCAGACGATCTTCTAGCGAATGGAAGGTAATCACTGAGATTCTTCCTTCCAGAGCCAGCATGTCCATAGCTTGTTGGATGGATTCGTCCGCAGCTCCCAGCTCATCATTAACTTCAATTCGAATGGCTTGGAAAATCTGTTTAGCTGGATGTCCCTTTTTCTTGAGTTCCTTAGCAGGTTTGGCAGATTTGATAATCTCCGCCAACTCAGTTGTTGTCTCAATTGGCTTGATTTCACGCGCCTGTTCAATCTTACGAGCAATCTGTTTAGAAAACTTATCCTCTCCATACTTGAAAAAGATACGTACCAAGTCATGATAGTCATAATGATTGACAACTTCATAAGCAGTCAGACTAGCCTCTTGGTTCATCCGCATATCAAGTGGCGCATCTTTCTTGTAAGAAAAGCCGCGTTCACGCTGATCTAGTTGAGGACTAGATACACCCAAGTCATAACAAATTCCATCAATTTCCTGGACACCAGCTTCCTGCAAACGTGCCTGTAAATGACGGAAGTTGTCCTTGATGAAGGTGACCATTCCTTTTTCGATATAAGGTGCCAGACGTTTTTGCGCATTATCAATGGCATTCTGGTCCTGGTCAAAGGCATAGAGATGCCCTTTTTCACCTAATTTACTTAATAAATACTCGCTATGGCCTGCTCCGCCCAAAGTTGCATCAACGTAGATACCATCTGATTTCACATCAAGCATATCAATCGTTTCATGGAGCATGACCGTTACATGATGAAATTCTTTAGTCATATCTTATCTATTTTACCATAATTCTGACTAGCTTGCACCCGCTAAAGCCAAAACATTCCATTGCTACTTTATTCCTTGTATTCAAGAGGTTTCTCAGCAACTTGGGCTAGTTCCATTGTTTCTGAGGGATTCAACTGTTTGTGGACAGCTTCTGCTACTGCCCTTGGCACACCAACTTCTATAATTTCTTCCACACTAGCTTCCTTGATTTTTGTCAGAGATTTGAAATATTTCATCAAATTCTGCTTGCGTTTGGGGCCTAAGCCTTCAATTCCATCCAATCGAGAGGAGAAGGAATTTTTAGAACGGAGTTGACGGTGGAAGGTTATGGCAAAGCGGTGTACCTCATCCTGAATGCGTTGCAAGAGGAAAAATTCTTGAGAATTGCGAGACAACTCTACCACCTCGAGTGGGTCTCCAAAGAGTAATTCATGGGTTTGGTGCTTGTCATTTTTTTGCAGACCTGCAATAGGAATATCCAAACCTAACTCTTCTTGGATAACCTGCTTAGCAATATTGACTTGACCTTGCCCACCATCAATGACAATTAAGTCAGGCGGTGTCAGACCATCGAGTTGAACCCGTCCATAACGTCTACGAATGACCTCTCGCATACTTGCATAGTCATCTGGTCCGACCACAGTCTTGATTTTATACTTGCGGTAATCCTTCTTGCTCGGTTTTCCGTTGACAAAAACAACCATGGCAGAGACAGGACTAGTCCCCATGATATTGGAGTTGTCAAAAGACTCAATGCGGACTGGGGTCGGAATTTGTAGAAGTCGCCCAAGATTTTCAATAGCTCCTTGAGTCTTCTCAACTGATTTCTCTAACAGATTAAACTTCTGCTCTAAACTAACACGAGCGTTTTTGATAGCCAAATTAACCAGTTGCTTCTTCTCCCCTCGTTGGGGCTTGAGAACCTTTGTATCCACCAAAGCCTTGACAGCTTCTTCGTCAATATCTCGAGGAATCAAAATCTCATTCGGAACCAAGTGAGATTTTTCCTGATAAAATTGTCCCACATAGGTCAAGAAATCCTCGTCTGGATCGTTGTAGTAAGGGAAGAGATTGACATCGCGTTCAATCAGTTTACCTTGACGTACAAAGAAAACCTGAACGCACATCCAACCCTTATCCACGTAGTAACCAAATACATCACGATTTTGGAGATCTTTAGCCATGACCCGTTGCTTAGTTCGCAAAGTACCAATAGCCTGAATCAGATCGCGGTATTCCGCAGCACGTTCAAACTCCATCGTCTGGGCTGCAGTAGTCATCTTTTCCTTGAGTCCATCGATAATCTTATCATCCTGACCTTTCAAGAAATCAGAGACCTCCTGGGCCATGGCCTTAAAGAAGGCCTCATCTTTTTTACAGATGGTATGAGCCATGCACTGGCCGATATGGTAGTAAAAACAGACCTTATATGGTGGATTGGTACACTTACGGAAAGGGAAAATCCGATCCAATAGTCGTTTGATTTCATTGGCCGCACCCACATCCGGATAGGGACCAAAGTAAAGTCCCCCATCCTTTTTAACCTGACGCGTGATGATCAGGCGCGGATAACGCTCATTGGTAATTTTGATGAAGGGATAGGACTTATCATCCTTAAGCATGATATTGTACTTGGGCTTGTTTTCTTTGATGAGATTAATCTCAAGGAGAAGGGCCTCAACGTTGGACTCTGTGACGATAAACTCAAAATCCACAATCTCAGACACCAGGGCTTCTGTCTTGGTATCGTGACTTCCACGAAAATAGGACCGCACCCGATTGCGCAGATTTTTGGCCTTCCCTACGTAAATAATGGTGCCGTTTTTATCTTTATGAATATAACAACCAGGGCTAGTCGGCAACA
Source organism: Streptococcus timonensis (assembly GCF_047460355.1). Taxonomy (GTDB): domain Bacteria; phylum Bacillota; class Bacilli; order Lactobacillales; family Streptococcaceae; genus Streptococcus; species Streptococcus timonensis_A. The sequence goes on along the minus strand of NZ_JASHGL010000001.1, from coordinate 24,319 downwards.
GCTCTAGTTTTGATTTGATCAAGTTGTTCATAGTTCCATTATAGCAAAAAGCCCCCGCCATCGCTTGATTAAGGAGATTTTTATTTGCTTGTTTTGACCTTCTTCTAGGCTTCTCCAGCATAGAGCTCTTGAACAGCTGCTATGTCATCTGGCTGAATCCCATAGTAGGAGCCGGCTGGTTGCATAACAGAAGTTTCATTTGTATGATCGAGACCGATAGCATGGCCTAATTCATGCTCTGCTGTATGTACGATACGCTCATTAGAATAACCATAGCGAGGGTTTGAAAGATAAAAGTGATTCAAGCGCACTGTAACAGATAAAAACTGACCAGTTAACAGATTGGTCTGACTCTCCGCTTCGCCAGCTACAGATGTCAAGCCATCATTCATTTCAGTCGCTACAATATCTGCCTCATTAGAGTCGGATACAAGTTCAAAACGAAAGGCACCCGTCTGATTCCAGTTTTCTATGGCTCTTACATAGGCTGATTGAAAGGTTTCATCCATCTGGGGATCAATGTAAATATTAGCTGAAGGCTTCGCCCATTTAGCTCCTGAGTGCTGGTGATTATCTGTCTGCGATAGTCCTTGCAAGTCCCCTGTCTCTTGCCATTGTTGCCAACCTGCTTGACTGATTTTACTGATCTTTTCAACCTGATCAATTGTGGTATTTAGGTCTCCTGTAAGATACCAGAGAAGCCCAAAGGCTAGGACCAGCAAGAGGACAAAAGCCCAGACCAGACGCCAGACTAAATGCCATAAGAAACGCCAAAGACCTAGTAAGAGTCTTAAAAAGACTCGAATAAGCTTGAACATAGTTTCCCGCCTTTCCTAAAAATAAGAACCTATCTTGATAAGAATAGTCTCCCATTCCAAAGATAGATTCTCTATTTTACTGAAAAAAACTAAAAGAAATCTAAAACTAGGATAAACGCTCTTCCAAAACAAAATCAATCGGTAGAGTTGCCAAAAAGCGTTCTAGTTGATTTTCCCAGTAGTACCACTCATGGGTACCTGGACTATGACTGTAATGAATATCAAAGCCAAGTTTCTTGAGGTTTTTGACTTCTAGATTGTTAGCGGCGTAGAGGTAGTCTTGCTCACCACACCAAGCCCAAAGCTTGGTTTTCTTATCCGACTCTTTCGCTAGGGTTTCTAATGAATAGGGACTCTTCTCCCAGTCCTCAATCTTACCAAAAATTCCTCGCCAATATTCATAATTGCCTAAATCCTGACTTTCTGGTGAAAACCCTTGAAAACTGAGAGCTCCTGAAAAACTAGCAGCATGGGAGAAAGAATTGGTTGAAAGAGCTATTTTAAAGGAACCATAGCCTCCCATAGAAAGACCTGCAATAAAGGTTTTTTCACGTTTCCGCGTCATATTAGGAAAGAAACGCTTCATAACCTTTGGCAATTCATCTGCCAAGGCTGTGTAATAGTTAAAACCGTATTGGGTATCTGTATACCAGCCGTTACTTGTATTAGGCATAACAACAATCAAATTAGTCCCTCGTAACAAGCGCTCCACATTTGTCCGTTTGAGCCAACTGTTGTGGTTCCCTGACATCCCATGTAAGAGATAGAGAACAGGAATATCTGTGCAATCCGGGGCCTCAACCCGAGATGCATCGGGGTAGAGAACATTTACTCCCCACTCCATATCTAAAACTTCTGAGTAATACTCAATCTTCATTACTGCCATAACTTGCTCCATATTCGTTTGAGATAAGAAAAAGCCGAAACTCGACTTTCTCTCTTGTTATCTAATCCTTATTTTGCTTCCATGACTACTGGTAAGATAGCTGGACGACGTTTAGTCTGGTCAAAGAGGAATTTAGACAAACTGTCACGAACCTTTCCTTTGAGTTCTGCCCAATCAAAGTCTTCTCCTTGGAGATAGTCTTCAACTGTTTGGTTAATTAATTCAGAACTTTCACGTAGGATATCACGACTCTTCTTGAGGTAAATAAATCCACGCGTGTGCACTCGAGCCTTGGCGATGATTTTCTTATCATGACGGTTGACCGTGATGGCAACGATAAAAATTCCATCTTCTGATAGGACTTTACGATCACGAAGGACAACATTGCCGACATCTCCCATGGCATTCCCGTCAATCAAAACATCTCCTGCCGTCACTGCTCCAGATGGAACAAAGTCCCCATGTTCATAGGACATGGTGCTTCCTTTTTTAGGGATAAAGATATGTTCCGGTAGCATACCAACTGCCATGGCTGCCTTAGCGTGGGCGTCCAACTCACGGTATTCCCCTTGGATAGGGAAGAGATATTTAGGACGCAAGAGGTTGATCATCAACTGCAAATCACGCGCATTCCCGTGTCCAGACACTCGCAAGCTTTGAGTAATTGATTTAACGATACCACCCGCTTGGTAGATCATATTTTCTACACGCGCCATCACAGCTTCTTTGGCAATTGATGGAGTTGTGACGATATAAACCAAATCTCCATCCTTGATTTCAACATAACGGTGGCGACCGATAGACATCTTGCGAAGCCCGTTAATAGGCTCACCCATACGACCTGTCTCAAGGATAATCAACTCATGGTCTTCGAAGCGAGACATATCTTTTGGTTTAATCAAGAGACTTTCATTGGCTAGGGACAATTTCTTGAGGCGAATAGCCGTACGAACGATATTCTCAATATCAAAACCTGTCAAGACAATGCGACGACCAGTTTCTGAAGCGGCATCAAAAACCTGTTGGATTCGAGAAAGGTTACTTGCAACGGCCGCTACAATGATACGACCTTCCCAGTCGGCGATAGTTTGGGTGATTTCATCCCCAACTTCACTTTCACTTGCAACTTGGATGTTGCTATCTGCATTAGCCGAATCACTTAGAAGAGCTAAAACTCCCTCACGACCGATTTCAGCCAAACGACCAAAGTCTGTCGCATAAGATTCACTTGCTGTTTGGTCAAATTTGAAGTCCCCAGTATAAACGATGCTTCCCTCAGAAGTTTTCAAAACTACACCTAGGCTTTCTGGAATGGAGTGGGTCGTACGGAAGAAGGACACTTCTGTACCACCAAAATCAATCTCTGTATTCTCATCGATGACATGGAAATCATCAAATTTCTTGACGCTATCATTTCCCTTAACAAAGAGTTTAGCCAATTCGATGGTCAATTCCGAACCAAAAACGGGAACCTTGACTTCTGTCAATAGATAAGGTAAAGCACCGATAGCATCCGCATGCCCATGGGTCAAGAAGACACCTGCAATACGGTCACTGTTTTCAAAAAGATACTCCATATTTGGAATAACGACATCGACACCTAGTTGTTCAGTTTCAGGATATTTCAAGCCTGCATCTAAAATAAAAATTGAGTCATCTACTTCTGCGACGTACATGTTTTTCCCATTTTCACGGACACCGCCTAGTGTTGTTAATTTAATATTGGTCATTTTCCCTCCGAATAGTTACTTTTACTTATTTGTAGAGCTAGAAAGGCTCTCTTTATCTGAAGGTATCATCCACCTTCAGCCGAATCTTTTCCTCTCATTATACCATTTTTTTACTGATTTTCAAAATGAAGGTTTCCAGTTAAAGAACTATAAATAACTCTTCTCAAAAGCACAAACAAGAAAGAACTACAAGCTCCTCAAAAGAATGTTTTCTGACTAGCTTCCTGTCACTCTTCAAATCTTTCCGCGACATTGAATAGCACTTCGCAGTCACAGTAGGCTCCATTTACTTCTAAAAAGTCTCTAACTGTTTCGACATCCACATTGTGCTCTTCTAGAAATGTTTGTGTTAATAAAAAATCGTCCTGACAAGCTTGAGATTCAAGCTCTACATCCAAAAAGTCAAACAAGTCAAAAAAGAGCTCCCTTGACAAGGGCAAACTTTCTTCGAATTTTTGTCTTTCTTGCTTTTTATAGTCCGCTCGTAATCTCTTTTTCTTCAGTTTATCCATTTGACACCCCTAGCTTTCCTTGGGCCAGTTTATCTAGCCAACTAGTTCTCTTTTTCATTATAACATTAAACCGGCTCCTTTTGGACCCTATTCATGAATATAAAAAGAGTTAGCAAACCAGCCAACTCTTTTAGATTCTATTTATTTTTCCATCAAGAAATCATAAATTTCCTGCACAGTCGCTAGGGCCATCATCTCCTGGTCTTTAACGGTTTGTTTTAGTTGTTGATAAATATGACTCTCTGCTATGTCCCTCTTTGGAGCTTCTTTGTTCACTTTCATCACACCATTCTCAATCGTGACAAATCCAAGCTCTTCAAAAATCTGAATCATCTTAACTAGTAAGATTTGTTCAATTTTGAGATAGGCTGACAGATCTTTTAATTTATAACGAATATCAAACTCAGGAAACTGATAAATAGTCTTATAGAGTTTGGCAAATTGCTCTCTAGTTCCATAGCCCGTCAGATAATAGACCTTATCTATATCGTTTTTAAAGTAAATAGCTGAAAAATCTTGCTCCTGGATAATTTGCTTAAGCAGATTAAGGTCTTCTGGGATATTTTTTACAACTACTGCTGGGCTTGTGGTCAAATCTGGCAAATCCTTAGTGAAGTCCAAGACAGGAATGCCCTCTGGTAGAGGTACGCTCTTGCCACGAATATTAAAGAGTTGCACCCCGTCTACACGGGCATCGACCATCATCAACTGCAAGGTAGTTTGCCCATTCCATTGGTTGACTGACAGGGTTACTGCCAACTCTAATCCTTTGGCTTGGGAGAATTCTGCTGCTAAGCTACCTTTGCCAAAAGCTACCACTTCAAAATTACTTGTACCTCTAGAAATCTTTAATTTTAGATGAGCATTGCTTGCTCCCATAGCGCGAGCATTTTCAATCTGAAAATCTCGGATATAAAAGACTGGTTTTTGGTTATCCATTCCAAAAGGTGCCAAACGTTCAAAATTCTTGACCACATCAATAGTCAAGGCCTCTAAATCCAACTCTTCATCTAGGGATAAATTATTTTTAGTAGTTGCATCCAGACCTTTATCCAAGACATAGCTTTCCAAAACCTCTGATAGAGTATCTAGCTTATCAGCTTCCAAAGTCATACCTGCGGCACCCGCATGACCTCCAAAGGCGATAAAGAGATTGCGATGAGGATCCAAGGCCTCAAAAATATCAAGAGCTTCGATACTGCGAGCACTTCCCTTTGCCCGTCCATCTTCTAGATTGAGCACAATGACCGTCTGGCCTAATTCTTCCAGTAAACGTCCAGCCACAATGCCGAGCACGCCTGGATTCCAGCCTTCTTTAGCTAAAATCTGCACTTTCTTAGCCGGGTCCACCATGGCTTTGGCTTCTTGGTAAATAGCTTGGACAATTTCCTTGCGCTCTTCATTTTTCTCATGGATCATGAGAGCAATATCGTGAGCTTCTTCATCATCAAAGCCAGTTAATAAATCAATGGCTGGATTAGGGTCGTCTAGACGTCCCAAGGCGTTTAATCGCGGTGCTAGTTGAAAACCAACTGTCTCTTCTGTTACATCATTTCTAGCAATTCCGGCTATATTGAACATTTCTTGCAGACCCATTCTCTGGGTATTGCGCAAAACTTCTAAACCATACTGGACCATGATGCGATTTTCATCTGTCAGACTGACCATATCAGCTATAGTCCCAATAGCAACCAAATCCAACAGTTCAACTTGTACTTCTTCTAAAAGAGCGCAGGCCAGCTTAAAAGCAACCCCACAACCTGCCAAATGCTTGAAAGGATAATCAGCATCTGGATGCTCAGGATGGACAATCGCATAGGCATCAGGCAACACTTCTGGCATGGAATGGTGGTCTGTCACAATGACATCCACTCCCATGGACTGAGCCAAGTCAATGGCTTCATGTCCTGCCACCCCATTGTCCACAGTCACAATTAAGGAAATACCTTGCTGCTCAATGAAATACTTGTAAACACTGGCATTTGGTCCGTAGCCATCAGTGAAGCGATTAGGCAAATAGACCGCTACTTCAGCCCCTAACTGCTCCAAGCTTTCCTTGACAATAGAAGCCGAGGTCATTCCATCTGCATCGTAGTCACCATAAATCAGGATAAACTCTCCATCTTCAATAGCCCGACGAATGCGCTCCACCGCCTTGTCCATATCATGCAAAAGGTAGGGATCGTGCAAATCATCTAAAGTGGGCGTCAAAAAACGAGATAAGGCCTCTTGATCCTTAACTCCTCGACTATACAACAGACGAGCCACTTCAGGTCCGAGACCAGCTTTCTTGGCTATCTTGGTAAAATCTTCATCCTCCACTTGGGGACGAAATTGCCAATTATAAGTTGGAATTATCAAAACTCATTCACTCTTTCTTACCATTCTATCCTAATATTATAACACGATTTCCAGCATTTCTCCCAATATTCTCATCAGTTTCTAGAAGCCTAAAACTCTTTTCATCTTAAATGACTAACTTTGTGTTAAACTAAAAGCATGAAAGAACATTTTAATCATCGAGCAGAGTTATTTGACTCTCCAAAAAATACATTTCTCGCCCAACTTGTCTATCAGCAAATCAAAAGACAGGTCCCTGACTTGTCAGGAAAAACTGTTCTAGACTTTGGTGGTGGTACTGGCCTAATTACCCTTCCTCTCGCCAAAGACGCCAAATCAGTAACCTTGGTAGATATAGCCGATAAAATGCTGGACCAGGCAAGGATAAAGGCTAAAAAACAGGAGCTTCAAAATCTCACCTTCCTTTGTAGGGATTTACTCGCAGAGCCTTTGGAAGATACTTTTGATCTCATCATCGTCAGCCGCGTCCTCCATCACCTGCCTGATCTAGACAAGACTCTAGCCCTCTTTCACAGGCACTTGAAGGACCAGGGACAACTATTTATCGCTGACTACACAAAGACTAGCAAATCCCATCATGGCTTTATTATTGCTGACCTAGAGGAGGATTTAAGACAGGGAGGTTTTTCTGACATTAAGAGCCAAATCCTATACAGTTCAGATCACCTCTTTCTTTGGAACCCTTCTCAATTATTTTTAACATCAGCCAAAAAATAAATCCTTAGTATAAATTTCCAGGAAAACGCTTGCACATTTTTTTACTCCATGCTATACTAAATTTAAAATAAAATCCTAGGAGTTTCTTTATGAAGAATACATCACCTCATCACGAGAAAAAAATGGTTTATAGTATCCGTTCTTTGAAAAACGGAACAGGTTCAGTCCTTATCGGAGCGAGCTTTATCCTACTGGCTCTTGCAACACCTCATGTTGCAGCAGATGAAAATCTCTCGAACACTAGAGAAAATGTAAGCGCTATTGTTGCAAGCCCTACAGATACTGATTCTAAGTCAGCTCCAACTCCAACTTCTAGCAAAAACAATGCAAACGATTCCCTTAAAACTACAGAAAAGTCTCAAGCATCTAAGGTAACTTTAACTACTGAAAGTCCTAAAGTAGAGGCTGCTACAACCAGCCCTTCTAGCAATCAAGTAGAAAAGAAAGACGAACCAGCTCCAACTTCAGAGGATAAAAAAACTGAAGTAGCTGCACGTCCAGTTTTAGATGAAAAAACAAAAGCAGAAGCTGTATCTGAAACCCCAATCGCAGACAACTACTTCCGTATCCATGTCAAAAAACTTCCTCAAGAAAACCAAGAATCACAAGGACTTTGGACTTGGGACGATGTTGAAAAACCATCCGAAAATTGGCCAAATGGCGCCCAGTCCTTCAAAGATGCCAAGAAAGACGACTACGGCTACTACCTAGATATCAAACTAAAAAATGAACAAGCCAAGAAAATCAGCTTCCTCATTAACAACACTAAAGGTGACAACCTTACTGGAGACCGTTCGGTAGAGCGCCTCTCTCCAAAAATGAATGAAGCTTGGCTAGATGAGGACTTCAAGGTCCATAACTACCAACCTCAGCCAGCTGGAACAATCCGCGTCAACTATTTCCGCACCGATGGAAATTACGATCAAAAATCACTCTGGTATTGGGGAGATGTTAAAACGCCAATTAATGGAGAATGGCCTGACGGTACAGACTTTACCGCAACAGGAAAACACGGACGCTACATCGATATTCCGCTCAATGAAGCCGCTAGAGAATTTGGATTTTTACTATTAGATGAAAGCAAGAAAGGCGATGACGTGAAAATCAGAAAAGAAGATTATAAATTCACTGACCTGAAGAACCATAGTCAAATCTTCCTCAAGGATGATGATGAAACTATCTACACCAACCCTTATTACGTGCACGATATTCGTATGACTGGTGCCCAACATGTGGCAAAATCTCGTATCGAAAGTAGTTTCTCCACACTAGTTGGAGCCAAGAAAGAGGATATCATCAAACGTTCAAGTATTACGGACCACCAAGGAAACAAGGTTGATATATCAGATATCGAAGTTGATGAAGCAGGTAAGAAAGTGACCTACATCGGTGACTTCTCTGACACTCAAAACCCTTACACAGTTGCCTACGATTCAGATCGCTTTACAACTCGTTCTAGCTGGCGTCTCAAAGACGAGACTTATAGTTACGATGGTCCACTTGGTGCAAATCTTAAAGAAGATGGCAAACGTGTTGATCTGACCCTCTGGTCTCCAAGTGCTGATAAAGTTTCAGTTGTTGTTTACGACAAGAAGGACCCTGAAAAAGTAGTCGGAACCATCGCTCTTGAAAAAGGAGAAAAAGGCACCTGGAAACAAACTCTGGATGCAAACTCTGGACTCGGTATCAGCAACTATACCGGCTACTACTACCACTACCAAATCGAGCGCCAAGGTAAGACTGTTCTCGCACTAGATCCTTATGCTAAATCTCTGGCAGCTTGGAACAGCGATCTAGCAAAAACTGACGCAACACACAAGGTTGCTAAAGCTGCTTTTGTAGATCCAGCAAAACTAGGTCCACAAGACTTGACCTATGGTAAGATTCGCAATTTCAAATCTCGCGAAGATGCTGTTATCTACGAGGCACATGTTCGCGACTTCACTTCAGATCCTGCCATCGCAAAAGATTTGACTAAACCATTTGGTATCTTTGAAGCCTTTATCGAGAAGCTCGATTATCTCAAAGATCTAGGAGTTACTCATATCCAGCTCCTCCCAGTCTTGTCTTACTACTATGTTAATGAATTGAAAAACCAAGAACGCTTATCTGATTATGCTTCAAGCAACAGTAACTACAACTGGGGTTATGACCCTCAGAACTACTTCTCATTAACTGGTATGTACTCAAGTGATCCTAAGGATCCAGAAAAACGTATCGCAGAATTTAAAAACCTCGTCAACGAGATCCATAAACGTGGCATGGGTGCTATCTTAGACGTAGTATACAACCATACTGCCAATGTTGACATTTTTGAGGATATTGAGCCAAACTACTATCACTTCATGGATGCTGATGGTTCGCCACGTACTAGCTTTGGTGGTGGTCGTCTAGGAACAACCCACTACATGTCTAAACGCGTCATGGTAGACTCTATCAAGTATCTAGTTGAAACCTATAAAGTAGATGGTTTCCGTTTCGATATGATGGGAGATCATGATGCAGCTTCTGTCGAAGAAGCTTACAAGGCTGCACGCGCCCTCAATCCAAACCTTATCATGTTAGGTGAAGGTTGGAGAACCTATGCTGGTGATGAAAATACGCCTACTAGACCTGCTGACCAGGATTGGATGAAACACACTGATACTGTTGCTGTATTTTCAGACGACATCCGCAACAACCTCAAGTCAGGTTATCCAAATGAAGGCCAACCTGCCTTTATCACAGGTGGAAAACGCGATATCAATACCATCTTTAAAAATCTCATTGCTCAACCAACCAACTTTGAAGCGGACAACCCAGGAGATGTTATCCAATATATCGCTGCTCATGACAACTTGACTCTATTTGACATCATTGCCCAATCTATCAAAAAAGACCCAAGCAAGGCCGAAAACTATGCTGAAATCCATCGTCGCTTGCGACTTGGAAACCTCATGGTCTTGACAGCTCAAGGAACTCCATTTATCCACTCTGGTCAGGAATATGGACGTACTAAACAATTCCGTGACCCAGCCTACAAGACTCCAGTAGCAGAGGATAAGGTTCCAAACAAATCTCACTTGTTGCGTGATAAGGACGGCAATCCATTTGACTATCCATACTTCATCCATGACTCTTATGACTCTAGCGATGCTGTCAACAAGTTTGACTGGACCAAGGCAACAGATAAAAAAGCATATCCTGAAAATGTTAAAAGTCGCGACTACATGAAAGGCTTGATTGCTCTTCGTCAATCTACAGATGCCTTCCGACTCAAGAGTCTTCAAGATATCAAGGAGCGTGTTCGCCTCATTACTGTCCCAGGACAAAATGGGGTTGAAAATGAAGATGTAGTTATCGGCTACCAAATTACAGCTCCAAACGGCGATGTCTACGCAGTCTTTGTCAATGCTGATGATAAAGAACGTGAATTCACTCTAGGAACAGACTTTGTTCACTTGAGAAATGCTCAAGTCTTGGCAGATGAAAACCAAGCTGGAACAGTTGGAATCGCCAACCCTCAAGGTCTTAAATGGACAGAAAATGGTTTGAAGTTAAATGCCCTTACAGCTACTGTTTTGCGCATCACTAAAGAGTCTCCAGTACTCCCTTCAAGCCAAGAAAAACCAGAAGTACAACCAAGCACACCTGAAACAAATACAGACAAGCCTGAAACTAACAGTCAAACTCTAGTTAACAAAACTGATGCAACTAATGTTCAAACTCTAGCTAACCAGGCTGACTCAACTAACGATCAAACTCTAGCTAGCAAAACTGACTCAACTAACGCTCAAACTCTAGCTAACAAAACTGACGCAACTCAACCTAGAACTGACTCACCAGCACAAAAAGTTCTACCAAACACTGGAACAGAAAAAGTTTCCTTCCTTGCATTGGTAGGTATCAGCCTCCTAGCCCTCCTTGGACTTGGTAGTTTCCTCAAATCAAGAAAGGAAAAATAAAACTAAGGTTTCTATAAATCTAGCAACTTGGTAGAAGGACACATAAAAAGCAAGAACAAAAAAAGTTCTTGCTTTTTACTATCTAGGTAGCCCTAGCTTAAATCCATGGACAATCTCATTAGAAAATCCTTGGTTTTTAACAATTCCTCACCACAGAATTCCCTTATAGGATAAAAGAAGAGCTAGGAATAATAATCCGTAGAAGAATATAAAGAGCCACTTTAATTTTACACACAAAGCTACAAATTCACGGATAAAGGCTGATGGAATGTAGTAGCCAGCTGTCCGACATCCTAAGCCATCTCCCTTCATATTTAACTTACGCGCATAGGTACTGGTACGAAAAACATGATAATCATTTGTCACAAAAAGAAATTGGGGGCTTGCTACCAGTTTCTCGCCAAGCTTCTTAGAATAAAGAAGATTCTCATAGGTTGTTCTTGATTGGTCCTCCAGAATAATCGCATCATGGGGAACATCTGTCTCCGTATGCAGATAGTTTGTAATCGCTTGGGCCTCAGAAATCTTTTCGTCCGCCCCTTGTCCACCGCTGGCTATGATTTTGATATGAGGATTCTTAGACTTGTGGTAAGCTTCTACTGCCTTATCAATTCTCCTCTTTAGCAAAGGTGTTACATTTTCTCCACCTAATAAACCTGCACCATGAATGATAATAAAATCATAATGCTTCCTCTTGGGAATAAAGAGATACAAGATAGAGTACAACATGAAACCCACAAAGGCAAAGCCAAAAATAAAATAAGAGTAGAAAATGAATACAAATAAAATGTTTAGAAAGTGATTGGTGTAAAATAATTCATTTTGACTCCCCAATCGAAATGAAATCAAGGCAAAAAATACCAAAATGACTATTCCAAGGAGCATGGAGAGATAATTGGCCTTTGAACGTCCCTCTCGCTTCAGCAGGATAACACCATTATAGAGTAAAGAGATACCACTTAGAAAAAGCAACAAGGGGAGTAAAACAAAGGCAAATACATAAAAAGCTAAATGAACATTCTCATACCCATTTTTATAAAAAAGGTAGGCTAGATAAATATAACTTGAAATGAGAGATAATAAAAATAATACTGGATTCCACAAACTTCTATTATCCTTCCAAAATGACAGTATAAATGCTAATACAATTCCTATAACGAGATACATTTCTTCCTCCTTTAATAATTCTATCTTATCATAATTATCCACAAAAAAAGAGGAACTCAGGTCCTCTTATCCTTCTATCCTACTCTCTGCATCTGCCACTACTCGAGCCAGACTAGTTTTGCTTAATTCTTCTTCCATAGCTTCTTGAATTTTATTTAACTTTTCATCTAAAACCCCATGGATGTTAGCTCCTACTGGACAGGCTGGATTGGGATTGTCATGAAAACTAAAGAGTTGACCTGTCTTTCCAAGGCATTCAACTGCTTGGTAAACATCTAATAAGCTGATGTCCTCTAGGTCTTTGATAATCTCTGCTCCACCAGTTCCACGCGCGACTGAGATTAACTCTGCCTTTTTCAGTTGGGATAAGGTTTTACGGATAATAACAGGATTGACTCCAACACTACTAGCTAGAAAATCGCTAGTCACCTTGCTTTCCTTCCCTTTTAGGGCAATAATGATCAACATATGAGTCGCAATGGTAAATCGACTTGAAATTTGCATCTTCTTCTCCTTATACCAACTAGATCTTAGCAATCTACTTGTTTTAACTATTATAACCTATCTAGTTGTAATGTCAAACGTTACTACTAAGCCAATCATCTAACTCGGCATCATGCCCTTGTTCTTGAGCTATTTCATGTAGCAAATCTTGATTATGGGTATGGTGGATCCCCTTGACCAAACTTTCATAATAAACTTGATAATAAGGTAAATTTAAGTCTTTAGCTAGTTGCAGTTCTGCCTGGACATCATAGTCTACTCGTCGAAAATCGACATCCTTCAAACCTTTTTCATCAAACTCCAAAATCATGTACTGGGCCCGTAAATCCCTGCGGAGATTGCTTGATAAAAAGAAGGGCTGGCCGATGGATCCTGGATTGAGAATGAGTTGCCCACCGCTTCCATAACGAAGTAATTGCTGATGGATATGGCCATAAACAGCAATATCACAGGCAGGATCAGTTACCAGACGGTCAAAATCTTCCTGCTTTCCTAGATGGATTAACTCCCTACCCCAGTTTTTGTCCGGCAAATGATGGCTGAGCCCAATGGTCAAGTCTCCAAACTGACGATGAATCTGCAAAGGATAGTTTTGCAAGGCATCAATTTCCTCTTGGCTAACCTCCTCCATGATATACTGGCACTGGCGCAATAAATAGCGTAGACTAGGCTTGGTTTCGTCTAATTTTCGATGGCAAGCCCTCCAGAGACTATATTCCCAGTTTCCCAGCACCTGAGCAGTAATCGGTAAATCCGCCAAGGTCTCTAAAATATTTTTTCGACCCGTACCTGGCATGAGAATATCTCCTAGCAACCAATACTCGTCTACCTGCAAACTTAGGGCATCTTCTAATACAGCGTTTAAAGCCGTCGTATTCCCATGAATATCTGAAAGCACAGCAATTTTTGTCATCATATTTCCTCTTGATTTTCTCTAATTTCATTATACCAGACCCCTTTTTAAAATCAAAAAACACGTCTTTCCCATTTGTTTTTTACTTTACTTTTTTAGTGAAAAGGGTTACAATAAAGATGAAAATAACAAGGGGGTTTTTGCTATGACACAAAGATATGAAAACATCATGGTCGCTATTGATGGTTCTAAAGAAGCAGATTTGGCCTTTCTCAAAGGAGTCCATACCGCGCTTCGAAACCAAGCTAAATTAACCATTGCTCATGTTATCGACACTCGTGCTCTTCAAAGTATTTCAACTTATGACGCTCAAGTTTATGAAGAATTACAACTTGAAGCTCAAGACTTGATGGCTGAGTATGAAAAACGGGCTAAAGATGCTGGACTTACTGATATTACCATTGTTATCGAAATGGGAAATCCAAAGACTCTCCTAGCTAAAACAATTCCTGATCAAGAGAAAGTTGATTTGATTTTAGTTGGGGCAACAGGCCTAAATGCCTTTGAGCGGCTACTTGTTGGCTCATCTTCTGAGTATATTCTCCGCCATACCAGTGTAGACTTACTCGTAGTTAGAGATAAGGACAAAACTTTATAAACATCAAAAAAAGGAGCGACTTCGCTCCTTTTTTATTTCTTGTTTTCTCTTTCTTTATGGCGTTCATAAGCCTTCTTTTGTCTTTCAATTTCCTTTTTAATAGCTGGTTCTGGGGCATGTTTCTCCTCCCAATCTTCAGGTTTGAGAATCTTGTGAGTCACTGGATCAAACTGGGCCTTACCATCTGGGAAAATCTTGGCCATATTGGCTTGGTGGACAATTTCGAAAATACGCTCTGGGTCCACTCCCATCAATACAAAACTACCATAAGTAAAATACAGAGTATCAATCAAGGCATCTACTTGCCCTATTATTGTCGTCTCAGCTGGAATTTTTTGCAAAACTTTCTCAGAAGCCTTATCCAAAGCTTGATGCAAATCACCAATAGCTTGCTGGAAGTCATCTTCTGAATTACTAGAGGCGCGGACAAACTCTACTAGCTCTTCTAATTTAAAGGCTGCTCGATGTGTTGCTCCCTTAACATCCCAGGCCTTAGGTTCTTCCTGGGTTCTCTCATCCATCATGTGATGGAAGGTCTTAACCTTATTAAAATGGTAGTCACGACTGACAAATACTTTTTCAGAAGATAGTACCCCAAAGTATTCAAGAGCCTTATGGATGCCCCCCTCTTGATTGCTGGTTGTAATATGCTTAGCCACTTCCTTAACACTACTGCTACCATTTCCCATGGCAACAGACATCCCAACACCAGCCAACATCTCTAGGTCGTTATCTGAATCGCCAAAAGCCATGACTTGGTTGAGGTCAAAACCATACTCCTTGCCGACTCGGCGAATTCCTTCTAACTTAGAATTCCCTTGGTTGATGATATCCGCTGCAAAGGGATTACTTCTAGTGAACTTGAGGTGGTTTAGTGTTGTGGCTGCTTGTTCAGATTCTTCAGGTGTCATCAACATGAGAACTTGATATATAGGTTGGTTGATTAAGTTCAGTAAATCCTTTTCTTTTTGAGGAACGGCTTTACTTACCAAACGGTTGAAAGAGTTACTGATAGTCCGAGTCAAAAATTTAGGTACAAAACGACTGACCAATTGTGATAAAGGACTGAGACCAAAGGACATGATTCGAGAACCAACGACATCCTGTCTAGTTCCCATAGCGATTTCTTTTTGATTTGCCTTTGCATAAGAGATGATTTGTCTAAGACTTCCCTTATCGATAGGACTGGCAAAAAGAACACGGTCTTTGTTAAAGATATATTGGCCATTATAGGTAACTGCAAAGTCCAAATCTAAATCTTCCATCAATTCCTTAACAAAAAAAGGCCCTCGCCCTGTCGCTACCCCAACAAGGACCCCTTGGTCTTTTACAATCTTAATGGCTTCCTTAGTGGATTTCAAAACACTCTTACTATCATTCACTAGCGTTCCATCTATATCAAAAAATACAGCTTTGACTTCCATGACTATCTCATTCCTTTCTTTTATGATACAATGATTATACCATATTTCAGAAAAAGTGAGTGAATCATGACTAAGAAAATCCTCGTTTTACACACTGGCGGTACTATTTCGATGCAAGCAGATGATTCTGGTGTGGTTAGAACTAGCTCTGACAATCCTATGAATCATGTCTCTAATCCTCTGGAAGGAATTCAAGTCCATTCTTTGGATTTTCTAAATTTACCTAGTCCCCATATCAAGCCTAAGCACATGCTAGCCCTTTATCAAAAAATCAAAGATGAAGCCAACAACTTCGATGGTATCGTCATCACCCACGGTACTGATACTCTAGAAGAAACAGCCTATTTCCTGGATACTATGGAAATTCCACAAATTCCTATCGTGCTGACTGGAGCTATGCGAAGTTCTAATGAACTTGGTAGTGATGGTGTCTACAACTATCTCAGTGCCTTGCGAGTAGCAAGTAATGATAAGGCTGCTGATAAGGGAGTATTGGTTGTTATGAACGATGAGATTCATGCTGCTAAATACGTTACCAAGACCCATACGACCAATGTCGGAACTTTTCAAACACCAACACATGGACCACTTGGTCTCATTATGAAGCAGGAAATCCTCTATTTCAAGACTGCTGAACCCCGTGTTCGTTTTGATCTCCATTCCATCAAGGGCTTGGTTCCAATCATTCCTGTATATGCAGGTATGACCGATGAGCTACTTGACCTACTTCCTGTTAACCAGTTAGACGGCCTTATTATCCAGGCCTTTGGAGCAGGAAATGTTCCTCAAGAAACTGCTCAAAAATTGCAGACTCTAATCCAAGAAGGACTACCAATCGCTCTAGTTTCTCGCTGTTTTAATGGTATTGCAGAACCTGTTTATGCTTACGAAGGCGGTGGTGTTTGTCTCCGTAAATCTGGAGTCTTCTTCGTTAAAGAATTGAATGCTCAAAAAGCCAGACTCAAACTCCTTATCGCCATCAATGCTGGTCTCAAGGGAGATGATCTTCGAACATATATGGAAGGATAAGAAAAACTCAGGAAATCCAAGTATTTCCTGAGTTTATTTTTTATTTTTTGCGAGTTGAACAACGTTCTGTCAGTCCATGCTGAAGAAGAACTTCTCTTTCTTCTAGCTCTTCCTTATGCATAATCTTCGTCAACATACGCATACTAATTGCTCCAATATCATACAAGGGTTGAGCAATCGTTGTAAGATTTGGTCGTGTGTAGCGAGCAATTTGAGAATCGTCACTGGTAATGATTTCAAAGTCTTCAGGAACTGAGACACCTTTATCTGCCAAACCATTCAAGACACCTGCTGCCAATTCATCTCCTGTAACAATAGCTGCTGTTGCTTTTGAAGAAATTAAACGTTCTGCCAAGGCATAACCATCATCATAACGGTATTTAGACTCAAAGACAAGACCTTCGCTGTAGTTAACCCCAGCTTCTTTCAAAGCGTCCTTGTAACCAACAAGACGAACTTTTCCATTGATATCATCCACTAAAGGACCACTGATAAAGGCAATTTTCTTGTTGCGTTTTAAAAGATGACGAACAGCATCTGCAGTTGCATTTTTATAGTCAATGTTAACACTTGGCAACTGATGTTCTACATCCACTGTTCCAGCTAGAACAACTGGTGTTCTTGAACGTGAAAATTCTGAACGAATCTTTTCAGTTAGGTGATAACCCATGAAGATAACACCATCAACCTGTTTGGAAAAGAGTGTATTAACTACTGATACTTCTTTTTCATCGTCTTCATCACTATTAGCAAGGACGATATTGTATTTATACATTTCAGCAATATCATCAATTCCTTTTGCTAGAGTTGCAAAATAAGTATTTGTAATATCTGGGATAACAACCCCAACTGTTGTTGTCTTCTTACTTGCCAAGCCACGGGCTACCGCGTTAGGACGATAATCTAAACGATCAATAACCTCTAATACTTTCTTACGAGTATTTTCTTTAACGTTTTTATTCCCATTCACAACACGGCTGACAGTTGCCATCGACACTCCCGCTTCACGGGCAACATCATAAATTGTTACTGTATCATCTGTGTTCATACCGTTTCCTCTCTCTACTGAAAATTTTGTTTTCATGTTTATACCACTTTCATTCTATCACTTGTTGTAAGCATTTTCAAGCATTTAATAAAGTTTTATTAAAAAATATTCTTCCCATCATTATTTTACAATAATCTTTTCTTGATTTTTCCAATATTTTACAGTATCATAATAAAAAACCAGATAGGAGACATAGATGGCTTTTACAGATTCTCATAGACGATCAGCTAGTTTTGGTATCGTAACCAATCTACCAGATGATATCATCGATTCTATTTGGTTCATCATCGATCATTTCCTTAAACATGTGTTTGAATTGGAAGAAGAGTTGGACTTTCAGTTACTCAACAACAAGGGGGCCATCACCTTCCGTTTTTCAAGCAAACACCTGCCCACCATGATTGACTTCGACTTTAGTCACCCTTACGAGCCACTCTATCCACCAAGGGTCATTGTACTGGATATGGACGGCAAGGAGACCATTCTCCTACCAGAAGAAAACGACCTATATTAAAAACTCTAGCTCTCTGCCATATATGCAGGAAGCTAGAGTTTTTTTATTGCTTCAATGCTTGATACAAATAACGAATGGGTTGCTTCAGTACAGGGTGGATAAAATGAGGTGCGATTTCTTGCAGAGACTCAAGAACAAAGAGGCGCTCTGCTATATAAGGATGAGGCAAGATGAGCTTGTCTGTATAGATAACTTGGTTCTCTACAAAAAGCAAATCCAGATCAATCAAACGAGGTCCCCAATGAACTTCTCGGACCCGACCCATCTCTGATTCAATGCTTAACAAGGTCTCTAACAAGACTGGGACTGGAAGCCAAGTTTCTACTTCAATCACTTGATTGACAAAACTATCTTGTTCCACGCCCCCCCAAGGCTCAGTTGTCAAAACACTGGATTCTTTGAGAATATGAATGCCACGAACCCGCATTTTTTCAAGAGCTCGCTTAAGATTGCCAGTCTTGTCCCCCAGATTACTACCCAAGGCGACAAAGGCTCTCCTCTTGCGACGATTAATCGTTACAGAGCAGGTATCCAGCGGTAAATGGACAGGCGCCCAAGGTTTTTTCAGCTCAAGTTTAATTTCCTGAACAATTGGATAAACCTTAAAGGTACGTTCTACTAATTTATAGGCTGCCGTCTCAATCAAGTCCTCTGACTCTTCTTGAAACCAAGCTGTCCATTCTTGGCATAGTTCTCCGTAGTGGATAGAAGACTCCAAATCCAACTCTGTTGCAGCCTTGGTCATATCGTAGGATAGGGTTGCAGAAATGACAAACTTTTGACCTAACTCTTTTTCACTAGGAAATAGGCCATGGTAGGCAAAAATTTCCAAGTCTTTAATCTTTAGCTGATCCATAAGCAATCCTTTCTAGGAAATAGGTTTTAAGCAGATGTTTACAGTCCCATGAGACGATAGGCTTGATCTCGAAGGTCCTTATCAGTCTCAAATACACCACGAGCTACTGTTGTCAAAGTTGCAGTTCCTGGTTTTCGAACACCACGCATGCTCATACACATATGCTCTGCTTCAATAACAACAAAAGCTCCCTTAGCGCCTAGATATTCCATCAAGGCATCTGCAATTTCAATATTCAAGCGTTCTTGAATCTGTGGCTTTTTAGCATAAACTTCAACCGTACGGGCAAGTTTAGATAAACCTGCAACACGTCCATCTGGTACGTAGGCAATGTGTGCTTTCCCATAAAAAGGCAAGAAATGGTGCTCACACATGGTATGGAAAAAGATATCCTTTTCTACCACCATATTGTCATCGATAATTTCAAAGGATTTTGATAGGTGCTCCTCTGCAGTTTGACCAAGTCCTGAAAAAATCTCCTGGTACATGCGAGCTACACGAGCAGGGGTTTCCTGCAAGCCTTCGCGGTTCATATCTTCACCGACTGCTTCGATAATCATTTTTACAGCTGTCTCAATCTTTTGTGTATCCATTCTCTAGTTTTTCCTCTCCATTAGATAGGCTCTCACTTGGCTCAAGAAATACAAGGAACCCGTGACTATCCTAACTGTTTTTTTCTCTTCATCTACATTTAATGTTTGATCTAAAAATTCTTGCCAAGCTTTGTAATTGAGGTTTCGAGAAGCGGCTGCTTCCTGCAATACTTTCTCATCAGTCGCCCGACTATCTTCAAAGTGGGTCAAGATAATCTCACTATCTGGCAAGTTTTCCAACATATCTAGCATTTGATCTAAGGCCTTAGTTTTAATGCAAGTAAAAAGGATTTCCTTATGGTAGTCCTCAAAGCGTTCTTGCAAAGTTTCTACCAAAGCCTTGATAGCATGGGGATTATGGGCCCCATCCAAAATCATTAAGGGTTCTCTACAAACAACTTCCAATCTCCCTGGCCAGCGTGTTGCCTCTATGGCTTGGACTAGCACATTATTTTCAGGTAATTCTCTCCCAGTCTCCTGACAATAGGAGTCTAACAAGGCTATCGCCATTCCTGCATTTTCTGCCTGGTGCAAACCGATGAGGCTTGTTTGAAATTGCCCCTGTCTAACAGAACTGCTATAAGTAAAAACTTCACCCGTCGCCACACTCGCAAGGTGGTAGATTTGATAATCCTTCTCATAAGCTAGTCTTGGAGCTTTCTTTTCATCAGCCATGCGGTCAATCACAGCCAAAGCTTCCGGGACAATGTTCCCAGTCACTAGAGGAACTTCTTGTTTGATAATCCCAGCCTTCTGCTCTGCTATGGCTTCCAAGCTATGACCTAATAAGGCTACATGATCTAGTCCAATAGTTGTAATTCCAGTCAAGATTGGCTGACAAACATTGGTGCTGTCCAGGAGTCCACCCATACCAACTTCCATGATAGCCACGTCGACTTGCTCAGAAGCAAAATAGTCATAAGCTATGGCAGTGATAATCTCAAACTCTGTTGTCCCCTCTAGACTCGCTCTATCTTCATCCTCAAGCAAACTACGATAGTCTGCTATCAGTGCTTCCAATCTTGCTTCAGGGATGGACTGCTCGTTGATACTAATCTGATCCGTATAATGAATCAGATAGGGTGAGCTAAAGACACCAACTCTAAGACTCATCTTTTCTAACAGGTTTTTCAAGAAAGCTATAGTAGAACCCTTACCATTGGTGCCTCCGATATGGATAACCTTGAGCTTAAGATGAGGATTGCCACGTAGGGCTAATAGCTTCACCATTCTCTCCAAACCAAAATGCGGTTGGTCTGTCCGATAGTTAGCTATCCACTGATTCGTTTCGTTTTTATTCATCTTATTTATACTGTTTCAAGTTTAAATTTTCCGCATCATCTGCCAGACGGATGGCTGATGCGATTTCAACTGCCATCTTGTGGCTGGCTACATCGTGTACACGCACAACTTCTACACCCTGTCTAGCGGCGATACTGGTCACATGAGCTGAAGCCGTATCACGATTGCGGAAACCAGCTTCAGTTTCTGGGTTTACTTCAAAACCATTTTCTTCCAGAATATTGATGACAAAGCGCTTGCGAGAGACTCCTAAAAAGATAGGATAGCCCATCTCGTGTAATTTATCAAGGTCACGTAGAAGTATGAGATTTTCCTTTTTGGTCAAGCCAAAGCCAATCCCAGGATCTAGCATGATCTTTTCTTTCGAAATTCCTGCTTTTTCCGCTCTTACTAGAGCACGGTCAAAGAAAGCTGTCATCAATTCTTCTACTGGTAGTTTCTCAAACTCATCTAGGTATTCCTGTGTAAAAGGCTCTCCAAAGCCAAAATGAGGGAAGATAAGTGAACTAGGGTGCTGAGGGCGTGCCATTACTGGATTAAACATGATGACTACCTGAGCTCCAGCTTTGGCAACCACTTCCGCCATCTTCTCATCCCCCATAAGACCTGTAATGTCATTGACTATATGGGCCCCAGCCTTTAGAGCTGCTTCTGCAACTTGACTTTTCCAAGTGTCTACCGAAATCCGAACATCACTTTCTTGACGAATAGCCTTAATGACTGGAACAACACGTTGGATTTCCTCTTCAATCTCAACATAGCTACTTCCAGGTCGAGTAGACTCTCCACCGATATCTAAGATAGTGGCTCCTTCAGCTATCAATTTTCTAGCCTGCTTCAAAGCTTCCTCAACAGCAAAAAACTGGCCCCCATCAGAAAAAGAATCTGGGGTGACATTGATAATACCACAAATAGCTGTCTTTGTAAGATTGTCTCTTTTTTCCACGATTATCACTCAAATTTCATTTAGATTGGTATTTCTCTATTTTACTGTTTTTTTTGGATTCTGTCCAATTATCCCTCGGTACTCCCATACTTTAAAAGAACGCAAAAAAAGAGTGGGACAGAAATCGGTAATTCGTTAGAATTCGATTTCGTCGTCCCACCTCCGCACAGTTGAGTAGGGTTGTAAAAGCTGATGAAATCAGCGTAGTAGAGCCCACTCAACCACTGCGTCCTTCTCGACAAACCAAAGACAATTGAGAGGCTAGAACTTTTGTACCAGCCTCTTTTTCTATATTCTTATTTTTCAGTCAAGGCTGCAAGTCCTGGAAGAACTTTACCTTCGAGAAGCTCCATTGAAGCGCCTCCGCCCGTACTAATCCATGAGAACTTGTCTGCACGTCCAAGGTTGATTGCTGCGGCAGCTGAGTCACCACCACCGATGATTGATTTAACGCCTGGTTGTTTCACGATAGCGTCCATTACACCGATTGTACCAGCTTGGAAGTCAGGGTTTTCAAATACTCCCATAGGTCCGTTCCATACAACGGTTTTCGCACCAGTCAATGCTTCATCAAATTTAGCGATAGATTTTGGACCGATATCCAAACCAAGGAATCCTGGGTCTACTGCTTCACCTTCAGTGTCTTTCACTTCAGTGTAGTCAGCAAATGCGTTTGCTTCTTTTGAGTCAACTGGCAAGATCAATTTGCCGTTTGCTTTTTCAAGAAGAGCTTTAGCCACATCCAATTTGTCTTCTTCTACAAGTGAGTTACCGATTTCGATCCCTTGCGCTTTGTAGAATGTGTAAGTCATCCCACCACCGATAAGGACTTTATCAGCTTTTTCAAGCAAGTTTTCGATAACACCGATCTTGTCTGAAACTTTTGAACCACCAAGGATAGCCACGAATGGACGTTCTGGAGCTTCAACTGCTTCTTGGATGTAGGCAATTTCGTTTTCAAGAAGGAAGCCAGCAACAGCTTTTTCAACGTTTGCTGAGATACCAACGTTAGATGCGTGTGCACGGTGAGCTGTACCGAATGCATCGTTTACGAAGATACCATCTCCAAGTGATGCCCAGTATTTACCAAGTTCAGGATCGTTTTTAGATTCTTTCTTACCGTCAACATCTTCAAAACGAGTGTTTTCAACCAAAAGAACTTGTCCATCTTCAAGAGCGTTAATTGCAGCTTCCAATTCAGCACCACGAGTTACACCTGGAAGGAACGTAATTTCTTGACCCAATTTAGCAGCCAAGTCAGCAGCTACAGGAGCAAGTGATTTACCAGCTTTGTCCGCTTCTTCTTTTACACGTCCAAGGTGAGAGAAGAGGATTGCACGTCCACCTTGCTCAAGGATATACTTGATAGTTGGAAGAGCAGCAGTGATACGGTTGTCGTTAGTAATCACGCCATCTTTTACAGGAACGTTGAAGTCAACACGAACGAGAACTTTTTTCCCTTTCAATTCAACGTCTTTAACAGTCAATTTTGCCATTTGGAAAGACTCCTTAATTTTTTTATGTGTTAATTATATCACAAATTCATTAAAAGTGATAGCAAAACCTTATACTTTCTTTCGTAGATTCAGTAGTTTATCAAATAAAAATTTTACTACTACTTATCCTTAATCTTTGATTTAGGTAGAATTTTTCCCTCCAATATTTTCCCAAAGTTCCAGACAAAGAAAGCTTTGATTCTAAATAGAATCAAAGCTTTCTTTTTGACTATTCTCAAATTAAGTTAGACGAGACTACTTACTCTTCTTTTTTCTTTTGAGCTAGCAAGCCAAAACCACTTAAAACTCCAGCTAGTCCAAGAGCTACTAGATTCTCATCTACTACTGTACCTGTATTAGGCAACTCTTGTTTGCTTGCTTGTTCAAGTTTAGGCTCAGCTTTTGCTTGTCCCTGTTTGTTTGGTTGAACCACTTGATAAGGTACTTCTGGTTTTTCAGTTTCAACTGGAACTACCTTATTAGGTAACTCTGGTTTCTCTGGTGCAACTGGAACTACTTTTGTACCGACTTCAACAATCTCAGTTACGACTTCCTTGAGAACCTCTGTTCCCTTAAGGCTACGTTTACCTTCAGAATCCACTTCAACTAGATTTCTGCGGAGTCCTGCTACTCCCTCTTGAACAAGGTGACGCTCTCCTGCTAAGAGGTCCGGATTCTTACGTTCTTCGCGTCCAAAGGCAATAGTTTCTTCTTCAATTATCAGGCTTGGTTCCTTAACTTCCAAGACTTTTGGTCCTTCTAGTGGCTCTACACGGCTTTCTACCTTAGTACCAACCTCAACAATCTCATTCACAGATTCCTTAACTACTTCTGTTTGAAGAGGCATGCGGTTACCCTTACCATCAACTTCGAAGAAGCGACGAACCTGGCCTGCTTGACCTGCTTGAACTAGACGACGTTCACCTAACAAGAGGTCTGAGGTTGGACGTTCTTGGCGGTC